>JAFGAR010000082.1 GCA_016933575.1 Candidatus Thorarchaeota archaeon
GAGTTTGGTGAGGTTGGAGAAGCTAGCCGGCAAAGCTGTAAGATTGTTACTGTAAAGGAGCAGTTCTTCAAGATTCACCAAATTGCCAAAGCTCTCTGGAAGCGACTTGAGTCCATTTCCACCCAGATAGAGCTTCTGAAGTGATGTGAGGTTCCCAAATGTGTCGGGTAGTGAAACTATACTGTTTCCTGAAAGATTCAATAATCTAAGCGATTTGAAAAACCCTATAGAATCAGGAATAGATGTCAATCCACAGTCGTATATGACTAGTTCTTTGACATGATCGTCTTCTGCACAAAACCCGAATCCATCCATTACCTGTTCTGTTTGATGGGGGATGGCTTGTCCAATCTCCGCCTCAAGTGCAACCAGGGCATCCACTTCTGACTGAACAAGTGAGATACCGTTATACTCTCCTAATGACATTGAATACCATTGATTCCTTCTCTGAAGTGCTATTAAATCACTTCCTACTCCATCCTAGTACTGTATCTACTCTATTCCAAATGCTTCTTCGATATTCTTGCCTTGAAAACAAGAATCGTTTCTCTACAGAAACTGTATTCTCTGGAAAATGCACGCAGTATCTTTCAGATTACTGCAGATATGGCGTGTATCTCACACTATATTTTGCATATCTTGGAAACGGCTTTCAACATCAACTGAATAACAGCAAGAACGGAAGCATCGAGTACCCACTTAGCCCTGTTGATGTGATATTGATCAGTACATGGATGAGTCCCAATGGCCACATACTCTTGGATTGTCTGTACAGAAAGATATAGCCGATAGCGATTGCTGTTTGAATGGGAACAAACAATACATTGAATGGGAATATAGATTGCCCCTCGGGAAGGAACGCAATCCAGAATAAAAGGTGAATCAGGCTGATGAGTATGACATACATCAAGCCTCCAATACCAGTCATCACTTTCCTCTTTGTACCCTCTTTGAAGTACTCCGCATAGGAATCGAACGTGTAGATCCAGATGAGTTGCTCAGAGAATGCATTCAACACGGGCCATATTGCCAGCGTGATAATGAAACCTAGAAGATTAAAGTCAGATACTGGCAAATAGGTGACGAACTCAAAACCTACCAGAAGTAGCTGTAGCATCAAGAGTACTACAAACAATGGAGTCACATAACTGGCAAATTGCTTTCGAAGTTCGCCCTTACTCAGTTCATAGCCAACTGCACCGCGTCTCCATTTGACGATACCCCAACAGAATACACCATAATAAAGAAACAGGGGGATCAATGCACCTGTAGTATTGAAAAGAAATCCGGCAGCGATTGGTAGTCCGAGTGCTGCTAACGTAGCTAGTACAAGGTCCAAGGAAGTAGGTTGGAAGTTATCAGGTACATCTGGGAGGAGTCTCATTGTCAATCGAGGAATCTGCCGAATCGAACCTATATCATACTTTGGAAAGGGCATTCTCTAATCAAAAAGGTAACTCCATTCATCTGTCCCAATACGCTTCAGCTTTTTTCTTTGTCCATTACCTCTCCAATCATCTTAGTAGCTACATTCTTTCTGTCGAAAGAATTAGAAGATAAGAAGTCGTAATGCGAGCCATGCCAGACTATTCAGATATTGAAAAGTGGATGATAGAAAATGCCACATTTCCATATCCATTCATGAAAGGACTGAATCTAAGTGAGCTCTTCTACAGAGAGGCTGTTCGTCCAATCATGGAGGAGAGTTTTTCCGATCTCATCTATTCTGCTGCACTCATTGGTTCGGGATCAGAGGTCCTTGGATTTGACACTGAACAGTCAATGGACCATGATTGGGGACCAAGACTCTACCTATTCTTAGACCCTTCTGACTTCAATCCTTACTCGAAAGTGCTCGATGAAACCTTCCGTAAGAAACTCCCGCGGGAAATACGTGGAGTTCCCACAGGCACCGTCTTGATCAATAATGGCCCGAACATGCTGCTTCCAGTAGATGAAGGAGAAGAGATCAATCATATGATCACTTTCACAACTTCTCGGGTGTACTTCTCAGAGTATTTGGGATTCGACCCCCTATCAGAAATATCTGTCACTGATTGGCTGGTCACATCACAACAGTGCCTGAGAAGCATCGCAACCGGGAGAGTCTTTCATGATGGACTTGGCGAACTGAAACCTATTGTTGACAAGCTACAATACTATCCTCACGACCTGTGGCTATACCTTCTCGCCAACCAATGGAACCGTATCTCCCAAGAAGAGGGATTTGTGGGTCGTACTGGTCAAGTGAATGACGAATTGGGATCGAGAATCGTTGCATCACGACTCATTCGAGACATCATGAATCTCTGTTTTCTAATGGAGAAGACCTATGCACCCTACATCAAATGGGTTGGAACAGGCTTTGCCCAGCTCAAGTGCTCTGACATGCTAACACCACTATTCCATCAGATAATGGATGCTACTACATGGCAAGAGAGGCAGAACTCACTTGTAAAGGTATACGAGTTCATCGCTGAGAAACATAACGACCTAGGTATCACCGCACCTCTTGACACAAGACCCTCCAATTTTCGAAATCGACCATTCCTGGTCATCAGGGGGGATAAGTTCGCAGAGGCCATCTTCGAAACGATCCAAGATGAAAAGATAAGATGCCTTCCAAGGTACTTGGGTTCAGTCGATCAATTCTCAGATTCCACAGATCTACTGAGCTATCCCCAAAAACTCAAGAGATGTCGTGCATTATACGAGTGAATCAAGCGAGGAGATGACATTGCCCAGCAAGAATCAGACACACCCATTTGATCAAGCAATCCAGCTTACTTCCACTTCAACCTACATGTATAGAGGCTGCATCCCGGAATCCTATTCGAATATGGTGGGTCCCTTCGGGGGAATCGTTGTGGCAGTCATTCTGAATGGAATCCTGAAACACAAAGAGCATCTGGGGGACCCAGTTTCAATAACCGTGAACTTCACCGGTCC
>JAFGAR010000083.1 GCA_016933575.1 Candidatus Thorarchaeota archaeon
CACGACTTGGCAGTTTTCTCCAATCATCTCGCCAAAAAGCATCATGCTGGCATTAACATATCTAATACCTCATCAGTAGATTTCCCTTCCATAAATAAACGTTTGCTCAACTCAAGCATGGAATGTAAGACTTCACGAGCTATCTTTCGGCATCTTTGCCCTATGGTTGCTTTCCCCTTCGAGAACTCGAATTTCTCACATTTTGACTTCCCAACAGATGCCCTCTGGATTAACGACTGCGCTACGCAACTCAAGCGAAAATGGCATTTGACCGATTCCTCCTCACGTACCTGTGCCGATTCCAGTCCTGTCAACTGTTTGCCAAACTCATGAAATATCTCCGATGACCAGCGATAGCTCCATGTCTCTAATATCCTACCACTCTCCCAATGAAGTGCATCCGTTAGGTAATATCTGGGCGTATCACTCAAATCCTCTGTCTCAAAAACAATGGCAAGGCGTTTACGACCATATCGCTTTAACCTCAATACCTTGCTGAATACCCAGTAATCTCTTTGCTCTCCATTGCGACATAAAACCTTTATTTGACGAAAACTCTCCGAATGCTCTGTCCTTAACATTTCTGATACTGTATCTACTCTCTGCCATTCTCCTGACCAGTTTATGTGACGGGAAAACTCTATTTCACTTACCCAATGCTTGCCCTGATTCTCTATAAATCTGGTCAAATCAAGTGTCAGCACGCCATTATCAAAGGCATAGTTTGCCGATGGAAAAAGACCTTCTTGCTCTATCTGCTTAACCATCTCTAAGGCTATCTCTGTGCGCTTCTTATAATCAAGTTTATGCTTTCGGTAATGAAGCAACTCCAAAAGGCGTTCCTGTAATGCGGACATCTGGTCATAGCTGTCTCTGGCTGTCATATTCAAATACTCCATCTCAGACTCGCAAACATCGGGTGATTGCACTACTGCATCCAGACCATCTATCAGATTGTCATTGGAAATAACTGCCGTTACTATTGTCTGAAAACGTGAGGTGCGTTTTTCTACATAATCATATTCTTTGCTTACTCCATATATCTCTGGTCCTCGGTCATGATGAGAGTATGTCCAATCAAGGCTGATTATCTCCTTACCTTTTCCTCTGTGAGATGATGAAATAACCTTGCGATGTTGCTCAATCAAAGTATCTGAATCCCAACCAGATTCAAAGACTGATTGGTGCATTGCACGTCTGCTTGGTTTTTTGTCTTTCCAGACCTGAATGTCATATATTCCCTGAAGTGTCTTATTGGGACTGATTATCAATCCTGTTACATAGCGACTTACATGTTGGAAGCCTTCGTTCTTACAGAAGACGTTTCTGTAGTTTGACATTCCTGATGCTATTGATTCTGGCACTTCAGTGATTGGAAGCATTTCTTCTCCTTTTTTAGTTTATATCACCTCTTCTCGAATTTCTAACTAAATTCCTGATTATTCTAATCTATTTCAGCTATCTATGGCAATATCATTCCAAGTCGTGTGAAGAAGAGATGCTTGGTCATTTCAAGAGACAGGACAAGATAGAGAAGCATATTTATGCTATCAAAGGACCGATACGTATACGCCCAATGTTTTTGCACAATCAGGAGCGATTGGAGTCTTTGGTATTCATCTGTATGGTCG
>JAFGAR010000084.1 GCA_016933575.1 Candidatus Thorarchaeota archaeon
ATCAGATCCTTTGGAAGATAGCAATCGGTTGAGTGGAGTAATTAGCTCCGGGAACTCTTGCTCAATGTACTCCAGAAATACTTCTTCTGAGTCAGATAAGGCATTACGTAGGTTATGGATATGTGTCGATACTATACTAGGACTGATCTTTCCAGATCGTGCCTTTCTCTGCAATAGCTTCTCTAATTGCTGAAGAATGACATCACCTGTGATCTGAGATTGCATAATCAGAGTCTTGGTAACTTTCCTCTGGGGTGATGGCTCAGATGCTAACTCCGAGTGGCTGTGAGGGTCAACCGAGATTTTCGCTCTGCTACTCAATGCTTCAGGAATATCCGAAGAACGGAGGAATCCCACCTTCTTCTTGGCTCTCAGGCTAGCAAGTGCCAAGCGTATCTCCTCATTCGGATTCTTCGGAGATATGTTTCTAAGAATTCCTTTGTCTACTATCTGTTTCTTGAACGCGCGATATCCATGAAGACTAGTTGACGATAGATACCCTTTGGACTCCATGATGCGCATAGCTTTCCTGAAGGCATCCAGAGAGATGAGTGAATGCTTCGCTGAGATCTGAGTGTATCTCTCAAACAGAACCGATTCTAATTCCACAACAGCCCATCCAAAGGATCGTAAGATATCTAGCTCCATTTGAGTGGGGTGTTCTGGCTTGTTTCTTTCTGGCACTGGATCACCCCATTTCGATAATTCATTATATAATTAGCAAATTTTCTAATAAACTAGCGTGTATCGGTACTTGTCATTGGATACGACTCGGTTATTCCGAGCCTTACTTTAATAATCAAGAACGGCAAGCTATTTCTAAGAATAAGTAATTCCTGCAATGATGGGAGTGTTCTCTGGTGAAGTGGATTGAAAGATTTACAGCGAGCGTCGAACGCAATGCGAAAAGCAAGATAGCTGAACAAGTCACAAGAGGAGCAAAAGACGTTCCAGTAGGGTCCACAAAGAAGATACGAAGAGAGCAGTCAGATTGGATCGCAAGTGCACTCAACACATTGGATGCATTAGCAGATGAGCCAACACGCACGAAGATACTTGTGGAAACATGCCCACATACCTACCCAAAGGCAAGAATCAAGGAGATGAAGAAGAAGTTCTCCGAGCTTGGCAGTATTGATAGGCTCTTAGAATTTATGCGCCTAGACACATCATGGAGAGGAGGCTCATACTATGGGTATATCCGAAGGGATGGTGTTTGGATCCATATCACGAAGGTGCCTTACAATCCGGAAGGATACGAAGCAGCATCGACCGTGGAAGGGAAGATGAAGGCTTATTGTCATTGCAGTATAGCAAAAAGCAATTTTCACAGGATGCCTTCTACGTTTTGCTGCTGTGCAGGGGGCTGGGAAAAACAGCATTGGGAAGGCATACTGGAAACACAACTAGAAGTTGTGCTATCGGAATCACTCCTTAAAGGTGACAGCAAATGTACTCATTCCTTTCGGATTCCGGATGGCCTAACCCTTTAGAAGTATTGAATGCTAAATACCGCATCTAGAATGCGTGATGTCAATTACCAAATTGAAGCGAGCGAGAGCATGCAAAGGTATAAACTGGAAGAAATGCTTTGGAACGCGATCAATAGTGGGAGATATTCAAGATGCCTAAATTACCTGAGCCACGCAAGAAACGTTACATGCAGAAGATATACCATGGTCGCCATAGAATTGCACTTATTGAAGAATGGCAAATCGAAAATATATCAGACTATGATACAATGACTCTATTGGCAATAGAGAAGGCCGCTCAAGAATCGATTGAAGTAGCCACAGACTTGATGGCGATGATTCTAAAAGACACATCAGTCCCACCGACTGATGATTATACCAATATCTCCAAGCTTCTTGATCAGGGTCTTATCACAGAAGAAATAGGAAAAATCATGAAAGAAGCCAATGGCCTCAGAAATCGACTTATCCATGTGTATAACGATATAGAGCTTGAAGTGCTTCTAAAGAGCATCAAACGAGTTATTCCCGGAATATCTGAGTTCTTGGATGTGGCTGAAAAATGGTTGAGCAAGTAATATCTCGAATCAAAAAAGAACTTGATTGGATTCAAGAGATAGATAAAGCTGATGCGGTCCTCCTCTTCGGCTCTCAAATTGAAGGCACTGCCACAGAAAGAAGCGATTATGACATCTGTGTTGTGGCTTCAACTATACAATCCGCGGATGAACAAGCAGCACTACTTGGAAAAATATGGAGGCGTATAGATGCAGACAAGTTTGATGTCTGGCTCTTTGAGGAACTACCCTTATTCCTTCAAATAACTGTTATTGAAAACCACGAGGTTCTTTTTTGTGCTGATATCCCAGAACTCTACGAATATTTCTATCGGTTTAGAAAGCAGTGGAGTACACAGGCATCCAGACAGTCCCTGACTTTTGAAGTTGGAATAGATCCAATGAAACAGAAAGAGATCTGGAAAAGCGAACCCAAATCCATCTGAACCGTCCCCCATCGAAAAAGCAAGTCCATCAACAGACATACTTAGTATGAGATTCTCTCCCAAGATAGCTCCTCCATATCATACCCAAACCAGACCTAAGGAGAGGGGATTGAACTACATCACCAAAAGAAAGAAGTACTCTACACAGATAAAATCACAAGTTATTCGCGTCGGAGAGGATGCTAGTGGACTCTAAGAGAATTGCCATCATTGTAATCATTCTAATTGTAAGTGCTGGGACAATTGCAGCTATCTATCTTTTTAGACCAAGTAATGTAATTCCGATTACTGCAGAGGATACTCCCTCAACCTACAATGGGGTAGCATTTATCAGTGAGGTATACTATTCCGATAGTATTGAGAATGAATTTGTAGAGATGTACATTCCATCAACATACACGGAAGATAGCCTACCGGAATGGTTCATTACGACTTTTGATGATGAGAGCCTCATTAGACTTCCCTCTATTCTTGGAATAGATGGGGAGGACTACATCGCAGTCTACACGGGGACAGGGACATCTGACCTGGATGCTAGTGATGGAAAGGCTGAGATCTATATTGGATTGAATGACAGCATATTGGCACCGACAGGAGATGAGATAGGTCTCTTCGATTCCAATGGAAGTGTTATTGACTTCATGAGATACAGTGGAGGTAATGGAGATGACCTCTTCGATGATTGGCCATCATCTGACGATGGACCCTCAAGCACATCAGGGTCAATCTCACTCTTCGGCTATGATACTGGAGATTCTACAAATTGGGGTGAATCGATAGATACTCCAGGAATGCCAAATATCATCTCTTACACCACAGATAGCGACTACGTATTCGAGGTTCAGTCAGGTCTTAATGCACCCTATATTGATGTGGGGATTGATGATGAAATCAATGACAAGGACGAGGCAATCGAGGTCTCAGATGAAGGTGGAGGGGTACCTCTCGATACGATGCTTGCGATCATCGACCATCTCGAGTTTTCCTTGGAGTACTACCTTGGCAAGGGCTTCACTCGTGGGCCAAAGACCGCAGCGAACAACACCATCAAGGTCGTGGTCGTGAATGGAACATCAACAGAGACTGTTGGCAAAGCATCGACTAGCGGCACGATCACCATCAAGGTTGGTACGATTGAATCTGATACCGACCTGAAGTACGTGTGCGAACACGAACTTATGCATCTCTTCCAATATCAAACTGAGAAAGAGGGAAATGATACGGTAGATCATTGCCCCGTCGCGAACAAATGGTGGATTGAAGGACAAGCCACATACTGGGGCATCGAGTCGACCAAGGCGAACTTCAATCTGACGAACAAGGAGATTCAAGACGAATTCGACCGGGTGGGGGACCACAATTGGTATGATGATTATCTTGATCTCAACCGGTCAATCTTCATCGGATGGGGTAAGAGCTACTCGGATTATGTGGGCTCGTACCTTTTTATGAAATTCATCTCAGAGAAATATGGCGAAGCTAAGCTGAAAGAAGTGTTTGACAAAGCGAAGGACAACCTCAATAATAACTCCAAGGATGTGAGCCCAGAGGATGCGATTGCTGAGGTTCTTGGAAAAACCTGGGAGCAGATCCTTGCGGAGTTCTATGCTTGGATGATGACTGATGCCATCACACAGAACGGAGTACCTGAACGTAAGGGTCATGTGAACGTGACATATACAAACAACTCAGTCAGTGATGAGATTAAGGTTGGTCCTTATGCAAGCGGAGTCGAACGAATAAAGGTCAATGGTACAAAGCCGTTCTCCATCAATTTCAAGCTCCCTCAAGGTGGCAAATGGAAGATCACCATAATCTATGTTTACGAGGACGGTTCAAGAAAACAGGCGTTCAATACACCGTTCTCTATCATTGACAC
>JAFGAR010000085.1 GCA_016933575.1 Candidatus Thorarchaeota archaeon
ATCAGTTGAGATTGTATTGAGAGTACCTTTGCTTCCTCACCTGTCCCTAATGCACTCACACTGAAATCACATCCATGGATATATTCCTGAACTATCAATTCGACACTCTTTCTCGAATCAAAATACTGTGCCATGGTTTCAAAGTCTGGAAATGACCTTATTCCGGAACCACCTCCAGAGGTACAAGGACGTACCACGCAGGGAAATCCGACCTTTATTGCACTTCTTAGTAGATGCTGGACAGATCTACACTTGTATGAACGTGGCATCCTCGCAGGCAGGTTGTCTTCATTGATAATCGACTGAATCTTCTTCCTATTTCTCGCAGAAGATATCATTGGAGGGGAGTTACCAGAAAGACCGTAATTCTTCTGGATTCTGTGAAGAGATGAGGAGTGATCATCGAATCCACTCCCAATAAGGATTGCATCAAACTCAATATCCGGGAAGGCAGATAGGAAATTATCAGAAAGAGAGAGATGTATAGGCCTTTCTTGTGAGCTTCTTTGCCTACATCCTGGTTTCGGAGCTAGAACAGTCGTCCACTCATCTGAGCATGCTACCAGGTCAATATCTCCCCAATAGTCCGAAACATATGTCTTTCCTCCTAGAGCTTTTATTGAGCATGCGATGGGTCGTGCATTGAAACCAATGATTCCGATATTCTTTTCTTTAAGCATCGCTTTTTGTGGAATCATCTTGTTCTGACACCTAACATATTTGCTTAGGGACTTCTTACAAACTGGTGTTTAGGAGAAATAGTGTCCCTAATATATCCTGCATAGGAACTATCCTTGGGAGTTATCGATGGCAAATGAACTAGAAAAGATAATCCAAACTAGAGATTATCCTCTATTGGAAGCAAAGGCTGAAGAATACATCAAGGAGGGGGATTGGGAACTCTTCCTTGGAGAACTCAAAGTGATCACTCCGATAGGAAAAGTCAGAGATGCCGTAATGTTTCTCTTAGGTCTCGAGTCAGTTGGAGGAACAGACTGCGACATATTCGATGAATTTCAGAACCTACAAGGATCCAATCTTTACGAAATAAGATCTGAGGCAATTTCAGAGACTATTACGATTCTTAAGGACCAGATTAGGAATAGGAATACCTTCTTCATAGACGCAGAAAAAATGCTGATTACTCCATTCGCAATTCTCTATGAGGATGTGGTAAATGCTCGACTTGAGGAACTTAGAGAACTAGAAAGCAGGGCTTCTCGAAATGAACTATTGCGAACATACTATGGTTTCATGATTCTGACGATGAGTGGTGTCGCATCAAATGAGGAATTGCAGCAACATAACCGATGGTATTGGCGTCGCAGGAGCTATCTTAGCCAACCAAGTTTGCAAAATGATACAATCGAAGCGATCAATCAAATGATGCGGGATTTGAACTCGGAAATCAATCTAAACGCTCGATATGAAACACTAGGTACTTCATCGTTTCTGCAAGACAAATGTAGTAAGAGCACAAGCCAATTACTGGCAGATATAATCAGAATGACACTCTACATGACACCCTGGGATAGAGGGAGAGCAGCAGAGAACCTTGGAAGAACAGGGGATTCTAGACCGTTGGAGTTTTTGCATCATCGGCTTGAACTTGAAAAGGACATGAAAACCAAGATATCAATTGTCAATGGCATTGGACAAATAGGATCTCCTTCCTCTTTTCAACTTCTAAAGGAGTATGTATCTCTTTCAGGATATAGAAAGAATAGACTAGCCATAGCATCATGTCAGGCTATCGGAGGAATTCATACAGGTGAATCAACTTCGTTCCTCAGAGATACATTGAACAATGGAAGCAATGATTTGAAAGTAAGAGCTATTAGAGGATTGGCAGAAAGGGATATTGCTGATGTTCCAGAATTAGTAAAGCCATTGATGAAGTCTTCAAGCAAGGTGATTCTTAGAGAAGTAATCGGCATACTGATTGACTCTGGAGAAGATGGAAAGAATTCCCTCTTGGAATACTCTCTCCCGATTCTAAAGAAGCTAATCAATAACAGACCCTCCTATGGTGCATTGTGTCGCCTACTATCCTTGCAGGCGATTCAAGAATCTGAGAGCATCCAGGGATTGCTGGCATCAACGATAAGAACGCTCAACGAACAAAGATTGCGGTTATATGATAGGTCAAAACATAGTTGGTGGTCAGTTCGATACTTGAGATATTACAACGATAGACTCACCCAGGTGATAAGGCTAGTTGTTTCCAACTATTCAATTCCATTACCCTCTGAACTTGATAGCGTTATAAGAGACATAGCATCATCCAGCAATCCTGATCTGGTGATCCCATTGGCAATATCAGTACGTGGGAGCGTAAAGGAAAAGTATAATGACTAGCAATACCGTATCCATTTGATAAGGTAAAATACACACTCTAGGAAAGCTTATACCTGAGCGATATCTGAAAGAAGTGTAGCTTGGTCCACAGAGGGAACTTCATGGCTGACGATAAATTGAAGGAAGAAGAAAAAGTCAAGATGCAGAAGGCGTTGAAAGATGCATCTCTTACTGAGAAAGATATCCTTCTTTTAGCTGAAGGAGAGGATGAATGGGGGGCATCGACCCCAGTTGACAGTGGGGATGAGCTGATTTCAGCAGCAGCATCAGCATTGGAGTTCGTTGAGGGACTCGACACTCCTGAGTCGAAAGCAGTGAGGCTCACTGAGGGTGGTGAGGCGGCTGCTGGATTTGATTCTCTTCTCAAGAAGCTTGAAACCATGAGGGGTGAGATTGCCGCTCTGCAGCGTGGTGTCGTAGGTATCTTTGCAGCTCAGCTCCTTACATTCAGAGGAAAAGTGGTGGATCTGAAGACAATCATATCTGAGGATATGGTGGAGAAGCTCAGGATGCCCATGTTTAAGAACGTCATCGAATCTACATTCGTTGATATTGTAGACACTGAATTCGCATCGCTTGAGAAGGAACTCGTCGATAAGATTGTTGATCAGACCCAAGAGCGATTCAAAGAATTCGCAACTACAATCCGAGAGTCGGAGACAGAATTACGAGCGACAATCGTGCAGCAGCAAGATATTGTTAGATCATTTATGGAGAGCCTTGAGGAAGAGGCATTTGCTTCAGGAGATACTCTCAAAGAGAAGGATCAAGCAATTAAGAAACTTGAGATGAAGATTAAAGATCTGCAAAAGCAGCTCGATGAAGGTAGAGCCTTCGAAGTAGCCAAAGAGGAGATGAACAGGAAGATCGCAGACTTCGAGGCTGAGATATCCGAACTCAGTGAGAACCTCTTCCGTAAGGATACTGTCGTAGAAGAGCGAACAAATGAAAGAGATGCTGCACGTGCACAGATAGAAGAACTCAAGATCCAACTAGCTGAATCATCCTCTCAGCTTGAAGTATACAGAAAAGCAGAGAGTTCGAAGACAACGAAATCTCCTGCTGCTGAAGCTGAAATGAAGGCATTGGAATCAAAGATTCAGCTCATCGAAAAAGCTCTGGCTGAGAAGCGCAGTGAAAATGATACCTTGACTGCAAAGATCAAGGAATTAGAGCGAGCTGTAGTGGAAGCTAACAAGGGGAAGGAAGTTTCTGAGAAGGAAGCAAAGGATAGACTTGGCGAGATCGAAGCAATGCAAGCCAAGTTCTCTGAGGTCAAAGAACTCGAACAAAAGGTCTATGATCTGCAAAATGAGCTGAAAGATGCACAATCCAAGGTTCCAATTGTCGAGATGCAACGTGAAGCCTTTGAAAAAGCAACCAGACTTATGGAAAAGGAAAGGGATATGGCATTAGAGATGAGAGACCTCGCAGAAGAACGTGCAAAGAGATACATCAAAGTCCTAAACATTGAGGCAAACACGAAGGTCCTTCTGTTAGTTGATGAGGTCGGGAAGATGTCGTTTACTGACTTAGGTAAGGCATTGGGTGTCCCTGTTGGACTGGCTGCAAAGCATGCACGGGAGCTCGCAAAACTTGGAGTCTTGAAAGTCGAGGACGAAATGGCGCTTTCGACCTTGAAGGATATCGAGATCAAAGAGGGTGAGGTCAAGGTAGACTAGTCAGAAGGCAATAGACCTGTCCCCTTGATTGTATGATTCGACGATATCATCCCAATATTTCCCAATCTTTGTAAGGGCTGAAGCGAAGTCCTTCGCCATCCTATATTCACCCATTCTCTTCTCTACAATTCCTACATCTCTTAGTTTCCTCATCACCTTCACATAGAGGCCCCTGCTACTTAGGACGAATTTCTCCCAGTCATTGTCTGTAACTACTCCATTCGAAGCCATTATCTCGTTGAGTATCTTCGCTGCTTGACTGACCTGCATCTCGGTGAAGAAGACATACCTGAGAAGGTGGTTTGGCTGAATCAATGAAGGCCGCCTGACCAAATCTATCTTTGCCATTGCACTCGCCACGAATGTCAAGAGATTTGGTGAATATCAGAGGAAGTATTACGTTTCTGCTCTGAAGCCATCCACCATAAGCAAAGGCACGACGATGATCGCGAATACAGCTACTGCTATAACAGTTTGAGAAGCGAGACTAAAGGTACTGAACAGCGATAGAAGAATCCCTGCAATAATCGTTGCCACGAATGGCAGTAGGTTATAGGGTGTTCGGAGACGCCCCATGGCGGTTATCATTATGAAGAATCCATAGGCGATTGCTGCAAATCCTATTGCCAAGGCGAACATTACTGCAAGCAGCTCGTACAACCCAAAAAGGAGAATTCCTGCGATGGGAATAAAGTAAGCAACTGCGAGCCAAATGAAGTTGAACAAGATAATGTATCTCAATCCTGGAAGAGCATTTCGGATGTCAACATCTGATGGAGCGTTGCTGAACATGATTGTCATAGCTAGAAATGCGACTATCCAGAACAACGGATTTATTACTGTCAGCTCAGCGAAGGTATAGAAGAAGGCATACACGAACTCACCGATGACCAGGAGGGGATATGAAGCATTAGCCAGCAGTAGTGGATCCGTCTTTACATTCACTAGATCCATCAAGAGCGCGATTGCTTCCCCTCCAAGATGTGCATCTGGAATGAGATATGTGGCAGCCAATGCGAAGAAAGTTAGTAAAACAAGGGAAACACCGACAGGTGCCATATTGATTACGGTACGCTTGAGTACACTAGGGGGATTGACGTACTTCACATAGCCAAGGACTACTTGATCGCCCTCAACTGATACATTGATGGGTTTGAATTCGACAATCTCAGTACCTGTAAATATGCATCCCAAAGCATGCGACGACTCATGAAGTGCGACACCTGGTCCAACTAAGCCATACCATGCACGCGAACCTGGCTTTCTTGTCGTCTGTAAAGCAACTTGCGATAGTAGCTCTAATAGCCATCCTAATCCCCAGACCAGGAAGAACAATAGAAATGCAATAAGGACTATAGTGAAGTACGCATTCATTAAATCACCCCTAACTTACCTAATCGATTCCAAGTTCTCTCTTCTTCTCTTCCTCGACCTTTCCAACTTCATCAGCTTTTATCTTTTCCATCTCTTTTGCTTTTTGCTTCTTTGCCTTTTCAACTATCTTCATCTTTCCCTTCTCAATTTCATCAATTCGCTTCAACTTTGTCTTCTCAGCGTTCTTGATGCGTTTCTTGAGACCTTCTACCTTCTTCCTGGTATTGGAAATCTCTGCATTCTTGCCTCCAGAGGCTTTCTTGTATTTCTTGTCAGCCTCTTTCCATGAAGCTTCGGCTTCTCTTGCTCGTTTTCGAATTGCCTCGTAGGCGTCCAGTTTGGTTTTTGCGTCAGTACGTAAACGTTCGATCTCCCCGTCCAAGCGTGCTCCGATACCAGCTTGTTCAGATTCAGCTTGCTGAAGTTCCTGTTTGAATTTCAGAATATCCGAGTCGATCTTACGAATTTTCTTATCATCTGAATAGTCTGAACCCGACATTGTTATCCTGCAACAGAGGACAACCGAGCTATTTCACTCTTATCCATACGAGCTTTCAGTGTGGTAAACTTGATATCCTTCAGTATAAAGAGTCTGCCTAATTTAATACATCAGAAAGAGGCATGTCAATTGATTACGTACACGAACATAAGATATACAGATTTCTACAGCTTCTTCAATGTGTCTGAGGTTAGCAGGGAGAAAAAGCCTGACGGATCATCATTGGTTCGATCAAAGCCCGGAGGTTTCCAGGAGTTCATTGATATCGAGTTTATGATAGATAGAGATGACTATCTAAAAGAAGCTATCCTCTGGTTGGACCGCCAATGGATAGGAGATGAGAACAATCTGAATGTCTTTGCGAAGGATATCGCGAAGAGCTTTATACACGACACGATCGGAACAGGCCTTCAGGATCAAATCGAACCCATAGTCCAGATGCTGTTCAACGTGAAAGGTGGGGAAGATCATGTGATTACCCTTAACGGAGATGGTCCTCCATCAGTTGATGAGGTTGGCATACCCGAACTCCGACAGGTAATCTTGACCTTCGCAGGATTGGAATCATCTTGGTCACTCAATCTTTATGAAGCGCAGATTCACATGGAGAATGTGCAGATTGATGAGCGGTATCGCCTGCGAATAAGTGTGTGCTACCAAGGTAACTCCTCATGAATAGATAGCATTTCGTATGGTCAAAGCAAAATCCTCTGGTGACACCCCGATCAATTGACCATCTATGGACTCTAGCGCCTTGCGGATACGTGCCGCCATCTCAGGAATCTCAAAGCTGCTTCCTTTCAACGATTGTTCGATTTCATGGAGACCTTCTTCTGGGTGCAGGAAGAAATCTCCTGTTATGATTACCTCTGATATCCTGTTAGATTCTAGTAACACCTTCACCTTGATGAGTTTGCCAGCCGGTACTTTGTATGCAAATTGCTTCATCTTATCACCTTGAGAAATTCCAATCCTTCGTGGCATACTTGTGCCTCACCAGCTCCTCTACACGATCCTTCTCCTTTGTCGTCAGAGCATCTGACACTAAATCTATACAGAGACCTTCACTAAAACCCTGAGCTAATGCTTCTCTTAATGATTCAATCGAGATATTAGAACCCAGGATGTCTCGAATCGATGTGACTCTCTCTTTCACATCCGCGATCATCTTATCCGATATTTTCTCCTTTGGTACCTTTAGGATAGAAAACATCAGTTCAACATCGAGGTCAAGTAAGACTGTTCCATGTTGTAGTAAGCATCCATGTTTACGAGTCTGTGCATTCCCAGAGATCTTCTTGTTTCCTGACACAATGTCGTTGATTGGCTTGAATTCCGAGGGTATCCCTAGAATATCCAATCCTCTGATGATTCCAGCGCATATTAGTCCGTATGACTCAAAGATATCCACTGGTGCAAGTCTGTGACTCTTCGGCATGATAATACTGTAGGTGATCTCTCCTTCGTAATCATGGTAGACTGCGCCGCCCCCAGTTATTCTACGAATCGCATCGATTTTCCGTTTCCTGCAGAATTCGATGTCAACCTCTTCAGTCATTCCCTGAAATGTACCAATAGAAACTGCTGATGGATTCCACCGATAGAATCTGAGAGTAGGAGGTGATTCATCTTCTTTGATCGATAGCATTATCGATTCATCAATTGCCATGTTATGAAAAGCGTCATGTGTGGATAGCTCTAGGAATCGGAACTCGTCCATATCTTCACCAATCCTGCATCATTAAGAGCTTGTTCGATTTCATCTTGATATAAGGGCCTTGGATAGTTATACATCGGACCCCGAGGTCTCTCATTGTAAAAGGGTCGGTTGCATCCAGGACATCCAGAGACTTGGAACGCGGTACCTGATGCTAGCAGTTCTCTAAGATCATCTTCGTTCTTCATGAATACCATGCGACCATGCTCATCAAGCTGCAGTTCCTCCTTCGTAATCGCTTCTTTCATAATGAGATATCTAAGAATCTGGACACGTCTATACATACCTAGGTTCGGAGGTTCTTCTTTGGCTAAGGCAGTGCCCTCGACTGGAGTGAATGCGAACAAGCCCACTCGAATATTCATAGATTTCATCAAGAATAGGAATTCAACGACATCAGATTCTGATTCACCCAGTCCAATAATAAGATGAGTTGTTACCTTATCTTCTCCAAAAATCGATTGAGCCTTCTTGACTGCAGCAATGTGTTTCCCCCATGTGTAATCGCTATTTCGCGAATTTCCCTTGATACGATCAAAGAGTGCTGGCGTGCATGCATCAAAAGCTATTCCAATTCGCTCTACTTCAGCCTCCTTAATGCGAATCATCTCATCAACATCGATGGGATGTATGCAGACGGAGATCTTCGCTCCCTTAGCATTCCGAGCAATACCTGCAAGTGCAATTACATCTTCAACGACCCCATCATAGTTCAGTGTTTGAATACAAACACGTTGGAACTTACCCTCCCTTGCAAGCTCTCTCTCCACATCCTCAACTTTGAACCTTGGCCATCCTATTCTTGATAGCATCTCGGGATCAGAATCGCTAGTCGTTGCTTGAGGGCAGAAGGCACAATTAGCTGAGCAGCCTCCAGGATGATAAGTCATTAGAAAGGCGGTTGTGAAATTCTCAGGGACCTTTCCTGATTCCAACCCAAGCTTCATTGCAGTTCCGAGAGATATTCTTACGAATTCAACCAATTCCATCGCAGGTTCGTACATGAAATATGCCTTAATGTTGTCGCTTCATGAAAATTCCAAGCTAGTACAAAGAAATAATAACGACGAGGTGAAAGGCATCTCTGGTGTAACGTGGTGAAGGCAAGACAGCGAGTGAAAACATTTGCAACCGAACAAAAGATGCTTTTGTTCACACAGATTGCAATTCTGATAGGACTGATGGTACAGGTAGGAATCTTCTTTTCATTGCTTATATGGGGTCGTCCACCTGTCGCTGAGACCGAGCTTGTTCTGCAATTCTTTCTCACTGCAGCTCTGTGGATATTCACAATCAACTTTAGTACCATCCTCTTCTGGTGGGTCTCACGCCTAGGTCCCTGGACCATCACAATAGAGCCTGAAGAAGAAACTCATCCTCCTAACTGATGGAGATGCTTACTGAATCGTCTATCTCGAACTTTTCAAGGAATCCAGAGTAACTGAGAGGAATCACCTTTAATGAAGGCTTTCCATGCTTAGATGCCCTCTTTGGGAAAAGATATGTGGAGAAACCCTGTATTGGCTGATCATTGATTGAGATTCGAAAACCCTGCCATTGCTGGAATAATACTACCCACTGGCTGAACTCTTTCGTATAACCAATCTCAGTAGTACCAAGAAGCACATTTCCATGTTCACAAGATGCCGTCAGATGCACGCCTCCATGAGGATAATGAGGGACTCCCGCATCCAAAATGCCTTTCTTTCCACAACAAGATGCCAGATGCCCAACATAATCTCCGATACATCCATATTCGGAATCATAGGACCTAAGTAGCATATAGTCAGGTTTGATGGCATCAACTTGCCAAGAGGAATCCAAGATAGATTCTCCAGAATATATTGAGATGGGTGAATTTCGTGTCAAGGTGTTCTCAAGGTTGTAAGATTTCGATGATCGTTTGAAATCTGCAAAGTGCATTGCCTCAATGTGATAGTGCGGGTCAGTCCAGAAATTGAAGTATCGGGATCTGATCAAGGATCCAATGATATCTCCAACTCTGACTTCTTGATCAAGCACCACATCAGGCTTGCAATGAAGAATCCGGAACATGATGTCAGGATTCTCAAGAGGGATGATACCAATGGCATAGTCATATTCATCGGTCGGGAATTCCTTTTTTCGTCCCATCCTTATCTGTCGCAGCTGAGCTATGGTCCCAGAAATAGGCGACTGGGTTGGACCATACCATCTTTCGTGACTTGGATAAACATCAATAGCAGCTTGCTGACTATGACCAATATATGGACTGTTGAAGAACGAGAGTGCTGCATCGGAGGGTACTGAGAGCTTAGTTCCCATTATCACTCCGATGCTTCTCAATGAAGGCCATCCTCTTCCTTTAGATCTGCTTTGCGGCATCATAGATTGGCCATAGCTTGCTTTGCCATGCTGAGAGCCCTTCGGGTGATGTTGGATACTGTGCATAGACCTCACGAATATCTTCCATCAGATGAGCTACCTTTTGCACACGCAAGAGTAGAGGTATGTTCCCAAATCCTGAAAGCAGTCTTCTAAACTTATCACCAGTACCGATCTTCATCTTTCCGGTCATGCTAGTATC
>JAFGAR010000086.1 GCA_016933575.1 Candidatus Thorarchaeota archaeon
AGTATTGGAAGTTCAGCAGGATCATGATAAGGATAGGATGAATTGACATTAAAATAATAAGCAGAACCTGTCTCAATCTTCAGTCCTTTAGTAGTGTCAACTGACAGGCTCTCATTATAATATCTGTCATCAGGATCCAGTGTCCAGTCCATTGTATTGAAAGTAATGGGATCATAATTGCACAAGATTGTCTGGAGATTTCTTGAAGCAGAAACTGTTCTTTTATACTGAGAGCTTAGAAGTGCTGTCTGGAAGGCAAGGGTAGCAGGATCTAATATCAGCATTATTTCTTCTCTTCCTCATCATAATATTTCTCATTGAACAGTTCTCTTTCAATGAACTGCACACGTTTGTCAAGCAGCATAACCTTGTCTGCCAGTGCCTTGCTGTTCTGAAGAACTATCATCATCTTTATCTCGGAAATTGTCTTGTCTATATCCTTGATAGTGACATCCTCATGTGCGTGCATGTTAAGCATGATAAGTCCTTGAGTAACAAGAACCTGAAACAAGACAATCAAGACTATCTGCCAGTTTTTCATTCAGATATTATTATGTATCCAAGACTGGTTTCTGCATCCTGTGAAACTGCATATATGCCAGAGCCATCGCATTGCAGGTATATTCCAGTGTCTGCAGGAAACGGGCAGCTGACATCCTCATCATCAGTTCCCAGAAATATTGCCTGTTCCCCATTAATGAGTATGATTGCAATGAGTCCGTTTGGCATAGTAATTCCATCAAAGATTTCAACAGGATCTTCTGTTGATGCAGGAATAGTAACTGAGCCGATTGTCTTGTTCTTTCCTGCCACTGTCAATACTGGTGAACCTAACATAATATACTCCTTTAATACGTATTAGCCCAAGCTATAAAGTTGGCGATATCAGTATCTGATGCTACTTTATTTATATATCCAAAATGACTACAGTAATGATCATTTGCTCCATTTGTTTCAAATTTCCAGACTGCTGATGGAACTTGATAAGTTCCAGTCCATGAAGCGCTTGCACTCTGAAGTAAAGTTCCTGACGCATTATACATTTTAACATATCCTGTGCCATTGATATATGAACAACATATAAAAACATATTCTCCAGCAGGAATAGTTTGAGTAGCTAAGTTAACTGTTTTTAATTGCCATCCATCAACATATAGGTAAAATTTTGCTGTTGATCCTTGTTCATGTGGAACTATCCATCCCTTTGCTGAGCCTTCAGCATGTCTTGTGTATCCTAAACCACTTGCTGGCATTTTAATCTTTTCAATATATGTAAAAGCATTATTGCTGCCAAGAGTATCCATCACACCTACATCAGCTGTTTCTATTTGCAGAGCAGCACTCCCGTATCTATTTGTCATCTTATCAGCATTATTAGAGCCATGACTATCATTTGCCAATGTATGATACAATCCATTCACCAATCCAATCTTGGTTTCTGCTATCCCTTCTTCAGCATCATGCCAGGCAAGAGGACTTCCAGAATTATTGACATAGGAAGCAACAAGCCAGCCTATATCTATACTAAACACTGCATCGCTCTGATCCTCTATCTCTCCACCGTGTTCAATAATCTTCACCAGACAATTGCTTGATATTGCAACTGGTATTGTCCATGAGTAGCTTCCCAAAGACGCAGTGATATTCTCATCAATCAGGCTCCAGTCCACTCCATTATTTATTGAATAATACAGATCCAGTGTTTCTATTCCAGAAGCTTCCCAGACTATATCATGTGAGCTGCCACTTATCCAGCTTTCGGAACCATTCGGGGAAGTGAGTAGCAATGATTTTGCCCCTCCTCCTCCTGCCTTCTTTATCAATCCCTGAAAACTTCCTATTATTATTCCCATATCATTCCTTAAAACCCCTTCCCTCAGTAAGTTAGAGGGAAGGATTAATTTCTAATTCTTCTTAATCATCTCATCAAGATAGCAATCAATTTCTGCTGCAATCTTGTAAATTGTTGCTTCAACATGCTGCATCTTTTCAGTTTCTGCAAAGATTGAAGCGAGACCATAGAGCGCACCAACACACATTTTCATTGCATCGTATTGCTCCAGTGTTGTCTTCCTGATTTCCATAATGAACCTCCGTAGATAGACATTAAACAAACCCGAGTTGTGTCTGTGTCTACGAAGGCAAACACCCAGTAACCTCGCGATTACTGGCAACTCGGGTAACCTTTTACTAACATGACTCAGTCCGATTAGACTGAGGTTGCCCTTCGTAAATATAGACAACCTCAGCCTTGATATATCAATAAAACTTGTCAAGTTCATTTATTTCTCTCTATTATTCTTTTCAATGCTGGTCCAACCTGTTCCTCCCAGCTCTCAAGTGCATGTGCAAGTGTTGCTCCAGCATCTCCAATCGGATTGTGGATATGAACCTCTGTATTAAGCTGGAATTGCTGGGATGGACCGCTAAACTGGTTATTGAATATGTTATCAATGGGACTTCCCCCAGGCATCCTGTTAGCATCAAGCAGTCTCTTGGGAACTACCAACTCAGGTTCATATTCAGCAATCCATGTAAGCATTGGTCTGTCTGCAATAACTCCCTTTGCTGCTCCAATCTGCGATATCCCGAACTTCAACACTTCCATTGATGCAATGAATACTGCTGCTTTTGCAATCCCTACAGGAAGCATCAAGGCATGAGTTGACATAATCTTTGCAACTCCTGCAGTTTCAGCACTTGTTATTGCATCAATAGCTTCCTTCTTAAGTATCTCTCCCTGTGCCCTGCGTCTTTCATGCATGTCTTTTATTGTGGATGC
>JAFGAR010000087.1 GCA_016933575.1 Candidatus Thorarchaeota archaeon
CGACAGAATATCCATACGCAGCGGTCGTGCCAAGCATCACGAGAGTGTCCATATTCGTCTTAAGATGTCTAGCAGCTCGGAGTGCCGCTTTATAGAAGGGATACCCACCGATGAACTGAACGGGTGTAGCTAAAAGGAACATTATCCACATTCGAAGCATACCATCAGGAATCAGTGAATTAAGTGCTCCGAAGTGCAGGAGAACTACAGGCACTGTGAGAATTGAAGAGAAAATCAACAAGAATGAGTAGAATCGGATCTCCCTCTCACGGGCTAATGACTCTCTGTCAGCTCGTACTCCTTCAGAATTCTCAGGCTCGAATCCCAAGCTCTTCATACTCTTACGAATGATTTTGAATGTCACTAGGGACTCATCATACTCTACGAGCATTCTATTAGAATCTGGATAGTTCCTGACCGAGATGATTCCATCAATGGATCTAAGCTCTTGGCTCATCCGATCCCAGTCATCCCTCATAGGATTGCCCTGAATCGTCAACGTCATTACAGCTCGCTTTGCTCGATAGCCCGTTGACTGGACAGCCTTCTCAAGCGCTTCCCGATTAACGGACGCTGGATCGTACTCGATGATAGCCTTCTCATCAAGTAAGCTTACTGTTGCATTGATGACTCCATCATTTGAGAGCAAGGTCTTCTCAATGGTAGCTACGCACGATGCACAATGCATACCTTCAATTCGCATGGACATTCTTGATCTTTCATGCACTTCCTTCTTGCCTTCGCTCATCTCAGTCGATCTCCTTATGTTCATGTTCTAGATAGAGTTCGTTCTTGTAGGCCTTCGCACAATGGATACAACAGAAGCCCATCTCAACTCCATCTATTGTTTCGTGATACACACCACCATAGACTCGTGCTCCACAGCTGGCGCAGGTTTCAAGACTAGGCTCAAGGGCAGATGCGGTGATCGCTGCAAATCGCTTGAATAGACGGTCTGTGAACTTCTTGCCCTTCTTTGTGAGAACATAGACTATCTTCGGTCG
>JAFGAR010000088.1 GCA_016933575.1 Candidatus Thorarchaeota archaeon
AGAACGAACATGTAGATGCTATTTCAAAGATGAAATTTGAGAGCATAATACCTGATCTTAGAAGAGTCTTCCTTCATGCAATGGAACTCAAAATTGACAGAATTACAGATACCAAGGGCAAATCTCTCAAGTTTGAGATGATACCTGATGAACAGGCAATGTTTGTTGATTTGAAAGAACCCCTCAAGGAGAATGGAATTGAAGAGCTCACCTTTTCATACACAATAGATCACCCACGTACAGGGTTGTTCTTTACCAATCCATGTCCGGAGTTTCCAGATATAGAAACTAGTGCTTGGACTCAGATGCAGGACGACTATGCTCGATATTGTTTCCCAATCTACGATAATCCTAGCCACAAGTTTCCAACTGAAACAATAATTACAGTACCGCAGGGCTTCTTTGCAATGAGCAATGGATACTTGAAAAAGAGCGAGAAGAATGATAATGGAACAGAGACTTTCCACTGGGTTCAGGAGAAACCAATTCCTGCGTATCTCATTACAGTAGCTGCATCAGAGTATAACGAGTACAAAGAAGATCTAGACGGTCTCGAAGTTAGTTACTATGTTCACAAGAGATGGGACAAAGACACTGTCTACCGCTCCTTTGGTAAGACTCCTAAGATGATCAAGTTCTTTGAAACAAAATTAGGAGTCAAATACCCATGGGCAAAATATGCACAAGTCACAGCAGCCAATTTTCTGATTGGTGGCATGGAGAATGTAAGCGCAACAACTCAGACTGATGGTACCCTACACGATGAAAAAGCGCATAGGGATATTGATTCGGATGGATTGGTAGCCCATGAACTGGCACATATGTGGGGTGGCGATCTTGTGACCTGTAGAACCTGGTCGCATGGCTGGCTGAATGAGGGATGGGGTACTCAGATGCAAAATGAGTGGAAACGTCATGACAAAGGAGATGAGGAATATCTCTATGACCAGTATGGAAAACAGCAGTCCTACTTCAATGAAGACAAAAATCGATATCGTCGACCCATTGTGAAAAACGAATGGGAGCGAGGTTCAGATGTATTTGACGCTCACCTTTACCCCGGTGCTGCATGGAGATACTATATGCTCAGACATCTTGTTGGTGAAGAGCGATGGTGGAAGATTCTCGGTGAGTGGCTGACAAGATTCGGGTACAAATCAGCCTATACGCACGACCTTGAGAGTCTGTTCACCGAGATGACTGGTGAAGACTACGGATGGTTCTTTGATCAATGGTTATACAAGGCAGGATACCCGGAGTGTAAAATTAAGGTGTCCCATGATGAAAAACTGGGGCATGTCCATATCAAAGTAGAACAGACACAGAATGATGAGGATAGAATTACGCCTAAGGTGTTTCAATTCCCATTGACTGTGGAATTTGTGGATGAAAAGGGAGTACGAACCCGCTACACAGTTCAGGTCAACGAACGAGTTCAGGGATTCTACTATCCTGTGAAGGATAAGCCAATACAGGTAATTATCGACCCGGATTATGCAACACTGATGGACTGGAATATAGAGAAACCAGAGCCAATGTGGATTGAACAACTACATAATGGAACAAACACAATCCAAAAAATCAAAGCCGCACAGGCGCTAGGGAAGAAGGCAACGCCAAAGGCTGTAGAAGCACTTGGAACTGCTCTCATTAAGGATAAGTTTTGGGGCACACAATCAGAGATTGCTAAGGTCTTGGGATCACTTAAGTCAGAACCCGCACTAAACTGGCTTCTTAAAGCTACAAAAATCAAAGATACCAAGGCTAGGACTGCAGTAGCACGGGCCCTTGGGCAGTTCTATAGGAATGACAGGGCATTTGATACTTTGAAGAAGTTACTTGATGATATGGAGAGCTATTTTGTTGTAGCCGCAGCTGCTGCCTCGATTGGAAAGACTCAACATGAAGCAGCTTTTGAAACACTAACGAAGTTTCTATCAAATTGTCCCGCAAGTTGGCACGATGTGATTAAGATTGGTTGTTTGGAGGGTCTAACAGCAATAGAAAAGGAAGAGGTCATTGATATTGTTGTGAAATATTTAGATCTTGGAACCAGTGATTGGATTAGACGGATGATTCCAAATATGCTTGCAAGTCTTGGGAAGCGATACAAGAAAGAACACCCAGAGATTAAGTCAGTTCTAGAGAGACATCTCTTTGATAATTCCTATCGGGTCCAATATTTGACAATCTCAGCAGCATCAACTTATGAAGATGCTACATTGATTCCCACCTTATCGAAACTTGCTGAGAGAGCAGCAGAGAGTGGAATTGTAAGGGGGTGCAGAGTAGCTATTCGAAGTCTCAGTATGAAGAAGGAGCCACAGAAGATAGAGTCTCTGCAGAAAAGTATTGAAGATCTTGAAAAGGAGAATAGGGACCTTAAGGACCGATTGGACAAGATAGAGGCGATACTTGAGAAGAAAGATGAGAAATAAGAGGTGATGGAAGGGCGGGGAAGAACCCGCCATTCAAAGCAGTACAGGATAGTCCTGTCCGCTCATCTTGCAGTTGTCGGTACTTCCATCATGATTAGATTCGGTGGATACGACCTACCTGTGCAAAAACAATTACATCATCACCAAGAGTGAGTCTTCCCTTCATGAAAAGTCGTGGTCCATATTCCTGTGTACGATAGACCCGACCCACAAACTCGAGACCACCTAAATTGCTGTCAGAGTCAGTCACATTGATTCTAAATCCGAAAATAGCTGTACTATTGACGGTTTCATCATTTGAACAACGGGTAAAACCAACGCCATCGGAAAAGGCGAATACTGAGCCATTCAAAGAGAACATGCCAGCATGTACTTCAAACAGCACAACACGAACACCCTGACGGACTATAGAGAAATCAAGCTCCATTCTAGTCTGATAATTAACAATAAAGTCTTCTCTGGTTTCTGTTTGTACACCACCACGACCTCGAGCATAAATTTGGAAAGAGTCCCCAATACTGGCGGTGGCAGCAGCAGGGGACTCTAGTATTGTTGCAGCATCAACTGATGTTGTCAGTAGTGGTATTGCAACAATGAAGGTGAGGACCAAAGCTGAAGTGAGTGTCAATATTTTCTTGGCATGCTTCATGTTTTGCACAAGACAGATGATGTATTTTGAATATAAAGGCAGAATGAACGATAGTACTAGATGATTCATCTAGAAGAAATATCCGCATTAGAGGTGGATTTGAGCCAAGATTATATCACCGAATTAGCCAAAAGTCATAGATGAATCATCCATTATCAATAAGACCAATGTCAACAAGAATAGGATAGGCGTCACCCATGCAAGGAGAACTCATGATTATTCGATTGGATCTGATCTTTGAAATGATTAGTGGAATAATCGCTCTCATGGTGACCTACTATGCAACTAAGGCATATCGCTTGACGGGACAGAAGAGACTCTCGGATCTCTCCACGGGTTTCCTCGTCCTCTCCGCAGGCATGTTTGGGAGAGTTGTAGGTACTTGGTATTTTCTAGTGAGAGAGCCTAGTACTGTCATATTTGGAATAGTCACTGTAGCATATGGCGTATCCAGAATCATGGCATACATCATCTTTGTTGTATCTACAAGACCTACACATAGGCAACCAGAGGAACAAAACGCCAATCAGATTAGCATGTTACTAATGGCAACATTTCTAGTGGAACCATCTCTTGAGATAGTTGCAATACTAGTCTTGATTATAGTTGTTCTACAGGCTATTATCAATTATATGGCAACAAGAAGCAGGTATGCACGATATGTTTTGGCTGGATTCTTCTTGCTTCTAATGAGTCATATCATGATGGCGCAGGTGGAAGCAGCTCCAGGGCTCTATCTCTTAAGTCAAGGCGCGCAGTTTCTTGGATTCTTGTTTCTATTGGTCATGCTCTATCAGGCAGGCCGAAATGTATGAGTAAGAAACGACCGTATCGCTCAAAGATGCGCATACTAGCTGACATGATGCGCGCTATTCAGAGTGAGGGTGATGAAGGTGCTGGGCCTACCAAGATACTTTATGCAGCCAATCTATCCCATGATAGGCTGACCCAATATTTAGAGGAACTCATCGAAAAAGAACTCATAGATGAGATTGACCCTGAAAGTACCAATAGATCATATCTCTTAACTGAGAAGGGGAGAGAGTTCCTAAGGGAATTCATACGGATTGAACGCTTCTCCGAGGCGTTTGGAATAGAAATCTAATACTGCTAATCAGACAAGGTTTTAAGAATACTTTTTGGAAAAGCTTCTCAATGGGCCGGTAGATCAGCGGCAGATCGTCTGATTCGCATTCAGAAGGTCGGGGGTTCAATTCCCCCCCGGTCCACCATTTCGTTTCTTGGTCTTGATGGTCAGAAGCAATATTAATGCAGCAAATGAGAGGATTATGGAATACAGGAAAGCTGTATGAGGATTGAATGAATCCCAAAGGAACCCAATGATTAGTCCTGCAGGAAATGCAGCTATGCCAACAACCATCTGAAATGCACCAATGATGCTTGCACGACGCTCTTCTTCTACCAGGTCTGCAACAAAGCTTGTCTGAACAGGATCTAGAGCACCATTCATCAGACCGAAGAATATGAAGAGAGGGATTATTGTCAACATGTCCATCGTGAACGAGAATGCCCATAACGATGTCAGAATCAAGAAAAGAAAAGCTGCTATCAAGATTGGTTTTCGACCGACTCTATCTGAAGCTCTACCAAAGGGATAGGCTGTGGCAGCATACACAAATGTAAATAGAAGATAGAGGAGTGTTTGGTGTTCGACAGTGTACCCAAAAGAAGCAGAATAGAGAATCAATAGAGAATAACTGAATGTCGCAAGTGCAAAGAGTACAGAAGCTATGAGAAAGATCACCAGATTACTATCAAGGCCACGGAAACTAATACCTTTGAACACATCCTTTCCCCGTTTTTCTTTTATCAGTACTGAAACGACGATAACAGAACCAAGACTTGGAATAACAGCTAGAAGTATAATTCCAGTATAACCAAGATAAGCGAAGAGCAAGAAGGTGATTATTGTACCTATAACTGCACCAGCTGTATCGAGTGCTCGTAGCACGCCAAAAGCTCGACCCCGCTTTTTCTCAGTGGCATGTGCTGCAACAATTGCATCTCGTGGTGGCCCACGCATCTTACCAAGACGGTCCATGGATTTCCAGAGGATGATTTGAAAGAGCTGGTAACCAAGTGTTGCTAGTATAAAACCAATTCTGGCTGCAGCTGATAATGTATATCCCAGAGTGATGAAAGATTTTCGTTTGCCACTTTTATCAGATGCATAGCCTGCCCCAAGTTTTGATAGTGAAGTAATCATAAGAGCCAGACCATCGACAATCTGCACTTGGCCGGGACTGATACCAAGCTGAGTGGTGAGAAAAGTTGGCCAGATGGGAGCAATCATGTCAGAACCAGCATCATTGAGAAAAGATGCTGTCCCAAGAATCAAGGCAGGATTTCTTTCTGATTCTTCATGTTCAATCTTTGATTCATCGACCGTTGTACACACACCAGACGAGTGAGGAGTATATGTGACTCTTATCTTGATTGGTTATTATGGCGAGATTCTACAGATAGAAAATAATTTAACTATAGTGAAAGTAGTACTCCATATGGTAGATGTGTTGCGTAAAGAAGTCTCGTATTCTTTTGACGAGACTGTAAAAAGAGTAGAAGAAGCGTGCAAGAGTGAAGGATTTGGTCTTTTACTGACTAAAGGACTCGATTCGGTCTTCAAGGAAAAGCTGGGAGTGGAACACTCACGATATACGTTCATCTTGGCTTGCGCACCAGAACTAGCAAAAATGGCATTAGATGCATCAAAAGATGTAGGAACGCTTTTTCCATGCAGTTTTGTTGTCTATGAAGATAATGACAAAATTATTGTTGCCCATACATCGATTATGAAAGTAGCCGCTGATGTTGGACTCGCTTCAGAGAGATCGATGGCCTCAGTAATTGAAGAAACTGGAAAAAGAGTTCGAAAAGTATGGGAAAAAATCTGAAAGTCTTATTTGATACCCAATAATTACTTGATTGAGAGCAGAAAATCATGCAGGATAAGATACGAAACCAGTGGGAAAAAAATGCAGAGGCCTTTTCAGATCTCATTGCAGGAATTGGGACGCCACATCATAGAAGCATACTGAATCCGTGTGTGGAAGAGCTCGTAGGTGATGTTAGGAATAAGAAACTACTTGATGCTGGTTGTGGTGAGGGCTATCTTTCTCGATACTATGCTCAGAAGGGAGCAAAAGTAACTGGAATTGATCTATCAGAGCGCTTGATTAAAACTTCTCAAAGATTGGCTGAAGGTGCAAATTATATTGTGACCTATAGGGCTGACGATATCTGTCACCTTGAGTCAGTTACCAATGATGAGTTTGATATTGTTTTGTCCAATCTTGTTCTTCTGAATATCCCCTGCCTTGAATCTGCTCTTAGAGAATATCATCGTGTTCTCAAGAGGGGCGGACACTTAGTTTTCTCAATTGTACATCCAGCATTCAATTTCTATGGACCAGGTTCGTGGGAGATGGGGGAAAAAGATCCAGAATCTGGTAGAAGACAGGGGCTATACTTCAAAGTAGACAATTACTTTGATGAGAAAGAGTATGAACGGTATTGGAAGACTCGAAAAGGGGAGGATTTCCCAGCTCCAATTAGCTTCTTTCACAGGACTCTTAGTACCTATCTGAATGCCCTTGTAAAAGCAGGTTTTAGTATCACAGAATTCAGAGAACCACTGCCAATTGATAATGATGAGTTCTTCAACCGCGAGATGAGGATTCCTTTCTTTGTGGTAATCAAGGCAGAAAAAACATAGATTATTGCCACGCCTAAAGCCTTTTTCCACTACTCATGAAATACAAGTTAGGTGTTTTGAATGAGCGATGATCCTGTATATTTTCCAGTCAGACTCAATTGGATAGGTGGAAAATCTGGCGAACTCACTGTGACGGGAAAGGCAATAATCAAGACAGGGACACGTACATTAGATTCTGAGGAAATCAGATACCATTCCCCAGAAGACCTGTTTGTAGCATCTGCAACAGTTTGCTATATGAATGGCTTCATCAATTTCACGAAGAAGATGCGTATTGAGTTCAAATCCTTTGAGTGTAATGCTGTTGGAATTTTGGAGAAGATAGATCGCAGTTTCGAGATAACAAAGATAGAAATGAGTGCAAAGGTTGGAATTGAAACTGAGGACCTTCGAAACAGGATTAGTCGTGCTCTTGATTTAGCAGCCAAGTATTGTTACGTGGGAAATAGCATGAAGTGTTCAATCACTCATCAAACAGATATCTTTGTAGAATAAATCGTTGGAACCAAATCTTTTTTCCTAGACTGGATCAAAGGAAGTTAGGTAATCGAGATGAGTGAAGAGTCACATGAATATCTTGTCAAGATAGATTGGTCACATGATCGAGTCGGAGAGATGAGTGTAGAAGGAAAGCCGAAGATTCAGGTTGCTACACCTCCGGAATTCGAAGGGCCCGAGGGAATCATCTCTCCAGAGGACCTATTTGTAGCAGCTGCAGCTTCTTGTTTAATGACGACCTTCGTCACTTTTACGAAGAAAATGCATATCGAGTTCAAGTCTTTCACATGTAATGGTCATGGAACCCTTGAGAAGGTTGACAAGGGATTCCAGTTCACCAAGATTCTTTTGAAGACACGAGTAATGGTGGAATCGGAGGATCTCGTGCCTAAGGCAGAGAGAGCATTAGAACTTGCAGGTAAGTATTGCCTTGTTTCTAATAGTATGAAGTGCACAACTGAACATGAGAATGAAGTTATCGTTAGATAAGAGACTCGGGCTGCAAGGAGCAGCCCGATTATTTCTGTTCTTCAGAGGGGGGAAGAATGTATATCGCATCTCCAATCTCAGGGATGTCAATTTTTACAAACTTGCTACTCTTTGGTTTGCCAAACTTGACCTGTTCGATGCCATGCATTGCTTGCAAATCCTTCATCCAAGGCTTCAGGGCTTCAGCAACATATGCCTCTGGTAGACCTTGCCTCAAGGAGAGACCCGCTTCCCGTTTGTATTTCCAGAATGCGGAGTTGGTCTGGACAAGTAGATCAGTGTATTTTGTGAGCGGAGACACCCACTCCTTATGTGTCGAGGGATATGGCTGCCTATGGACACCCGCACTGTCATAGAGTTCCCGATAGATTTGGTCTGTTATGAAGGGAGTAATAGGTGCAAGAGCACGAACCAATTTCTTCAGAATAGTATGGAGTGTGAACCAGGCAGACTTCTGTTCTTCTGACGAGAATAAACCATCAGTATTGAAAGCACGTCCCTTGAACATCTCGACAACATGATCGGCAAATAGATTCCATGTGAAACCACGGATTTCAATAGCAGGTTTGTGAAAATCAAGAAGATTGCACTCAGGGATAATCCGTTCGATAATTGTATTTAGTTCTGCGAGAATCCACTGGTCAGCCGGTGTTAACTTCTTGAACTCAATATCCTCGGAGATTGGAAACATAGAGATGAAACGAGCAATATTCCAGAGCTTAGTCATGAACTTAGACACGCCAGCAAGACGGTCTTCAGAGAATCGAACATCGCTACCAAGCCCTGCCTCAAGAGCGCCGAACATCCGCATTGCATCAGCACCATATTTCTCCACAAAGGGCATTGGTGGAGGTGAGTTGCCCTTTGATTTACTCATAGCTTCTCCATTTTCATCCACAACATGTCCAGACACCCATACCTCTTTGAATGCGGGTTTCCCGGTTAGCTGTAGAGTTCTCAAAAGAGAGTAATAGAGCCAAGTTCGAACAATGTCTTTTCCCTGAGGGCGAAGGACATTGCCAAAAGCTTTCTTGAATAGCTGTTCATTGCGCATGTAGCCTATAGCCTGAAGACCACTAATTGACGAGTCCATCCACGTATCAAATGTACGGGTTTCACCTGTGAAACCTTCTTGTGCACCGCACTTTGGACACTTCTTAAAGGGCGGATCTTCTCGCCAAGGTTGGTAGTATTTAGGTTCACCCTCAAGTTTTGGTACTACTGGTTCGTTGCATGAATTACAATACCATATAGGAATCTCCGTCCCATAATACCTACGTCTACTCACAGGCCAATCGACGGATACCCGATTTAGCCAATCGATGAGGATCTGCCTATGAAAGTCAGGGAAGAATGTTGTTTCGCGCGCTATCTCAAGCAGTTCGTCTACGAATTCCACCTGTTTCACGTAATATTCTTCCATCGCAATGAATTCTATAGGTGTGCCACTTCTCCAACACAGAGGGACTCGCTGCATAGACTGCTCTTGTTTAAAGAGAAGATTTCTCTTCTTGAGCTCATCCAAAATAGCTTTTCTTGCCTCATTGATTTTCATTCCAGAGTATTGGCCAGCCGCATCGGTCATAGTACCACTGGGGGATACTGCGGCAATAGGTTTGAGTGCATGGTCACGGAAGGCCATGACATCTCCTTGGTCACCATAGCTACACACCATTAAAGCACCAGTACCAAAATCCATCTGAGCGGTAGGACTCGTAATTATTGAGACCTCTATATCGAATATTGGAACCTTTGCAGTCTTGCCATGATAGGCCAAGTATCTTTCATCGTCAGGGTGTACAAAGACTGCGCCACAGGCACAAAGTAGCTCGGGGCGCGTTGTGGCAATCTCAATCGGATCAAGTCCTTCGACTTGAAAATGGAGGTAGTTCAGAGTAGTCTGACGCTCAGAATACTCGACTTCTGCATCAGCGATTGTAGTACCACAATCAAAACACCAATTATTGGGTCGTGCGTCAAAGTAGACTAGACCCTTATTCCAAATCTCAATGAATGTTGCCTGAGTCACTGCTCGATATCGAGGACTATCAGTTCGATAACTTCCTTCATCCTCATATGTGTTAAAGGCAATTCCAAGCCGCTTGAATCCCCCAATGGCTATCTTTTCATCTTCATCAAGACGCTTTTTACAAAGTCGGAGAAATTCATCGCGGGGAGTCTCATGCATATGGATACCCAAATCCTTCTCTACACGCACCTCTACTGGAAGACCATTCCGGTCAATTCCTAATATGAAATTCACCTCATAGCCCTGCATGCGTCTGTACCGGGCAATCGTGTCTATCTGGGTATAATGGGTTACCTGACCAACATGCATTGGACCGGATAGATAAGGGGGAGGAGTATCAATCGTATAGATCTCTTTCCCCGAGTTCATATTGAACTTGTAGGTATCCTCTTCCAACCAAGTTTTGAGTAACTCGGCCTCCGATTCAGGCTTCCAGCGTTTGGACTTAATCTTAGGTTCTAATTTCGACAAAAGGATCAGTCTCCTTGATGTCAGCAAGGGTCGGCTCTCGCCGCTTAGCTTCGATAAATGTGTATAGCCTAAAAGGGCTTTGGTCAGTTTCTTTTATCCATTGAAATATAATAGAACATGCTTCTATAAGGCAAAACACAGAGCGATTTCTATCTTCAATTTAGAAAATATGGATACCAAGTTAAGATTTCGAAAATTCGGCGAACTGGTCCATTCAAGAAAGCTTCTTTAGTAACGTGAAGGAGAAGTATCCAAGCTTGCAAGGAGACTCTTTATGAGAGCAGTAGTCAAAATTGGAGGTTCTCTCCTCTATGATGCAGAGGGTAAGGTCATTGTTAGTAGAGTAAGAGACTATGCCTCTGTTATCGAGTCTCTTGTAAAGAGTGGACATTCACTTGTTGTCGTTGTGGGAGGAGGTAGACCAGCACGTACCTTCATTGCAGCGGCTAGGGAGCTTGGGGCAAGTGAAGCTCAATGTGACTGGCTTGGAATAAAGCTAGCAAGAAATAATGCAGAACTACTATGTGCCGCTCTAGGAGCTATTGCATATCCCAAGATTGTTGATAACCTTGATGAGCTTGAGGTCGCAGTCAATTTGGGAAAGGTAATACTGATGGGTGGTCTTATTCCTGGACAATCGACTAATGCGGTTGCAGCTATTGCGGCAGAACTAATACAGGCAGAAATTCTGCTTAATGCAACTAACATCGATGGAGTCTATGACAGAGACCCAAAGGAAAAAGGTGCAGTGAAGCTAGATACCGTCACAATAGAACAGCTGAGACAGATACTAAAAAGTGGCGGCACTAGAGCTGGAGAGTATGAGCTCTTCGATCCTGTTGCTATCAGGATTGTTGAACGCTCAAAGATACCTACGACAATTCTCGATGGAAGTAAACCTGAGAATCTTGCAAGGGCTATTCGTGGAGAGAAAATAGGCACACAGATAATTACTAGTGGTTCAAAATAGAGGTGGAAGTAGTTGAAGAAATTGCTTGAGAAAGTATTTGCATCCCGCGCACAGACTCGTGTCGTACAACATTTCTTAGACCGTCCAAAGGATTTCTTTAATCTTAGCAGGGTAGCAAAGGAAACTGGATTAGCGCATTCTACTATCCATCGTGTAATGCAACCCCTTGTAGATATGGGTATAGTGAAGGAAATTAAGGTGGGTCAGCAGATACGTCTGTTTATTCTGGAAACTGAAGATCCCAAGTCCAAGATCATTGCGGAGTTCTATGAGACTATTAGACCGCATCTTGAGGGACCATAGATAAGGTCTCAAGAATTTCCTTAAAACTTCAATTTATATTATTATAATCTAATGTTAGTATGAAGAGACGATATTAACGGATATTTTTTCTGGATTTTATGAAGCAGCCGCTGGTTTTATTGAACTCAGCGTGTTCCTCGGTATAGTGTATTTTATGTGGCATTTCATTTCGAGAGACGAATATCATCATTCACGATGATAATTCCTCTTTTCCCTTTTTTATGGTCTTTTAGTAACATACCAGATTTTGATTTCCTGTATGCAGATTCAGAGATAGAATTGAATATTATTCAGGCACGATGTATTATGTTCCAAAAGTGCTAAATAGATACTGACTTCATCTGGAAATTCAAGCCGAGATAGCCAAGCTGGTCAACGGCGGTGGACTCAAGATCACAAAGCCATTGGCTTGACTCCGATGAGTTATCCACTCTTGTAGGAGTTCATGGGTTCGAATCCCATTCTCGGCACCACCTAATCATATCAACTATTTCGTAATAGTACTCATCAATTTCTTCAAGGGGTATGTGTTGATGACATCATTCTTGGTCAACCAGCCCCGTCGCGCTTGAAACACTCCAAACTGCATGTTATCAAGCTCGGTTGTATAGTGAGCATCAGTATTGATGGCTATCTTCAGACCATTCTTTGTTGCTTTGCGTAAGTTGCCAGCATTCAGGTCTAATCGTTGGGGATGAGCATTTAACTCCATTACCACTTTGTTCTTCCTAGCAGATTCAAACACTGCATCAATATCTATCTCAAATTCAGGTCTCTTAAGTAGCAAGCGACCAGTGGGATGCCCAAGAAGGTGTACATACTTACTCTCAAGTGCGTGACAGACACGATCGGTCATTGTCTTCTTGTCGTCTTTCATTCTACTATGTATCGAAACTGTCACGAAATCCAGTTCTGCAAGAACTTCATCTTTGATGTCCAGCTCGCCTGCAGAGAGAATATCAACCTCAGCTCCTTTGAGTATCGTCATCTTCCATCGACCAGATGCGTTCAAGTCGTCAATCTCTTCAATACGCTTCAAGAGCCGAGCTTCGTCCATACCATTCGAAATGGTCAGACTCTGTGTGTGATCTGAAACGCAATAGTAATCGTACCCCTTTGCTTGGGCAGCATCAAGCATCTCCTCAATTGTATTCTTACCATCAGATTGATCGGTATGACTATGAAGGTCTCCACGAATGTCCTTCAATTCAATGAGAGATGGTAAGTTTCCGCTTTGTGCGGCCTCAATCTCACCTGTGTCCTCTCGCAGTTCAGGAGGGATGAGTTTCAACCCTAGCGTGCTGTAGATGTCCGCTTCAGCTCCACCTGCGACCTTCTTTTCACCTTTGAATAGGCCATACTCATTTAGGAGAAGCCCTTTCTTCTGAGCAATACTTCTCAGGTGAACATTATGGTCTATATTGCCTGTGAAGTATTGAAGCCCAGCCCCAAAGCTATCCTCAGGTAGTATTCTTAGATCTACTTGGATGCCGCTAGTGAGTCTCACTGAAGATTTTGTTTGACCATGAGCTGTCACAGAGGAAACATCCCTATGTGAAACAAATGAGTCCATCACTGCCTTGGGATCAGATGCGGACACAAGAATATCGATATCACCTATGGTTTCTCTACGTCTACGAACAGAACCTGCGATTATGATCTGGGTAATGCCTGATATTTGATTCAGGCTTTTCTTGATATCTTCTGCAACCGACAATGCATTAGCCAGTAGAGTTCTACCAAGACCACTGCGAGCCACACGGATACCTTCTTTGATTTGTGCCTCAGTCTTTGCCCCAAGACCCGGAAGTCCTGCCAATCGCCCCTCATTGGCTGCAGCTTCAAGCGATTCAAGGTCAATCACCCCAAGTTTATCGTAAACTAATTTGATGGTCTTTGGGCCTACTCCTGGAATTGCATCAAGTTCCATGATTTTGATTGGAACACGTGTTCTAAGCTCCTCAAGACCTGTAACCTGTCCGTCATTGAGATAGTCCGTAATGACCTCAGCAATACCCTTGCCAATGCCTGCAATGGTTGTAAGCTCACCACGCTCAGCAATTGAAGCAACATCTTCACCCAAGGATGAGATCGACCTCACTGCGCGCTGATAGGCACGTATCTTGAAGGGTTCCTTTCCCTCGAACTCTAAATAGAGACTTATCTCTTTCAATACTTTTGCCACTTCAGCATTCTTGGTCATTCACTAGCCTCCTACCTTCATTCATAGGGATTGATAGAGCGAATAGCATCTCTCACTGCAATCATGTTTTCTAGAGGAGTATCAACAGTAACAACACAGCCAGGGGCAACGATGAGATGTTCATACCCAGCAGCTTGGACTGCCTTTAGGATCTGTTCCTCAGCCTCATCAGAGGTACCAGACCGAAAGATACCATTATGATCAATACCGCCGAGCACTGTTTTCCGAGACCTTCTCTTACCCTCTTCAAGTGAGAGAGCTGAGCTCTGGTCCTCCCAGTTGATGGCATCCACACCTGGAGTTCGTGCAATCCTATCAAATCGGATTTCTTCATTATCTTCACGTGCATGAAGATGCATTATAATGAACTTCGCCTTTCCTCTTAGCTTGGAGATAAGTTTCTGATGGTAAGGATAGATGAATTCCTCATAGTGCTCATCGGAAATCGATGAATGGGTCGAATGTTGTGTGGCAAGAAATAGACCGTCAGCTCCAGCCTCAAGGGTAGCACGTGCGAAATCTACCATTACCTCAGTAATCATATCAAGAGCGCCTTTGAGGATCTCCGAGTGCTCATCAGCATATTTGACGAAATTCCGATCGCATAGCCGGTCTGCAACCATTGCGGCATCAAATATTGTAGCCATGGTAGGAACTCTACCATGGGTGTATTTCTGAATCAGTTCCACCGCATGGACTTGGTTTCCAAACTCACCGGTATTCACATCTACAGGTTCAAGTGTTTCCCAGTCTGTGAGGTTCTTGATTGGGTAGGAAGTCAGTGTGGTTGAACCGGAGATAGCTCCATCATATTCTGCAGTACATCCAAAATCAATACAAGGATAGTGCCCAAAGAAGGATATCTTGAGAAGATCATGATCAATCTTCTTATGGAAGTCAATCTCAGCAGAGGCTAGGCCCTGAGGTGTTCTGTCTAGATTGGGATGGTGCTTCCAGAGTGAGAAGGGGATATGGTCCCCAAGATTTCCAAGAAGTGTTTCTTTTAGTAGGTCATACTTAGACATAGCACTTCTCTATAGTTCATTGATGATAATGAGCCTTTCGAAGAGTGACATGCCATCAGACATAAGTAGATGTCAATTCCGTGATAGGATATACTTCCAGTGAGATGATTATTGATTGGCCGAACTCACAGCCCTATACAGTCTTGAGAGCCTTTTGGCTCTTGATGGAATTGATGAACTAGAACGAATGAAGGCTGAAGTCAATCCATTCTGGAATAGACCGCGTTTTGATATTGCTTGGAGTCTACCGGTGATGTCAGGCCTCACTGAAGAGAGGAAAATCTCTGTACAGCAAATGAGAGAGGCAAGCAGAGATGAATTGCTCTTGTTTCATGACCCATCCTATATCGAAACACTGGAACTATTTGGCAATACAGGATCCGCATTCTCGTCCCGATTTGGATTGGACACTCCCGAGTGTCCGGTTTTTCAGGATGTTCATAAATATGCAAGCCTTCCTGTTGGCGGGGTCATTGATGCTACAATTGGGGTTGCAGAAGGGAAATTCAAGAGTGCAATCTCCTTTGCAGGAGGATTTCATCATGCTATGGAGAGTCAGGCTGCGGGATTTTGTTATCTGAATGATACTGTGATTGCTATTAAGAAGTACAAGCAACTCAATCCGGGCAAGAAAGTGCTGTACTTGGATACTGACGTGCATCATGGAGATGGCACACAAGCGGCGTTCTACGGAAACCCTGATGTACTTACAATATCCCTTCACGAATTTAGTATGGGATTCTTCCCAAGAACAGGAGGAGTAGAAGAGATTGGTAATGGAGAGGGAAAGGGATATTCCGTCAATTTACCATTGCCACCATTGACTGATGATGTTGAGTATTGGAGAGTTTTCGAAGATGTAGTCATCCCAATCTGGCAAGCTTACAAACCAGACCTTGTGTTCTGGGACGTTGGTGCTGATGCTCATATTGGTGACCCCTTGGCAGATCTAATGCTCACATATGATACCTATCATCGATTGTCTATGACTGTACGACAACTTGTCCACCTTGGAAGAAGACAATTAGTTGTTGTTGGTGGGGGTGGATATGAGCCTGTGACAGCAGCAAAGATTTGGACAATAGTATTAGCAGATCTTGCAGATGTTGCATTACCGCCAGCATTACCAATTGAGTGGGTACAGCTCGTTCAGAAATATGGTTGTACAATGAGAAGGAGTGGATGGACTGATAGACCAAGAAGGATGGAAGATGAACATTACCCAAAAATCAGTAGAGCTGTTGATGATGCCATCAAGAAAGTAAAGGAGCTCATATTCCCCACATTTGGTCTCGAATGAGGTTTGATATCTATTTCTTAATACCCAACACGCAACGGTGATCGGTATTGCCTACAAATATCTCTAGAATATTGAAACCATTGAATAGGCTGAAAATTTCATCTTCTGTGAAAAAATGATGTGGGATGCCACTCTCAGGTCCACTCCGAGGAATGAATGTGCCAGGTTCAACTTCTTGAAGTTCCCAATCATCCTTTGAATTATTAGGTTTGGGACCAAGGATTGGGACAGAGAAAAACACATACCCACCTGTTCTCGTGACACGTTCCATTTCCCGGATTGTAAAGATGATGTCCTTGAGCATATTGTGATGAATCACTTGAATTGAGATAACTGCATCAAAGAATGTGGAGGGGTATAGAAAACGGTCTTGCATCAGATGATTCGAAACTGTAGCAGTGAGATTTTCTTCTTCTAGCCATTTGTTAGTCAGATCAACTGCATTTGAGGAAGAATCAAACCCATACATCTCAAAACCACATTTGGATAAGAATACTATATGCCGACCGGTCCCACAGCCAAGATCAAGAATGCGCTTGACACCGTTCTTTCTGAACATATCTGAGATTCGGACTACTTCTGGGTGAGGATCTACAAAGAAATAACCATGTTCTCTGAAGATTGTATCCCATTCAGGCATGATAGCAACCGTATCTATTATCAATTTGAATTCTACTAATTCATCGAGAGAAATAAAAGAGGGGGATACTTACGTTACGCTTCATAAACACGAGGAGTAGTAGCCTCAATGACACTCAAAAAGAGATACCTCATTCTTATTATCGGTCTTATTGTGATGGTTTCAGGAGTAGCTAGTGCTGCTTATGCTCAGACGGGTTATGGAACTGTAAGCGTCACAGAGGTTGATTTTCAAGCTGCTGATGGATCTATGATTCACAGTACACTGCAGCGACCATTCTATGCCACAAATGCGAATCCCCTCCCAGGAGTAGTCGTTATCCATGGATCATTACAGAACAAAGAATGGTTGATGGCATTTGGAATTGAGTTGGCACGTCGTGGTTTCGTCGTATTAACAATCGATGCAAACGGACATGGTAACTCAGATCCTGGAACAGGAAGTGGCGCCGCTGCCTTGGACTATATTGCATCTCTAGATTTTGTTGATAGTTCACAGATTGGTCTGATTGGACATAGTATGGGTGGAGGTATCTCATGGAGTGCAATCAGCGAATCAAGCGTATATGTTCGCGCACTCATACTGGTTGGATCGGGTTTTTGGACTGAAGCACCCTATATTCCTAATACACTGGTCGCAGTTGGTAGTTTTGACTCGCTCTCAAGCTATCCCAGTAATATCACAAAATTAGAGCCATACTTCAATGTGACCAATATTTTACCTGATACAACATATGGGAATTTCACAGACAACACTGCAAGAAGGGCAATATTTCCTGCAACAAACCACCTTTTTGAAACCATAGACCCAATCATTGTGAAAGAGAGTGTAGATTGGATGAGGGAAAGCCTCAAGGGTGGTCTCGAGGATGAACATTGGATTGATAGTTCTAATCTCATATTTTCAGCTTGGTTGATTGGCGGGTTATTTGGATTGCTTGGGGCATTACTGACTGTCTTCCCAATGATGTTGATCTTACTGAATATACCTATTTTCACAGACCTGAAACATCAATCTTTAGATGTGAATCCAAGAGATACGAGCTCGATTCTTATCTATGGTATGGTATACGGATTCATTGGAGTCATTACATTCTTTCCATTCTTGATTATTGGCACATTGATTCAGTCTGTTATACCCTTTCCACAATACAATGGAGTTCCGGTGATGTCTTGGATATTAGGGAGTGGGTTGATTGCCGCGTTGGTTCTACGTTTCATCCTTCAAAGAAAATCAGACCTACAGCTTAGTCTGAAAGATTTCTTGAGAATCGATAGCAAGGAAGGTCAACTTGCTATTGTAAAGACATTTGTCTTGGCTGCAATCATAACTATTTGGTTGTATGCTCTTACTCTATTGGTAGACATGGGTCTTGTACTTGATCTAAGATGTTTTCTCCCCGGACTTCATGACCTTACACTAAACCAAGCTCTACAAGTACCACTCTACTTCATTGTATTTCTTGTCTATTTCATTACAGAAGGTGCCTGGTTTACTTCAATTCTGCAACCAAAGACCACGGGAACTTGGACAAGGTCCCAGATTGAATGGACTGCAATGGCGATTTTCATCAAGACCTTACCGTACCTGATTCTCATTGCGATAGAGTACCTTGGAGGACTCCTTGCAGGAGCTCCTGTAATCCCGGGAATCATCGGATATTCATGGCTCTTCTTCTATGCCTTTGCTCCATGGTTTGCCATATGTACGGTCATAACTGTATTTGCATATCGTGTGACAGGAAACAGATGGCTAGGAGCCATGGTCAATGCATTGATTTGCGCTTGGTTATTAGCTTCTATTCTATCAATTAGATGATAATTGAGAATACAAAGACAGCAGGCATTGATTGCCTGCTGCCAGATATTTTTCCTGTCTATTTAGTAGGCTGTGTGAATAACCATTCGATAAGACCTGTACCTTGTAATCCAAGTTCTTCGCATTGATGAATTGCCATTCCTTCATAGAGATCAGTCCGACCTTCAGGAAATTCACGAGTAAATCTGACGTAACTATTTGATGAGATTAGCTGGGATCTGAGAGTGTATACTATCCCATCGTGATCTAGTATTGTTGTCTTTGCGCCGATTGGTATTCCTGAATTCGGATGGGTTTCTGTTGTGAGTTCTATACGCTCTATGGGTATATGAGCATCTAAGCTGCTAATCCCTCCAGAAGGATAAGCAGTCCCTTTGACCAAATCTCTTCGAAGACCGATAGATAAATTATCAAATTGAGCGTGAAGAGCGAACCAACTCTCGATATGCCAATCTCTGGAACCCCAGCTCTTGTCCCGCTGACCGAGGCCATTGAACTTCAGAATTCTACCATCTGAGAATGTGAGAGTACCATGGGGTGAGCCAGATTGCTCAAAATGACCAGACCAAGAGGTCCCACTCCCACTACCGAAGTCATAGACAGGAAATCGACCCGGCCAGACAATATCAGCCTTGAGATTCTTGCCGAGATAGGTTATTCGCCACTCTTTGAGAGGTTTCGTCAGGTCAAATCTCAATGTCCCATCTGACAATGCCTCTGAAAGATTGCCTGAGAAATTACCACTTGGTTCTTCAAAATGAACTTCGCGCTTATCATGATCATAGAAGAGTGTAAATACAAACTCTCTCTTTCCAATATTGGGAAGAAGACCTATGGTGGAAAATCCAGACACACCTGCATCAAGATCCACCCAGTTGAAATAATAGCTCTCGCGCCAATTTGGTTTCTTATCTGCATCATGGACGTATTCATCAGTTTCTGAAAGCATTGGCATTTCTGTCACAATCAGACACTCCTATTCTGGGAGTAGGTATAGAGTTGGATCTTCTTCCATCTCATCATCAAAACGACCAAATCTTATGAAAGCAGGATCTGCATCGTTATCCATAAAGAAGGGGACATACTCGTCGATTACTGCTTGAGATAGTTTCCAGTCAATCTTGTCTGTTATTCCAACCTGATTTGTATAGCGTGCGTAGCATCTCCAATAAGCTTCAGCTCCAGCAATCATGAGCTTTTCCTTATCCCACTCAGCAAATCGCAGATAGAGTTCCGTCTGTGCAGCATCTGCAGCATCAGCATAGGCTTGTAATTCATCTAGACCTACAGGGACTATCTTGGTACCATGTTTTGTATAAGCACAGGCATTAGTGACCAACCGGGAGTAATCACCTGGTTCAACAGTCACAGTCCCAATATCATTGAAGAATGACGTACATCCTTTCAGTGTCATAGCAATGCCTAAAGATGCAGAGGGAAGCTTGGTTTCAGTATCGGACCAGGGTAACCAGAGATCCTCCTTTCCATCATGAAGATGGGTGTATTCTGATATGATTAATACCTCATCCTTGGAAACTGGAAAAGGGCCATGATCGATAATTTTTGCACGGGCCTCACATTCATCCATGAAAGCATACAGGTCGACTGAACCAATGTTTCTGCGAATGCTACGTACCTGTTCTTCGGTGACTGGTTCGAGATTGTCTTTCACCCAATCAAGACTGTCAGTATTCAAAGCAAGATTGACACCGCCTGAAGAGGCAACAGTGGGTTTTCCAGAATTGAAGTAATTAGTTCCTAGTTTGTACCATTGTTCAAGCATCCATTTCCATTGCTCCTGCTTCTCTCTTGATTCCTTGGAGGGATCACTATCGAACTTGTTGAAGATTATCCCCATTCGAGCCAAACTATAGTAGAGCCACAGGTAGGTAATGGAAAGGGCTTGAATCTCAGAGAGTAGTGTCTTACTTCTCTTAGCAAGTTCTTCAGGGGTGATTCGCTCCCATACCTGCTTCATTACATCGTGGAGATGATAATAGGTCTGGTAGAAACTCACACTGATGTATTCATTGACTGGAAAGAGCTTGGATTCTAACAACCCGCGTTCCGCAAGTATATCAGAAAATACGCAAGATAGATGTGTAAGCTGTTCATTGATTTTTGATATTTCCAATTCAATCATCCTCAGAGGTCATGCGTTCATTGTTGAAACGATGACTCTAAGCTTCGTGGTATTAAGTCATTCGAGAGTGTGGAGGGTCAATTTCTAGAGAATGAAACCAAGAGCCATCACTCTTATAATGGAGAATTCGTGCTAGAGAGAGAACTTCTAAGGATGGATTGGCTGAATTGAAGAAGGTCGGGCAAGGCCTAATTTCACTGAAACTAGGAGCAGAAGGAGAATTGCGATATATCACATCTGTTCAGGAAGTTGTTCATCTCTTAAAGGAGGGGGCTGATGGGAAGATTGTCCTTGTAGATGATGCAGGTACAACATTCTTGGCGCCGATTCTTTCTAAACTAGCAGGTGTTGTCTGCATGTCAGGTGCACTTGGATCTCATCTAGCTATTGTTACACGTGAGTTTGAAATTCCAGCATTGATGGGTGTAAAAATAGAGAATCCAAAAGAGCTGGAGAAGAAATTCGTTGCGATTAGACCTGATGATGGAGCATCTGGAGCTCTATTTGTTGAGGATTGATAGGAGGTTTAAGTTCTTGGACAAAGAGAAGAAATCCTTGACTCAATCATTGGATTGCGTTCTACCAGAGGAGGTCGATCTTCATGGAGGGAAGGCTACAAATCTTGCAAGCTTGTGTCGTAAGGGATTTCTTGTCCCGAGAGGATTTTCAATATCAGCAGAGAATTTTGTACAAATGAAGACAGAAAATCCAGATGTAGTTCGAATAATAAAAAAACTTGAGAATCTGGATGATTTTGATGAGATAATAGAACTTGTACCAAAGCTTGAAACTCTGATAGCAGGTTACAAACTAAGTGACGACTTGAAATCTGCTATCGAGGGGGAGTTTGAGAGATTAGAAGATGGGCGAAGTTCAGAGTGGGGTTATGCCATTCGTTCCTCAGCAACTATTGAAGACAGCAAGGATGTTTCCTTTGCCGGGCAGGCTATGAGCTTTCTTTGTGTCAGAGATATTTCACATCTTTTTGATGCTGTGAAGCAGGTTTGGGGATCTACATTTTCACTAAATGCAATCATCTATCTTAAGACAAAAGGAATTCCAATTTCAAAAGTCAAAATGGCTGTGGTAATTCAAGAGATGATACCTGCAAGTATCTCAGGAGTGATGTTCACATCCAATGTTGTAACAAATAATTCCAAAGAGATGTTGATCAATGCCACATGGGGCCTAGGAGAAGCTCTTGTTTCAGGAAAAGTAATTCCAGATACCTATATTCTCGCAAAGAGTCCTCTTAGTATTGTCCAGCAAGAGAAGGGAATGAAAGAAGTGACTTCTACTGCATTAGTCACTGATAATGGTATTCAATCCGTTCTAGAGGAAACACCAAAGGAAAGGAGGGAGCAATTCACATTGGATGAGCGATCTCTTCTGAAGGTTGCTGAACTAGGTCTAGAGATTGAGAAACAAATGAAAGCCCCTCAAGACATTGAGTGGTGTATGAGAACCAATGGTGAACTTGTGATTCTTCAATCACGACCAATAACGACACTTAGTGACCTCTCATTGTAGCAAGAGAGTCACCAGGTTTTACAGTGATTGCATGTTCTGGACAGATTGAAACACATTTCATACATCCAGTGCATTTAGAGAGCCATATGGCATCGATTCTCCAAATTTCGGGATTATGAGGATCTGGATGATCTTCCAAAGTGGGATGCATTAGAAACACTGCAGGATCACAGACATGAAGACATTTTCTACAGTCACGAGGATCAGTACTTGCACCAGTGTGACATTTGGAATAGTCAATCTTGATAATTGTTTTCTTAACCACCCATACCACCTCAGTATTTTCCTGCCTGTCCCGGAACGGACTCTCTTGGGATTAATTTGAGCGCATCATGATTACATGCATGTCTGCATACACCGCAGCCAAAACATTTGTCCAAATCTACTATCACACGCTTTACTGATGGAAGGTACCTTAGTGCATTAAATTGGCACATTCTTACGCAGGACTTGCAGCCTTGGCATTTGTCAATGTCAATATCTATCACATATTCGCCCTTATAGACAGTCTTCAGATTAAAGTCATTGCGAAGTCTGAGACCTCCGCATTCGGGACTTTCACACGAACAGATTGCATTGATGTAAGGTACTGGTTGGAACCAGACAGAGGCAACATAGCCCTTCTCATTCTGCTCTTGGAGAGCTTGGATTGCTTCTTCTCTGTCAAGGCGATACTTGACTCCTTCAGGAATATACCGTGTGTGTTTCTCAATTACCTCAGATAATTGACCAAAATTGATACATACTGCATCCTTTACGCCTCGCTGCATCCATCGACAGACACAGTAGTTCTTAATGATAGGTTCTGCAGCTAGATTCCCGATAATATGTTGAGCATCTTCAAGGGGAAGTACCTGCCCAAAATGGCCATCTGCTCTAACGGGATTTCTATTCTTCTTTTCGCTGTGAATCTGGCCTTCAACAACTTTACGAATCACTCTCCCAATAATAGGCATCTGCATTTTATAGCCTAGACCAATCGAATTGAATCCCATTATCTTTCTGATGAAGAGAGTTTCCATATTCTTCCATTGTTCATTGAGATATTCACTGGCGTTGTACTCGTCAGCTAGCTCATTTCTATAGAGTCGAGCGTTGTTGTACCACTTGCCACCATCACCGTGTTTGAAGCACCATTCACACATTGATATCACCCTTAGCAGTTAGAGATATTTTCTCAGTTCATTTGCAATATTTAAGGGTCTTGTACACATAGTAAGATACGAAATTGGTTCTAAATGCGCATTTAGAAGAGATAAGTGAGATGTGGTGCTTTTATTGTAATCAGTCGTTTAATCTTTGGTCAAATCCAATGGTGGTTAGAAATCGTTGCAAATAATACTCGATATGACAACAATGGCTAATATTGCTACAATTTTATTCTCAGCCGTAATGGCCACATTTCTCTTTTCTCTATGGTATCGCCAAGAGAACAGATTGTATTCAGATCTTCCGCTTATGTTTGGAATAACGCTGCTAACGCAAGCTATCAACAATTTCATACTCATAATACCAGTCTTAGGAATTGCTCCAGCGTCTCTGGAACTCTTCAGATTTAGATCCCTTGTCATAATTGGAACTGCATTTCCGATGCTAGTAGTTCTCATAACTATCTGGTTACCAAGACTGAAACGACATCATAGCAAAATCCTTGGTTTGTTAGCAGTTTATTGGGTGACTGTTGCCCTATTAGGCCCTTCAGAGGCAATAATCATGATGCTCCATCTTCCCGTCATTGCAGTGATGACACTTGGGATGATTGTGACGTTTTCAATTACTTGGAAAACAAATCGACTCAAAGAAGTCCGTAGCGATTATATGGTTTTATCCTTTATTCTAGGATTCGCTGGGCAAGTGGGTAAAGTTCCAATGATGAACATGGGTCTCGATGTTCTCGGTCACCTCATTAATGCAGTTGCTACAGTACTTATCGCACTGGCTCTATACAATCCTTGGTATAGACGAGAGAAAGCTGTTTTGGCAAAGACAGAAGATACACCAATGGCATCAGTGACAATCTAGTAAGGAGGCTACGTTTTAGATGACTGTATTAGAAACTGGCCGTGAGATTGAGCAGAGGCCAGCAGAAAGTAAGCCCTTTCTATCAAGAATTGAGCTTTTGCCTCTTGCCCTCATTTTGATTACAATAGCAGTAGTCTGGAGACAGATTGATATCTTCATTCTCGGACTTGGCGATACTTGGATGAACATTCTGCCTAACAAATTATTCACAATGCTAATTATTCTCGGAATTTTTTGGAGATATAGAAGGAGTGAGATTGAACCAATTCTGGGTCTGAGTCGGAACAATTTGAGAACTCAGCTTGCTATGGGCACAATCATCGGTCTTGTGATGATCTTCTTCATGGACTCCTTACCTGTCATCCTCTACGGTACATTCATAGACACAGCATATCCACTCAATCTGAATATCATCGCTATCAATATGCTCTGGTATCAATTTCTCTTCTTTCTATGCAATGCTGTAGTAGAGGAGAGCCTATTTCGTGGAATGCTACAGAATGGTCTGAATACCTATACAACTCCGAACCGTGCAATACTGATCTCTGCAATAATTTTTGGGATATATCATGTCTGCTGGCCAATTCTAAAACTACTCACTGGAGGTTTCAATGCAGGTGAAGCCTTCTCTATGCTTCTCTTCTCTGGAATCACTGGAGGATTCTTTGGAATATACTATGAAAAATTCAGCTCAAGAAAGTCCTTGATGGGACCAATCGCAGCTCACACGTTAATCAATTTCATCAATGAGAACTTCAAGATTGGTCCAGAGATCGCGGATCAAGGACCAGATCTAGCATTTGGGAACCCTGCAATACTTGGGATTGCAGCAGTGATGTTCCTTGTCACGATGACTTTTCTGATAGCTTTTGTCTGGCGTTATAGAATTGAGAGTGTACAAGTAGCTTGGAAGAAATTCGTGAGTGTGTTCACAAAGGAATAGGAAATTTTAGTAAAATTAGAGATCATCACGATTTGTGATGATCTTTATTTTTTCATTTTCGGACCGATTGAACTGAGAATAGCTCCTAGAAACCCTTTTTTCACACGATATAGTATATGAAAAGGTAGAGGAATCACCTTATGATTAGACTAATTGGTGTTTTGACAACAGGTGGCATTCCTATCAAAATCAAGAGTTCTATGGATGCAGAGGGAGAGCTGATACTAGGACCTCTCATAGAAGCAGCAAAAGCCCTTAGTGCTGTCATTGGCAGTGGAGAAGTAAGGAAACTTGGATTCAAGAATAACACCTTAATTGTTACAGAAACCAAGAAAGGTTACACAATTGTTGCACTTGTGGGTAAAGCAGAAGACTACATGGATACACTGCTTAGAATACTTGCTGATGCAATCGATGATTCGGAAATACCGAGAGCTGATGGTCTTGTTGATGAAATTCATGTGAGAGTGATAGACAAGATTATTGGCACCTATATTAGGGACAATATTGAGATTGGATTCCCTGAAACAATATCAGATATCTGGACACCAATACTCAATGCATTGAAGAGAGATAATAGGTTATCAAGAGCTGTCAATGATATTGAGGGCTTACTAAAGAGGGAAATCCCTACTGAAGCATGGAACAATCTCAGGAATGAAGTCAGTGGGTCACTTGAGGATGCTCTCAAGTATGCATTAGAGGGGGAGTACGATCGAGCATGTGCTGTAGCAATGGACATAGACAAACCAATAGCCAGAGTGTTCTGTATCAAAATGGGAGCATTAGCACATACGATGACTAAAGCGATTGCACCACCACTATCAACACTGCGAGAGATTTCAAAAAGCCTTCAAGATGATTATCCATTCACAAATCTTGCCAGAACCCTTATTGAGTACATATCAGGAGAACGGATTCCTGCGGATTATTCTAGGGCTTTTAGAGAAGCTATCAAACAATTCAATTTCAATGATGAGAAAGAGAGTCTTATTCTTGGGTTTCTATTCTTAGATCCACGAGTAGTAGACTACAAAGATTTCGCGTTCAAAATAGTGAAGTTATATCGAGGAAAATCCGAAGTTTTCAGTACATTCATTGAAACTATCAATGAACGTGGAAATCTCTTTGAAAAGCTATATTCGATAACAAGCTATGATGGATTCCGGGACGAATTAGGGGTCTATAAGACAAGAATAACTGGAATTCTAGGAAGTATAAATTGGGTTCTTGATTCAGACCTGCTATGGGAACTTAAGAAAGAGGGTAAAGGAATCGAGATTGGTATTCTAGCTTCATTACAATTACAAAACTACATTGCAATACTCACAGCGCTTACTGAATCGCCAGTGCTTACTATCGGCGAACGAAAAGAAATCCTTGAAGAAGTCCTTATGCTATACAATGACTATTTTCGAGGACTCATGAAGGCGGATATTCCCCTCTTCAGTTATACTATTGACAGCGTGGCGCAAAGCTTGAGTGTGGCTAATGCAGAATATTACTGCCTAGCTACTGGTGATGCTCGTAATGAGCATTTGAATCGATGCTGTGCATTTCTTAGTGATATCTATCAGATTATTAATGTCGAATGGCCAAAAGCACAAATCCGTTTTCCACTATTTGTGGTTCTTAATGCTCTAGGTCCTATACTCACACGAGCTGACATGTTACCTTTAGAAGAGGTGTATTTGGCATATCTCGCGATGCGCCTCCTTGATACTAATACCATAGATGCAACACAAATAACTCGACCTGAATACTATGCAACATATCTTGGAAACACAACAACCACATTAACAGCTTTAGCATCAAAACTATTGGAAGGCGATGAACGGCTTAGAGTTCTCAAGACATGTGTCGATGTAATTCTCGACGTTCAAGAGTGGTTCATTTCTCATGGAGTTATTTGTCGGGATGATATCTTTTCTGCAAGTTTTCACGCATCACTCATCATTGAATCCCTCGACGATAATACACTAGAAAAGGTAGCTAAACGAGTAATAGCACTCAATAGAGTGGCTGTACAAGATCAGTCCAAGTATGATTATGAGGTGGCTATGATAGGAAGCCCACTCATAGAGATATTGTTCCATACATGGAAGCGATTGAATGACGAGAGATACCTCAGTCTAGCAAGGCAATCGTATGATTCTGCGTATAGAGCGTGGACTAAGTATGGATTTCAAGAGAAAGCAGAGAACTTTAAGATAAAATATGGTCATGTCTGGCGGTAGACATCCATATGGTATGATATAATGAATCTTAGATCAAAATATCAGCCTTGTACGTATCTTCTGCAAAAAAGCTGCATAGTATAGACTTCAAAATTCTAGGAGCTATTGTAGATCCTAAAGTGACGATTTTTCTTGTGTAAACTTGCGTCGACCCTACTATATTAGATAATATGAAGGAGAAGAAGCCTTGGTGACCAAGACCATGATTGGATTCCATATGAAAAGGCTGTATCCTCGTCATTATGTGCTAGTTCTATCTCTACTATTGATTCTCACAGTAAATGTAGGAGTGATTGACTCATTTCAGATTGATATGACTGAGCATGCAACAGAACCTACTAAGATATTATTGGTTCTGGACCACGAGTATGGGATGAATGTCTATTTCATCATTACAATCTTCGAGCGTTATGGCTGGGAAATTACAACCACAGCGCTCAATAAGACGGTATCAAGTTGTGACTACCAAGTTGACACCCCGTTTGAGGTGGACTTTCTTCTCTCAGATATTAGTAATGTAGCAGTCTACGACGCAATTTCGATAATGCCAGGAGAATCCCATGAAAACCTACGAACTAATGCGACTGCATTGAATCTCATCCAAACAGCTGTACAGCAGAATGTGATAGTAAGCGCTTGGTGTCGAGCAGTGCGAGTCCTTGCTGCAGCAGATGTGATAGATGGGAAGAATGTAACAGGTAATGCAGAATATTCGCTTGAATATGAGGCGGCTGGAGCAACGTTCTTCGAGCTAGTCCCACCAATTATTGACGGGAACATTGTGACTGGTGTCAGGAGTAGATTCTATAGAGAAGAGATGTGTCAGGCTATTGCAACTGCCGTCGGGGTCTATGAAGATAATCCCCCAACTCTAGTTAGTGTTGTAGTAAATCCAGAGATTGTTGAAATTAACACAAATGTACAAGTGACTGTAGATCTTGAGGATGTAACTGGTATCAATCAAGTTAACTGTAAAGTGTTTGAATTGAATGACACAGGATTCCGCATTTCCACAGAACCACTCTATGATGTGAAGCTGGAGCAGATGTCCTCAGAGCTCTCATTCAATGGAACAATAACAGATTTGGCAATTGGTAACTACTCGATAGATATTATTGCATATGATGTTTATCTGAATCAAGCTGAATTTGTTGATGTTGCAGGAGTTCTTGTGGTTGAAGAAATCCCACAGGATACCGGGCTTGGTCTCTTTCAATGGTTTATTCTTGGCGGTGCAACTACTGCCATTGTCGGCCTAGCTGCACTAGGATTCTTTCTGAGAAAGAGGTGAAAACGTAGTTAGCAAGTAGGAAGTCAATTACTTCCTACTCAATCGCTTCTTTCATCAGCGGTAGACTGTTCGGAGAGAATCTTTGCAATCACAGGTTTTTGAACAATATCCGCACCAAGAGTTCCTGCAAGTCGTTGGATTATACCTGCAGATTTCGTTTGAAACCTTTCATTGAGGATAACAATTGGAACAATAAATGACATCACCAGCAATGGAATTCCAGCAGTCCATAAGAAACTGATAAACAGGGAGATGAAGTCGGGTTCTGCACCTCCTAAGATAAAGGGTTGTAAGAAATGCTGCGAGAACATAGCAATTGGAAAAGCAAGGATGGAATAGCCTCCAAGCATGCTACTATACCATCGTCCAACACCTTCTGTGTCAGGGCATTGTCGTACGTCTAACTGACTCTGTCTGAGATGAGTGACAATTCCAGCATCGTTCAAAATCCATGTGGGCATGAAAAGGGCTAGTGCAATAGGCATTATCACAAGGCTGGCCATCAAGGTTGCACTGATACCGAATAAGACTTCAATAATTGGAGGATCGAAGGGGCCAATCTCTGTAAAGAGAAAATCACGAAAGAAACCACGTACAATACCAGCTGTACTTACACTGAAAAGGGCTGGAGCTGCGGCTCTCCGAATCATTCGAATTCCACTGAATTTGCTCCCTATCTGCATAATGTTAGTTTCATAGGCTGCAGCTTTTATGAATCTATTAGCTAGAAGAAAGATTGCAGCCAGTGGTATTGCAACTACAAAGTACTCAAGTAGAAGTACAGGAATAGCGATAACCAACACAACCACAATGTCTGTATACAAGGTACCTTCAATGAAAGAAAAGAAGCCTGTAGACGGTAAGTCCATTGTTACCTGATAAATTGATAGAATTGTAAGTGCAATTCCTACAATTGAAAAGATGACCGGGAGCGCGAAACGCGATCGACCCAATTCATTTCACCAATCCATAATTTAACAGTGTCTGTAAAGAGCACTGTGATATTTAGAATCTCTGTCTATGAAAAGGCTGGTTTAAATCATGCTGGTTCATAGTTAATAAAGAAATGGAAATATCCATCGATACAAAAAGTCAGTTTGTAGCATTCGTTGCTATATTCACAGCACTTGCTGTCGTTCTCGACTCCATTCCAATAGTTCCTGGATTCTATAGTGGAGTATGGGACTCATGGCTCTTCTTGATTAGCCCACTTTTAGGAATCCTCCTAGGACCTGTAGTTGGTGCAGTTTCTACGTTACTCGGAAGTTTCATTGGTCACTTGATCTACTTCAGAGATCCATTTGAATTGATTTTCATGTTTGGTGCACAACTTGGTGCCTTCTCAGCAGGAATGGTATATCGATATCAATGGAAACCTGTGCTTGTTATGTATTCAGGTCTACTACTCGGGTATTTTTTGACTCCAGTGTCTTGGCAATTATCATTATGGGGCATTTGGGATGTAGTAGTAGGTTTCATAGTGATTCTTGTCGGTTCCTTGTTTACTCGTTCAGGAAGATGGCCACTAAATGATACTCAGACTGTCGGACTTCGTTTGATTCTTGCTACAATAATTGGATTGGAAACCGACATCCTTCTTCGGATATTCATTCTAGTGCCTTGCCAAGCATATTGGATATTTTATGGATTCACTGTAGAACAACTTCAAATTCTATGGTTGGGAGCTGGTTTCATTACTCCGCTAAAGGTACTCATGGCTACTCTAGTTGGAACATCTATAGGACTTTACTTAAAGAAAGTATTTGGAAAAACGATTCAGCTTGATTAAAATAGAAAGACCAATCTGAAAAGACATGAATCTTTCAAACGCTATCATCGAATATCTACTCTGGACACATAACATGATTTGGAATATTGTGGAGAATCTGACTGATGATGAGTTTGAGCAATCGTTTGGCACTAATAGTGGAAGTATCAAAGTCAGGTACATTCACCTTGCAGAAGACACTTGGGAATGGTTTCATGACTGGTGTTATAATGAACTTGAAATGCCAGCATTCTGTGATATGAGCAGGCATGAGCTATATCAATCAATTATAGGATATATCGAAGAGTGGAAACAACTGGTTGACCATCCGACTATAGATACATACACAGAACAACGGAATGGAAAGACTGTAACCGTTAACTTTGATGAGATCATCTTTCACCTTGTTAATCATCATAGCTATCATAGAGGACAGATTGTATTGTGTCTTAGACTACTTGGAAAAGAAGTATGTATGACTGACTATGTGCCGTACAAATTTGCGTCCTAGAGATATCAAGTAGTCAGTAATCTTCCCAAAAATAGTGATTATCTGACAAAAGGCAGAGTTTCAGATTAAAATTAAAAAGAAATAATGAGGGGGCAAATGCTCCCTCTAAGACCTAGACACGTTCAGTTTCAATAGACATCGTTGCCCCACAATGTGGACAACGTACCTGATCGGGTCCAATCCATTCAACTTCCTTAGGATTAAGAGCTGCTCCACATCGAAGACATGCATCTGGAGCTTTTCGGGTAACCATCACTTCACGCTCAATGGTCACGGTTTCACCAGGTTTCGGTGTTTCTCTAAAGAAAGTATTCTCTCGGACAGTTCCGTGAATCTTTCCCTCAGAAATTGCTGCAAAAAGGATTGGACGAACCTTTGGTAATTTAACACCTGACTGTCTACTGATATCATCAATTGTGATTTTTTCAAACGAACTGATAACACCGACCACTCGTTGCATCTCTGAAGCTCCACGAATGGTAGATACTAGCATATAGAATCCAATTATGAACAGGAGACCTCCAACTGCAAGAGGAAACACTGGAGGAAGTCCAGAACCAGGAATAGACCCCATGATTCCTACACTAAGAGCTCCTAACGAACCATAGAGTAGTGCAAACGTCCCAACTAATGTGATGACTAACCACAGACAAATAGCGCAATATTTGTTCAATTGCAACACCTTCTCAATACTATTGACAATTCTGTATATATTGTTACGCTGTGTTTGATGGATTTATAACAAGAGTCTGTTTTATCTGTGCTATAAATTAGAAAAGAAAAGGAGAAGAGACCCTTCCGGGTCTCTCTTGAACTAGTTTATCTTCTAAAGACGTTCGTTAACCAAGGTTTCGACAACGGATGGATCTGCTAGTGTGGTAACATCACCAAGGTCATCGATCTTTCCAGCTGCAATTCTCTTGAGAATCCTTCTCATGATCTTGCCTGAACGGGTCTTGGGTAGAGCGTCAGCCCATTGGATCTTAGCAGGAGTAGCGATTGGGCCCACGTCATTACGGACATGTGCACGGAGCTCCTCACGAAGAGCATCGGTCTTCTCTACACCCATCTTAAGAGTCACGAATACATAGATATCCTCACCCTTAATCTCATGTGGAAATCCAACGACAGCACACTCTGCGACTGATGGATGCTTGACTAGTGATGACTCGATTTCAGCAGTACCAAGTCTGTGACCAGAAACCTTGAGAACATCATCAAGACGACCCATCACAAAGTAGTAGCCATCACTGTTGAAACGTGCACCATCACCTGTATAGTACATAGGCTTCTTATCTTCAGGATTCTTGAACTGGACCCAGTATGTATCCACGAACCGTTTGTGGTCACCATAGACTGTTCTCATAAGACCCGGCCAGGGTTTCTTGAAACAAAGATAACCACCTTCATTGGCGCTGACAGGTACACCATCTTCTGCGACAATGAGAGGATCAAGTCCAAAGTAGGGGAAGGTCGCAGAACCTGGAATTGTCGGGGTTGCACCAGGTAGTGGAGTGAGAATCACGCCACCAGTTTCAGTCTGCCAGTAGGTATCAACGATTGGACACTTCTCTTTGCCAATCAATCTGTGATACCACATCCAAGCCTCTGGGTTGATTGGTTCACCAACAGTACCAAGTAGGTTTAGACTCGAGAGATCATGCTTGAGAACTGGTCCATCACCAAATCTCATGAGAGCACGAATGGCTGTTGGTGCGGTATAGAACTGCGTGACCTTCCAGTGCTCGACTTCTAACCAGAAACGGTCATTATCTGGATAGGTTGGAACAGACTCGTACATCAGGGTCGTAGCCCCAGCGGAGAGAGGACCGTAAACGATGTATGAGTGACCAGTAATCCAACCAATGTCGGCAGTACACCAGTAGATGTCACCAGGATGCCAGTCGAATATATTGAGGAAGGAGTGAGTTGTATAGACCATGTAACCTCCGGTAGTGTGGAGTACACCCTTTGGTTTTCCAGTGGAACCAGATGTGTAGAGGATGAATAATGGATCCTCAGCGTTCATCCACTCGGTTTCACACTTGTCGTCGACCTTTGCATATTCTTCATGATACCAGACATCACGTCCTTCAGTCCATGGTAGATCAATTCCAACTCTCTTGACAACGAGAACTTTCTCAACCGTTGGAGTGGACTCGAGAGCTACATCTGCACCAGCCTTCTGTGGAATAGTCTTACCTGCACGATAGTAACCATCAGCTGTGACAAGGACTCTGCCTTCACAGTCAAGGATTCTATCCACTAGTGAGTCTGCACTGAATCCACCGAAGACTATGCTATGTACTGCGCCAATCTTCACGCAAGCAAGCATGATAATTGCTAGCTCTGGAATCATTGGAAGGTACATTGTAATCCTATCGCCCTTTTTGACTCCAAGATTCTTCAGGACATTGGCAGCCTTATTGACCTCACTTAGGAGTTCACTATAGGTGTAGGTCTTTGACTCATCAAGGGGTTCGCCTTGCCAGATTAATGCAATCTGGTCACCCTTCCCAGCCTTAACATGCTTGTCAAGACAGTTGTAAGCCATATTGGTTACACCATCTTCAAACCATGTGAATTCGGCATTGGTGGGATTCTTCCAATCGAAGCCTTTAGTTGGCTCCTTCTTCCAGTAACAAAGTTCCTTTGCTGCTTTTAACCAAAAGGCGCTAGGGTCTTCAACAGACTCCTTCCAGATCTTCATCCGTTCTTCGTGGCTCTTTATATAGGCCTTATCGATGAAGCTCTGAGGAGGTTTGAAACGCCTTTCCTCTTGGCTATATACCTTAATCTTCTTATCTTCTGACAAAATCGGTCACCAAATTTGGTCGATGATTTGGCGACCCTGAAAAAACGCCCTATATGAAGATTGTCCAATCGATATAAAATTCGTGCGAAACAGAAAATTAAAAAAATAATGAGAAGAGGTCTGAGGAAACTGGTCCTCGACCTCAGATTATACTACTTATTGACCCTTACGTCTGGAACGTAGAACAAGAGTGAAAAGAACCGCGATGATTGCCAACACGCCAGTGATAATAAATGCCATGAAGTAAGAACCAGTGGTGTCCACAATGGGGCCTGCAACTAATGCACCGGTGATTCCCGCGATTCCGTATGCAGTGAACATCACACCATAGTTTTTACCTACATTTTTGCTACCGAAGAAATCTGCTGTGGCTGAGGGGAATAATGCGAAGTTGCCGCCGAAACAGAAACCAATCAATGATGCTATTCCCATAACAGCATACCAGCTGATACTGATAGTTGACATGTACGCAAAGGTGAACATCCCTATTGCAAGTATAAGGAACATGAGAACCATTGTTTTTTCACGACCAAGCTTGTCAGAAACAGCACCCCAGACAATTCTTCCTGCTGCATTGAGTAGACTCATGACACCTACAACAATGACTGCGTCAGCTGTAGCATCAATCGCTGAGGCTGCTGTCTTCACATTACCAAGAGTCATTAAACCTGCGGTGGCAGCAAAGACAAACATGAGCCAGAGAAGCCAGAATGTAGAAGTTCTGATCATCTCACCGGGTAAGATGTCTTGACCTTTCCCATCAGCAGTTGAAGGAGCTGGGGTGAAGCCATCGGGCAACCAACCTTGTGGAGGATTGGTCAATACTTGGGCACCTAAGACTACAAATACTAGATATACTATTCCAAGAATCAACATTGGCATTCCAATATTTGCAACTGTTGGGACGTTATACAGTTCTAGGAGATACTGCTCAACGTATCCAAAGACGAGGGCACCTGCGCCAAATCCAGCTACTGCAATGCCAGTGATTGTTCCTTTCTTGTCGGGGAACCACTTAACAAGTGCGGCAATCGGGCATACGTACGCAAAACCAATACCAGCACCGGCGATTATACCATAGGTGAGAATCAGAAATAACATACCAATAAACGCATCATCAGTAGTAGATACTAATCCATCAGTTACTACAATGATATCAATCAAATATGCGAGAATATAACCCAATCCAAGGAGGATACCTCCTACAGTAGCTACCTTGCGAGGCCCAACACGATCTTGCCATCTTCCGGCAATAATCATAAAGAGAGCAAAGGAAGCCAGACCAGCTGCAAAAGGAAGCTGAGAGTATAACGAAGGCCAGAGATAGAGACCTACATCTTGCACCTTTGTAATTGGATTGATACCATTTAGAGCTGATTGAAAGAACGACCATGCGTAAATGGAACCAAGACATAGTTGGACTATGATTGCACCAAGTACAACCAAGTACCGATTTCCAATTTTTTCTTCAGACATGATAGAAAACTCCTATCAAATTGTTAGATGTTATTCTGCTGGCGAAATTACTGTACTAAAAGCCTTCCTACTTCGAAGAATGTCATACTCCAGCCATAGCGACACTGTCGCTTGGAAACGCCTAAATACTCAGCCTAGTGAGTGTGTTCCATCCACCAGAGGTGACGACAGTGGTCGCGGCAGATTGGACTGATAAGTACAAGAACAAAATCCTGAGTGCTTCCAAAGCGATAACAAAGATTAGACGAGGTTCTAGGATTTTTCTAGGCACAGGTTGCGGTGTACCGTACCATCTTGTGCAAGAACTGGCGAGTCATGCAGATAAGATGGCAGACAACGAAATTGTTCATCTGCTGACTCTTGGTGATACGCCATCAGCTGATAAGAAATTTCAGAATCAATTCAGGCATAACACATTCTTCGTCAGTGCGAACATACGAGATGCTGTATCTGCAGGACGTGCAGATTATACTCCAATGATGTTATCGGAGATTCCAGATCTCTTCAGACAGAAACGAATGCCTCTGGATGTTGCTATGATACAGGTCAGTCCTCCCGACCGATACGGATACTGCTCTCTTGGCATATCTGTGGACATAACAAAAGGAGCAGCAGAGAGTGCAGATATGGTCATTGCTCAAATCAATGATAGAATGCCAGTAACCCATGGAGATTCCTTTATTGACATAAGAGATCTTGATTATCTTGTTCCATTCAATGAACCTCTGAGAGAGTTTCAGGGAGATGAGATCACAGAAACCATTGACCTCATAGGAAGCTATGTTGCAAGGCTTGTGGAAAATGAGTCAACTCTAGAACTTGGAATCGGAGCTCTTCCACAGTCAGTGTGCAATAATCTACTAGAAACTGGGGTGAAAGACGTTGGGATTCATACAGAGATGTTCAGCGATAGTCTAGTGCCCCTGATTGACCAAGGAGTTGTAACGAACAAGAAGAAGTCAATCCATAGAGATAAAGTTGTAGCAAGCTTTGCCATGGGATCAAACAAGCTTTATGACTATATAAATGACAATCCCATGTTCCAGTTTCACGATACTGCGTATGTCAATGATCCTTATGTCATTGGGCAGAACAGAAAGATGATAGCTATCAACTCAGCATTGGAAGTTGATCTAACTGGACAAGTATGTGCAGATTCTCTCGGTCACAGATTTTATAGTGGGATTGGCGGGCAGGTTGATTTCATTCGTGGAGCGAAGAGATCGATTGGAGGGAAAGCAATCATCTGCTTACTCTCAACAGCAATGGACGGTCAGGTTTCCAGGATTGTTCCACAGTTAAGTGAAGGAGCAGGGGTTGTCACCACACGTGGAGATGTAGATGTAATCATCACTGAATACGGATTAGCGAATCTCCATGGCAAGACGATTCGAGAACGTGTGCTGTCACTGATTGCTATTGCAAATCCAAAATTCAGGAATGAATTGCTTGAAGCAGCAAAAGATATGCATTACGTCTTTGAAGATCAAGTCCCGTTCCTAGTTCAGGGTACATACTTTGCATCAGAATACGAAGTATCTGAAAGGTTCAAGGGACCTGATGGCCCTGTGGATGTTCATTTCAGATTAATTCGACCTGATGATAGTGATAGAATCAAAGAACTATTTTATGGTCTTAGTGAAGAGAGCATTTACTTCAGATTCCTGACTCCACTCAAGACTCTTAGGAGACAGACCCTTCAAGATTTCTACAATGTCGACCAATCAAGAGATATCAGCGTAGTAGCGGTTATAAAGTCGGACGAAGAGGGAGAGAGTGAGAAAATAATCGGTGCTGGTAGATACTTGCTTAATAGAAGCACAAATGAAGCTGAGTTTGCTCTACTCATAAATGATGATTTTCAGAATAAGGGGATTGGAACATTCTTACTCAATCATCTCATGCGAATTGCAAAGAGTAAAGGTGTTGATGCGTTCATCGCGTATGTTCATCCGCAGAACCAACCAATGATTAGATTCATTCACAAGACAGGGAAGGTCGTAGAGAGTAAGATATCTATACAGGACGAGGAGTACGTATTTCGCCTCAAACTATAGACTGTTGTATTGAATCCTTATTCACGGTGTAAATCATTCGAAGAGTCTTACAGACAGTAATCTGGGTGATTATAAATGAAGGAAACGCTTCTAAAAGCAGGAACTGTAATTATAGGTGATGGTAATCTTATCGAGAATGCATCAATATTGATACAAAACGGAATCATCTCTAGAATCGAAGAGAAAATTCCTACTGGTCTAGAAACCGAGGTTCTTGATTTTTCTGATTGTGTGGTCATGCCAGGAATGATTGATCCACATGTTCATGTCTGCTTTGACGGTTCCCCAAACATGGCTGAAACACGGTTGTTCTCTGATGAACTGTTAGCAATAAGAGGTGGCAAATTACTGGAAATCCTCCTCCAACAGGGGGTAACAACTGTTGGCGATGCAGCGGGAAGAGGAAATGTTCCCTTTGCCGTGAAAGAGGCAATTGATCGAGGTTTTGTCAATGGACCTCGTTTTCTTCCCTGCGGAAGAATGATTACGATATCAGGTGGGAGAGATCCTCTTGCAGGAGCAAATGAAGCAGATGGTGTAGATGGTATACGTAGAGCTGTCCGAGAAGAGATTGCAAGAGGCGCATACTATATCAAACTCGCAACTACTGGAGCCATGACATCTGAACATACAGAGAGTATGAGTGTACAGTTCAATCAAGATGAACTACAAACAGCTGCTGATGAAACAAGGAAGGTTGGTAAAATGTCTCACGCTCATGCGTACGGGGACGAAGGAATCAAAAACACAATACTTGCAGGAGTAGATGTACTAGTTCACGGTCATCCACTCAGTAAAGAGAATATCGAACTGATGAAGAAACACAAGACAATGTACATGCCCACGATTGTGACCTATTATGAGTCACAGCTGCACCATGATGATGGCGAACTTCCAGAGTATATGATTCGCAAAGAGAAGGAGATATTCCCACTCATCGAAGAGGGTGTACGGAATGCTGTCAAGGCAGGAATAGAAATGGTTGTCGGAACTGATTCAGGAATGCCATACACATTCTTTGGAAAATCCACACCAGAAGAGATGGAGTTGCTTGTGAGACTAGGTGGTACCTCAGAGATGCAGGCAATTGTTGCAGGCACAAGAAATGCTGCAAAGTCAATGAGCATCGAGTCAAAGGTTGGGACTATTAAACTGGGAAAGTCAGCGGATATGTTGATTCTTGCTCAAGGAAAGAACCCTCTAGATAACATATCTATCCTGCAAGACAAGGAATCTATCAAGAGAGTCATTCTCAATGGAAGGACTGTCGTTGAAAGATAAGATGTTAGTATGTAATGTGACAGTGAGATTGATTGTTTAATCTTGAAAAGAAATTGAGCGGGTTGAGTGATATACCCGCCCTTTGAGTGGTATACTATGGGTTGCACTAGATGCAATGGTGTGGTTATGGTTCTCGTTTAGAATGGTTCATCTGGCGAATTGCTTGGTGGCATATCCGTTACTCACCCCCGACAAATAGTAGTCTTATAATAATTTAAGCCCAGAAGAAAGTGAGGGCGCCACCCGCCGGGAAGCGGACACGACAGACATTAAAAGTTAGATAGGGACCGTGGCGCCATTCAGTATTTTGTCTGCACGACTGCTAATAAGCCCCTAGAAAATTACGAGCATATATTGTGAAAAACTCACTTGAGAATATGACAGGCATAACGAGTTTCCCAGTAGTGGGTCACTTCACCAAGGAACAACTCGAGGCAATTGATAAGGTCTTACAATTATTAGACTCTGAGGAGTTCAGAGACTATCATGACCAATTTGGAGTATGTAATGCTCCGGATATTATTGACACGCTCAGACGAAGTGTCCAGCAGGCCCTTGAGAGAGTCTAGAGGTTTTAGACCAGTACAAAGTTTGGTGGAAAGAGCACAAAATACTCTATCACAATAGAGAGAAGAATTCCACTGAAGACTAGACCACGTCCACGTTTCATATTCACCTCTGTAAACCAGAGTATTGCACCGATGAGAACAATGATGACCCCTGATATTTGGCCAATGAATATCAGGAAGTCCCAGATTTCAATGAGATAAGCCCCAATCAATTGTGCAAAGTTTACCAATGGCGATTGCAATAGTAACGAGAGATCCATGTACTCGACCCAGAAATCAGTGAGTCTCTGCTAATTTAAAGTCGTAGAGATACGGTGAGTAACAATCAAGAGAGAGTGGTGGGCCCGACGCGATGAATTCCAGTTGGGCAAATCCCATACTGTTTGAACGCGCGATATCCGCCTTATCAGAGCGGCGCTATAATTGACTAAGGAAAACGAAGGTCGTTGACCTTTCCAGTCTAAGCCACGGGCCCATTGCATTCGTAGACGGCTGCATATCGAAAGTGGATAAAAACGTTATGACTGTGTGTCAAACAAGAGATGCCTCTAGAGAACTTCTGGAACTATGTGTTTAATTTTGTCTAATGATTCTTGGGCTTCAGACCTTGTAAGTTCAAAGATAATAGGCCCATCAAAGTCATCAGCAGATAAAGCTAGAAGGAATTCTCGAAGAACTTCATCACCCATAATGCCACGACCAAGAGCAACATGATCCTCACGAGCTATTGCACCATCATATTCATGATAAATCCCATCTTGGAGATGTATCTCTATTATTCGATCCTTATGGGTTGCATAGAACTCCATTACAGATTCATTTCCAGACATATGAGTAATCAGATGAGCTGTGTCAAAGCAGATGCTTGTATCAAGATCATCTATCATATCCCGCGTAACGTCAAACGGAAACATACAATTCTCAATTGCTAGTCTTCGTGGTTTAATTTCTGTCTGCGTGATAATCTCTTCAATACTCTGCATGGAAAATCCTGACAATAGCATACATATCAAACGAACCGTGTTATTTGAATATGGCAGGGTTGAGAATTCAGCAGCTAAAGCCCCAGTAGCATGTAAGACGTAAGCCTCTGGCTCCAGTCGTTCAGCCAGTCTTATGCACTCTACTTGACTCTTGACACTACCTTGACGTACTGGTTCATTGAAGGTCGCAAGTTCAATTGACCAGAAGGGAAGATGTATCGTATAAGCTAATCCAAGTTCATCCTTTAAATCTACGAGTTGATCAATTGCTTTTGGAGTAAAAATAGAATCGAGAATATATTGTGCATCCATTGAAATCTCTGCAACCGAAAATCCTGAAGTTGCAGTATCTCTTACCGGGTTGACTACATTGACCAGAGAGAAGTCTGGAATTCCATCGACTATTACCTGTTGTGCAGTTGACTGAAAATCAAGAGCAGTTAGACCAAATCTAAAAGGCATGTACCATCGACTCCTAGTTCACATTTAGAAGATTCATTCTTCAACATTAATTCTACCAGTTCCAACGCCTGTTACGATTCCAATTATAGATGCTTCAGAAACTCCCTGAGCCTTAAGGGATTCTACTAGGGTTTCAGCCCGATTAACAGGCAGAGAGATCAGTAATCCGCCAGATGTCTGAGCATCTGCTAATAATAATTGAGTTGCTCTTGAGATACTATTGGCAAAGGCGACATATGGTTCTACATAGGCCAAGTTATTTATCGTACCACCGGGTACCACACCTGTTCCTGCTAAATCACGCGCCTCCTTCAAGATTGGAATAGCACTTACGTTGATTGACACATCCACGCGACTTCCAGCAGCCATCTCATACAAGTGTCCTAATAATCCAAAGCCGGTAATATCTGTGCAGGCGTTGACGCCAATTTGTGTCATTAGTTCTGCAGCCTGACGATTCAGTGTTGCCATGATCTTGGCAATTTTAGTCCTCGTCACTTCATCAAGTAGTCCTCGCTTGGCAGCTGTTGATAGGATGCCTACGCCCAGAGGTTTGGTCAATATGAGAGCATCACCGGGTAGTGCAGTGCTGTTTCTTATGACTCTATCAGGATGGACTAGTCCTGTTACAGCAAGTCCATACTTAGGTTCAGTATCATCAACGGTATGACCGCCAATGATACTTATTCCAGCCTCTGAAGCCTTGTCCTGAGCTCCACGTAAGATGTCTTGGAGAACCGAGAGAGGAAGACGGTTCGAGGGAAAACCTACAATGTTTAAGGCAAATAATGGTTTTGCCCCCATGGCATAAATATCACTTAGAGAGTTAGCTGCAGAAATTGCACCAAACCAATAGGGGTCATCAACTATTGGAGTGAAAAAATCCACGGTTTCAACAATTGCTACATCATCACTAATCTTGTAGACTGCCGCATCATCAGAAGTTTCTACTCCAACTACTATTGCAGGATCAGATGGTAGTGAAAATCCCCGAAGCACTTCTTCTAGTGCTTGAGGTCTCAGTTTGCAGGCGCAGCCAAGACCATGCGTATATCGGGTTAGTTTGTACTCACCAGATCCAATAGGAACTTCCAGTCTTAGTTCTGTGTCAAGAGGTTGTAATCGACGGACCGCCTCGATTATGACTGGAGTTGCTCTATCAATATCATCTGTAGTGGTATCCCGACCCACTGAGAAACGAACTGTTCCCATAGCCCATTCTATAGGAACATGCATGGCTTCAAGTACTGCGGAAACATCAACTTTATCCGCATGGCAGGCAGCGCCCGCAGAGGCTGCAACTCGGTCATTTATCTCTGAGAGAAGTGTATTGGCCTCTACACCTTTAAAACTGACACTCAATGTATTTGGTAAGCGTAACTCAGGATGACCATTGGTCTTGATAGCATCACTGCCCAGCTCTTTGACAAGTTGCTGGGAGAGTCTATCACGCATCTCACTGAATTGCAGCATATTAGTATTCAAATCACGTGATGCTATCTCACAAGCTTTTCCAAGCCCTACAATTAGAAGAACATTCTCAGTACCTGGACGCTTCGCACCCTCTTGTCCAGCTCCATGCATGAGCAGATTCAACTTAATACCCTCACGTATGTAGAGAGCACCTACACCTTTGGGAGCATAGAGCTTGTGTCCAGCAATTGATAGTAAGTCAACACCAAGATCGTCTACCATTACTGGTATTTTCCCTACAGACTGGGCAGCATCGGTATGAATCAATGCACCATGTCTATGTGCAATCTTTGCTAACTCCTGAATTGGCTGAATTGTACCTACTTCGTTATTTGCATGCATGATAGTGACAAGAATAGTATCCGAGGTGATTGATTCCTCCAAATCCAATGGGTTTACAAGACCATATTCATCAACGGGAAGAATTGTGATTCGGAACCCCTGATCCTTTAGCCAAGAACAGACCTCAACCACAGCAGGGTGTTCTACTGCAGAAGTAATGATATGATTACCTCGTTCACGATAGGCTAGAGCTACTCCTTTGATTGCATAGTTGTTGCTCTCTGTTCCACCACTAGTAAAGATAATCTCTGATTGTTGACAACCAATTAATGACCCCACTTGAGACCGTGCAGTTTCCACAGCTCTCTTAGCAACAGATCCATAGGGATGATTACTTGATGGATTCCCAAAGTGCTCATACAAATAGGGAGTCATAGTCTCAGCCACCTCTCGAGCAATCGGCGTCGTAGCATTATAGTCAAGATAGATTGGTTTCTTATTCGACATGGAGTCACTCACCAAGAGAACAGGTTACTGTCCGGATAGCTCTAAACACAACCTTTCAATCTTACGAATGGACTGTGTACCAATAGTTCAAAAGGTTGAGGAATTATCAAGTTGGATAGAATATACTATCTTATGAAAGACATATACATCGCTATGTATTGACATAGAGAGGCGATTCTAATGGGAATTACAATAAAGTGCATGGCGCATGCTACCTTCAAGATAAAGACAGAGAAACAGGTCATCTACATTGACCCAACAACCAAAGGTACAGGTCTCAAGAAAGACCACTTCGAACCAGCAGACCTGATTTTGGTTACTCATGGACATCAGGACCATTTTGACAAAGACTTACTCAAAAAAATCCGCAAACTTGGATCTCCAGTGATTGCACCACTAAATCTTCAGAAAGAGATGAAGGGGATTCCAATGTGGGATCTGAGCGAAGGTCAATTCATGAAGATGGCTGATGGTTCTGCAACTATATGGGCTGTACCAGCATATAATGTGAAACGGTTCAAGTCTCCAGGTAATCCATTTCATCCAAAGGGATATGGACTTGGATATATCATTAAGATTGACGACAAGAAGATCTATCATGCTGGGGATACTGATCTTATTCCAGAGATGGAAAAAATCACTGATATTGATGTTGCTCTCTTGCCCAGTGGAGACACATATACCATGGATAATATGGAGGCCGCAGAAGCAGCCATACTCATCAAACCAAAGGTCGCAATTCCAATGCATTTGAAAGACTCCAATCCCGAGGTCTTCAAGAATGAAGTGGAAGCAAAATCATCCACAAAAGTTGTTATTCTCCGAAATGGAGAAGAATACACCCTCGAATAGATGGAACAGGAGAGTAGTCTCCTGTTCAACTATTTTTTTAGATTATCTCCAAGATTTTAGTTTCTGAAGTTCGTGCGCCTCGATATTGGGGTCAACCTCGAGCACTTCTACCTTTAGCATCTTATCACCTTGTTTTATCTGTTGGACCACATCAAAGCCTTCGATAGTCTGACCGAAGACTGTATGTCGACCATCGAGATGCTTTGTATTTTTCTCATCAAGAACGATAAAAAACTGGCTACCTCCAGTGTCCCTTCCTGCGTGCGCCATCGAGAATGCGCCAACTCTATGTTTTTGTTTCTGACCCCGTGTTTCACAGGGAATTGCATACCCAGGTCCTCCAGAACCAGTACCAGTTGGGTCGCCTCCTTGTATCACAAAATTGTCTACAACTCTGTGAAAAGTCAAACCATCATAGTACCCACTCTGGGCTAAAGTCACGAAATTCTTGACAGTATTGATTGCATCATCATTCCAAAACTCAGCAATAATATCGCCACGATTTGTTTGAATCTTAACCTTTGTTGCCACATCAAACACCTAGACATGTATTGAACGAACTCAATCGCCCTTTCAGGACTGCTTGTACCATTCCTCTTAGGCATTCCGGAAGCGCATTTTTCAGGTCCAGCCTATCGGCTTATTAGGAAATTCTAGGAGTGAGAAAATAGATGACAGTCGAGAGAGAATATACCGAGGGTAGAACAACCTTCCTCAGTGCAGATGTTGATCACTATAGAGGTGATAAGAACCAAGTAACTGCAAGTATGCCAGTCTTCTATAATCCTCGAATGCGATTGAATAGAGATATTTCGGTCATTCTTTTCTCTGCGTATTTGAAGAGTAATCCTGTAGAAGTGATGTGTGAACCACTTACTGGGTCTGGTGTCAGAACGCTACGATATCTGAATGAATGTAATGATGCTATGACTGCAAAGATGTTTGATGTTAATCCAAATGCAATAGATATCGCGCGAAGGAATATCAAACGTCTAGGATTTGAAGACAGAGCTCAGGTCATCAAGGGCGATGCTAAACTCTTGCTAATGTCAGAATCCAGAGAGAAACGATTTGATTATGTTGATGTTGATCCCTTTGGTACTCCAGCACTCTATCTAAATGCAGCCATCCAGTCTCTGAACCCAGATGGAGGGTTGCTTGCTCTAACTGCAACAGATATGCCTGTACTCTGCGGTTCATATCAAAAAGTGGCTCTGCGGCGATATGGCGGATTCTCACTAAAGGCTCCATTTGTTCATGAGGTTGCAATTCGTCTTCTTCAAGGTCTGGCATTTCGATTAGCGGGACTCAATGATGCTTCAATGAAGCCCATTGCAGTTCTGAGTACTGACCATTATGTTAGAACTTGGGTACGGATTGAAGCGGACAGAAAGGAATCAAATAGACAATCAGAAAGAATTGGGATAATCAGATACTGTCAAGGATGTATGAAGACGGAAACACATCCACTCACACCAATTAGGGATGAAACATATTTTGAACATGCAATTAATGACTGTAAAGGTCCAATACGAGAAGCAGGCCCACTGTGGATTGGTGACTTGTTCAATGGGAAGATACTCGAGCATGCTTGGGAGATATTTAGTCAAGAAGAAACGAGTATCTATCATAGACGCGTTTCGAGAATTCTAGAAGAAATGAGAGAGGAGGATGAGTTGATACGATTTCCGTTTCTTGATATACATGCACTATGTGACTTGCATAATCTCACGCCTCCCAAGAACAGTGCCATTATAGAATACCTCAAGAACGCTGGATATAGAGTGTCCAGAACGCACTTCACGCCAACTGCAATCAGAACGGATGCTCCAACTCAAGAGATTGTATCATCGATTAGAAATCTAATAGGAAAGTGAGAGAATAAATGCCAAGAAAAACAGAAGGAGAGCGTCGTAGGAGTGACCCATACTATAAAGCAGCCAAAAAACAAGGATATCGAAGTAGATCAGCTTACAAGATAAAACAAATGGCAAAGAATAACAAAATTCTACAAGGCGTTGACGTTGTTCTCGAACTCTGCAGTGCACCAGGAGGTTGGACGCAGGTCTTACGCGAGCTTGATAATACTCTGCGTATAGTAGCAATTGATCTTGATGCGATGCAATCAGTTCAGGGGGTACATTTCATTCAAGGAAGTATCCTTGATGATGATGTGATTAAAAAGGCAGAAGATTTGACTGGAGGGGCTTTCGATTTGGTGCTATCTGACTGCTCCCCCAAGGTATCAGGACAGTGGGAGCTTGATGTTGTGAGACAGTTAGAGTTAGCAGAACGTACTTTTAAGATTGGACAGAGAGTGCTAGGTCCAAATGGAAAAGCTCTTGCCAAGGTATTCCAAGGAAAAGGGTTTCAAGATTTTATCAAGAACATCAAAGAGATGTTCAACACTGTAAAGCTGATCAAGCCTCCAGCATCACGAAAATCAAGTGCGGAGATATACCTTCTAGCTACTGGACCACGCAAGGAACAGGCAATTGAAGAGAACAAAGACATTTAGTTGATGTCTGCGCCTAACCAGTCTTCTAAGTCTCGACAGGTGACTGGAGATTCTGGTTGTCTAACACCACAACGACTAATTTTCAAACAGTGAAAACAGGGGCAGCCATTCATGTCAGTTAGACCACTAGGCTCGGAGTCTTCAGTGAGTACTGTCCGTACAACATATCTTTCGGTTTCGGTTTCTTGTTTCTGCATTATTCTTCCCTCGGACATCAGAGCCTTTAGAGCTGACGTGATTTGTTCGGGGTCAATACCAAGCTTATCCAAAAGGTCAGCGACGCTTAGACCATCTTTGCTTGCGCTTTCTAATTCACTTAGAATCTGGTCAGTTACATCGTTCATGGATACGACCCTTGAATAAACACATGGCAACATCGGACGAAGTACACAGACCGATATTTAACTATCGGAAGCTACACGACATAATCGGCAAACGTCGTAGAATAAATAGCACGGATGTACAGTTGTGTTCATTGGCTTTTTTGCATGTAGAGCATTTGTCCAATGAGTTGACTAGTATCATAATCCCTGTTTGGGCGAATAGCAACATAGGGATTCTGTACAGGTCCGAAGACGTCCATAATTTTACCGACTATCTGTGCCTTCTTATCCATCACAACGGACTTGTCACCTACAGGAGGAGTCTTCTCTGTTTTGACAATGATGGATCCACGATTTGATATGTGGAGGACTGTACCTAATCGTCGCATTTATGTGACCTCCGACAAGATTGATTATCTTCTACGTTTCTGTTTCTTGTTCTTTTTCGATTCTAGTGCCTGTCTGGTAGATTCGCGTTGAGCAACAGCTCTTCGAACACTCTTTGCTAGCATGAGCATGATTCTCTTCTTCTTATGACCTTCCTCGTTAGTGAGAACCAGATATCCCTTCTTTTCACTCCAATTACGAGGATATCTCTTGTCACGCTCCACCTCGAAGTCAAATCCGGATTGCTCTGCTGCCTCAGCAAGGATATCTATGTTAATATCTGAAGCAGCAAGATTGCTTGGCAATCTACGACCTTGGAGTCGGGTATAGTTCTTCTCAAAGTAAGCTGGCCAGAATATGAGCTTACCACTCTGTTTTCTCATTCTGTAAGCATCCGTCTTTCGATATTGATAGTCTATCTGTTCTACTTTTTACCTTTCCCATGGAAATCTAAAGGAGATCATTCGGGCATCCCGATGGGGAACTTCTTAAGCAGCTACATTGGACTATGAGATTATCGAAGAAAGGATGATTGCCACTTGAATAGAAAGAGCAAGGATGTTTATTTTTCTGAGATAGCGGACTTGGTATCATCAAGAAGTACTTGTCTTAGAAACCAAGTCGGTGCTGTGATAGTAAAAGAATCACAAATTCTGAGCACGGGATATAATGGCGCCCCAAAAGGACTTCCTCATTGTTCAGAGGTTGGTTGTCTGAGAGATCAACTGGGTGTTAAACCTGGGGAACGTCATGAACTATGTAGAGGACTTCATGCAGAACAGAATGCAATAATCCAAGCAGCCTATCATGGTGTTAGTGTGCGAGGGTCCAAGATGTATTGTACAACAAAACCTTGCAGCATTTGTACTAAGATGATAATAAATGCTGGAATTGAAGAGATCATCTATAATGAGGAGTATGAAGATACTCTAGCAGCACAATTATTGAAAGAGTCGGCACTCGTTCTTAGGAAAGTAGAGATTCCTAGGCAGTATGGAAGAAACAGCAAGAAAACAGAGATCTGAATTATCTGGAAACCTTAAAGAGTGACTTACTTCCAGATTTAGTCCCAGGTGCAATAACACATGGGTGAACTCCGAAATCTCATCAGTATGAAGGACTTGGATAGAAAGCAGATTGACCATATTCTTGATGTTTCAAGTAAGATGGAAGATGTTGCTATAAAACGGAGTAAGGATCTTGAGTCTAAGATAATGGCTGTACTGTTTTTTGAACCATCAACTCGCACACGCCTCTCATTTGAAAGTGCTATGTTGCGTCTTGGGGGGAGTGTTCTGGGGTTTGCAGAAGCAACGACCTCAAGTGCTGGAGGAAAGGGAGAAACCCTTGCAGATACGATTAGAACCGTCGAGAGATATGCAGATATCATAGTAATTAGACATCCATTGGACGGGTCAGCCAGAGTAGCTGCTGAATTCTCAAGCATACCAGTGATTAATGCAGGAAGTGGTTCCGAGGAACACCCAACACAGGCACTATTGGACCTATATTCGATAAAGAAATTCAAAGGGAGCATTGATGGTCTATCAATATCTCTGTGTGGAGACCTAAAGTATGGTCGAACAGTTCATTCTCTGGGAATGGCACTCACAAATTATAATGTAAGCATTAAACTTGCGGCTCCACAAATGTTGAGAATGAAGCCTGCAGTGATTGAGGATATGAGAAAAGCTGGAGCAGAGGTCATAGAAGTAGACAGTGTTGAAGAGGCAGTGAAAGACGTAGATGTAATTTATATGACACGAATTCAGAAGGAACGATTCCCAGATCCACGTGAGTATGATAAAGTGGTTGGGCGATTCAGTATCACAGCCGATGATGCACCTCTGATGCGGGATGATGCGATTGTTCTACATCCACTCCCACGTGTGGATGAATTAAGTGCAGATTTGGATGGCCTTCCTCAGGCAAGGTATTTTGATCAGGTCTACAATGGAGTCATTCTCAGAATGGCAATCCTCAAGATGATTCTTGGTTAGGTAGGATCAAGACTACGAAGCTCACGAGTCAACAGATCCAGAGACCCTATCTTACTGACTGCAAGGGGGATTCGCATCTGTTCGGCAAGTTCGATGGGTAAACGGTCTACTTCAGTTACACCATGCAATATGACAAGAGAGGGTTTGAACTCCTGGGACTTGATGGCAATCATCGGAGCTCGACCAGTATTCACATTTGTGAAGAGAAGACATCTCTCAGTGGTCGCACCAAAGAGTTTGAGAAAGGCATCACTATTCAATTCCTTCACAGCTCGTTCTACATCAACAAGAGTATATCCGAATATTTCTCGGTCCAGATATTTCTCTCCAGCAAGAACCGAACATTTTAGCTGCTTGCAGAAATCCTTTGAACTGATAGGTGATTGAAAGTCACTCATTGCCAAGACAATATTGAGATCAACCAGACTAACATCCATCAGGCGTACAAATGCGGCAACTGTCTGTCCGCCATTCCGTTCATCGAGACTCAAGAGAGCCATCACAAAACGACGAATTGTCGATGTCCCAGGTGACTTCCTCCTTCCAGACTCGTAATCACTAATGACACTAGGACTGATACCAAGATGCTCTGCGAGAACAATTTGAGGGAGTCTAAACCGCTCTCGCCACACTCTCATGGCCTGACCTGGACTCTCGGACAGGGCTATCTCACCAGCAATGCGACGAGCAAGTCGGTCTCGAACCGAGGATTGATACGACATTACACGATTTTCTGTGAGAGATGAACATAAGGATTTCGACTATTGACGATGTATACCCCGGTCAAACATCTGTTTATCATAGTTATCCCGAATTGAACTGGAAAAATAGAGATGGGCGCTATGCTGAGAACTCATCAAACCCTTTTCCAAATGAGATGAAGAGTCAGAAACAAGAGATGGTGGGTCGGGGGAGATTTGTTCCAATAGGGAGAAGTTCCCTATTGATTGAACTCCCGATCCCTTGGAATCTTGCTTACGAACAGATGTCCGCAAGACCCAAACCAAGAATCATAGCCAATCTAGACCACCGGCCCGTTGGTATGAATTTCCTCTCAATTCTAGTTATAAGAATATCTCTGGAATCATGCAGATAGACCAAGGACTACTCCTTGGTATGGTTCAAGATGGAGTTTAGAGTCTTTGAGTGAATCAGCATCCACGATTGTGGAAAAGAGCAATTTTGAACTCACTTCTATTCTTCCAATCTCAAGTGGTTTCTTTGAAAAGTTCAACCAGATCTGTGCTACTTGTTCATCATGTATTCGTTGGTAGGAGAGAAGAGATTGAGTGGATAGAGACTGATTCAAGAAACTAATAGAACCTGAGTGAAGAGCAGGCATTTTTTTACGAAGTCGTAGAAGAGCTTTGTAACAGTTGAGCAGAGAGTCCGGATTATCCTCTTCCGAACTCACATTGAGCTCGTGATGACCAAGGCTTAATGGTAACCAAGGTTCAAGTTCTTCAGAACAGAAGCCTGCATTGAGTGAAGGGTCCCATTGCATAGGGGTCCTGCAGTCATCACGATTGAGTGAGATAGAACCTTTTCTCGTCAAGAGATTAACCAGAAATTTGGGAAGCCGACTGAATCTTTGACCAATAGGATCTTCAGCAGTTTTCAAAGGAAGTCTATGATTTGACATACCAACCTCTTCGCCATAGTAGATGAAAGGGACTCCCCTAGCTGTAAGTTGCAAAGTGGCATTGAGCTTGGCCTTGTTCAAATCATTACCCAATTTGCTAATCCGGCGCATCTGATCATGATTGGAAAAGACCCAAGTTGGAATGTATGGTTCACTGAGATGTTGCTCATACAGACAGATTAGTTCGTGAATTGGTTTTGCCATGAGAGGGACATTCAACGATTGGAACTGGAATGTCAAGTGAAGACCATTGGTTCTTGTCTTGTTTATAGCATCCCCGCAGTACTTCTTTAGGACTTCAACTGATGCACTAATCTCACCAACCAAGAATCGTTCAGGAGCATCATACTCATCCAACACACTCCTAAGCTCCTTTACAAAAATGAAGTTGTCAGGGTGATTAATAGTATGAATTTTCTTCTGGAAGAAACTCGAATCGTCTGCATCGGATGGGAAAAACTTCCAAGTAAATGGATTATTTCGGAATTGTTCATCTTCAAAGATGGTGTTTATGATATCTAGACGAAATCCATCAATTCCTTTATCCAACCAGAACCGAATGGTGTCAAACATCTCCTTCTTCACATCAGGATTACGATAATTGAGATCAGGTTGAAAAGGGAGGAACTGAGCCCAGTACCACTGGTCTGTCAAATCGCGATAGTGCCATCCAGAACCACCCAACATCGACTTCCAGTTGTTCGGTGGTTTCTTTCCCATAGGTTTCTGGCCATCATGCCAGATGTACCAGTCACGTTTCGGGTTATCCCGACTTGATTGTGATTCTTGAAACCATGGATGTTGGTCACTGGTGTGATTGAGGACTAAATCGAATACAATGTACATTTCTCGAGTATGAATCTCACGTATTAGTAGTTCACAATCTCTTATAGATCCATACTCAGGTGCGATACTTCTATATCCACTCACATCATATCCATGGTCTGCTTGAGGACTTGAGAAGATAGGCGAGAGCCAGATTGTCTCAATCCCAAAATCTTTCAAATAATCTAATTTTGAGATAATTCCTGGAATGTCCCCAATCCCGTTACCCGAACTGTCTTTGTAACTTCGTGGATAGATATGATATACTGTGGTCTTCTTCCACCAAGGTATTTCATGGACAGAGAAAATTGACACATTAGTAACCTCTGAGAATTGACATGCTAGCAGCCTCTTTTTTCTTCTCTCTTTTATTGGGGGTATGAATAAGGTCATAACATCAAACTAACAGAAATAGATAGTGAACCACTATGAGTCTACTTGGACCTGACGATTTCGACCTCGATAGAAAAGGGAGAAAGAAGAAGTTAGCTAAGGACCTCTCTCCTTCTGTGGCTAAAGAGATCGAGAGATGGTTAGATAAACTGGAAGACCCAGAGGCATACAGGAGAATCTCGGAACTAGTGGGACCTGAAGAAGCATCCCGCATTTTAGCAAAACGAAAAAGACAGAAAGATCTCAAATCAGATGATTTGTTACTCGACAAATAGGAAGAAGTTGATTTAGGATATGGCTGATGAATCTGAAGATATTAGAACTACATTGGCGCTCATCCGCACGATTGATGCAGAGAAACGTACTCATCTTGCGGAGCTGCGTACAGGGATAGGAATTCTTACAATTCCCCTCTCACTGTTGACCATACTTATTGCCACCTCTAACTACTATACTTTTGAAGCTGTGTTACACTTTATCCTTGGACTCATCATCGGAATCATTGCACTATCATGCGTAGGAACCTATCTTGTTGTCAGAGCCCTGAAGAAGATACGAAGAAATGAGGGGCTACGGAGTGCATGCAAAGACATATCCTGTTTTCTTGATGAACACAAGAAAACAAGACAATTATGAAAGTAAATGGACCGACGATTAAGATTGATGGTTGGATTGTTGCCAATCATAGTCTATTTTGTCATTAGATGGCTTTTTCAAATTCTTGGACATGAAGGGGTGAATTCAGCCTATTCAGTGGATACATTGAGAAGACATAGAATCACTCTGGGAATTGTAGCGCTACCCCTTGAAACGAATTTCTATACAATTGAGATTATTAACTATCAGTCAAGTTCGTTAAGTCCTCCACCAATGCCAGTAATCTACTACGTATTTTGGATTACATTTCTTGTCATTGATATGCTACATCAATACATGCTGCTATCTAAATCACAAAAGATACCATAGAATACACTAGTAGTATTATTAGAGGATAAGTGGAGCCCCAGGCGAGATTTGTTCCACATTGAAGAGTTTTCAATATGTTTGAACTCGCGGCCTCCTCCTTACCAAGGAGGCGATCTTTGAGGGTATGGGTGGGCGAATCCACCTAACTAACCGGTCTAAGCTACTGGGGCTTTTTTGACACACCTAAAAGGTGATGTCATCCGCTTTTCGCTAGAGGAGTAGAGATAAAGATTTCGTTACTTAGCTCCATCTGATTTTGTTGAGGAGGGGTTTTAGGGCACGGGGAACATTAACGCTCTTCAGTTTCGCAGAAGCTGTCAGAGTCACCTCATCATCCAGACCGAGTTGCATGAGGTTAGGGCAGGAGAATAGAGGAGAGATATCAAGACTCGTGAAGTCATTCTTTGTTAGCGTCAGATTTCGTAATTTCTTGCATTTACTAAGAGTTGACAGGTCTATATTCTCAAGTTTATTCTCATAGAGATGAAGCGCCTTTAGGCTCTTACACCCCCCTAGCGGTGATAGATCAAGAGCCCTGAGCTTGTTGAATGATAGATCAAGATGCATTAGACTCGTCACACTCCCAAGAGGGACAAGGTCGATTGCTTCTAATTCATTACTACCAAGATTGAGTTCTAACAGATTTCCATTCCCGGTTAGCACAGAGAGGTCCAACGTCTGAATCTCATTGCCCGATAGAGTCAATACTTCAAGATTGGGAAACTGATTTAGAGGGTCGAGGTCAATCGATCCAATCCTTCTGTCACTGAGGTTGATTGTTGATGTAGCTGGATCGAATCGTTCTGCGATCTTTCCACCCTTTTTTGTCTCGCACCAGATGGTAATCTCTTCCATTGATGAAACATCCAAGAACCAAACACACTCCCTGCTTTATAATTAGGTATGGTCAACCCCATAAGAGGAGCACAGATAACACAGGAAGAATAACAAACTAGGAGAGTATATCATGCAAATGAATCTGATATTTACCGAGTTTCCCACCAAAATTGCCAGCGGTCACTCTCAGGACTCCATCATGGGAGCAGACCTCTTTGATAGCTATAGCCATTGCAGCTCCAACATCCTCCTCTGTAAGACCATTGATGACTATCTCCATAACAAATTCACTGTCCCTAGGCACTTCAGTATCAGGGATTTTGGCTCTAATAGTTGGACAATATCGTTCATTAGTAGATGCAACCAGACCTTTGTATCTTGAAGATGGTTTTGAACCAGAACCTACAAGGCCCCCCGGAAATGGGGTGTATGCGCCTTCGACCTTCTCAATTGCTTTGACAGCTGCACGGCCACTTGTCATACCACTTCCAAGATCCTTGCAGAAGTAGATGATATTGCCTCCAGCCACTCCTTTCGTACGGCCGAAGTTCTCTTGAACGACAAAGGTACCACTCATTCTTGGAACTAGCCAGAGAATTCGACCATCAATTGGACCCTTCTTAATCTGGTGTCCATCACCGAACATTGCTAGTTGTCTTCCGATAGGAAAGAAGTCTTTTGGGTCAGGAGTAGAGTCGTATGCAGATGCTGTTGGACTTGTAAGGATACATTGTCCAATTCGTGCATTGAGCTGCTGTTCAAGGGTCTCTTTCTTTGATGTAGCAAAGATGACTCTTACCCCGGGACGTCTATCAGGAGTAGCCTCGGGAGAGAGGATGTATTCAATTCCAGCCTCAGCAGGGGACATTATAATAGAGGTGGCGAACCCTGTAGCCTCCTGGGCAGTTATTCGAGCCCAGTCTTCTTCATAGGCTGTGATTAGGGTTCTATTCATGTGCATACTGAATGCTTCAGCAAAGGTATCGTCGATTGCTACTCCGTTTATCTCCATTTCAGAACTTCCAGCTAGATTACAATCCTTTCATGATATGCAGTCTTTTCTCTGTTCCGCAAGATGATTGTAGTTGGGAGTCTTTATCAGGAAGAGAGTAGTGGAAACTGAACAGGTCGAGTACAGTCATGTCTGTTTTCCTGACATTGAAAGAATCTCCTGATATTCCAATCGAGGCGGATACAATAACTCCGAGTGAGTTTGCGGGTAAGACAATCTCGCAAATCAGCAATCTATCAGTTCAGCAAGGAAACAAGTCTCTGTCTCTAAAGAAGTTCTTCAGTGTAAAAGGAAAGCCTGGAAAGACTGCCAATGATACTAAGATTATACTAGACGGTGACCTGAGAAAAATCAAGATGATTGGCAGAGGTATGGATGGTGGCAGAATTATCATTGATGGAAATGTAGGAATGTATCTTGGTGCAGAGATGAAATCTGGAAGAATTCATGTAAAGGGCTCTGTTGATGACTGGGCAGCAGCAGAGATGCAGGGAGGGAATATCCAGATTGAAGGAGATACTGGAGACTATCTCTGTGCAGGCTTTCGTGGAAGCAGAGATGGAATGCGCGGAGGTCGGGTCTATGTTGGTGGAAATGTTGGTAGAGAACTTGCATCGCATATGCAAAGAGGATTCATAGCAATCAAAGGGAATGTGGGGTCACCTTGTGCAGCAAGAATGATGGGTGGAACGATAATCATCATTGGAAATGTTGGGGAGAGAACCGCCATTCAGGCAACGAGGGGGATGATCATATGTTTGGGAACGGTCGAATCAGTACTACCCACCTACAAATTCAGTGGTTCTTCAGAACGTGAGATTGTGAACTACTATTTACGTTACTTACATTCACGTCGACCAGACTTTGTGGGTGATAGTGTCAATAATACCGAAAAATGGATGAAATTCATTGGCGATTTTGCTGAGGCCAGTCCAAATGAGGAAATATTTGTGCGCTCTTCAATAAATGAGCACTTACATCCAGGTGGCAAATGATGTATCATAGTGTGAACCAGACAGCAATTGAGATTGCCAAGGAGATATTGGATAGGAAAGAGAGCCTGCGCTGTATTATCGATGAGAGCCCTTCAGGAGCAACATTGATTGATGCAGGTATCAAAGCTCAAGGTAGTTTTGAACTGGGGCGTCTAATTGGAGAAGTATGCCTTGGCGGACTAGGGGCTATCAGACTTACAAGGATGTATATTGGATCTCTAGATATGCCTGCAACTATTGTCAGCACTTCACATCCAAAAATTGCTACCCTTGGATCACAGTATGCAGGATGGACTATCAAGGTTGGGAAATATTTTGCCATGGGGTCAGGACCTGCAAGAGCATTAGCCCGGGTTGAGCGAGAACTCTATGATGCGTTGGGGTATGAGGACCATTCGAAGAAAGGTGTTATTATTCTGGAGAGTAGGAAAATGCCTACAGAAGAGGTGATAGCATATATTGCTGAAAAATGTCATATTGCGCCGTCACATCTGTATTGCATAGTTGTGCCCACAGCAAGCATTGCGGGCTCAGTTCAGATTGCCGCGAGGATTGTGGAAGTCGGTATGCACAAGCTCCACCAATTTGGATTTGATCTCGAGAGGATTCGAAGAGGGCATGGTGTTGCACCAATTGCCCCAGTCGCAAAGAATGATAACCGGGCTATGGGAGTGACAAATGATTGCATCCTCTATGGGGGACGTACATTCTACTATGTCCGTGCAGAGAATGATGATCTTCAGAAGGTAGTAGATAAAGTCCCGTCTTCAACTTCAAAACAATATGGTCAGCCTTTTTATGACCTCTTCAAGAGCGTAGACTTCGACTTCTACAAGATAGATCCATTACTCTTTAGCCCTGCTGAGGTCACATTCAATATCATTGAGAGTACGGACTATTACCATGCAGGAGCAATAAATCCAGAGATACTTGAGATATCACTTGGACAAATAGATAACAAGTCTAAGTGACTTCCATCTCGATGACCTCTTCACTCTCTTCTTTATCTGCAACTATAACTTCTTCAGTCTTAGGAATTGGATGTTTGAAGGCCTCATAGATCATTATAGTTGAAATGAGAGAAATAACTGCACATATGAGGAATGAGAGTGTGAATCCACCTGTAAAGGGAATGAACCAGCCAAAGAAAGCTATGAGTGGCATTGACACCAACATGACCAACGTGGGTTGAAGAGAATACATCGAATTGCGAATCCTATTTGGAATTACATCTAACATGACGCGCTGTGTAAGAATATCTGCTATTCCACCAAACATATTCAATGCTACAAAGAGGATAAACAAGAGCGCGACAGGAACGATGGTTTCAATGGGTATTTCGATTATTGGAACAGATGTAAAGGGAACCAGAATGCTGATGAACTCTGTAGTGTTGGGATCAGCCCCTGGAAAGAGATGAACTACAACTGCTAGGAGAAGGTAAAAGACGAAACCTGTGAATTGTAAAAATCTAAAGCGTGGAATCCATGTCTTTGGGTCAAATCGTTTTGCTAAAACACCACTTCTCTCATTGGATAGGGCTTGAGGAATAAATACCAAGGTACGGAAGGACGATACTGCAACAATAGTGACAAGATAACTGAAATATAATGGAAATAGAATGAGATTCCACCATACGGGTCCAGTGCTAAACATCACGACCTCACCCAGAATGAGAAGAGTCACGAAACGACTAGACCATAGAAACTTGAATCCATCTTTTAATAGAGTTCCGTACTCTCCAAGGTCAGGCCGTTTTTCATTCTCATCTCGAACTCCAGGCAGGTCTCTAACAAGCTTAAACACTAGAATAGCTAAGAATATGGCAAAGACCGCTTGGAACTGGAAGACCCAAGGTTCACCGAAGAAATAGGCAAGCCAAGAACCAGGAATCAGAACGAGGGTCGATGCGACCTGCCAGATCATACCCACTTTCCCCCAGAAGACACCATACATCTTCCGATCTTTGTCGTGAGGCATGACAGCACGATAATTGTTGTCAAACCACGCATGAAAGGCTCCACTCTCTTGAGAAGCACCTAAACCAAAGAGAATGTAGATCACAACATACACATAGAATGGCGACGGAGTATTTTTCACAACAGTAGAAGTGAGCCAGAACGCAAAAGCATAACATACAAGAGCTGAGGCTATAACAAAACGCTGCCCTATCCAATCGCCAATGGCTCCGGAGGGGTAGTCTAGAGCTGTCTGGATTGCCATCTGAATGACAACTAGAAAACCAACCAATGTAAGCCCAGCAAAATAATCTCCATTTCCAAGTGATTCTGCAATATAGATCATCCAGAAGGTTGTACTGATTTGAAAACTAGCAGCAAAGGCAGGAAGTATGACGGACAGAATCTTGACTAAACGAACCGCATCTGAGGTGGGCGATTCTAGGCCAAAGAGACGAGCATATCTGCTCTTCACTATCTCTGGTTGGTCAAGATCACTATCATTTGTCATAATTTCAACCCGCAGGGATTACATATAGCAATTAACACTTGAGCAGGAGCATGCGATTTATCAAGGATTCGCTCGAAGAACGTGAGTGGCGAGGTATCATGAAATTAACTATCAAATTTCGAGGCCCTATTGCCCGTCAGTTCAAAGAGGGTATCTTAGTTATAGATATTGAAGATGGTGTTTCAATCAATCAACTGCTCGTGATGCTTCTTGATCAAAATCCCAACCTTCAGAGAATTTGGAACGAACCAAGTGACGTGGATCGTGATACAATGATTCTCAGAAATGAGGTGGACATTGGCGTAATAGAAGGACTCGATTCTATCTTGGAAGACGCAGATGTTCTTACTGTCCTTCCGCTTGTTCATGGTGGCTAGACTAGTTTTGCCCCTGCACGGACAGCATCAATGTCAAGTTTGAGTGCCTTTGCTGCTATAAATTCAGTCAATGTCTTCTCTAGAACTTCAATTGGAAACAATCCTGCTTTTTGTACCAAGGCTCCAAGCATCACCATATTTGATACTAACCTGAGACCCAATTCATCTGCAGTTCGCATTGCAGGAACTTGTACTACCTCATACCCTTGGATATTGTCAGTATTTACTAAATCAGGGTCAGCAATTACAACACTGCCCTTCTTGGCATCTTTCAAATACAAATCCAGAGCTTTTTGGGACATCACGATGAAGTAATCCGATAAGCGAACCTTCGGATATTGAATTGGTTTGTCGCTTATTATGACCTCACTCTTTGCTGCGGTTCCACGGGCTTCAGCACCATAACTTTGGCTCTGAACTGCATCAAGATTTCCATATACCACTGCGGCATGACCAAGTATCACACCTGCAAGAACTACACCCATACCACCAGTCCCGGCAATCCGGATTTCAGTTCGCATCCTTCACTTCCTCCAAGTTCGCAAATGTTGCCTTCATCGAGTCTATGAACTCTATCTCATTGCGGTCGACAAAAACACCGAGATCTACACCATCTCGTGTTGGAATCTTAGAATCCAGTGGTTCTCCACGTTTACGTACTGGAAACTTCTTGAACCATTCAATCATCTCTGTAGGACCTCCAGTCTTTGTTCTACGCCCGTAGGCTGTAGGACATTGAGAGACCATCTCTATGAAGGAGAATCCCTTCTTTTCAAGAGCTGTTCGTATTGAGCGAGCGGCTTGTACGGGATGTGCTGTTGTCCAACGCGCAACGTAGTTTGCTCCAGCAGCAGTTACTAGACGAGCCATATCAAAAGGACGCTCAGGATTTCCATATGGAGAGGTACTAGTACGGTCTCCTGTAAACGTAGTTGGTCCAACCTGACCTCCAGTCATTCCATAGATATAGTTGTTGACACAGATTACCGTCATATCGATATTACGACGGGCGGCATGAATCAGATGGTTTCCACCAATTGCTGCAAGGTCTCCATCACCGCTAATCACTACGATTTTGAGTTCTGGTGTAGCTAGTTTCAAACCAGTCGCAAATGCAATTGCACGACCATGAGTCGTATGAAGTGTATCCGCTTTGAAATGTGGAGATGTGATCCAAGAACTGCAGCCAATTCCTGAAACGAAGGCAAATCCTGAGAAGTCATCATGCCCCATATCTTTGATTGCTTTGAGAAAAGCGGAAGTGACGATTCCTGCGCCACAACCCGGACAGAAGGTATTTGGCAAAGTTTCTTCGCGGAGATAGTGTCGTGCAAAGTGCTTAGTAGTTGTTGACAAGACATTCACCCTTGGACAGGGAGAGTCCAGTACGTTCCAGTTAATAATCCATTCTTTATGGATACAGAGTTTTACCCAAAAAGATTAATTATAGTAGCTACTCAATCCTGTTTTGGATAGAGGAGAGGATTTCGTTGAGAGATTGCCAAAACTGTAATTACTGTACAGATGTCAAAAAGATAGGGGATTCTTGATGGGTCAATTGTACAAATCCAGCACGTTCTATAGAGGCAGACTTCAAAGGTAGAAACTGGGGGAGAAGCGGGTTGAATCTTCCATGTTGGATCGAAAAGGTCATCTATGCTCATGAGGAAATCGAACCGGTCAAGCCATCAGGATTCCAGAGGTTTAGAAAGCAAGGACCTTTACAGTCATATTTTGAAAGACCAAGAGATGGGACTATGAATATACCATGGCATTACATACTTCATTCAAAGATAAAGGAACTATTCATGGAAGAAGAATAGCATCAAAGACCACATAATAAAATGAATTATGATTCATTATTTTGACTTCTCCATTTTCGTGACTTTTTATGGGTTTGCCTTGGCGCTGCTCCAAACGCCGACCTTTTTTAATTATGAAACCAAGTCTGTCATTAAAGAGGAGATAACGCACTCAAGGTGATACTATGAGAGCGGATGGAAAAATAAAGATCGCACTACTACTTGCGATTGTACTTGCTGTGGGTGTTCTAGGAAATCCAGTAATTAGTTCCAATATTGAACCACAACTATTGGAAGACCAGAATGGATTTTCCACTGCGTACACTCCACATGCGGCAATCATAATTCACAGTAATACTGAGATGGTCGCTCGGGCAACAACAGAATCATGGCCAGGTGATGGTTCAGCAGGAAATCCCTATGTAATAACGGGATATTATTTCTATGACACAACACATTCACTTGAGATATATGATACTAGTCTCTACTGGGTGTTTACTGGCAATGAGGTGAATGGTTCAGGTGATCCAACTGTCTGGTGTGGAATAGCAATCGATAATGCTACAAATGGCATAATCTCGAATAACCTGTTCCATAACAGGTATCGAGGTGTCTGGCTGGATGATGTGACCAATGTCAACATAACTGGAAATATAATACAAAACAATCATCTCCATGGAATAGAATGTGTTGGATTCATCAACGGTTGTCTGATATCAGAAAACACTGTGACACGATGTGAAGGAGCTGGAATTCGTTCAGTCATAGCTACAGACTGCATTATCTCAGACAATGTGATATACGAAAATGACTTGAGTGGAATTCAGGTCGTAGGAAGCTCAACTAGATGTGAGATAAATAATAATGAAATTAATTTGATGGGAAGCATGGGTATCCAACTTGGCCCTTCAACATCAGTTTCTATCAAACACAACCAAATCAGTAACACATCAGGTGCAGGTATGTATCTACAAGGATCTGATGGTATTGAAATCTACAATAACACAATAGAGCATTGCGATGATGATGGGATGAAGCTTACCACATGTGAAAGAGGGTTGGTTCACGAGAATACTATTACATCATGTGATGGTATTGGTATCTACATCGTTTCAGGAGAGAACTCAACATTCAAACTCAACCATATTGAAGGCGTAACTGAGTATGGAATCAAGACTGGAGTAGCTGCCATGAACATGACCATAACACGAAATGCATTCATCAATAATGGTGGAACTGCGCAGGTCTATGATGATGGTGAGAACAATGTATACATCTATAATTACTACGATGATTGGACATCCCCAGATGTAGACGCAGACCAAATCGTAGATGTGCCCTATGTAATGGATGGAGATGCTGATAATGAGGACCCATATCCTCTCACTGAATCGCCAACAGGAACAAATCCAAGTGGCGGAGAGAGCTTCTCGATACCAATAGATGTTCTATTGATTGTAAGTGGCGGAGTTGCACTTGTGATTGTAATGGTAGTTCTTGTAAAGAAGAGATGTTGAAGAACATGTGATTACAAAGCGGAGTCATGATTCGCCCCATGATTCCGCGGTTCTTTTTTTATCTGTAATAAGATGAGTTTCCATTAATAGTTGTCAATCACAGATTATTGAGGAATATCGGAGCTAGCATCAATTTTAAAACGGCATCACGTCGCCATCACTTCTGAATTCATTTGATTTAGTGGTGAAACTAAATGTCAGATGTCGCAGCAATGAGGTCCTTCAATCGTGAACTCGCAGCGGTTGTAGGCGCAACAATAGAAGTTTCAACAAAAGATGGAAAGACCTACCAAGGCACTCTCAAGGGAATTGATCAAAACACCCTGAGCATTATTCTATCTGATGTTGTTGCAGTAGGAGAGAGTGGAAACATTCCCAAGATTTTCATCTATGGTAGTAGTATTGTTTCATTCTCAGTGGCTCAAAAAGAGGTCAGTCTTGAGGGATTAGCTAAAGAACTCGAGAAGACATTTCCTCCTGGTGGTGTGAATTTCTATCCTGAAACGGGAGGTGGCGTGATCGTCGTCATGAACAAAATAAGGATCACACCAGAGGGTGTTGACGGGTCAGGTCCACTCTATGAGAGAGTGCGTGAGATTGCTGAGGATTGGCTTAGAGATAGAGGATTGATATAGAAATAAGTCAAAGATGAATTTCCAGTTTCTTTCTCATTATATTAGTGGATACTGGAAATACTGTTCAAATATCCGACTGCGACACCTGATATTTGCTGACTTTCTTCAATTCAAGTAGGACTCTATGGTATCTGTGTTGTTGGGACTCAATCCACGATTGAACTTTCAATCTTTTCTTAACATCATCAGGAGGTGCTTGAATAGCTACAATCATAGCTCCATCTCGTGTCTTTGTTCTTGCTCTCCAAAGAACAGAAACACGACCAGTCCCCGGGTAGTACCATATCTCAGTAGGAGATGAAACTGATTCGACACCTAGATTGTAGAAAGTCCTTCTCAGTCTAAACTAGAAAATACTAGGTCTATTGCTGCAACTACGTATTTAGAACAGACTCATATCACTAACTGACAATGAAAACTAGAGAAGGCGACGAAGGCCTAATTCATCCAGGTCTTTCTTCTTCTCAAGTTCTTTGTGTTTTCTACCACCGAGAGTCCGCTCTAGAGGCTTGAGTCTATCTTCCCAAGAACCTCGTGGCGAATCTGGTATCTTCCCAAATGCCTTTGCTCTTGCCTGAACTGAACCAAGTGACGTGGTCTGTGAACCTATTACGCCAAATTCTGCAAGACGCTTTGTTGCTACTGATATTCCAGATTCTTCTTTTGATCGCGGGAGCAATTGAGGACTCTTCACTCCAGTGAGAATAAGCATGACCCGCAATACACCGCCCAGACGAGGATCGACTCGAGCCCCCCAGATAACATTTGCATCAAGACTCATCTTCTCGGAAACCAGTTCACCGACCTTATTAGCCTCAGCGAGGCTCATGTCCGGGCCTCCAGTGATGTGAATCAATGCACCTGTGGCCCCACTCCACTCTACTTCTAGGAGGGGGCTGTTCAACGCGTTCTTTATCGCTGCGTGTGCTCGGTCTTGGCCAGTGGCCTCACCAAGTCCGACAAGGGCTACACCACCATTGCAGATAATTGAGCGAACGTCAGCATAATCCAAATTGATCAGGCTAGGCATAGTAATGGTTTCAGTGATGCCTTTGACCATATTGGCAAGGACTTCATCAGCTACACCAAATGCTTCCTCTATGGGTAGATCTGGAACAAGTTGCATGAGCTTCTGGTTATCAATGACTACAGCTGTGTCAACATTCTCTTGAAGACGAGCAAGACCAGCTTTTGCCTTATCGATACGAGTTCGTTCAAGACTGAAAGGCATTGTAACAACACCAACCACAATTGCATCGTTGTTTTTCGCAATCTCTGCCACAACTGGTGCACTCCCTGTTCCTGTACCACCGCCCATACCTGCTGCAATAAAGACTAGGTCAGCATCGCGGAGTAATTCGGTCAATTGCCCTGTGGATTCCTCAGCTGCAGCTTTCCCAACATGAGGGTAGCCCCCGGCTCCTAGTCCTCGGGTAATTCGTTCTCCAATCAATAGTTTCCTGTGTGCTGTGGTAACAGCAAGATGTTGTCTATCTGTATTGATTGCAATACATTCAGCGCCTTGAACACCGATCGTCATTAACCGCTTTACTGTATTATTACCTGCACCACCACAACCGACTACGACTATACGAGCTTGCCCTACATCGCGCATTGTTGAAGACCCTCTCTCAATTTGGCTATGTTCTCGTGCAGAGTCAATGAACGACCTCATTATCCTATGACCTCACTCATTCTTTCTTTTTGATACATGTTCTGGTCCCATAGCTCTCGCTTCAGGAGGTCTCGGATAGCAATTCGGATTGCCTCTGAACGATTGGGATAGAGACCTTTGTCAACCAGTTGTTGAATATCAATTACAATCCGATCTGGTAAGTGCACAGCTATGAGACGCATATCTAGTCCTCTATGATAGCCGGGAAGTATGGGGATATGTATTTGTGTAATACCTTGATTCAGCTGATTGCAATTGATTTTTTGTAGTTATTTGCACGAATCAAGTATCTCGATATGCGTGATTTAAAAATACAGAAACTCGAATCTGTTGCTTCTGACCCTAATATATATAGCTAAAAAAGGATTCAACAATGTTATGGTTAACTGACTCTTCACTTAGCTATATTCAGTATTGGGCTGATCAAACTCTCGTTCTTCATCCCAATCCTCTTCAAACGCCTCATCAATCTCCTCAACTTCTGAGGACTCCAACTCTTCAATATGCCCAATGATAGCATTTTCAAGTTTCGAGTAGTCTGAGAGAATATGCACCAACCTAAGATTCACAAGAGCCTCTGCATCAATCGAGAGATTGTATCTTGAGTTAGAATCAATATCGACAAACTGACCGCATTCTGCTAATAACGCCACATCGAATATTCCCATATCCTCATTCTCTAATTCAGAAACTCTCTGATTCTCTTTCAACCCATCCAGATGTATCTTCAGATACTTCTTGAAACCACGTTCTTTTTTCTGTTCATCCACACTGATTCGGAGGATGATATCGCCGCCCACACTTGTTTCCAAGAACTCCTCGCATGTTGAGGGTACTGCAATATTGTCAGAGAAGAATGTTGAACGATGAATGAGGGGCTTGAGCACAGAGAGATCGTAGAACTCGCGTTTTCCTTCCTTGTTCTTAACCATCATTTCGTCATAATCGACATCTTTCAGGGGATCCCACTTGAGGTATGTTCCTTCACGAGTCGCAAAATACTCTCCAGTTCTCTGTGGATATCTGAGAAATCGGATCACCTCGTCGGTGTAGGGAGTTTCCTTTCTTGCAATCAGCTTAGATCCCTCAAGCAGGTTGATTCTGTAGACTCTCTTCTCGAGATTGATGGTAAGAAGACATGAAACCTCTCTGATGACTCCAGCCCATTCAACAGCCTCACGTAACACCCTATCACACTGTGCACGAACGTTCGAGGGAAGTGATGATGGCCTGTACCCATGGAGAGCAAGGAGGGTTTCAGGCAAAGGTTCTGACAACCGTATCCATCGTACTGGCAGGCTCTTCTCCTTTGGAGGGTTTCCATACTCGAATACTCCAGCAAACGTCCATTCTTTGCCATCCTCTCCTTCACTCTTTATGTAAAGCACCTGTTGCCGGCTCACTTCGAGAAGGATAATGGGCAGTTCATCCCATCCCTCTCTTGATAGTGCAGTGGTCGCTTCAGCCTTAGTCTGTTCAGGGTCAATCACACAACGGTACCAACTATAAGGAAGGTATGCACTCATCTGACCTTCAACTAGCCCTCCGTACATAGTGTTCTTCAAGGATGGAAACAACAACCAGATGGGTCCTCCCTCACTCCCTTCTCGCCATAGCAGTTGTCCGAATCGTTCTATAAATCTCGGTCTACCTGATGATGTCATCTTCTTCATCTGCTTCGCCCTCCATTGGAGATTCTTGTGTATTGCCTGAAAGTCGTATCGATATTCAAAGTCGTTATCATCCTCCGGTCTAAAGCCCATCTGGTGGAATTGCCATCTAGCAACAGCAGACCATAAGTCAATGCAAGATGGTGACTCTACATCTCTGAAGATATTTTCCGCTACCGAAAGTACTGCGAGAAAGAGGTTCATCCCATAGATCTCTAGAAGCTCGACATTGTGACTCTGAGCAAGTCTGAGAGATCTCTGATTGTCTAAGTTTAATAGGCTTCCAAGACTCAGCCGAGTATTTGATAGGAGCCTCCAGAGAAGCCTGGGTTCAGTTCTTCGTAGTAGTGCATCTTTCACTTGAGTCAAAGTATTGAGTAGAATTTCATCATCACATGATTGATAATCATTGCATTCACAGATGCTGATGATATCTTGATACAATGAAAAGAGCGAGTTGCGCAACGATGTTCTATCCATCAGAAAGGTTGCAGCATAGAGCAGTCTATGAATCTCTCTTCTTCTCGTATTGGTGGTATCGATATGTGATGATTTCGTAGAATAATTGAGAGGAGGTCTACGAGTGATAGTGACTTGCTGTTCATGCTGTTCATCATGCTCTTTGTGAATCCAGCCCCTTGTAATTCGATCAGCACCAACATGGATTCCTTGATGGCATTTTCCAAGTCTGTTTGGATGAGGTGGCGGTTGCATCAGGTCAAGATGCAACCTACTGGTCAGACTTGGCTGAGTCCTCATACTATCCACAGGATGGTAAGCTGTTTTCCAATCCTCACTGACATCATCTATCTCAATTTCATTTGTCTGCTCTAGTCTTGGTCTACACAGACTAGGTATCAGACTGGCTGCTCTCTCTTTGATTGTATTCAGGCTCTCTCTACCAATCATGTTGCATCGAACCTGAATTGAGGCGCTATGAAACGATCTTCCGTACATGTCCTGTTGTTGGTTCAAAGCTCCAGATTGTTTACCCACTTCGACATTGAAACTCTGTGTTGCCGCCGCACTGAATTTGCGAGTCCAGCCTCTGAGATGTGGAACACAAATCACAGTTGTCCATGGTTGGTTATCTATAGGGAGGTCCTGAACGATGACTCGACTCTCATCATATTGGGGGGTTAACCATCCCATCTCTCGCGGAACTGTGGGAAGATTCCAGATTATCTCATCTACAAGTTGTCTTCGCGGCGAATTATAGTACAGAGGATTCACACACGGTCGCTGGTAGGTCTTGTTCATCTCAGGATGATTCACACCACTATCGACCCATATCAATTCAGAGGCAAAGTCCTTCAAGATTTGGAGTAGTGACAATTCAAGTATCTGCAGACTATTTCTACGACCAACAGGTACCATACTCTCAAGGTCTGGCCAACCATCTACAATGATAATTCGTTCTCCGGATTCTTTGAGGAACATAGACTTGATTCTAGCATGGAAATCCTTCAGTCCTGAAGACCCATTGGCAAAAATCAGATTATCTGTTTCTTTTTGGAGGTCTATAAAATGTACGCGCTTGAGAACGCCGCTGAGTCTGATATACTCCAACTGACTGATTAGTCCTCTCTTTCGGAGATTACCAAGTCCGAATCTCATATTGACAAGTTTCTCAGTCGAATAGTCACCAAGAAAATCCATCCAGAAGAGAGATGGACTAGAAGTTACAGTTTCTGCTAATTCAGCGAGATGATTCAACAGGTGCCAGTTTTTAGCCAGCCATGCGGCACTCTTGCCAGAGGTTGTTGGTGAAGAAACAGAGATGTATTGAGTAAAGAAGAAACCATCCTCTACTCGTTCTGCAAAAGGGTCTTCATTTTGTGCGTTCTTGGTGGGGACAATGCTTCTCAGGAGATGCTCAGGACCTTGAGCTGGTGTCATTGTGATAGCGATGCGCGGTACTGTTCCATTAATAGTCGTACACTCAAACTTGAGTGTCTTCCATTGACCACGAAATTCTCCTTCCATTAGCTTCGTGGCCAGTTGGTCGATGAGTTGGTCAAAAGCCTTCTTCGTTACTTTAAAGCCCTGGAATGTGTCAAGAGTTACAACTCCCTTCCAGACACGTTTTGGTGCCAGCGGATTGTTGACAAGGGTATTGAATTCGGTAAGTAGTATTCGCTCGTATTCATCTAACTGGTCAAGATGGGACTTTGGAGGTTTGGAACCTAATACTGCATTCCATTCAGAATCCGTAAGACGCTCTTTCCAGGAATGGAGTACTGGAACGTAGACGTCCTTCTTCCTAGTTCGAGGTTTCATTCCATAGATATTGAAGTTGAATCCTCCTTTCGTCTTTACTTCAAGAATCATAACAGGAGTCCAGATGTACTGCCCTGCACCTCTCAATATTCGTGCAAAAAGTACAAGATCTATCTTTCCAGCTCCCTGATCCCCAACGACAGGAACCTCCGCCAGATATTGTATTCCAGACGGATTCTGCAGAAATTCATCGCCTGCAAAGACAACCTCTCTCAGAGATTTTGGGTGGCAGAACCCTGAGAGGAGCACTCTGTGCCAGTCATTCCCTTCTCTTTGTGTCTTCTTTGTAATCTCTTCGAAGAATTTTGAGGTTTCTTTACCTGTGATAATTCCATTTCGAATATGACCAAGGACAACCTCACCCCGCTCTCTGACATATTCCTCTTCTGAAGACTCCAGAGTCGTTTCGACTCTCTTTTTTAGAAATTCAACATCAAGGCCTGTTGGAGGAGTCTCTATTTGCTTGCTAATGCTCTCACTTATTCCACTCTTATCACCGAAATGAGTCCTGATTTCAAGTACAATCTTGCTAAGTTCTTTATCCGCATCAGGATGGAAGTTCTTTCGACCAACTTTACCTTGTGTGTAGACCCAATCGAGGAATGGTATGAGCCTATGAATCAGTAACCGGATATATCTATGACACTCGCGGCGAGGAACAGTGTGGATGAAGCATTGCCGACAGAGCTCTATGAGGTGCGCGCGAATCATGTCAGCAAAGTCGAGGACGGGAAGGGTCGGATGCGCAAGGAGAACGCGCGGATTTTTTGAATTCCCTCGGTACCCTGCCTTCTGGTGAATTTTTACACCCCTCTCCAGTGGTATTCTATCAGCTACACCCTCGGGAATGATATCTACTCGACCATCTCTGTATTTTCTTATCTGGTAGAGGTCTGGGTCTGGAAAATAGTATCGAGGGACTAACACATCTCGTAACAGAGAACCCATATAGTTGAGGAGTTCATTAAGTGGCCCAACGGTCCCCTCTCTCCAGTTGTAAACCCGTTTGAACTCCTTGTTACCGTATCGTTTTGTACTGTACCAGAGCATCTGAAGGTACAATCTTCTCAGAACAGACTCTCTATTCTGTATGGAAGAGAAGTCATATGAGCCCTGTTCTCTGCAAGACGCCCATTCAGTACGCGCAACTTCCCAGTTGCACCTGATCTGTTCATAGAAAACGTTCGTCAGGTCGTTCTTTCTTTTGTAGGAAAGCCTGACTAAGGCTGATAGTCCTGAGTATATTGCATCTGCCAGAACCTCATTCGGTCGGATTTCTTGGACTTTTCGCCCCAAGCAGACTCCTCGGGGGCAATTTCATAATTTTATTTATAAGTAATTCTATCTTAATTGGAATTCTTTTTTTATAATATAAAGTTCTCATAATACCTTTTTTGAAATTTTAAGCAATAATAGAATTTTTGTTTAATAAGTTTATATAACTTGAATATGATACTAATACGAGTTCAAAAGACTCCTTCAGAACAAGAAAGGGAGTGAACTTGACTGGCTCAGAAACGGGTCAGAAGTTTATATAACGTAGGCGAATGCGATGGCTCGGTCCCGTGGAACAACAATCAGTGTAAAGGTCCCTATTAATTGGGATATCATGACGCAAAGGACTCAACAGAGGTTGAGGCAGATTGTTGGAAGGGATACCCGAGTAATCCGAGCGTTCCTTGGAATAATCGAACAACACGAAAACGAATTGCTAACCGGTCGAAAGAATAACAGAATTCATGATGGAAAATTAGACAAACTCACAATTACAGCGATTAGGGTCAAAGCTGGTAACGGTCAAAGGATCACTGTTTCTCACGATATCAAACAGAGGTTCACAAGAATCTCTACGAATGAACTTCAGGAATGCAGGCAGACAGCGGTAGCGCTCTATGAGAGCTACTTGGCATTGAAAGGAAAAAAAAGATGGAGTCCATCTCGTCCTTCGAAGGTAAACTCAACTAGAAGAATACCACGATGGACGTTCATACAAAGATTCAAGCTCGAGCAGAATTCATCATCTGTTTCAAGATGGTGGCTCAATCTTCGGGACACTCTTGACTCTGTACCTGAAGGCCGCGTAATTCATGATAGATTATCTATTCCCCTAAAGGTGTCCCCCTTTCATATCAATCAGTTCCAACGAGGAGAAGTAAAGGCATGTCAAATCTTCACTGATCTTTCAGGGAAGTGGTGGGTAAATTTCGCTATACGTGTGGCCATTTCAGAGATTCCAAGTACCATTCATCCTCCTGCTGTTCTAGGAATCGACCTTGGTATCGAGAAGGCTGCATGTACGACCTTGATTACACCTATGAAGGTACGAGAAACCCGATTCTTCAAACAGAGGAATAAGCTTGAAGTTATCAAGAATTACGACCGACTAGTGGCAGACCTTCAACACGAGATTTCTACTCGTATCAATACGACTCAGAATGCTGATGGTGTGCTTCAAAAAATAAGGCAGATGCGATATAAACGAGAAAGGGTTGCTCGTGGATATGACCGAGTTCTTGTTAGAAACTTACTGGACTATATCGAAGAGTTGTCTGAGAAGTACACACTCTATGTAGCAATTGGTCGCTTGAAGAATATCCGAAATACAGCTCGAAAAGGTAACTTCAAGGGAAGAGAGTTCAGGGGAATGATTCACTCTTGGGCTTTTGCAAGAATCTCTGAGAGTCTAAAACATGGATTAGCCCAAAAAGGCTGGTCTGTGGAGGGAAAAGACGCGAGATTCCGTGCAGTTCCTGAAGCTTGGACATCCATCATGTGTTGGAAATGCGGTAGCAAAGGAGTAAGATCCAAACAGAATTACTTCAATTGTCCATCGTGTGGTCACAAAACAAATGCAGATAGGAATGGAGCAATCAATATCGCCGGACGTCTTATTACGCTCACAAAGTCATTGCACAATGTGAGAGGACTAGGTAAGTGGGAAACCTCTGTTCAGGCAGGGAAATACTCACGACCGAAAGCCCGAAAGAAGATGCCTTCTCAAGGGAAGTTCTTACTCTCCGAAGAAGATGAAACATCACATCTTGGAGAGTCCGCGGCTGTTCACTTTGTCCAGATGGACCTTATTAGTTTCAGTGATGGAATTAGTGAGGGCGATGACGATCCCGCCGTGGAAAATACTGTGGAAATCCTCTCTGTTGCTAGAAGTGATGCTCCGGCGTTAGAACAGGAGAAAGAAGCCAGGTCTTCAGGAGGGATTCCATCCCAATGATAGCAGACAAAGCTCTTGCTGATTACATTCTCTGTGGAGTATGTAAGATGGCGACATCAAGTAAGGGAAGGGTAGAACACAGAAGTTTCTTTCAGTTGAATTTCACTCAACAAGGGAGATTCAAATTGTATGAATACTTGTAATACTCACCTATACTCAGATGAAAGATTCAGGTCGTATTTGTCCTTGTAATACTCAGATACTGATAATATAATAGCAAAAGAAGAGGAAACCGAGAGAGGTGACCTCTCTCAGTTCAAGAACTGTTTACTTTGTCTTGCGACCAGTTCTTCTTGCTGCAATATTACCGACTTTACGACCCGGAGGTGCGTGTCTACTCACTGTAGAAGGTCGACCAGGTGACTGATGTGACCCACCACCGTGTGGATGCGAGGCTGCATTCATTGCAGCACCCCTGACAACAGGCCATTTTCGCGCTGTTCCACGAGTGTGGTGCCAGACTGCACCGGCTTTCAGGAAAGGTTTCTCAGATCGGCCACCACCAGCAACGATACCAACTGTAGCTCTGCATCGTGGACTGAAAGCCTTCTGTGAGCCACTTGGAAGGCGGACCATAGCCTTGGTCTTGTCTATGGATACTATTGTTGCTGTAAGACCTGAAGATTTCACGTACTTGCCACCATCCCCGGGGCTTCCTTCAATGTTATACACTGGAGTGCCTTCAGGGATATACTCAAGCATTAGAGTATTGCCATTTGCCAATCGGGCTTCCTCTCCGCTTTCAACCACTTGACCAACATATGCTCCTTCAGGAGCCACCATGTAGTACGGTTTTGTTTCGCCTTCATAGCGAATCTCAGCTAGAGGAGCACCTCGACCAGCCTCATGGAGGAGATCAATAATAGTTCCCACATATGTCTTGCCAGGAGCCCATTTAGGATGTCTAGCAGGAGCTATCTTCTTGTGGCTCGGAGACCTCCATTGAGTAGTGCCTCGACCTTTCCGCTGCACAAGTATTTTTCTACCCATTCACAAGCCTCCTTAGAAGATCCCGAGGTTGGTTGCAACCTCTGCAGCACTGTACTCTGGTGCTAATCTCACAAATGCCTTTTTTCTGCCATCAGGCATTATCAGTGTGTTAACCTTCGCTACTACAACGTCGTAAAGGGATTCCACGGCCCACCGGATGGTATTCTTGTTAGCCTTGGGTGCAACATAGAAGATGAGCTTATTGTCTTTATCAACTGCTTCAAGACTCGCCTCAGTCACTACTGGGCGGATAATTATATCATTAGGGTCTACCATGATGCACACCTCAGATGAACAAATTCTCCTTTCCGAGCCTATCAATGGCTGTTGTTGTCCAGACCACAAGACGACCAGGGTGTGTTCCCGGGGCTAGGAGTTCTGCGTTCAGACCATGAACTTCAGCAACATCAACACCAGGAATATTACGTGCGGCCTTTATGATTCCTGAATCTGTACCGATGACTATCAGTAGTGACTTAGGAGTCTTCATCTTTCGACCACGCATCTTCCCTTTACCTGCTCTGATACTGCGACCATTACTTGCTCTTTCAAGATCATCACCGAGTCCTAGAGCAGTCAAGGTTTCAAGAACCTCTTTTGTTGTTGCAAGTGTTTCCAGCTTGCTACTGACGATAAGAGGAATTGCAGGAACTTTTTCGATCTTATGACCACGATTCTTTACATACAGGGGATTTGCACTTGCTGCAATGGCTGATCGAATTGCTAGACGATTTTCCTTGGTATTGATTCTCTCAACAAGGACCTTCCGTGCCTCCGGTGGGTGTGCTACACGACCACCGACTGTACCAGGAGCGAATCCAGCTTTGTTTGCAGCACCAGTGCCACTGCCCTTAATGCGCGGCATTCTTGATCTACCATGTCCTGTCTGCCAGCTCTGAGCTGTATTGCGTTTTCCTGCGAGTTCATCAACACCATGTGGTTGAAATCTGCGGGACTGCACAGCTAATACTGCTCTCTTGATTACATCAGGACGATATGGTGTATCAAAGTGAGCTGGTAACTCGATAGTTTCCTTGCTGGCTTTGCCAGTTAGTGTATAAGTCTTAATATTTGCCATAGATTGCATCCTCCTACTGCTTCGAAGCTGTGCTGATGTAACTGACCTGCACAGGTCGCTCCACCTTGCTCTTCTTAGGGCGTATTGCGAATCTGAGTCTGACTGGTCGCTTTATTGCGCCAGGAACAGAACCGCGGAGCATTAAGTAGTCGCCTCGGATAACACCATAATTCACAAAGCCACCAGAAGGTGTAATTTCTTCACCACGTTCACCCATCTTGACTACTTTGTTATTGAAGCTTGTACGGGTGTGAAAACCAGTCTGACCTGGTCGTGGAACGGTGTATCTGATACTGCTAGGAGTCCACGGGCCAATACAGCCTACGCCACGCTTTGTCTTTCGGGACTTGTGCTGAAGAATTCTAATTCCCCAACGGCGAACAGGACCCTGAAAACCGTGACCCTTGGTCACAGCAATGCTATCAACAAAGATTCCCTCATTGAGAATGTCCGCAACACGGACATCGGTACCTAAGACTGTCTTTGCATATTCAAAGGCTTCCTTGATGTCTTGGGAACCAATCTTGAATTCCATTACATCAGGCTTCTTCTTCGCAATCCCTGCAAGCCTTGGCTGAGTATGTATCAACATCCGAATCTCGGCAAATGAGTCGAGCTTTGACTCGAACTCACCCATCTTGGTTTCATAATCGTACTCTTTTGGTAATGGCATAGTCTTTCGGAGATCTTCGGACATACTTCCAGCAAGAACCTCCATTGAGAGCCGGAACCCATAAGGTGTACTCTCATAGCCACGAATTGAGAACGGTCTAATCGGTGGTGTGTCAATCACTGTGACCGGGATAACGGTCTCTTGTCCTTGGAATGGACTGTCAGGATTGCCAACGGTTACAACAGCATGGGTCATACCTGCCTTGTAACCAATGAAACCGAGTAGTTTTGCAGCCGAGTCAGTATACTCAGGCCAATTCTTGATACGGGGCACGAATTTAGAAGCCTTACCACGCGGCAAGTAAGCTAGACTGCCACGTCTCGGTGCATTCTTCTTTCGATGTGCCATAATTAACACCACAAAGGTATTCGTATCGAATGGCCGATGAACTGGGCTATTCGTACTACAACAGGCGCGAAAAGTGGAGATGGTTTTTAAAACTTGCCTACTGACCAAGGAACATAGATGGCATAGAATATCATGTCAGGAGAGTGGATATCTCTTTAGACTAGAGTTGAAATCATCAGAATCTATTCTGTTCAGTTCTAGCTAGTATCTCATCTTGTAGGTCTTTCCCGATATTTACAAAGTAGTCTGAATATCCAGCAACCCGTACAATGAGATTTTGATAGTTTTCAGGATGTCTTTGAGCATCTCTCAAGGTGTCCGCCCTAATGACATTGAATTGAATGTGATGACCTCCAAGCTTGAAATATGTACGAACTAGGTCAGCCAGTTTTCGTCTTCCCTCAAGATCAGCCAATACATCAGGCATGAATTTCTGATTTAGAAGGGTTCCTCCAGTCTTTGAGTGATCGATCTTGGAAACAGATTTTATTACAGCAGTGGGACCATTAGTGTCAGCTCCATGACTTGGAGAGATACCATCAGACAGTGGAGATCCTGCCCTTCGTCCGTCAGGTGTAGCACCTGTCACTTGTCCAAAATAGATGTGTACTGTTGTAGGAAGAAGATTTACCCGATACTCACCACCCTTGGTATTGGGTCGACCATCAATTGCCTTGAAGTAGGCTTCAAAGACTGTCTTTGCAATGTCATCTGCAATGTCATTGTCATTACCATACTTTGGTGTCTTATTCAACAAGGTCATTCTCATAGGTTCGTTGTCTTTGAAATCGGTTACAATTGCATCAAGTACCTGGGACATGGTGTATCGTTTCTTATCAAAGACATGATGTTTGAGTGATGTAAGTGAATCAGTAATTGTCCCCATCCCAACACCTTGAATGTATGTTGAATTATATCGTGGACCACCATTATGGTAGTCTTTTCCCTTCATAATACAATCATCAAATAACAAGGACAGGAAGGGAGCTGGCATATACTCTGCATACAGTCGCTCGATTATGTTGTTGCCCTTGATTTTTATATCAATGAAATATTCTAGTTGTTTCTCATAGGCTGAGAACAGCTCTTCATAAGACCGGAATTCACTTGCAATACCAGTCTGAGGACCGACTTGGATTCCTGTTCTGGGATCAACACCATTATGAAGTGTAATCTCAAGAATCTTAGGCCAGTTACAATATCCTGTCAATATGCAACTTTCTTTTCCAAAAGCACTGATAGTCACACAGCCACTAGGACCTCCAACCCTTGCATCTTCAAGTGACTTTCCAGCCCGAAGGAACTCCTTGATTATGACATCTGTGTTGAACATTGAGGGTTGACCAAAACCTTCCTTCACCACATCAACTGCGCTCAAGAGAAACCTGTCGGGATTCTCTGTACTCATCTGGATGCAGACACTCGGTTGTATCAGTCTCATCTCATTACAGACTTCTAGGATGAGATATGATATCTCATTGACACCGTCTGTACCATCTATCTTTAAGCCACCGGTATTGATCAACGCAAAGTCTTGGTAGGTCCCACTCTGTTGTTCAGTGATGTCCACTTTGGGTGGGGCAGGTTGATTGTTGAACTTAATCCAGAAGCATTGCAGAAGCTCTTTAGCTGAATCTCTGGTAAGAGTACCCTGCTCAAGTCCCTGCTCATAGAAAGGATGGAGATGCTGGTCCAATCGACCAGGATTGAAGCTGTCCCATACATTGAGCTCAGTAATAACTCCTAGATGAATGAACCAATATGCCTGAAGAGCCTCCCAGAAATCACGGGGAGGATTTGCTGGAACGTGATGACATACATCTGCAATTTTCCTCAGTTCTTTTTTACGCTCAGGCTCAGATTCCAACTTAGCAAGTTCCTCTGCTTTATCAGCATAACGTTGCGCAAAAGCAATCATAGCTTCTGCTGCAATTCTCATCGCCTTGAGTTCTTGTTCCTTGAGATACGCCTCTAGGTCATTATAGAAATCTAATTTTTCCAAGCTCTTCTCAATATCATCGATTAGATTCAGCAGTCCTCTTCGATAGATCTTATCATCTAAGATTGCATGACCGGGGGCTCGCTGTTCCATGAACTCAGTAAACACACCAGCCTCAAAGGCGTTCATCCAATCATCGGACATTGCATTGAAGACTCGTTCACGCATTGTCCTTCCTTTCCAGAAGGGAATAATATCATCACGGTAGGTGTTTAGTGTGTCTTCACTTACTAGAAAGGGAGTTCGTTCACGAGAATTGGCAATAGTAAGGTCATCGATTGTATGACAGCATAGTTCGGGGTACGTGGGAGTAGCTCTTGGTGCTGAACCGCGCTCTCCAACTATTAGTTCTCCATCAGCAATCATAATTGTCTTATTTTCGAGAATGTACTTGAATGCAAGAGCTCGTGCGATAGGTGTCGATACCAAGTCTGCTGCTCCACTTTGATAGAAGTCTGTTAGAAATTCTGCACGTTCTGTGCAGATGTAAGGCTTTGTACCTACACTCTGATTCCTTAGTGCAATCACGCGCTCAGTCTGCAAAGAATCAACCTCACAATGACCCAGATATGTGATGATTTGTTATTTTCGTACTCTATTCTCTTTAAAGGTCATGTATATGGGTTCATCAATCGTAGAAACCTGTTTGTGAAATAAGATTACCCACAGAGTTGTTGAGCAACCCAAGACTAATCATTAAGGCCTCTTCAAGGCGAACAGTTTCAGTTCCCTGATTATCAATCGTATTCGTCCAGAAATCAATGCTCTGTTTGATATCATCTTTCTGATCATCAAAGAGCTCTAGAATGCCCCGATTAGGACCTCCGAATACTGCGAGGACAGACTTGGTATTAGACACCGTAGCTTGTAGTTCATCGTCTATTCTCTTGAACATTGGCGCTTTTCTTGAGAAGCCAATACGGGTCGTTTTGTTCGACTGTTTGAGTAATTCGGGCAGACTTCCAGTTCTTGTAGACTCAAAACCCCAGTATTGAGATACATCAGACCTATTGATGACCTTAAGCGAGAGCTGAGGTATAACACTCTCGATCATGAATAGAGTTGGATCACGCTCACTCAGTGTCTGTGGATAATCTACTAGTTGGTCCAGACCGAGGTCGATTTTCCCGACTCTGGCTTGCACGCCCCATCGTATAGTGCCTACAGAGAGATTGGATATGGAGGATTGGAGTGGATGACTCTTGGTTCGGAGAGGTGGAAGAAGACCAGCAAATTTCAAAGAGGCAGATGTAGGGAATATTCTTCGTCGAAGATATTGTGGTGTGTCCATGAATCTCAAGAGCTTCACCAGTAGGTCAGCATCACGTTTCTGCCGCGGTGATAGTTTGCCTGTGTTATAGATGAATATTTCATCAACTCTGAAGACTGCAAGAGCTCTTGCAATCTGACCTACTTTGATTGTCTTCAGGCGAATGTCAGGACAATCTATGAGTGATGTGTCCGGGAGCGCAACTTTTAGTGTCATTATCACGACCTCCTACAGATCCAAGGTGAACCAGAGTCTGGTAGTTTCATCTGTTCTTTCAATCTTCATATCAGCATAGGTCATAGCCTTGACCTCAGTTTTCGTATCATGCTTACTAAAATCAATGTCTTCTCCAAAAACCGTTCCCTTGAGTCTATATCCAGTAGATTCTCTATCTATTGTTTCAACCTTGAAACTGGAATAGAACTGACCGTTAATATCGATGAGAGCTATGAGTCTACCAATCCATTCCACAAGGAGCTCTTGGAGATCAATTCCTACTACTACAAGATTGAAGGGAGTTGTTGGACTAACTGTGGTGGTATCAAGAATGACCTCAAAAGTTGCCTTTGCTGCTTCTTCAAATGATTCCTCTAATGTAGGAGCCCAGCATTCTATGGTAATGTCTGCAGTATGCTCATGAAATCTAAAACCGCGGTCCAAATTCTAATTCTCCAAACTCAACCACGACAAGAAGCTTAAAAGGCATTTCCAACGGTGGAAATCCTAAGCCGAGGTAGCCAAGCCCGGATTACGGCGCCGGTCTTGAAAATCGGAGTGTTCTGCACTCCTAGACCAAGCCAACCGGTATCTTCGGATGCATGAGTTCAAAAAATCCATATTTTGTGGAGTCGAATAAATCTCATCCTCGGCGCCATTTTCTTATTATAGTGGTGCTAATAGCCATAATTGAAATCGCAACAGTTACGATAATAGATGGATACCATCCTATGATATCATGATGACTAGATGATGAACTGATTTGCAGTCGGCAGAGGAATACATCATAGTATCCTCCAATTTGCATTTGATACGCTCCTTCAGATATCGGAAAATCAGATGATGCAGTCCTGCCACTTATAATCATTCTTTGATCTATATCAAAGAAAATGCTCTCACCCGAATCCTCGGCGGACCCACCAATATAGGTTGAAAATAGGATAGACTGGCCATCCCCTGCAAGCAAAGTTACTGTTGTATCGAGATGCCCAGCTCTTTGATTCTGGAGAGAGTTGACTAAGGGATAGTCGTCAGATAGAGTTCGACCTATTATTATTGGTCTGTTAATACCATCAAACTCGACTGCATATGCAATATCAAATTCACTACCGCCTAGATATGTCAGATACTCTGTTATGCCAGTTTTGTTACATTTGTAGATGAAGATATCACGAGTTCCTCCTGCATATTCTGGTTGAAGAGGCGATAATGTCTTCAAATCTGTAGAGCCAGTATATCCCACCACGACAATCTCATCGAGGTCATTGGTAGCAACACCCCGACCTACATCCTCATTCTCTCCTCCAATATATGTCGATAACAAAATGGATGTTCCATCAGAAGACACCTTGATTAAGTATGCATCCCATACTCCAGCATTTTCAGTTTGGTATGCCTGTTCTGTGGTTGGAAAATCTTGAGAACTTGTCTGTCCTGTAAGGATGTAATTGTTCAATGAATCAATAGCCATGCACTCGACCCTATCGACTCTGCTACCTCCAATATAAGTGAACATCTCTGTCTGACTACCATCATCAGTGATTCTCGCAATGAAGAGATCCTCTCCACCGGATGGATGTTCCTTATAGGCACCATCTGTGGATAACCCAAATGATGCTGAAGTGCCTGCAATCATGTAGTTTTCTTCTTGGTCGAGTTTCACTGAACGAATTGTATCGCTTAGAGCGCCGCCATAGTAGGTTGAATACAATAAGGTTCTTCCATCAGCAGAGATTCGTGTTATGTAGCCATCAGTTTCTCCAGAGAGAGATGATTGAATTGCATCAGACGTCACTGGAAAGTCAAGAGATGATGTGAATCCCACGACTATCAGGCTACCATCAGACCGAATTTCTACATCATCCACATGTTCATAATCACTTCCGCCTAGAAACGATGAGAATACAAGTGCTCCAGAAACATCGAATTTCACTACAAAGATATCCCATTGACCACCAGAGTAGGTCGGTTGGAACGCATCTTCAGTGGTTGTAAGGTCAGGGGAGTTTGTATGACCAACCATCACAATGGAGCCATCTGAGGCACACGTGACCTCTGAAACCTCTTCGATATTGAATCCTCCGAAGTAGGTGGCAAGAGAGATATTGTATGATAATGAAGATTCCACCTCTGAAGCTATCTGGAGAGATAATGGCAATATTAGAAAAGATACAACCAGCATGAGGACAATACTAGCGATAGGAAGCAATCTTGCTGGAGTCATGAGATTCTTAGAACGTGATAATTTCTGTTAAAAGCGATTATCAACGCAGAAAAACATGGCATTTACTTTCTTCAGAGAGGATCTTGTTCATAATCCAGAAGCATCGGATCTCCCTTCGAACACAACACTAGCTGTTCCTTCTAAAGAACTGAAAGACTGATTTGTGACATCATTTCCACGTTCATCGACAACATACCATTTTGATTTCCGAGAGTGCTCATGAAATGGCCAATTTTCATCCAGAATCTCTCCAAGAGGGGTATTGCTTGCTCCTCGAATGAAATATTCTTGGTCATCGCCAGCAATACGTACTGTGCGAACGATCTCACCACTAAACCCTGTAGACCATCTTGCGTGTGTCTGTACTTTTGTAACAAGATTAGCTGTGGTAACAAGAAATAGAACGACCGACATCCAAAATAACCACGCATATTGCTCAAGTGAAACAACAATCACTCCAACTGGCGATACATATCCTAGTTGAACAACAAGTAGGAATAGGCTACTGAAAAACCAGATAAGTACTGAAAAAAGGTCAATTCTGCGGTTTGCCAAGAAACTACACCTTGATTCTTGTGAGATTCAATAACATCTCTGTTTCAAGGGTTATAGAATTTTCTTAAAACTCAGAACACGTGTTCGAGATTTCTATGGAGTGCGGTTATTAAAAATATTGAACTTCAATCGTTTCAAAGAATTACGGGTTTACTGGCGTCGCTATGCAGAGGCATCTATGAATGAGGCGACTGATACTCTCAGAAGCTATTTGTTTCATTGGATTATTGTATATGCATCGTATCTTATTATATCTGCAGTCTAGAGAGGTTTGAAGAGATACGGACCTTTATCAACAAAACCCAGTCCACGATAGTACTCCTTGACTCCAATCCCACTATTGACGAGTATCTGCTTAGCATCGAACTCGGTCCTAGCAATCTCATCAGCATGACTAAGCATCTTTTCGCCCAAGCCTAGATGCTGCCAAGCTCCCTCATCACGTTTTCCGATTTCGACTACTGGGCCATAGACACGTAGCTCTCTAATGATCGTTGATGGAAACTCGGTTATTTCAGAACGAAATGTGTTAGCACTTGGATGTCGGAGTCGTATGAATCCAAATAGGATATCCAGGTCAGGCTCTTCATAAGAGAGAAATATCTCCGTACCACCAGCAGCCTCGTAGTCGCGTCGGATGAGTTTGATATTGTCGGGATCTATGGACTCATCAGACCTCATCTGAAAATGACCAATCTCTCTAAAGCGGATGGTAGGATTCCTCAATCCTTCCAGTTTCATTTTATGATGAACCAACTCTCGTAGATTGCCCTGATTTAGGCCAGCTTCAATCTGGTGTAAGGGGATATCTCTCTGCATTCTCTGAATACGAACATATTCGGGCATTTTACTGACTGCAGTGGAAACAACCGAAATTATCTCTTCATTTGTAAGAGGGGTATAATCGCCATTCATCCACCAATCGTATAGTTTTGTATTCTTCACAACAATAGTTGGATAGACCTTTAGCATATCTGGACGAAATCTGGGATCAGAGAACAACTGCCCAAATGTCGCAATATCATCTTCGGGAGTTGTACCAGGAAGACCAGGCATCATGTGGTAGCATACCTTGAGACCGCTATCTCGGAGAAGTTGTGTGGCTTGAACTGTTGCATCAACACCATGACCTCGTTCCACCAATTCGAGTATCTCTTCTGAGAGAGTCTGCACCCCAATCTCAACACGGGTAGCTCCCATCATGAGCATAGCATCAACACTCTCTTTGGTGATCCAGTCCGGACGTGTTTCAAAGGTCAGGCCGACATTTCTAATTGAAGAGGTTTCATTCTGCTTCATTGCCTGTAGGAGTGTGGTGCTTATACTACCATTCATGGCATCAAGGCAACCCTTCACAAAGAATTGTTGATATTCACCAGGTTTGGAACACCAATCACCTCCCATGATGATTAGTTCCACTTTGTTTACGCTATGACCTATATTCCGTAATTGAATGAGTCTGCTGTCAACTTGACGATAAGGGTCAAAATCATTCTGAATCCCTCGCATAGTAGCAGGTTCATACCCAGTATAACTCTGGGGAACTCCAAGATCTGGGCCACCAGGACAATAGGCGCACTTGCCATGAGGACAGGCTTGAGGTTTTGTCATAGCGGCTACAACAGCAACCCCGGAAACTGTCCGTACAGGACGTTTCTGAAGGAAAGGACGGAGAAGCTCTTCTTCTTCAGGAATTGTAACCTGAAGGAGGTCAGCGTTAGACGGGGCTCTTGGATAGTGATAGCGTGCACAGACTTTATTTTTGATACGATTAATGGCCCGACGATTAAGCGATTCATTGGAGTTGAGAAGCTCCTTAACTATCTCCCTACAAACAACATAGTCATCAGGGTCGGTCATATAGTACAAATTCCGCGGATTTCTGTTTAATAGGATGTGGTCTGGACAGATATCACGCTAGTCAAACACTCACCGTTCGGGAGTGAGTGTAACATCATCGAGACAGAGCTCTTCAGAAAATGGATTTTCCGTTGATAATGGAAGTTGTCCAGCAATCACCGTTTCAATTCCAAACCGGGTACAGACATCCTGAAGGGTTGAGATAGCGACACGGGTCCAACAGGTCACATCAATCTCTCCGGGTACTGCAATCTCCCTCATCATTATACTGAAGGGCTTCACATGCTCTGCAGTCAATATTTTCGCAACCGCGGATAACACGACCTTTCGTTCATCACTTAATGAGTGGGCATAGAGTAATATAAGCCGGTCTACTGCCTCAGGGGTTCCTATAGAGGACAGGGTGCTAATTCCTGTTAGCCACTCTTCATAATCTTCAGAGTTCAGTAATTTTTCGCAATAGTCTATTAAATCGGGATCGTGTCTTCGGGCAAGTTCTGCAAGTGCAGGTCTGCGGAGAACAAGGTGAACCTTTTCATCGTTGACCAAATCCCACAGCCGCGTACTATCAACATCAACGTGCAGGGGGGTATGGTCTTCAACCGGGTAGTGCTTCGATAGAAGACGCAGCTGTGGGTGGGTCATGAACTGCTGTATAGACCATTGCTAATAAGGTCGTCATACTTTCTTGGAGCGAAAATTGCGCATTTACGAATGGTGCTCATTGGATACCTTTTTATGATAACATTTCAGAAAACAATACTGTCAAGGTGATAATGAGATGCCTGGTTCACATGGTTCACTTACAAAGGCAGGTAAAGTTCGCGAATCAACACCAAAAGTAAAGGGTCGTGAACGACATACTCCTATTCCTCGTATTCGTAACAAGAGGAACTTCATAAAAAGATTCGTTCAAGGTCAGACGATTGGAGTTCGGAAATAGCTCTCTTTTGTAACTTAGTTCTTTGATTGTGCCATTTACAGAAGTATCATTCTGCGGTAGAGTATACATGTTTCCATTTTTTAGAGCGATATTCTAAATAGTCGGATTGTTTTCCTAAAATGAGAAATTCAGCACGCCTTGGCGCGAGGGGATTTCAAAGTAGGTGATTCGTAACATGGCAAGTGAATTTACATATGAGGATGCAGGGAAGCTCATAATTCTCGCACTCAATGCTGGCCACGCTATATTTGCAATGGGTGTTTCACTTTTTGGGATTATATTTCTCTTCAGTGAAGGCCCAGTAATTGGATTCATTCTGGGATTAGTATTGTTACTAGTATCGTGGATGTATCTCAAACCAGCTAAGAAAGAGGGTCTGATGTACGCATTCATAATAAACATCATTACAATTCCAGTATGGATTATCTATATACCATTCCCAATATGGGTGTACACAGTTACCTTTGCAATAATGGTCATAATTTTCATGCTTCCACCCCAATTTAGAGCCAAATTCATATAATGGAATGTATCTGGTAAATGAATAGATCGGGCGGGCTTAAGAAGACCAGTCCGATCTCTTCTTTTTCTTCTAAATTTTGATCAATACTTTTTCTTTATTCCAACCGCATCTCGGTAATATCTTCCAAAATCATTGAAGTTTGCAAGTTGTTCACCTCGGAATACAGGACCGTCAACACAGACCAGATGGCCTGTTGGATCCATTGCACATGTGCCGCATATGCCACATCCGCATTTCATGAATCTCTCGAGAGATGCTTGGACTGGAGTCTTGAATTCTTGAGAGAGTCTATAGAGACCAGCCATCATGAGTTCTGGACCACATGTATAGAGCATATCATACTCATTTTCTTGCAGTAATACCTTAGCAGCCTCAGTTGCTAGACCCTTGTATCCTAAACTACCATCATCTGTGGATAGTTCTAGAGAGAATTTGGATGATGAGATTCCTGAATATTCATTGAAGAATACTAGTTCGTCCTTTGTTTTGGCAGCAATAAGAAGAGTCACCTCAGTATTTTGCTTGAGAAGAGTATAGACAAGCGGTCTTAGAGGTGCCATTCCTACACCTCCTCCAATGACAAGAACTTTCTTACTGGTCATATCAAAAGATGACCCAAAGGGACCTCTAATGCCAATCCAGTCACCAGCTGTTAGAGAACATAGTTTTTGGGTTGCTTCACCAAGAGGTAATACAGTGATAGAAAGACTGGATTCATCTTGGGCCGATATACTCATTGGTATTTCATCTATGCCTGGAATCCAAATCATAAAGAACTGTCCTGGAAGAATTGACATTCTGTTTTCATAAGAGAATCTTAGAGTTCTGACCAAAGGAGTTTCTCTTATGACCTCAGATATCTGAACAGAGTGCGAGTCTCCCAGTAGACTTTCTATTTTCATGCTATCGTCCCCCTGCCAATCCAATTATTTCAGAAGTATCCCGATACCCTTTCTCCCCAAGGTAGGAAGATACACCACTCTTGATTTTTGAGAAGATTGTTAGGTCATCCATCACAGCAGTACCAATTTGAATTGCACTGGCTCCAGCCAAATGCATCTCTATTGCATCTTGCCAACTAGATACTCCACCTACACCAATAATTGGGATTGAGAGTGTTTGGGAGAGATCATATACACATCTGACCGCAATTGGAAAAATTGGCGGGCCAGATAGACCACCAACTCTATTCCCTAGGACAGGGCGCATCTGGTGAATATCAATCTTCATACCGCGAACCGTGTTGATTGCAACAATCGCATCAGCTCCGGCTTCCTCAGCAGCCTTTCCAATGGCAACATAATCAGACGCATTTGGTGTAATTTTTGCAAAGACTGGAAGATGAACAGCCTCCTTTGCAGCTTGCACAAAATTCGATGTGAGTTTTGTACTATGAGATATCTGGCTAATTGTAGCATGAGGACATGAGAGATTGAGTTCAATGGCTGATGGTTTCATTTTTTCACCTTTTTCAGCGATGATTGCAATCTCTTCAGGTGTATCTCCAAATATACTGAGAATAACTGGGATCTTAGCTTCTTTAAGCAAGTGCATCTCATTTGCAAACTCATCAATCCCAGGATTTGTGAGGCCTACTGCATTTAGCAATCCACCGTGAGAACTAGTAAGGACAGGACCTGGGTGTCCCTTTCGTGAAACAAGACCAATTGATTTTGTGACAACTGCATCAGCGCCGGATTTTGTTGCGCGGATCATTGTGGATGCAGTCACTCCAAGTATTCCGGATGCTAACCAGTAGCCGCTAATTTTCAATTGGTCACCCATTTTGTTGGAGAGATTATTGCGTAATAAGCTAGTTGGCAACCTTTATCCGGAATGCAAACATCATGCAACTAACATGTTAAGGATGGATTCGCTGTGTCATTACATCTCGTATTATCAGCCTTTGGGATTTTTGCGTTAGATGAGAAGAATGAGGTGATAGCAAAACGTGTTTTCTATCCTGATGCAAAAGCAGCTGTTTCCAATTTACTTGAGATAGGAGAAGGAAAAACGAATAGTACGATTGAGTCAATAGTTGCGGATATTGGCAAAATTGGTTCAGAGACCATCTTTGTTGAAGATCAGATGCTTGCACGCTCAATCCCGGATATAACAGGGACTAGCGTAAAGATCGCTGATAGTGAAGTAATAAAATGGTTCAGACAGAATCTTGGTGATTACCTCACGAGACTTGGCATTGTTCAATCTCAAGACGAAATATCGGGTTTTAGATACAACGTTGGTATTCAGTTATCAAAAGCGAAATTGAGTGCAGCTACAAGCGAAAAGGACCTCCTCGTAAAGAATGCAATTGATGCGATTGATGAGCTTGACAAGGGCGTTAACGTACTTGTTATGCGTCTACGAGAGTGGTATTCTATTCATCATCCGTCACTTAGCGATCTGGTACAGGACCAGGAAGAGTTTACACGAATACTGAATACTTGTTGTGGGAAGGAGAACATAGGCCGTGACTGTTTAGTAAAGGCAGAAATTCCTGAAGCCACAGCTGAATCAATAGTGAACGCATTGATTGGTGATATAGGAGCGGAGATGAAAGAGATAGACCTTACGATTATTCAGGGATTAGCTGGGGCGATAGATAATCTGTATGGTACAAGAAAAGACCTAGAAACCTATGTCACATCTGTGATGGAGATAATAGCTCCAAACATGTCCGCCCTCGTTGGGCCTCTCATCGGAGCTCGCTTGATAAGTCTGGCAGGATCTCTGAAAGAGTTGGCAAGGAAACCTTCCAGCACAATCCAAGTATACGGAGCTGAAAAGGCACTCTTTCGTAGTATAAAGACCGGAGCGGATCCACCTAAGCATGGAATAATATACCGGGTGTCAGAAGTCCATAGTTCTGCGTACTGGCAGAGAGGAAAAATCGCTCGGGCACTAGCAGGAAAACTATCTATTGCTGCCCGAATTGATGCATACTCAGATAGAAATGTAGGTGAGAGCCTGCGTGAGGATTTCCTAGAACGGGTTGAAGAGATACGAAGACAGAATCCTGAGGCACCCCCTGCAAAACCACCAAAACCAGTTGAGAAAGATAGGAAACCGCAGTGGAAAAAGCGAGATAGAAAAGAAAAGGGACGACAGGGAGGTCGGAGATAATGGTAATCATAAATCCACACAAGTTTCCAGGTGTATTCCTTGCAGAAGATTCTGACAGACAGTCATTATCTACCAAATCATTGATTCCTGGTAAGAGTGTATATGGTGAGAAATTGATCAAAGATGGTGTTGATGAGTATCGTATCTGGTCCCCGAGAAGGTCAAAGCTTGCAGCAGCTATAAGAAAAGGATTGTCAGAGATGCCGATTCAACCCGGATCAAAGATGCTTTACCTAGGTGCAGCTTCGGGTACGACTGTAAGCCATTGTTCAGATATTGTTGGTCCAAATGGTGTGATATATGCAGTCGAATTCGCTCAGAGAAGCGCAAGAGATTTGGTAGGGTTAGCAGCGTTAAGAAAGAACATAATTCCAATTGTGGAGGATGCACGGCATCCAGCACGTTACGCACCACTGGTCACTGGTCCAATAGAGGTCATCTATCAAGATGTGGCTCAACCAAACCAAGCAAGTATTCTATATGAAAATCTAAAGACATTCTGTTCCTTTGGAGCATGGGGATTACTGGCAATCAAAGCACGAAGTATTGATTCAACACAGAACCTCGATAGAATCTACAATAAGGAGATTTCAGAATTAGATAGAAAGGGTCTTGAGATTGTAGAGAATATCGACTTGGACCCATTAGAAAAGGATCACAGGTTTATTGTCTGTCGCGTGACGGAGGAGATGATGTGAATCCATCAATAGATCGGATTATTGAACATGAGATTGATACTCTGAACGATCATCTTCCCATGAAAAGGATTCCATTAAAACAACTGTTAGAGACTGATGACCCGCACTTCATCACTCGATGTGGAGATAAATCTGTGTTCCGCATTGAGGAGATTATATGGCTTCGTGACACAATACCTGAAGAATTTCACGATGATATCTGTCTGCCAATTGTATTCCTTAGGCGGAATGATTATGGTCCGGGTATCTATACCATAGCTGGGAATAAGTCTGAATTATTTCTGGTCCACCATATTCTAGGATATGTTGACCTAGAATGGCAAAATTTTTCAAAGTGGAACCCTGTTGAGCGTCTAGCAAGACCACAAGTCCAAATTCTACGCCAGAAATTGCCATCAACTACGACCATTGGAATTGTCTTGATATCAAGAGAAAAAACAAAAGAGGAAACTCTTCAAGATTGAAATGACCTGTTTAGATATCCTGAAAAGGTTTAATCACTGAAGTAATAATGGTTGAAAGAGTTGACCAAAGCCAGAACTGAACTAACAGAGGAGATAATTACTCAGTTAGATGAGGCTGGATTTAGTCTATCAACTCAGTGTGATGTGAGACCCAGTTGTTTTGATATGGTTGCTCGAAAAGGCAATCGCCTTCTCTTGGTTAAGATCCTCTCAAATATTGATGCTCTGACCAAGGAAGATGCTGAGGCACTTCAGCTTGTAGCCAACTTCTTTATGGCAACACCGTTGATTGTAGGAAAAAAGACGAGAAAAGGTGAACTAGACCCCGGAGTTGTTTACAAAAGACATGGTGTCTCTACAATAGCTCCACCTAGTTTTCAAGAGATGATTGCAGAGGAACGAATGCCTCGTGAATATGCGCAAAGAGGTGGGAGACTTGTTGCAATTGATGGGGCGAAGCTCAGAGAGGCAAGGCTACAACACAACATGACCACAGGTGAACTTGCTGAGTGTGTCCAAGTTTCTGCCAGAGCTATTCTAGCATATGAAAAAGACCAGATGGACATCAGTATTGACACTGCAGAACGACTTGAGGAATATCTCGAAACTGACCTGATGATTCCAATCGATCTTCTTCATGGTCAAGAAGAGAAGACACTACCGCAACATGGTGGACCAACTGATGTCTTAGAACGACGGGTGAACGAGTTCTTTGCTAGACTTGGAATGAAGGTCCTGTGGACAGACCGAGCACCGTTCCATGTAGCTGCCAAAGAAACAGGACCACCGTTGATTTCGGGGATAGGCTCAATCAGAAGTTGGAGTCTCAAGAAACGTATGGAGATTCTCAAGAGCGTGTCAAAAGTCTCAGAGTCAGATGCTGTCATCTTTGTGGAAGAAGGTCAATCTGAAGAGAACGTATCAGATCTTCCTGTCATTAGGCAACTTGAGCTCGATAATATTGATAAACCTCGTGAACTCAAAAAGATTATTGCAGAGAGATCTGGAGAATGAGAAGATTTCATTCAAGTCGTGTCTGTTCTGTAGATTCTTCATCAATGATTCTCCTCACAGAGTCCCAACTATGACGAACAATGGATGGTAGTTTCTTACCGGTTCGAACCAAATTTCTTACGAAATCAACAGTTTTGGGATCTGATGGATACCCAGAACCAAAATCTCCATATTTTTGATGAAGATTGGTAATGATTCTGTCCCGTTCAACTTTTGCAAGGATTGAAGCAGCTGAAACTATCGGATATTTAGAATCTGCCTTGTGCTCAGATACGATGATAGTGCCCTTTGCTGCGAGACCGCTTATTTTTCCAATCTTACTTCCAAATCGGTCAGCCTTCACATCTGCAGCATCAAGATAGACTTTCTCAGGTTTCAGTGTCTTCACTATGGACACAAACTCAGAGACTTCAATCTCATTCAGGGTCGTGTGTTTTCGTAAGCTATCAATGTCAGAAGCAGAAATCTCTCGAATTGCAATCTTCTTGGCAATTTTCATGATTTTTTCACTCAATTTCTCACGTTGCTTGGGGGAAAGTAACTTTGAGTCTCGAACATTGAGTGCTTCGAGTTCATGCATCCTATCTGCATCTACGAGAACTCCGCAGATAATCATGGGACCAATCATCGGACCTCGACCAGCTTCGTCTACACCTGCGATTCCTGTAAGGCTGGCATCCCGTTTGGTCATGATGCAAGAGAGAAAAAAAGTCCCTTATTACCGTTCAGTATGGAAGGATATCAAAGAAAGAGTGGTGGGGACGGTGGGATTTGAACCCACGATCGACGAGTTACGCCATGACGACGGTCGTTTGTTGACCCCGTCCATTTCTAGCGCGAATCGCGCCCAGATCTGGAGCCCGTCGCCATACCGGTCTAGGCCACGTCCCCGGTGGCTGGAGGGGTGACCAAATTTTAAGTTAAGAAGTTTTCTACGTGAAACGCAGTTTGTAGATGATGTATCTATATTTCTACAAAAAAGGTGGAAGATAGAACTATATTGTTCATAATCGTACAAAATAAAGTACACTGAAATTTAACGTTTTCATCAGTGATTATTGCTAGTTTTGGATGAAATCTTAGAGAGTATCTATCAATTAGGATTGCTATTTGTTAACCGTGTATCATGAGAATAGAATATGTGAGTGATATAACAATGATACCAGATTTTAGCCCAAGCATTCCGGAACCCTGGTAGTAATCCGGAATATACTAAGATTATACACACAAATTTCAGAGATAATACCAGATTTATTGTCCTCTAAATGAGGACAATTTCTATTATTTATTGACTGAAATTGTTTGATATGTACAAATAATGGACAATTCTAAAAGGAAATCTCCTATCAATGCGTAGTAGATTCTACTTAGGAGCATACCCGCTTGTCGTCACTCAGTGATATGAATGTACAAATATTGACGAGAGATGGTTGGAGTAATGGTTCTATTATAATAAACAAGATGGGTATGAATATCAAACTGGCTTCAGGTCAAATTCTTACAGGTAAAGAAAAATCAAAAATTCTTTACGAGATGAATATTCAAATTCTCCCTTCTATGGAAGGAAATAAAGAAATCTCCCACTTAGAGCCAAGTTTTAAGATATCACTTAAACCACTTTTGCAGACATATCACAGGTACAATCCCCATTGGGGTCAATACATTGAGGATATTTTTCCACCATCCACACTGGGATTTTATGGGCGAATGAAAACTGGAAGAGAAAAATTTCTCTATATCGTACAGGAGATAGAAGATGATTCCAGATTATGGCTTACTATAGCAGATGCCAACAAAGGCGAAATATATGAAGCACACACAATTCACCAATTTGAGGTTGAAAGCATCTCTTTAATTGATAGTCAGGAATTCAGGCATAAATGGTATGAAACTATATGGTCAGAAATTCCTTCTTCAGAGAGAGATGAGATTCTGAATATACTAGATAGCCCTACCGTATCATGGAGTGATTTTGCTAAACTATTGGAAGATGTATCTGTACCTAATCTCGAACTTGGAAAGACGATGAGAGATACTTTTTCTCAACTTATTCCATCGAATTTTCCAGAAGAAGTTCAGGAGCAGTTGATGCTTTTTTTGGCATTCATATCAATGAAAAAAGCTCCAAATGAGGATCCAATTGACTATTTGTATAAATTCTGGTCATTCCCGATACTTGGAGCCTTGATGGAAGGACATTTGATGTGTTTAGTAGATGGTGTTGATTGCCCTCCGTATCTCAAACTCTTAACTCTAGCTAATAGACAGCATCTAATTGCGCCAACGAGAGCGATAGAAAACATAGTTATGGATTCACCGTGGCTTTTATTCTGGCAAAAAACTATCGAACAATTTCCAAACTGGTTCAATATAGCAGCAGAAATGGTTAAGGATTTGAATGCCAGAGAATCGATTGTTACTAAACCACCGATAACAGAATCTGCTGCAAAGAGATCTAAAGAACTTTGGAAAAAAAGGCTTGCAATCCTAATTTATGAACTTAGAATTATGGGGAGAACCAACTCTCAATCATTGGGGCTTAAGGAACTCGTATATCTTGGGTCAGCCTATCGATGGCCACACAGACATATGAAATTCATTACCCAATTAGGTAGTACCGGAGAAAACCCACCTTATCTTCAAGTAATGGTTATGCCACCATCTGCAGCAGTTCGGGTGAAGAGAGTTCTACCAGCAGTAGTAATCTTGTCTTGGATTACTAGAACCTCTAATATCGATCTATTCGATTTGGAAAAGAAAAAATGGGTAGTCCCAACTGAACAAATCATTTCTTCAATTGCAAATACAAGTTCTCTCAATAAAATTACGAATAGATTTGGTATCAAAAGGACTGTTGATAACTACAGGATTACATCAAAGGAAGCAAAGGTTCTGGATTTAGCAGCAGAGGGAATTAGATTAGCTGGAATTGAGAGAAGCGAGTATCTTAAGCCTTGGGGATTGGATTGGAAACAAATTCGATTCTTATTATCAAATCTCTCCAATCGTGACGTAATTCAGTTGTTTTATGAAGTGTCGGATCAGAAGCTTATTTCGTTGGCAACAATCATTCAAGGACCTCCTGAAAGAGTATTATCTTTGTGTTCTTCAATGTTAGAATATACTCCCACTACTTTAGCAATGATAGGAGAAAGAAGTGACCAAGCTGTTCTACTTACAAGAATACCTGAAACTCCAGCTTATGAGATAGCTTCGCAGTTACCCACACAAGGACTGGAGCAGGGTCTCACAATTAGATGTCTTCGTCCAACAAAATATCAAAGTTACTCTCACAATCTCTATCAAAGGCTACTTAGAGAAGATGGAACTTGGGATGATGATGTGAGTGCATTCCTCTCCCAGGCTAGGTCCAAGAGAAGAGAGCTGTCAGAGAGTAATGCTTAAAACCAAACGTGGAAACGAAACCTCTTGATGGCGGCCATAGACCTAAGTGTACACCTGAACTCGGCCGAACTCAGAAGTTAAGACTTAGGCCGTCTGGGAAGATGTGCAGTGCGCGAGCCTGTGACAGGTCCCAGAGCTGCCACATTCTCTTCTTCTATTTGCTCCAAACAATGTATCGATAGAAGCCATTAAAAGAATAATAAATGAAATCGGATTTGATTTACATGCAGCTAGGCGCAACTAATGAATACAGTTGGATTATCAACATAGCATTCTTTGCCTTCATCATGCTATTCAGCCTATATGGAGCCAAATTCCAAATGTGGCAGTGGTTGAAACAGATTGAGATGGGACTGAGTGAGATGAAGCGTATGTTTGTCGAGTCTCGACAGACAGCTATTGATACATTCAAGGAATATGGAAAATCAGAAGAAGACATTGCTAAAGAGCTGGATAGATGGATGGACTATTTCACCATTATGCCTGTCGATTTAGATCCAGCAGGAATTCTCAAGCGACTTGATCATCTATTAGATGAGCGAAGGGACAGATTTCAAGAGTTTGTTGCAGAATTAGCACCAGAGTCAAACGTGAGTATGAACCAGAATCTGGAGAATACCCTTGAAGTCACACAAGTTCTGGGATTAATATATCGAGTTGTCAGGCACTTCTACATTCTTGGAAAGAAGACTGGCAGTCAGATTATGATTATGCAGATTCAGATGCAAATGCCGGACCTACTTAGACTTGCTAAGGCGTACTATGATGCCATTGGTGCATTCTCAGAAGGCAAACCAATTGGAGACAGTATTGGTCCCCTAGTCATTACTAGGTTTGCTAGAGAGTATGGTGCAACTCCAGAGAGCTACAACCATGAGATATCCAGAGAAGTGGGATATTATGTTATTGAATCTGAAGGACGAACTGTCTATGCACTTAGAGCAACAGGACCTGGTGGTACTGTTGGCAAGCCTGGTTTCGGTGTTCAGAGACTTGTTGAAAAACATGGTAAGAATATCACACGGATTATCACCATTGATGCTGCCCTCAAATTCGAAGGTGAAGAACTAGGCCGTGTTTCCGAAGGGACAGGTGCAGCCATAGGCGATCCTGGACCGGAGAAACATGCAATAGAGCAGACAGCAACTGAACACGGGATTGGAATTGAGGCCATTGTCATCAAGGAGGATGAAGCAGCTGCAGTGGGAATTATGGACAAAAAGATCCTTGATGCTGTGCCAGAGGTCATTTCACGAATAAAAGAATCAATCCTCAAGAGGACAAAGCCAGGAGAGAGTATCATCCTAGCTGGGATTGGAAATACCATCGGTATTGGTCTGTGAGGTGCGAAAAATGAGCGTACTATCAAAAGGATTAGGCCTTATTCTCTCAGGTGTTGGATTTGTTCTCCTATTTTATGGTATGAGTACAACTGATGCACTGTCATTTGTATGGTCATTCATCGGGCTCATTGTAATGTCATTTGGATTTGCGTTCCTAACTGCAGGGAAACCAAAGGAAAAGAAACCGCCGCCGCCAACAGTGACTGAGATACAATGTGGCAGTTGCGATTTCAAGGAGATACGCGATTTCCAGAGGGGCGATCATGTCCTGAAAATTGTAGAAGCTGCATGTCCAAAGTGCCAAGGCACAATGACAATTGAGGGTGTCTACATCATAAGGGAAGAACCCGAAGAGAAGTACAATGTCTAAGTCCGTTGGGTGAGAATCACAGGACCATTCTCAGATACGAAGATTGTGTGTTCGGCCTGACTCACAGGTCGACCCTTCTTTTCTATCTGAAGCGGGTATCCACGGATTGCTCTCGCACGGATCAAGTTACGTATCTCTTCAACAATATCAATTTCTTTATCAGCTGAACCAATCCATCTTGATGCAAATGGGTAAGGGCCATATTTTTCTCGTAGATAGACTCTAAGCTTCTCTGTTGCCCCATCAAGAACTTTGTCTATACCAGTATTCGAAAAGATGTAGACATATTCACTGTCTACAACAGTCCCGATACCACTTGTTGCGAAGGGTTCTATTGCATAGTACTCGCCAACCTCAACAACAGGCGTTCCCCGTTTCTTGATATTTGGAACTTGTTTTCCAGCATGAAGACGATGCCTTTTGATACTGTGACCTGTAAGATTGGAGATTGGTCGTAGACCATAAGCCTTGATTACTTTCTCAATAGTGGCTCCAATATCACCGAGTGCCACCCCAGGCTTTATCATAGAAATTGCCTCCTCAAGAGCATCTTCTGTTGCTGCAACGAATCCATCAAGGGTCCCATCGATATCCACAGTGAGAGCTGTATCAGTGATGTAACCATCCACATGAACCCCAACATCCAGTTTGACTAGTCCAAATTCAGGGATTTCGCTTCGGTCACCACGGGGAGAAGTGCTATGTGCAGCAATATGATTAATTGATACATTGCATGGAAATGCAGGAATTCCACCATATTCTCTGATTTTGTTCTCAGCTGTTGCACAAATCTTGAGAATTCTTGCCTTTGGCTCAATCATATGGCTGATGTCCTCGAGAACACGAGCAGCAATTTCGCCAGACTTGAGAGCTAAGGGATCAGGATTGGGGACCATGGTACCACCTTGGCGAGACAGTGTAACGGAGCTTCTTAAGCGGTTCCATGTCCGCTATATGGTTTCAGAGTCTCGATGAGTCGAAACGATAGCACCGTTTTCACCTACAAAGACACTATGTTCAAACTGGGAAACCATACCGTTTCGTCCCTCGTAGAGAACAGGGTATCCATGTATCACATCTGCGCGTTGAAGTAATTTGATTGCCACATCAATGTCAATCCCTTCAATTTTGCCATGAAGCCAGCGTGAAGCCCAAGGAAGAGTCTTGAAGAGATGGCGTGCAGTGTTTCGCACTCTTAGAGCCTGATGATCGAGCTTCTTCTTATTCTTCAGGTTGTTTGAGAAGATATAAGCATCTGAACCACTCTTAATTGTGCCATTGCCATCAGTAGCAAAGGGTTCAATGGCATAGGTTTCACCAAGATTCATCACTGGCGAAACTCTCTGTCCAATATTAGGCACATTCTTTCCTGCATGAAGAACCCACTGTTTTAGCTGGTGTCCAGAGAGTTGATGGATGGGTCTGAGACCGTCTTTCTTTATTGCACGTTCTATTGCTTGACCCACTTCGCCCACATGAACTCCGGGACCAACAGTTTCCACTGCCGCCTGAAGTGCATTCTTTGCCGCGGCTATGAATCTATCATATGAACCATCAAGATCTACCGTGATTGCTGTATCAGATATGTATCCATTGACATGAGCTCCAATATCAATCTTGACAAGACCCTTGTCAGGGAAGGTCTTTGTGTCAGCGGGGGGGCTGGTATAATGCGCTGCCTCTTGATTGATAGACACGTTACAAGGAAAAGCCAGTCCCGTTGCACCAAATTCCAATATTTTCTCTTCAGCGAGTTGGCATATTTTCAAGACTTTGACTCTAGGACGAACCTCAGGTGCTATTAGGTCTAGGACTCTTCCAGCTATTTTTCCAGCTTTCATAAAGTCTGGGTGCGGCATCACAGCCATTATTTTTCACTAAGAAAGGAACAAAGTGAGGTCGTATTTAAGTTTCAGATTCACACGTATTTAGGAACTTATTGCGAAAAAAAGAGTTACATCCCAAATTGTAGTTCTATGGAGATGATGAAAGCTGAGAATCACCTAGTTGGAGTTTAAAGGCAGAAGGGGGTCGATACCTGTATCCCTACACACTAACTCCCAGCATCACGGCTTCAGAATTGTATCCGGCTCCGCTGAGCTGTCTCGGGCTGGGAATAATGGTACCGACCAGCCCGTCAATGTACGAAGCCAGGGTGACCTGCAATTCATCTGAGGGATAATCATCCCCATCATGCGAGTCCGTTGTGGTTCGTCCTTATGGTATTTGACAGGCAATGTCCAAGAGCTTTTCTTGAACACTATTTTCATGAAGTGAGATGTTATTAGGATTACCACAAGGCGCGAAATATTGATTCTAAGACATAAGAATTTGGCAAAAGCGAGTAAGTTTTATGGTAATAGCGACAGCTTCAAATACGCTCAAAACCCAGCCGAGCATGTATAGCACCCCTTGAAATAGCTGGGTGTGCTTTGCAAATCATCATATCATCATATTACATGCGCCACGTGTTCCCCGGCTTAAGACCAAATTCAAGTCGGCGAACGAGCTCGCGCAAGTCTTAGGACTATTATTACTCATAGGATCATATCATCACGGTTATCATATCACATGTTCCAGACTCGGAATAGAATGAAAGGCGAGGTAGGCTGATTCAAAAATACAGTCATGAGGCATATGCCCAAGGGGCATAGTAAGACGCAAGCAGGTTCCAAAACGGTCGAATGACGAGGGCTCGTGGTAGTACAGCACAGGAGACGTGCATAGAAATAGGAACAGACTTCGACCAAAGTACAGCTAAATACGTAATCAGAGCTAGAATTGAGATAGATGGCGTGGTCGATAAACCAGATGTAGTAGGAGCGGTTTTCGGGCAGACAGAAGGTCTGCTTGGAGAAGACCTAGACCTACGAGAACTACAACGCACAGGTCGTATTGGTAGAATTCAGATTGTTATTAGAACTCAAGGTGGTAACAGCACAGGAGAGATTGTGATCCCGGTTTCATTAAATAAGACAGCAACTGCAATACTTGCAGCGGCATTAGAAACTGTGGATAGAGTTGGACCCTGCACTGCGAAAGTGATTCTTGAAAAGCTCGAAGATATTCGTGGTGCCAAGAGAAGAAAGGTAGTTAGTAGAGCCATTAGTATTTTGAAGGGATGGGAGGAAGATATAGCTCCCGGTACTGAAGAGATAACCACTGCAGTTACAAAAGGACGCAAAGTGTCTATTACAAAATATGGTCCTGAGGGATTACCAGCAGGTCCAGAATTAGCCAGTAGTTCGGAGATTATTATCGTCGAAGGCCGCGCTGATGTCATCAATCTCATGAAATGTGGAATAATGAATACAATTGCAGTTGAGGGAACGCATGTTCCAAAGACGATTGTGGAACTGACAAAGAAACGTGGCAAGCGAGTGATTGCGTTTCTTGATGGCGATCGTGGCGGAGACCTCATACTACGAGAACTCATGCAAATTGCAACGGTTCATTATATATCAAGAGCCCCTGAAGGAAAAGAAGTGGAAGAACTCTCCCGGCGTGAAGTAATCAAAGCCCTTCAAGCTCAAATTCCAGCAGAACAGGCGCTCTCATTGGTACAGGACCGCAAATCAACTGTAAAAGGGAAACAACGAACCACAAGGAAGCCTTCTACGCAAACAAAGACCCGTAGAGAAATTAGGAAACCGGAAGAAACTCCTCCAAAACGAGAGACTCCACTTGTATCCAGCAGGCCAAAGCCAATTCGAAGGACCCCAGTAGCCGTAGACGAGATTTATGTTGATAAGATTGAGAGTATCAAGGAAGGATTCAAGGCAGTCTTATTCAATGCAAATAAAGAGGTCATAGTTGAATGCGGGGTGGCAGAGCTTGCTAAGAAACTGGAGGAACAAGAAACAGTGCCAGTGGTAGTCTTTGATGGTGTCATTACACAACGCCTTGTGGATATTGCAGCCAAGAAAAAGACGGAACTCCTCATCGGAGCCGCTGTGGCAGATATCGAAAAGACTCCAAGTGGATTACAGATTGTCACTTTCGATGAATTAGGTCAATAAAGCGGCTGAATTGTTAGCCGCTTTCACATCCTTAATTAATGGATGACATGCGGAGCGCCCTAAATCGAGTGATTATCTAGAACACACTCTGTTCCAGATGATGATTCAAAAGTAGAGATGATACCTTTGACGAATTCGACATTTCATGCAAGACTTGACAAAACAGAGACTTCCAAAATACACTCTATTACTCTGGGAGGGCACCAGAGTACTACTGTCTGCCCACCCCCAATGCTTGGTGAACAACCAGGATCAACAAGTCCACATCACTTGTTTCTTGCATCAATTGGCGCATGTGTTAACCTCGTCTTTGAGATCGCACTTGAAAAGGCGAGAGTAAAGGTCTTTGAACTCAACTCAGAAATCAATGGTGAATATATTACCGATGAAGAAACAGGAGCTAGTCGATTTGAATCGGTTAGTGTTGAAACAAGGGTGGTCGTTCCTGAGGGGACCAATGAGGGAAAGGTTCTGAGACTCTTCGATGTTGCTCATGCAAACTGTCCTATAGGTAACTGTCTTGTTGGTTCGTGTATTAAGTTAGTGACCAATTTGATAATTGAATACAGATGAACTATGTAAAATAGATCACAATGCTTGTGAGGTGGATTCTTAGGAACCCCTCACACTTCTTGTTTTTCGTATGCATTCTTGCTAGTAATACTCACAATTATCTCGGTGCAACCAGGAATCAGTACATGGAGCAGAAGAGAGGCTCTTGTATATGACATCGCTCTTAAATGGATTGGAAACAACCGCCCAGATAGAGTCACCAAAGAATCTTTTTCAGAGGATAATAGGACAGGATCCTGCAGTATCAATAGTACAATCGGCAGTAAAGCAGAGAAGACACGTCCTTTTATGCGGCGTTCCAGGGATTGGAAAGTCTATGCTCGCTAAGGCAGCATATACACTTCTTAGTCCACCAACACAAGAGATACGCCTTCGAAAGAATCCAGAGCAACCGGACCGACCAATCGTTGTTGCATCCCAATTTGAGGGGGAACAACAGAAGCTGGATGAGGTCAGTGAGAACAACTTTGCCCTCTATGTTGCCCCAGACAGGCTTCCAGTAGATGTTTCAATCAAGATGGGATTCAGATGTTCTAGATGCGGAAGTCTATCAGTTCCCTCAGAACCATCCTGTGTTGATTGTGGAGCAACTAAGAGGTGTGACTGGACTGGAAGCGATTCGTATCACGGGCTATTTAGAATGCTTGATGTAGTACAGGAACCTGCACTAAGAACTCTCACAAGTCTGGAAGATATTGCGGGTATGTCATATCATGTGACCTATGAGAGATACAGAGACAACGAAATTGCTGTCACTCGTCGATTACTTGGAAACAATACGGTTTCGAAGATGGAAAAAACAGCTCATGATGAGAGAGTACTCGTTGGAAGGAATACAATCAGGTTCATACGGGTAAGTGGCGCAAGCCATGTTGAACTACTTGGTGATATCAAACACGATCCATATGGCAGCGCCGAGGCACTTGGAATGGCGGCTCATCTGAGGGTAATCCCTGGAGCTATTCACGAAGCTCATGAAGGTATACTCTATATTGATGAGGTCTCCGCACTTGGGCCACATCAGAGTCATCTATTGACAGCAATGCAGGATCGGTCATATCCAATATCTGGTCACAATCCTCTGGGTTCTGGAGCTGCAGTCAGGGTGGATAACGTCCCTTGTGATTTCATCCTCTTTGCATCATGCAATACTGAAAATATCAGTGGAATTCTACCAGCCCTCAGGTCGAGAATTAGAGGGTATGGTTATGAGGTGATGTTATCTTCTTGGATGAAAAAGAATGCCGAAAATGAAGACAAGATCACCAGGTTCATTTCTCAAACAGTTGAAGAAGATGGAAAAATACCTCATCTCACACGAGGTTCTGTTGAAGAAGTTATACGCGTGGCTGAAAGGATGGCAACCCAATTGGATGGACAGAAGAATGCTCTGACCTTGCGACTTCGTGAACTCGGTGGTCTGGTCAGAATTGCTGGAGACTTGGCAGTCCAAGATGATGAACAGCTCGTACAGACGACTCATGTAAAGAGAGCCGAAGTCCTAAGCAAGGGAATTGATATGATTGATTTATGTTCGCAGTCATGTAAGAGAACAGAACCATTAAACAAAGACTATTTCTTCTAACTCTAGCACTTTCTCAGTGGTGGCAAATTGAAAATTCTAAAACGAGTCCTCAAAGAAGGTACAATAGTGCTAAAGATAGAAACATTGGATGATCTTTGGCATCTCTACAACACAGTTGGGTCAGGGGACATTGTAATATCAAGGACTGTACGTCGGGTGCGAGTAGGAGATGAGGACAGTAGAAAACAGGACAGCGTGAGAAAACCTATGGTACTCAAGCTCAAGGTGGATGATGTGGCATTTCATGCTTTTTCTAATCGTGTCAGAATCAAAGGACAGATACTCGAGGGACCTAGTGACCTTGTCAATATTGGCTCGTATCATACAATAAACATTGAGACCGGAGATACTCTCACAGTTATCAAAGAGCATTGGCCAAAGTACATTTTGGATAGACTGAATGAAGCAACCAAGGACCAATTACGAGCAATTTGCCTTATCGTTACAATTGAAGATGGAGACTCTGAGCTCTTTCTTGCTGCAGACTATGGTCTAAAAGAAGCAGTACGAGTTCGAGCAAATATATCAAGAAAAAGAGGAGATCAGAAATCCTACGACTCAACAGTAAAGGATTTTTTCGATGATGTTACACTTGCTATTCGTTCTCAACTTGAACAGAATGAGATTGGGCTTATTGTAATTGCAGGACCTGGATTTGTGAGAGACCATTTCAGAGAACATTTGAGCAAGGCAGGAATCAAGAATATGCCGCCCGTTATTGTTGAAGGCACAAACTCGGTTGGGATTCCAGGAGCGAAAGAAGTCTTATTCAGAGGTGTCATTGGAAAAGCTATTTCGGAGCTGAAAGTTGAGACTGAAACCAAACTGATTGAAGATCTTGTTGAACATATATCAAAAGATGATGGGCTTGGTACATACGGAGATGCAGAAGTTCGTAAAGCAGTCCAATACGGTGCTATTCAAGACTTACTCATAACAGACAAGAAGTTACGAGAAGGATCCGATGAAGAACGCCGTCGAATAGACAGTCTCATACGAGATACTGAGAAGACGAAGGGGGCCTTTCATATTGTATCAACAGAACACCCTACGGGCGACCAGCTTCATCGATTGGGTGGAATTGCAGCCATCCTTCGGTTTCGCATCATGGAATGATTAGAGTGGATCAAACATAGTCTGAAGACGGTCGTAGGATGGGTATTCGTAAGAGATGCCAATCTCAAGATTAGAAAGTGTTGCAAGTTTTTTCTTAATCTCTTGTGTGGCTTCCTCAAGAATCCAAGGCGCTATTTCAATACGTTTCCGTGCTGGGTCAATATTGAGTAGATTTTCAGGAATTTCAAGTTCTTTCTTTAGGAGTGTGTAGATGACGGTTAGCTGGTCGTTGTTCAGTTGAGTGCCATGAGATCCTCTAATGACACCTAAGACTAGGAGGGGATCTATCTCGTCACGCTCTTCAAACTCGCGGATAGTCTGTTCTAGACGTCGTTCAAGTCGATTTCTCATCTGAACAGCATCCTTGTAACGAGCAGAACAAAAATGAACTGAGAGTGTAGTAAGGTCAGTTATGGCCCAGTCAAGTATCTCCTTAGCTGTTGTAGAGCTACCTTCAATGCTAGCACTCTCTAAATCTGTAAGTCGCATGCCCAGAGATCGCAGGCTTTCAAAATTGGTTTCACTGGCTTCGAGTTCATTTATGTTGAAGAATGATACACCAATCTTCTGAGCCCGTCGGGCAATTTTCTTTAATCGGTCGACCTGACCGGGAATTGCAGGTACTTCGATACCGACAACGAGATTGAGAGCAATTGCACGCTCGATTCCAGTCCAATCTTGAGTCTGAGGATGAAATCTGATCTCGTCGAGTCCAGCATTCTTTAGACGAAGAAGCTCATCGTTACTGAGCGAGGTCTTACTAGTATAGAGATGAATGTGAAACTCTGGACCATATCTGTGTTTCAGTAGAGAGATGTATTCTAAGGTTCGTTCTAGCCTGCAGAGTGGGTCACCACCACTGACCCCAGCACCCTCTCCTGCTATAGCATCAACTTCTGTGAAAATGTCCTCTATAGAAGATACAGGCATCTCGTCCGCATACACTACATCCTTGTTGGTCTTTTCTTGAGAGAGAGGGCAATAATAGCAAGAACTATCACAAAGACCAGTTACAAAGAGAATCATCTTCGAACCTTTGGTACAGAGTTTGCAACCTAGTGGAAGGGCTCCAACTAGTAGAGACCCGCCAGGTAATTGTTCAATCCTTCGTTTCATATTCATCGCCTCCGACCATAGCGCCGATCAATGGTTCGACGAAGAGCTGGGTCATTATCCTGCAATTGTTTAGCAACCTCCTCAAAACTCTCCGAGTCCTTTAACACGCGGGTGAGATATACTCCAGTTCTTCCAACACTATCACGACGCGTCAATACTCGTTCCCGCTCTTGAGCTATCTCTAGACTGACGTTTAGCTTCTTTGCTACCTCATGCTCGTGTCCAATAACGCCATACTCTATATGTCCAGTAGGAGTTGGTTCTATGAGAATGAGCCGTTTATCCACTCCAGGAACTCGCTTTTCGGCCTCAATGGCCTTACAATCAAGTGCGCCGCCCCAATGATAGAATTCCTCCTCTCTCTTCCTCAGTTTGAACATGGGAAAGCTGACCACTATATCGTCCTCAAGATGAATGTGCCCCTTCAAGACCATTGATGGTGTGGCTTGGACAAGCTCTCTTTGGAGCACAGGTCCAAGAACAATCTCAAGGCGATAACTGGAAATAACCTGAGGGATGATGATATCCACATCAGACGATTCAGTGACATCACCACGAGCGACTGATCCATGTACCAGTGAATGAATTCCTGATGACTCAATCTTCTTCATGACATGAATTGCACGTTGCCTGATGCGACTGAGAAGGTTCCAATGGTCCTTATCATAGGTGACTTCTCTACTATCATGAAGAGTTTCAGGACGCCGTGCCAATATGGGTCAACTCCTGATTGTGTCAAGCATTTCGCAAGTCTTGCATATTCGTGAAGGAGAAGGATTACCACATTGTTCACAAGATCCAATCTTCCATTCATCCATGGTATCTCTGAATGCATCGACAATTGTTTCGGCAGAGCGTAGAGTAGCTAATAGAGTACCAGGACGTTTGTATTCCATATCGTTGAGGAAGGCTCTAACATCATTTCGATAGGCTGTTTCAGCATAGGGACATGGTTCATCATGATATGGCAACTCTAGATGATGTGCATACGCAACAATATCGCGCTCTGATAATTCTGCAATTGGCTTTACTCGAGGAACAAACCCATCAATTGCTTTGTCGCGTGGCACATTTGTCCTTGCTATTCGAGCACTATCGCCCCGGAGAAGATTCATCAGAATAGTCTGTGCCTCATCATCTAGATTGTGTCCAATCGCAATTACACTGGCTCCAAGGTCTTGAGCTGCAGTATTCAAAGCACGTCGCCGTAGTACCCCACAATATGAACATGCACCAACAGAGTTCGCAGGTTTTCGAGCCACAATCTCATCAAGACTATACCTGAACAGATCCTTGAAAGAGTAGATCTCAAGATTTAGATCTAATCTTTGTGTTAGTATCTTAGCAGAATCAAGAGCTTTGTTTCGATATCCTTGAATTCCTTCATCTATTGTAACTGGAATAATCTCTGAATTGGAAAAAGTGCTCTCTATCTGTTGAAGGAGATGAAGAAGAACTGCACTATCCTTCCCTCCAGAAATAGCCACAGCTATCCGGTCATTCTCATAGAACATCTTATGTCTATTGATTGTTCTACGAACTCGATCAATGGTGGTCTGAACTAGGCAACTTCCACAGAGTAGCTCGGATGTGTACCTACGTAGGTAGATGGAGGGTTTTCCACACTTTGAACATCCAGATTGCATGATAGCGACTACTCCAAGTCGCTCTAATACTGATAGTTAAGTTAAAGCTATTCAAAGGACAGAAGACATCATAGCTTGGTCTTACTGTCAGAAGATTCCTTAGCCTTCAAATCATCCATTATCTTCGTTCGTCGTAGTTGAAGTGCAGCCTTTGATGCTCTGAAATTCGCTGCATGGATTATGTCCTCTACTGTTCTATGCCACTCAGCTGGAGAGAGCGTTGAATAAATCTCCTTGAAGGAATCACTCAATCTCTCGATGCGTGCAAGGCACTCAACGCGATCCTCAGGAAGCCGTTTCTCATCGAAATATAGGAGTGCATGTCCTTTCAGAGCTTCCCAATCAATTTCATTGTTCGACTGTAGGATTATTTTCAATTTATCCAGAGGGTCTTTCCAAGAGTCTGGAATGAACATAATGAGATAATCTGCGAGGGCTTTTCGGGTCTTCTCACGGATATCTTGTGTTGAACTCATCTGATGTGTCATCATCTTACATCGATAACTAATACTAATTGACCCTTTTTAGGTCCAATAATTCTAATGTATTGATATCTAGAAGATGCCTTTGCCCATTATCAAGCTTAGAATGATGCTTAGTATCACTATCAGGAAAGCAGCAATCCGAATTGGATACATTACAATTTTGATTTTCTTCTCATCAGAGGTCAGGAGACTGAGACCATTAGATAATAAGCCATCTCCATCAAGTAACGGAATTGGGAGAAGGTTGAAGACTGCTAGTGATATGAGGATGATATAGCACCACAAAATAATCTGTTGAGAATGGAAGATGAACATCGGATCTAGGAATAAATCCCAACCAGGTTTCGGTTCCCAATAATCAGCTCCAAAGACACCAATATACCCTTTCGATGTATTCAGTTCATTTGCGGCTAATATGATTGTATGGTTTCCATCAAGTGTATGTATTGTCAACTGAGCCCCAGCAGGAGCATCCGCCATGAAGACACTGACTGCACTCCAATTAGCAATAACTGTATCATTAAGACCAATTATTACATCGCCAACTTGCAGTGTTTCAGCTGCAGGACTTCCTTCACTAATTTGATAGATGTATGCGCCACTGGGAGGATAGTAAGCAATCGATGCAATCGTGGCAAAATTCATGAGAATAGCAAGAAAGATAAAACTCCAAGCTATGTTAGAGAAAGATCCAGCGGCAAGCATGCGCATCCTTCCTTGTGGTGTGGTATTGTTCTTGAAGGCCTCCTCATCAGGCTCAACAAACGCTCCAAATAAGACCAAAAATCCGAGCAGGCCAGCGCTTTTTATCCCAATATTATCACGGGAGGCTGCAAGTCCATGAGCGAACTCATGGGTGAGAATTGCCACTGCAAGACCAATTAACATATACAAAAGAGGGAGACCTGTGATGGTCACGCCGGGGATTATTGGAACAACACCACCAGCTTCAGCTGGTTGTGTGAAGAACTTGATAAGATTCTCTCCAAACATGAAGAGGGCGAAGATCATACCTCCAAAACCTACAACAATTCCAATGTTGAAGAAGACTAATGGAAACTTCTTTCCCATTCTGGTCAGGAACGCATTCAAGCGTTCTGTCCTCCACATGAAGAAGAATGGAGTTCCAGCTTCTATACCACGTTCTTTGAGACGCTCGACACCGAAGTATTGTGCCAGCGCATAGATTATGAGCCAAAAGAGGCCAATCAGTCCAAATGCGAGTACAGTGCTATCCATTAGTCGAAACACGTCCCTAAGAGAACTAGAAGGCTCGATTGTGGAGAGGGTTATAATGATTGTGACTTAGGTACATTTCAAAAGACTCCAGTCCAAATGCTGACCCGACCGCAACCCTCATAAAGTGACTTCTGTAGCCTTACGTTGGTGTCCAATAGGATACTTTATACAAATCTAGGTAGGCGATACGATAATTGCCATACAAACTTGTGATTTCAGATCCAGAAACTGGAAAAGCTATCCAGTACGAATTAGATGATGCTAAGACCAACGCTATTGTTGGAAAACTTGTCGGAGAAATTGTGGAAGGAGATGTCTTAGGCCTACCAGGATACAAGTTAAAGATCACAGGTGGCACAGACTCATCGGGATTCGCAATCCGTCCAGATGTACATGGAAGTGGAAAGAAGAGAGTTCTAATCCGAGGCCCACCAGGATTCAGGTCCGATAGGAAAGGGATAGCTAAACGGAAGACTGTTCGTGGGAGAGAATTGAGTAAAGATATCTCTCAAGTGAATATGCGAGTTGAAGAAAAGGGTAGCACACCCCTCGAAGAACTCGTCATGAAAGCAGCATAGTCACTGCGTCTCATTCTTATGGGCAAGGGCTTAGGGACAACCATATACTTCATATGTGCAATGGAAAAGGTGTGACTACGCCCAAACAAAATCATTCGGAAGTGAAGATTAGGTGGCCAGAAAATACGAAGGACAGTCCGAGATTAGCATTGGTACCTTAGGTCATGTGGATCATGGGAAGACAACATTAGTTTCCTATCTTACAGGCGAATGGACTGATAGACATTCAGATGAGATCAGACGTGGCATTTCAATCAGACTTGGGTATGCTGCAACGGTTTTAATGAAATGCAATAGTTGTCCAGACCCTGATAAGTACACTACATCATTTCTATCAAAAGATGGAAAGTGTAACAAATGCGGCGGAAAGCTAGAGGTCCTTCGTGAGATATCATTCGTTGACAGTCCAGGACACGAATCCCTGATGGCTACATGTTTGAGCGGTGCTAGTCTTATGGATGGAGCAATTCTTGTGATTGCTGCTGATGAACCATGTCCTATGCCTCAGACAGCTGAACACCTCCATGCCTTGGAAATTGTTGGTGTCAGCAAGATTGTCATAGTTCAAAACAAAATCGAATTAGTATCTAAGGAACAGGCAAAGAAACACCATAAACAGATCAAAGATTTCGTCAAAGGAACTATTGCAGAAAACGCGCCAATTATCCCAATATCGGCAGTCTTTGGAGCAAATACGGACCTTCTAATAAAGACCATAGAAGAAGTGATTCCGACACCCAAAAGAGATGATTCAGCTCTACCAAAGATGTTTGTAGCACGATCCTTTGATATTAACAGACCGGGTACGGCACCTGATAAGATGAGAGGCGGAGTGGTGGGAGGCTCAATAGTACAAGGGAAACTCAAGATTGGAGATGAGATTGAGATTTCGCCAGGAGCTAAAGGAGAGAAGGGATTTACACCAATCAAGGCGGAGGTCATTAGTTTACTCTCTGGGAGTGGTAATTCACTACAAGAAGCATATCCAGGGGGACTGATTGGTGTTGGCACTGGTTTGGATCCAGCTTCTACACGAGCTGATCGTCTTGTAGGTAATGTGGTTGGCAAAGTCGGAAAGATGCCCAAGGTCTATGAAACACTGATGGTGAAACCAATACTTATGCAGAGAGTGGTAGGTATGGAGAGTCAAAAACAGGTGGACAACCTGAGACTAAATGAACCGATGATGCTCGTTGTCGGTGCAGCTCCAACAGTTGGTGTAATCACCCGATTACACGGTGATGAGATAGAGTTAGCGCTAAAAAGACCGGTCGTGGCTGAAAAGGGACAACGTATAGCAATTGGGCGCCGAGTTGAGAACAAATGGCGACTAATTGGATATGCGGAAGTATAGAAAAGGACATACAGCATCCATAGCATATTCATAGGGTGGAAAACTTGCCACTTATCGTCGTACTTGACGCAAACATTCTAACAGTTCCAGGACAGTTTGGAGTAGATATCTTTGCGGAATCCAAGAGAATACTTGAGAAGCGAATCGAATTCGTCGTCTTAGATTCTGTGGTAAGAGAACTAGAACGAAAACTAGAGATTTCTGGGAGAATAGAGAGTCGTATCTTCAGGATTGCTCTTGATCTCATCGATAGTAATGATGTGACTGTGGTTGAGGGACAGTCAAAAGAGATGCCTGTAGATGAACAGATATTACAATTCGCTCAGACCTCTCAGGGAGTGTTAGCCACAAACGATCGGGGATTGAGAGAACAAGCACTATCACAGGGAATACCAATCTTATTTTTGAGAGGAAAAAAGCAGCTTCAGTTGATGGGCACTATTTTATGAGACCGTGTCACAACGTTTTTATGGTTTACAAAGCGATTCAGCCTTCGAGCCATCTGGTTCAGACCCTAGGGCTTATACCTGAGTCTGATTATTCTTAGAATTGTCCTGTCAGGCAAGGAGCGTCTTCAATTGTATAGTATAGTCACAGTAAAAGATGTCGTACGGATTCCCCCATCACAATTTGGGTCGCCAATCGAAGATGCAGCAATGATTCACCTGCGAAAACAGCACGAGAACGTTCTGGATCGAGATGTGGGACTCATGATTGCAGTGATTGGTATAGATGATATTGGTCAGGGACGTCTAATGCCTGGAGACGGAGCAACCTACCATGCAGTGACTTATCGCGTACTTGTTTTCAAGCCACTTCGTGGTGAGCTTGTAGAAGGCAATGTCGTTGAACTCATGGACTTTGGGGCATTCATTAGAATGGGACCACTGGACGGTCTATGCCATGTAAGTCAGATCTGTGATGATTTTATCACTCAAGATACAAAGGGAAGTGCATTACTCGGAAAAGAGACCGGACGCACTCTCTCTGAAGGTGATATGGTTCGAGCCAGAGTCACCTCGATCAGCTTTGAGTCAGGTAATAAATCAGGAAAACTCGGTCTTACTATGAGACAACCATTCCTCGGAAAGATAGGACCAGACCAATCATGGATCGAGGATGATGTAAAAGCTGCCCGTGGCGAAGGAAAGAAGAAGAAATAGATGATGGGAGGTAACCAAAATAGCGAAAATGAAGGCCTGTAGAGCTTGCCACTATCTTACAAGTGAAAACATGTGTCCTAACTGTAAGAGTACCAATCTCTCAACATCGTACACTGGAATTGTTGTCATCCTCCCAGGAAGATCAGGGCCTGAGGACCCACGGAAGAGCTCGTATATTGCCTCAAGGCTGAATATTGATAAGCCAGGCAAGTACGCACTAAAGGTTCGGTAATCCTTGTCACTGGTGAAAGCTTTATTAGACAACTCCAAGTCGACAGCCTGACCCCACACCTGATGTGGTCTGATTCTCAGTAAGTGATGCCAATGAAGATTGAGATTCTTAAGGAAAAAGAAAACAAGCCCCTCTCCAGAAAAGAGATTGACTTCAAGGTCGACCATTCTGGTGAAAGTACTCCAAGTAGGGCAGACATCTGCGCAAAGATAGTTGCGCAATATGACGCAGACACATCAAGAGTTGTGGTCAAGACACTCCATACACAATATGGAATTGGGATGACTGAAGGGTCAGCAAGAATCTACTCGGATCCTGAGATGATGCAGAGGATTGAACTAAGCCATATCCTAAAGCGCCATGAGCCAAAGAAGAAAGAGGTCGGAGAATAATGCCTACAGCACACAATATGTACAAAGTAGACAAGTCCGGAAAGAGCACACCTACTAAGAGAGCTTGCCCCCGTTGCGAAAAAGGTACGTTCATGGCAGAACACTTCAATCGATTTGCCTGCGGCCGTTGCGGGTATACCGAGTTCAAGCGAAAAGACAAGTAGATTATCTTACTACTATCGTTTTTGTATTGTTTTTCAATAAATAGTGGACTATCTATTCTCCTACTATTGCCATCACCCATCGTATGAATAAGAGAACACCAACGATCATGGTCAGCAGTATGTCAGCCAAAAAGGCTCCGGGCACTGTGACCTCCAAGACTGCAGAGATAATAAGTGCCACGGGAAAGGTCACGATGAAGGGGAGGGTCGCAATGGTCAAGGAGATCTCCTCGCTTGACACCATCACGTTCACCAGTAAGACTATCCAGATAGCATAGATGGCTATGAGAAGGGATGCCTCAACTATCATTCTCTCGTACTCCAAGGACTTGTCTATCCATTCTGATAGAACAATGTGTGTATCACAGGGTCTCCTGTTCTATGTTTCCTATCGCTTCTTGGTTTTTCAAGTCATATACACACCGAGGCGGTCTTTTGCTCAATTTCGGAGAAACCTTTGGTAAGTGCCCCCCTCTTACCGTTTTTGAGCTTTACGAATTTCATACTCTGTAATCAGTAATTCTAGGTAACAATTGTGAACTTCAACCGTCGTAAAGCTCTTGTTTTTGATGTAGCGGGTCGAACAGAAGTCGAAACAAGCAACCCACGAGAAAATCGGACAAGTGTGGTTTACAATAGCGAAATCTGTGCAATTATGATGATTAGTCACAATAGTTTACCCGAATTGCTTGATTATTCCACCTTCTGAATCATGGTGAGACAGCCTGAGCGTATGCGAATTATTCGCTATAGTTAACTCTAGTTGATTGTTAAATTTCCCGGAGAGCCATTTTACCACAACCATAAGGACCCATTGAACTCTGCGGGAGGAAAATCGGGTGGTTGTCCAGCCAAGTCCCATACAGTGGAGTAGATTTCAAGCAAGTCTGGTACACAATGGTTAATTCTTTTCCAAATCAGATACTTGCACCACAGTTCTCGCACTTCCGGGCATCTTCCTCGTTCCTGTGGCCGCAGTAGCGACAGGAGAGCAGTACGGTCTTTTTCTCTTCATCAGTGAGTGAGATACTCTTGATGCCCAGACGCTGCATGGTCTCGACAAGCTCGGTTTCATCCATATCAGAGATGGGTTTTCCAGCATCATCTTCAATGTTTGCTGCATCCTCTCTCCTGAGTTTCACAGCCTTATCAGTGCCTGCAATCATATACAATAGAAATGAGCCTACGCTCAGACGGAACAGTCGTCGAGTAACTCGTCTTCCAAGAGGGCGTCTTGCATGTAGTATTGGTCTCCGGGCGATACCGGGTCTTCGGCCTGGACCTCTTCCTCTACCTCTCATATCCTTCACTTCTAGACCATTATGCGAGGATTGAGGTTATAATGCTTCGTGAATGATTCGTCTATAGTTTGCGGGCTACATCCTTTAATCAAGAGTTGTCATTCGTTTTTTCACGCAGTATAGTTTGTCTGGTTTATGTCTATACTCCAATAGTAAGTGTAACATTGAACTTAGACTCCACTTCATCCTGTAGGGCGTGCCATGTTTCGTCATCGCAGTGATAGAGTCTGGATTCTCGAAAACGATCTGAAAAGATGAGTTCGGAAAAGCGTGTCACAAAATAGAGAAGCCAACCAGGAATCATAAGCCACAAGTACATCAAGTCTTGATAGCTCTGGAGAAACAAAAACGATAGAAGAACAAGGCAGATACCAGCAATTGCTGGGATGTTCCATAGTAGGGTCTCTCGTGTAAATCCAGTTCGGATATCTCTGGAGAATAGTACACGATGTCTCTTTGGGATGAGAACCACTGCGGGTACAACTTTATCCTCTCCTGCCCTTCTATCACTTCCAACCACAATCACCCTGTCACCAATCTCGACTGGAGGTTTTCTCTTTGCGGCATTTTGCACAAGCTTTTCGACACTCCCGTTCCTAACAAAGAAACCTCTTGTAAGCCGCTCTGGATCGACAATATCGATTGTATCAAAACCCTCAACCGTCCCTTCAAAGGCGTATTCTGCCTTGTAAGCCTCGCAGAACTGGCGAAATTTTACAAGCAACTTCGAATCTCCTATCTCCAATCAACTCTTCTTTCGTCTATGAACTGATAAGCCTGTCTGCACCCTCTACGCACCTCTACGAATAACTTTAAAACTCGCAAAAACCCCCTTCCCTTTGACCATAGCAGAAGTGGGTTATTAATCCATTATTCCGTTATGTTCGAACAATCACCTAGTGAAAGCGGGCTGGGGAAGCCAGGCCTATCCCGCAGGGCTCATATGAGCCTTGCTGCTCGGAGGCACCCTGAGATCGGAAGTTCAAATCTTCCGCCCGCTACCATCTTCTCCGTGACACTATTCATCCTTAGACTGTAATTTCATAATGCAGCCTTATTTCGTTTACAACCCAGTTGATTCCTGTGATTGTAAGTCGATATTCTCTGTTGATGTGTTCTACATGATCAATCAATACCGATTTAAAAAAGGGTTCCACCTCAGCGCTTTGAGCTCCAATTTCTCGACTGATTGAGAGAATTGTAACATATTTAGGATATGAAATCATTAATGAAACAAGCACACTAGTAGGGACATCATTAGCAAGTTTCTGAGTTATTGCCAGTTTTCCTTTTTGTGATTTAAGATACCCAGACTTAGCTAAGCTCTCTAAAATCTTATCGAGAGAATCCTTTGCTTCTTGCTCTTTCTTCAATTCTGCGTCATTGAGAATATCTAAAATCTTGGAATGTTCGCTAGAAGACTCAGGGAGATAATCTGTCAGTTTTGGATCAATCACTTTGTTTGATTCTACCACCTCAAGAGAAGCAATGAGTTTTTCAATCAGCTCTTCAGAGTTAGAGATTATTGGTGAGTCTTTTTCTTCTCGTGAATAGAGGATGACTCGAAGGCGGAGCACATCGAATATTTTCTTTAATTCCTTCAAGTTTTGTGTTAGTAGAATATACGGAATACCAAGCCCCATAGCTATTCCAAGCTCTAAGAATACGTTGTGGTTAAGACCACTAAGATCCGCAATAACACACTTGGACTGCTGTATATCTCTACATATTGCGCACAATCCATCAGGAATTTCTAGATTTTCATCTACACGAATTGCACTCCAACCTGGGAGGTCTTTGAGAATGTTGTGATAAAGACTCTGCGGTGCAAGCTTCTCTTTGAAAGGCATTATGACAAAGATTTGCCTTGGATTAGGCTTTATCTCCATCCCGCACTTTCCACGATTAATTAGACATAAGTCAAGTTTTCTCATTCCGCATCATACCCTGCTTACCACGATATCTAACAATCAGCATCAAAACAGACATATGTAGATTTCCAATGGAGAAGAGTGATAATCCGTCCGTTACCATTTACTATAGTTAATTCTTCTTTGTCACTAATCTTCTCTATCGAAGTCAGGATTAAGAGGATACCTTCTTCACCGTTGTCGAGAGTGATAGGAATAATCTCGTCCTCATCCAAGACAATAGCAAAAGCCTCGTTAACATACCCTGATTCAAACATGAATAACAGTGAAATAGATACCTAGAATACGTCAGGACCCGTGCTACTCCAAACGACATACTGCAGAACTATGATAGTGAGTCCAACGACTGAGGCAAAGAGTAACAAGAAACAAGTTCTTGATGACATTGACCATTGAAACCAATGGCCCTTGTATTTAGTGAGTGGAAGTCCAAAACCGATTATAGCTAGGAATATACCAATTACTATGGCCCCAAAAGGAAGAATCTTGTTCAGAACCATAATTAGTGCCATTACTATCATTTGATCAAACGTGCGAACCAAGTTTAATTTTTCCTTCGCAGTAACACTGCCCGTTACCATCCCTTTGTAGATGCTTACTAATTCTATTTTCTCCAGATGAGTGCCCTCTTGGCGATACCCTTAGTGAATCCAAGAGACTCGTAGAGCTGAATGGCTCGAGTGTTATCCACATGGACACGGAGCTTGGCTTCCGTTACGCCTTGCTCCTGCAGGTACTGCAGAGCATGAAGCATCATCTGCCGCCCATAACCTTTCCCTCGATGTGCAGGCAACACACCAATGTTGTCAATATTGAGACCCTGCTTGGGACTGATATCAAGGAACCCGACAAGAGCATCCTCATTATAGGCATAGAAGAGCTGTGTACTATTGAACCAGTAGTCAAGAAACTGCTCAGGGACCTTCTTGATATTGCTGAGAATGAGATTTAACATCACATCAGGAGAACCACTCATGAACTCCTTCATGATTTCTAGGCATTCGTTGACCTCTTCGCGTTTGACACGTTCATATCGCAAGATATCATTGCTCTCAAAGCTAGTATCGAGGGGACGAGACATTCTGAGGCTATTGGCAAGTTCATTGTATCCGACTTTGAAAAACTGGTCAATTAATGTGCCTTGCTGAAACGGAACATCAATGAAGGAATAGGCTGCATCTTGTTCTTGCGCAACCTTTAGGGCGAGAGTGGCAAATTCATTCAGAATATCAACTGGAAAATTGGAATTGATCCCATAGATAATTGACACCTTCGTCCCAACGGGTTCTATGAGCATGAGCGGTTCGTGACCAACGACCACAATTCCAATTACACTCTTTTCATGCACAATTACCCAGTATGGAATCTTCTGCGCATCCAAATCATTGGCATAGGGTTGAATTACCTCTGCAAAGTCTTTGAGTTCAGAGTCGTTTTGTGCTAATAGCTTCATACCAATCTTGCATTCCACAGCTCGTACAGGTTATCATTCTTTAGAATCAAGCACGCAGAGCTTCTCAAAATAGATAAGAGGAGAGAATACCTAGGGGGTCATAGGAGTGGATGAATAATTGATACCAGAACCTAGATACTCTAAGGCGAAACCACGAAATAACAACCTTCTCTGTTATGCGATCATACTATTTGTAATTGGATTCACATTAGTACAGATTGCAGGACCTTTACTCCTCTATTGGAGTATCTTCCCCTTTTTGGATCCTCTGATTCTAATAATTCTATTACTAATTGGAGCGATTGCTATCCTAGGTGGTGTCTATATCATGTGGCGATGGTGGCAAAGCGGACTGTGATTTAGTAGAAAGAAAAAAACACCTCTAATCTGGAAACACGTACTGACACTTTTAAGCTCAGGCAAGAATCAAATCACGTGGTGTATAGCTACCTGTGTCTATTACGTGGTCCCAGTAGATTGCATCATCACTCTCAAAATCAGGAAGACCTTGGCTTCGACCAAGCCAACGCCAACAAGGTATCGTACCAACACGCTCTAATTTGTAGAGATTTGCCCGTGTCGCATTGAATCTAACTTCTAACAGGGTATTCTCTGGGAGTGTGTCAATGTCAACCACATCGAGAAGAGTGCGTCCATTGGATTGCTTGTTTCCGCATTTGGATAGATAGTACCGGACCTCAGCACCAGTCACAGGATCTGGCATGATGATTGCTACATGAGGACGAGCAACTGGATCCCACCAGCGGGGTACCGCAGGTCTTCTGATTACATAATCGATAATCGTATCAATCCGGGTAGAGTAGTCCAACTGAATCGTAATCCTCTCCAAGTAACTCATTCCATTCTCTGTATATAAGGGAGGTTCGAGTATTACAGAGTCCTCTAGGGTTGATTGTATGGCGTCTAGCCGTGCTCTAAATTGTTAGTAATACAGAGAACATGCCAAGTGCTGCAGTGGAAGCAAAGGGAAGTTATCACTATTCAATCGCGTACTTAACAAATGGTCATGTCCGCAAGCTAAGATTCTTCCTCTTGCGCTTGTCCAATCACGAGAGGCCTACCTTCATAGATTGAGCGGGTCACTTTCTCTCTTGCACTTACAAGAAGACGCCAGATGGTACCTCGTGAAACACCCATTGCGACACCAGCCTGTTCCTGATACATACCCTCAAGATCAACAAGCCGTAGAACCTCAGCTTCTGCAAGATCTATGTAGATGGAGTCCTTGTACCCTATTGGTTCAGGAATCATCCGTTTAGCAAATGGTCGATTCGTGATTTCAGGCTGAATCGGGAATCTACCTCGACCGCCTCTTCTTCGACGATGCATTTCAAATCCCTATTATGTTGTTGAGTCCCACTTATTACATTTTTTAACCAAGGTCAAATCTGTGAAAGAGTTTATATTTGTTCTTATGCACATAATTATTGTGTCTTCATTGTTGTAAAGGTGAGAACAAATGTGGCGAGGTAATTATGGAAACAGAGGTAGGCGCCAAGGAGCTTGGCCAGGAAATGGGCCATTTAGTCACTTGCCTCCATGGGAGAGACCTGGATGGGTACTTGGAAGAGGCGCATGTTGGTATGGGCTATATACAACTCCCAGTCAGGGTAGCGTTACACCTGCGAATCTGCAAGGAGAGTATCAACTCTTAAGAAGTCAGAAAGAGCTACTTGAAACGCAATTGAAATCCCTTCAAGAAAGGCTTGCGCATATTGAAAGAAAACTCTCTGAGCTAGATGAAGAATAATAACTCTGATAGAATAGAGCTCGAGTAGAGTGACCGAGCTCTATCCTGTGAGAATATCAGATACACGATTCCATATCTTTTGGAGAAGTCTTGATATCTCATGATTGGCTGCAAACTCGGGAAGTGTTTGTGCAGCCACCATTGATTTTGTCATAATTGGATCGAATTTAATTCTACCAAGAACTTCAACATCATTTTCATTGCAATAATCCTCTATTGCTTTCGTATTTTCCAAGTTTATGTCGTACTTGTTTATAATCACTGTCGCTCTTACATTGAATCTCTTAAGTAGATTAAGGACTCTTTGCATATCGTGAATTCCAGACATAGTAGGTTCTGTGACGATAATACCCAGAGTGATTCCAGTCACTGTCGCAATGACAGGGCAACCTATTCCAGGAGAACCATCGATAAGAACTGTCGATATTCCTTCCTGAGAAGCCATCTTTGTACCCAGTTTTCGTACTTCTGTGACTAACCTTCCAGAGTTTCCTTCCCCTGGCAAGAGCTTTGCATGTGCCATTCGACCAATTCGTGTGGTGGAATCGTAGAGATTCCCAGATTGATGATCTACCATCGTAATTGCGTTTTCGGGGCAGACATAAGCACAGACCCCGCATCCTTCGCAGGCAATTGTATCGACATGTGAGTCGGCGATAGCATGGAATCTACATGCATCTTCACATATACCACAGCTTGTGCACAATTCTTCATTAATGACAGCTACCTGTGATGCCACAAACTTGGATGTTGTATTGATTGCTGGATTTAGTAGAATATGAAGGTCAGGAGCATCAACATCGCAGTCTGCCATGACAACATTTCCTGCTAGAAAACCCAGAGCGGCACATACTGTTGTTTTTCCCGTTCCACCCTTCCCGCTTATGACTGCCACTTCATAGACCATTTTTGACCAACCTCCCAATCTCCACAAACAGATTTTCGAATTGTTTTTGCCAGTTTGGTATCTCTATCACAAATGGAATGCCACGAGAATACAGTTCAGCGATATGCCTATCATAGGGAATTTCCATTAGTATAGGAATTCTATTCTGCTTGCAAAAGTCTACGACCCCCTCATCACCAATACCAGATCTATTGATGATTACACCAAATGGTATTTTCAATTCTCTCACTACATCAACTGTCATTGATAGATCATGGAGCCCAAAAGGAGTTGGTTCTGTGACAAGAACGATAAAATCACTCTCCCTCATAGTTTCAATTACTGGACATGCTGTTCCAGGAGGAGCATCCAGGATATTGACTGCCTCAGGGTCAATATGATTCTTCACGGCCTGTATCAGAGTTGTTGCAATTGGTTCTCCAATGGATAGTTCACCATAGAGCAAATTGACGTTCTCGATTGTTGATTTGTGTATTTGTCCAATAGGTCGTGGAATTTCTGTGATTGCATCTTCGGGGCAGACCAAAGCACAGCCACCACAGGAGTGACACATTTCATTATAGACCATTGTTTTGGTCTTTCCTACAAAGATTGCATTGAATTTACAGAATTCTGCACACTTTCCACAGAGAGTGCACTTCTCCTGATTGACTTGTGGAGTAAGGACTGTTACTGAAGAAGTATGCATGGCAGCAGGATGAAGAAGAGTATGTGCGTTAGGTTCTTCGACATCACAGTCAAAGAGATTTGCGGTCTTCAATGATAGAGCTAGGTTCACTGCAACAGTAGTTTTTCCGGTACCACCTTTTCCAGATGCAACTGTTATAATCAATATTCTGCACCTTTTCGTGAACTAGATAACTTCACCTGTGATGTGCATCAGCGCACCCCTCGGTGAGCTCCTCCAACTCATTACGATTATATGCTGCAATCAATTCCTGAACTGAAGCGCTATTTGCTCGAAGAACTGCAATATTTTGAGATTGAAAACTCATAATTCCGCGAGGCCCCATTCCTTGAACAATGACTACCTGAGGGGAGTGTTTTAGGACATTATCATGAGCGTGACCTTTTCCGCCCGAATGCTCACTACGATTTGGATGTATATTCAAAGCAACAATAGTTCCTTTGTCATCCAGATCAACAATCACAAAGAATGGAGCCCTTCCGAAATGATCTGATATCATCGTGCCGTTTTGATCAATTGTTGGAACAAGAACTCTTGTTTTCACCAATTCCCTCCTCCTCTGCGGCGACCTCGACCACCGCCTCCACGGCCCATTCCACGACCCATTCCCATACCGTATCCACCACCCATTCCTCTTCCTAGACCACCTTGACCTTTTCCAACATTGGCAGGACCTGGAGTCTTCAGTTCATCAAGGGAGCCACTCGCATAGCTCTCAATCGCGGACTTTACAGTACCAGAAATACCAACTAGAATCTTGATACTAGAATCCTCCAGAGCTGGAAAAGCATTAGGACCCACACTTCCAGTTAGAACAGCTTCAACACCCTTAGAAGCAACAATCTGAGCTGCCTGGATTCCTGCTCCTCCTGAAGCCATTGCAGCCTCATTTGATATTGCTTCGAAGGCATATGTTTCCGAATCTGCAATTATGAAGTAGGAGCACCTACCAAATCGTGGGTCAACTGCTGATTCCAGTGTTGGACCTGATGAAGTAACACATATTTTTCCCATTGTTAACACATCTTGTTATAATGAATCTTGATTCAGATTATATAATGAATCTGGATTCATAAAAAGTCATCGGTAGTTACGTAAAAATCTCGATTTTTTAAGAATAGAAAGTAGGTCAGATAACAGACTGAAGCGTTTATCTCTTCGTTTGAAGATAAGAGAACTATCAAAGGAGATGAGTGTCATGGGATTTAGCGTTGGTATTGTTGGAAAACCATCCTCAGGCAAGACTTCATTCACAAATGCTGCATGTATGACGGACTTCAAGGTTGGTAGCTATCCATTTACAACAATTGATGCAAATGTTGGAGTGACTCATGTCAGGACTCCATGTGCCTGTAGAGATTTTAACGTACAAGACAATCCCAAGAACTCTCTCTGTGTTGATGGTGTCCGCCTAGTCCCAATAAAGCTAATCGATGTTGCAGGTCTCGTGCCAGGTGCTCATGAAGGAAGAGGAAAGGGAAACCAGTTTCTTGATGATCTAAGACAGGCAGATGTCTTAATTCATATCGTTGATGCGAGCGGATCGCTTGATTCTGAGGGGCAGGAAGTCGCGGTTGGAAGTCATAATCCTAGTGATGATGTTAAGTTTCTGGAAGATGAACTTGTGGAATGGATGCTAGGTATAGTGAAGAAAGACTGGCGAAGAATGACAGGACGCATTCGGTCTGAAGGAGCCAAGTTGGAGGAACTTCTCCTTGAGAAACTATCAGGATTAAACATAACAAGAGCTCATATTCTAAAGGCTCTGAGAGCATCAGAGTTGAAATCTGAGGCTGCAGATAAGTGGACTGATGATGAAACACGAGAGTTTGTTAAGATGTTACAGAAAGTTGCTAAACCTATCATCATAGCAGCTAATAAAATTGATCGACCAGGCGCTGAGGAGAATTTCAAACGGCTTCAAGATGAATTCTCAGATTATCTAATAGTTCCTGTGACTGCACTTGCTGAGAAGATACTGAAGGACCTTGATAAACGAGGAGTAATCAAATACATTCCTGGAAATGATGATTTTGAGATTGTACAACAAGATAACTTGAGTAAAGAAGAAATTACTCAACTAGAGAAACTAAAAGAACATATTTTGAGGAAATATGGGGGTACAGGAGTTCAAAACATATTGAACAAGGCAGTCTTCGACTTCCTTCACATGATTACAATATATCCAGTTCATGACGCTCATTCATTGACGGATAGTGATGGTAACGTACTTCCTGATGTGTATCTAATTCCAGAGGGTACTACTGCAAAGGAGTTTGCTGGATACATACACTCGGACCTAATGGACTCGTTCGTCCATGGTGTTGATGCAAGAACAAAGATGCGAATCTCTGATAAGCACATTCTCAAGGACCGTGACGTTATTCGCATTGTTAGTGCAAAGGGACAGAAATGAAAAGGTATCATAATATTGGATGATATCCAAAGATAGGTAGTGATTGTTGGGACTATTTATCCTCATAGTGTGATTCGTATATGGGGCTCTGTTCTGTGATGTTTCTTCCTCTTAAAATAACTCGAAGATGACACATTCTTAGCTATATACGATTCTCCGATGTCAGTATGTTAGAAGAGTGAAAGAGATAGAATACTGGTGAATAATATTGGAGATGTACAAGACTCTGGAAGATGCAAGAACATTTGGTATGCGTCTAGGTTGCTATGGTCAGTATCCAACGATTTACAAACGAGGAGTCAATGAATACATCCTTGTAGAAAAAGGGGAATGGCCACCAACTAATTCTTGGCCATTCCTCAAGTGGGATGGAAATGATTGGGTTCCAGTTCTAGCTAAACTTGATACATTAGAGCATGCCCAAGAGGCCTCTTGTTTGTTTGCACTCTTGGGTCATGAACCAATCATTGTTGAGTTTCCAGGAATATCCTTTGATCTCTTCTTTAGGGAAGCCCATATACCCACAGGAGCATGGATAATTAGCGAGATAAATGCCAACTATTCGATTAAGTACCTAAAACCTCCAGATATTGATTCAGAGGAGGAAGAGTCTGAAATCATCGAGATTGAGATGGAGTCTGTCTAAATCTACTCAATGAAGTTTGGAACCAAGCGTCCAATATTCTCCATTAAGAGGAATATATGTGAAGAGATTGGCCTTTGATACATCAAGCTTTTCATGTTCGCCTAGAACAGATTCATCAATATGAACAGAAACAACATCTCCAATGAATAGATCGTGTGCCCCAAGAGGAATGATGTCCCTAATTTTGCATTCAATGTTAATTGGACATTCCTTGATCATTGGAGCATTGACTTTAGATGCTGGTTCTACAGTAAAACCGCACTCTGCAAACTTATCATAATTTCTGCCAGATTTTGTACCTGCAAAAACGGTACCGTCGATCTGAGTGGCTGATGGAATATTCAAAACAAATTCTCCTGCCTCTTTGACAAGGTCGTAACTATAACGTTCAGAACGTATCCCAACAACCACTGTGGGGGGATTACTGCAAACATTCGCAGCCCATGATAATGTGATTATATTCGGTCTTTCAGGCCCAGATATGCTTAGTAATACAACAGGACAGGGGACAAGTGCAGTAGTGGGTTTGAGTTCTCGTTTCATATTCTTACTTGGAATATACCATGTAAAGAAAATGTCGATGTCACCAAGTTTAAGTCAAAGCTATGAAACGCTCTGCCCATCTCACCTTGTGGGGTATGACAATGAAGCGCGTATTAATTGCAGATCCAATTGAAGAGTCAGCTGTGGCTAAGTTAAAAGCTGCAGGACTAGAAATTGTCTTGAGAAATGCTGAAAAAGATGGACCTATTGAAAAACAAATCAAGGGCTTTGACTGCGTTGTAGTAAGAAGTGCTACTAAGATTACTAAAGAGGTAATTGATGCTGCAGACAAACTCAAGCTTGTTGTCAGAGCAGGCGTCGGTCTAGATAATGTGGATAAGAAGGCAGCCGATGCAAAGGGAGTGATTGTCCAGAATACTCCTGAGGCGCCATCAGTCTCTGTTGCAGAGATGGTCTTTTCTCTCATGTTTGCACTTGCCAGAAATGTCACTCGAGCAGACAGTTCGATGAAGAATGAACGCTGGGAGAAGAAGAAACTCAGTGGGACTGAGCTCTGGCAGAAGACTATTGGGATTGTCGGCTTTGGAAGAATCGGTTGGGAAGTAGGAAAGAGAGCCAAAGCATTTGGCATGAATGTTCTTGTATACGATGTAATCGACATTGCTAAGGCATGTAAAGAGATTGGAGCAGAGAAGGCTGATTTGAAGACTATTATTGAGAGAGCTGATTACATTACTCTTCATGTACCCCTAATACCTCAGACTAAGGGAATGATTGGAGCTAATGAACTCAAGAGAATGAAAAAGACTGCTTTCATCATCAATACGGCGCGCGGAGGCGTCATTGATGAGATGGCTCTTCTTGATGCATTGGATACGGGTGAAATTGCGGGTGCAGGACTCGATGTCTTTGAAAGTGAGCCACCCACAGACTGGCATTTGGTGAAACATCCAAAGGTTGTTGCAACCCCGCACTTGGCTTCCTCAACCGAAGAGGGACAAGTTCGAGTTGGAGAACTCACTGTTCAGAAAGTCATTGATGGACTCAAGTAATTCGTATCAAAGAAGAGACAAAACGTTACATCTTTAAGCAATTTTTCTCGATGAGGTCTTGGTCCAGCATCGTGCTGGACCAGACCATTCCTTTGTATTGGCGGATACGTCCGCACGGGATGTGGCCTATAATGGCTGAACCACAAACAAAGCGAATCTATAACGGCAAAGGATGGAAATAGACAATGCCAACGGCATACAAGTATATGAATGACACCTGGTTAGGTGAACAGAAGGAACGTACTGAAATTATTAGAAACCGCCTGATAGTTTGGAGAAAACAAGGCACTATGGTAAAGCTCGATAGACCAACCAGACTTGGTCGAGCTCGATCATTAGGATATAAGGCAAAACAAGGCTATGTTGTTGTCCGGATAAAGACTGGACGTGGCCCTCGAGAGAAACCAAGACCACGGAGTGGTAGAAAACCAAGAAGCCTAGGTGTTGTAAAATACACCCCTCAGAAATCAAGGAGATGGATAGCAGAGGAACGTGTGGCTAGGAAATATCCAAACCTCCGTGTTTTGAACTCATATTGGGTTGGAGATGATCATAAGTGGATCTGGCATGAAGTAATTCTAGTAGATCCCAGTCATCCGGTGATATACAATGATTCGAATATCAACTGGATTTGCGACCCGACTCATAAGGGGCGAGACAGCAGAGGTCTCACATCTGCAGGCAAGAAGAGCAGAGGGCTCCGGCATAAGGGACGAGGTGCTGAGAAGGTCAGACCGTCTCTAGGTGCAAAAGGAAATGTCGCGAAATAGTTAAGATTCGCGTTCCGGAGGGAGCGGCTATGCCGTTCATAACTAGAATCGAAGCCCGGGCATATGCTCGGGCTACAGAGATTTTGGAGAGGGTCACTTCATCTGTATTAGCACTATTCCCTGAAGATGTAAAATCGAGGGTGAAACTCTCAACAATCAATGCAGAAGGACTTGTAGGTGACATGATTTCTATTATCACTGCAGTGTTTGAAAACAAAGATAGTTGTGTTGCAGTTTTTGATTACATATTTAGCCAACTGGATAAAATGAGTCGACGAGCATTGCAGATATCATTAGAACTTAGAGTCGATGAACACTGTGTCTTGTTTCTTAGATTTGATAAGCAAGCGGCGTTCCTAGGTAAGATAAGACTGATTGATGAACCAGATGTCATCAGTGTTAGATTTCACTTCATGGAATATCCGAGGTGTGAACGGAATGATGCCATACTCTTTATTGAAGAGAGACTTCAGATTGCTGGAGGCTTAGATTGATGGCTATCGATATTGGTGTGATTGCTACGGACTTGACGAGAATCGAGCCGATTGGGAGGATGGCACACCAGTTCGGATATGAGGGGATCTGTGTTTCGAATCAGACAAACGGTCTCGTAAAGAGAACTCCTGAAGGTATTGCAATATATCAACGAGCAAATCTGTCGGGAAAAGGGATTGGTTCGATAAGAAAACAGATAGAAAATACTCGGAAACATACAATATTGCTTTCAGTTCAGTTGGGTTCAATAGAACTAACGAATTGGGTTGTGGAGGACCAGAGAGTTGATATCCTTACTGTAGATCCAGCTCGAGATAGCCACCTGCGTGATTCAACAGCTCATATTGCAGCAATGGCATCAACCTTTCTTGAGATTCAGTTTGCACCGCTCCTTCAGACAAACGGGCTAAATCGTTCAAAGATTCTAAAGATCTATCGCGAAGCAGTTTCAGTTGCAGTTACAGCAGGAATGGGTGTAATCATATCAAGTGGAGCGTCTCAACCAATAGAACTTCGTTCGCCAATAGCGATGATACACATTGGAATGTTACTGGGATTAGATAGGACAGATGCTGAAAAGGCAATACAAGAATATCCTGCAACAATCATTGAGCGAAATATGAAGAAACTGGATTCCGATTTAGTACAGACAGGTGTCGAAATTCTTCGGAGAGGCGAGGAGATGTGAGAAAGAACCGGCGTAGATACCTTCTGTTTCAACTGCACAGAGAGGGTCCATCTTTTCAGGAGAGAATGCTGAATCAAGCACTTTGGAAGAGTCTGCTTTCGTTATATGGTGAGATTCACGCAGCGGACTCACGACTGTATCTTGTTTTTTATGATTGTGAATCAGGAGTTGGTGTTCTTCAATGCAACTTATTTGCTTTGCAGGAAGTGATTACAGCAGCTGTTATGATTGGTGCAATTGAAGGAACATCTGTAAGTTTTGAGCCAAAAAGGACTTCAGGTACAATTAAGGGACTAAGGTATCCTATTCCGAAACGTGTATCGTGATTGAAACCACATCATCATTCTCTAGTATGTACGCCTTAGTAACCCAAGTCCCCGTTGTCTTTGATGAAACAAGCCAAACGACCGGGTTAAGTCGCATATTACGTTGATCTCTCTTTGAAGGATATGCTGGAGCAGGATGCGAATGAAATATCCCTACTAATGACTCTCCCAATTCCTCAGCTTTGATGAGAAGCCTATATTGATCTTCTGGATTAATTGTAAAAGATGTTTGCTTGTTCTCGGATTCATTTTGCATAGGTTCGATGCGGTTAACAAAGATAGAATTGTCTGAAATTGTACCAAAAAGCAAAGCTGCAGCCTCAAGGGGAAAAGATGCCGCCGCATGTTTCTCAAGATCTAGCATAGCCATCTTGGTAATGTGAAGATAATGAGCCATCAAGATGCACCAGGATCAGAGAGAGCAGATTTAATCTCCTCTAAAATTATGCAAGTTTCTGCATCTCCAACGCCTTGGATTCCGCCCAGACGTTTCTCGAGAAACATTCTAAGTTCAGATAAATCATCTACTGTGACCATCATAATAAGGCCACAGGCACCATCAAGAAAATAGGCTTCATCGACTTCTTTGAATGCTCTCAGTTTCTTAGAAATAAGAGTGGCTTCTTTCATTGCGGTCTTCACGCGGATAATTGCTCGGATCCGTTTGCCAATCTTCATGGGATCAAGGACTACTGTGAAACGCTTGATATATCCCTCATCTTTTAGACGCTTTACACGACGTCTAATGGTTACTTCAGTCCTCTCAACTGCTTTGGCAATGTCACTGTAGGATTGTCTTCCATCCTCTTGAAGCATAGCAATTATCTTAGAATCAATATCATCCAATTTCATAGACGAATGCCTCTGACAGAGCAGTGTGATTTCATGTAGATGTTCGATTTCGTGCATAATAAGATGCCGATGCGTGCGAACTCGGAAGAGTATGTAATAGAATATGATTATACAAGTCGTTCCTACAAGACTCGAAGTTCCTCTTGCAGAATTTTGTCCTCTTTTGGTGACATGATTGCATAGAGCTCTATATGATCGATCAAAGATTGTGCGTTTCGAATCTTCTGTTCGAGAAGTTCTTGTATCTGAAAGATACCAGATACATTGGTCATGTTGACCTCTATGCGAACTGTCTTTGTTTCGCCTTTTCTAATCTTGACATCCTCTATGGCCATAGCAGATGCTGAGTGTATGTTCACACTACCAGCTTCGAAGGGAATTCTTGCACGACCCTTTGTCATATCAAGAGCATCTGCAACTCCAACAACTCCTCCTTCGATTGTCATCGGTTGAGCAACTTTATCATGACAATAGATTGCATGAATTACGTGATTACGAATGTGTACCTGTTTATGACGGTCCTTTGGATATAATTTCTTCAGGATTCTATCCAAAATAGGGATTGTGAGAACTACTGAAAATTCATCATGATTTGTTCTTCCTACAACCATACCAACATCATGGAGATAACAACCTAACAAGACTATCAATTCTGCATCCTTAATTGTTCCAGTGTTCTCTTGAACCACAGTAGGCTGAAGGCCATTACTGAGTTCACGAATCAATTTGACTCCATTAAGAGATACAATCAGTGAGTGAGTATGACCATGATCTGAATAGCCCATTCGGTCAATTGCCATTCTATTACTATCTTCGAGGAGTGTCTGGACCTCAATATCCTTCTCTAGTTCATCAAGTGCAAGCAAGCAAATTTCATTGTCCTTCAATAATCTACGGACCCTATCCTTTAGGGTGTTTCTTTGTTTTGGGCTCTTTGCCATCTTCATATTGCCCCCTAATTCGATTAATTTTCTATGATTCTGCTTATCAGCTAATTACGTAATAAATGAGATATTGGCTGTATAATAGTAGCTAGTGTTTAGCAAATTTACCTCAGTCTACACCAAAACGACAAGCTGAGTCAGATTCTTTTTCTATCTATTCAATTCTGAGAAGAATTCTCTTATGAAATAATGGTATCAGGCAGTTATGTCTCTGCTAGTTGAAGTAAGATTCCTCTCTATTTTAAAGCGAAGTCGGTCTTGCAGATTTCACCAGTCTTTAGGTCAATCTTACTCAATTGAGGTGTTTTTCCTGATACTAGTCCAATAGCACCTCTAACAAGTCCGCCAACAGGACATGCTGTATGCCCTTCCAGATCATAACCACCGACCTTACGTGGGCATATGAGACAATTCTGTACAACAACATGAGCTGTGTCTCCTTCCATCTCAATTGAGAGATCTTCTGCTATTCTTACTTCTTCAAGTAGCTTCTCAAGAACCTCTTCAGCTGAAGACGCTGGAGTGATTACTTTCTGATGAAGTAGTTCCTTAGCAATCTCTTGGCCCATCCATGTAGATAATACATCCATTGCTCCCTGTGGACCAAAATCGGGATTCAAGATGGCATCACGTGCCTTTACCAATCCAGCCCCCAGACCAATAGCCATTCTGTTTAGATAGTTCCGGCTTGGATCTTTTTTCCGTCTAAATCTGAAAAAGCTCATAAAAAATAGAAAATTCAGGCTCTTTTTATTAATCCTTCTTGCACATACCGGTTGCAGACAGATTCAACTTGGGAGAGATCAATATTGGACCCTAGAGCCTTTTCCAAGAAACTGACCTTCTGCCTGATTTTACTCAAACAAATAACGCCAGATTCGCAGATTATGCGAAGTATTGTTTTATCCAAGACAAAAGCAGCCTTCTCGCGTTCCTTTATATCATCAAAGGAATAGAGTGCTTGGAAACATGATTCACCCATAGATTCAGACAGATTTTCTGCGACCTCTGAGATGGGTACAACAGATTCGGTACGGGTTCCCTCCATCTGAAAAGTGTCAGAGGCTTCGACACCCCGAACCCTTAGGTTCTTATCTACGTAGACGATAATTGCATGGAGTGGTTTTCCGTGAGCTAATGCAACACGAAGGATGCCATCTTTTTGCGCTCTCACTGTAACTGGTGAAACCACAAACTCAACGGGTTGATTGCATATATCACAGTGAACACGTAGTTTTCCTGATTCCAATGACAATGTTCAATCCCCTTTGACGAGGTCTATCCGGTTCAATATTAACATTCTTGGTAGAAAAAGAATCAAGATTAAATCATTTTATCTTCGGATTCACAGACAAGTTCTTTCAGGTGTTGTACCAATAAGTCAAAGTTTTCCCCGGTCTTGGAACTAAGGAGAATATACGGAACTCCATATTCAGTAGCCACTTCTTTTATGTCCTCAATGGGAATACCTGAGCCCATGTCTAATTTGGTGCCAACTAGCAGTTTTTTCCCATCAGGGACTCCAACAATAAGATCCATCCATTCACGAATTTTCATGAGTGAGAGATATGAATTGCAGTCAAACACTATTAACGCGGCTTTTGCACCTATGATTAGAGACCCTTGAAAGAAGCGAAACTGCTTTTGTCCACCAAAATCGAAACAGGCAACCTTGATGGACTCTGAGTCGCTTTTGGTAGTGATAGTCCAAGACTCAACATCAAAGCCGATGGTCATATTCTTATCAATAAACTCTCCAGTGACCAATCTAGAGATCAATGTAGACTTTCCAACACCACCATCACCTACAATAGCTAATTTCACAAGCCTTTGTGGTGTAATAGAAGTCATGGTATGCAACCCCAGAGATACGCAACCCAGATTATATTTTTTAATATTAAGATATTATGTTGGTATATTTGGTATATTTAGTTGAAATTCTAAACTAAAAACATGACCGTTGCAATTCATAGCAAGATAAAGACTAGGCGTGAGCTCATACTACTACTTCATCATTTGATCGGCGACATTTTTTCTCGGTGTTTTAAGTAGTATAAAACGGAAAGTGTGATATAGCCAGCGTATGCAAATACCTCAAGTGCAGAAGGGTTTCCATTAAAACCAAAAAGAGTCTTGGCTAGAGCGCCAATAGCTCCATTCTCATGTAATAATGGGAAACTACCGTCAGGCAACACTGGAGGATTGATGTTCCAAATCTCAAGCGGACCGATTAGCAAAAGACTGGCTTCTTGCAATTCATGTATACCATATGCAATCATTCCAGCTGCAAAGAGAATTAGAAAGACTGAGGTCCATCTAAATAGGGACTTCATACTAATCCTGAACGAGCCTTTGTAAATCCCAAATCCTAGAACTGTTGCCAATGTAAGACCAAGAATGACACCAAGATAGCTTAGAACGCCCTCTTGAATGATAAGGGCGATACTGAATAGAGATAACTCAACCCCTTCTCTTAGAACAAGAGAGAAACTCAGTAGAGCAAGGCCAACACTACTCTGTTTTATAACATTGCTCTCCATTGATTGTTCAATGTCACTTGCTATCGAATGTCCAACACGCCACATCCAAAGAATCATAGTTGTGAGAAGAAGGGCCGCAATGATAACTACAATACCTTCGAATATATTCAACATAGTCCCTTCAAAAATGCCCCAGAAGAAACCCAGAACAATCGCAATGCCAAAACTTACAGCTACTGCAAGGACACTTCCAACTAACACAAACCTGCGGAGATCAGGTTGATTGGTCCTCTTTAGATAGGATAGCATGATGACAAGAATCAGTGCTACTTCAATACCTTCTCGAAGAGAGATGATTGTAGGTGTAATTATCATAGCTGTTCGTCTATATTGTTTTAACAATAGTTAATAATATTGAGGTCTGATACATATACTGAAGCATTTTGATATGTTGCACCATGTTAAAATTGGTCATGTTATCAAACTGACACGGTGGTTGAGCTGCATATACGTCAATTTGAGAAGCAAGACACAACTATTGTAATTCAATTGGCAAATGATTACGCCTTCTTTGATGGACCAATTGATGAAGAAGATCTGAAGATAACTGATGCATTTCCGGAGGGGTTTTTGGTTGCAGAAGAAGACATGAATATTGTTGGATTCATCTATGGATATTTTAGGGATATACCAGAGGAGGTATTGAGAAACTGGGGTGTATCTAAGGTTGTCACAGTTGAGATATTGGCTGTTAATCCGAAGTATGAAAAGCAGGGAATTGGTACATCACTATTAGAGAGGCTCATAGACATCTTCAAAGTGGCTGGTGCGGATATGTTTGGATTGACGTGTCCAGCCATGGCAAAGCAGGCTAAAAGACTCTACGAGAAGATGGGATTTGAGACAAGTGCATATCATATGCGATTGAAACTCAAACCATCTACAACCCAATAGGATTTGGTCCTATCTTTCTTATTTCCTCAGCGAAGTCGTTGACTTCTTTTGCGAATTTGTCACCTTCAGCTGCAGATACAAAGACCATCTTAACACGATTCTCATCAAACCCCAGCTGAACAATGAGTTTTCTCGCGAACCGCACTCGACGCTCAGCCCCCAAGTTTCCAGTCTTGTATGCACAGTCTCTAGGGTGGCATCCTACGACAAGCACCCCATCTGCCCCCTCCTGTAGTGCCTTCAAAATGAAGTTGATGTCCAGTCTTGCAGTGCAGGGCATTCTGATGATCCTGCTCGTCACATCATATTGCATCTTCATGGTCCCTGCAAGGTCGCTGGCGGCATACATACATTGCATCAAGAACTACTTCTCATCAAGACTCTTAGCCATTCGAATTGCCAGTCTATAGACTTTTGAATCTAATCGAAATCCTGAATCAATCATCAAATCTAAAAGTTCTACAAATTCCTCGTACTTAAATAATGAGTCAGATAGGGCTTGGAGAAGTAGACCTACTGTTCCCAAGCATCTGATACCTAAGATCTCAGCTGCACTTCGTCCCATCTTATCATCAATCAGAAGCAAGGCACTCTCCTCTTTTGCGAGTAATATTGCAGCAGCCTCACCAATGTCTGTCCCAGAGCTTGTTGCTAATAGGTCAGCGTTTTCACCTGCAACATCCCTAACATGTATCCATCCATCTTCAACTGCGGAAGAGATCACAATCGAATCAGGAGTGTCTTTAGCACCGCATGCCTCTCTGAAGACCTCCGTGGGAATTGTGACGGTGCCAAACAGGTCTCTGAGCAAGTGGAGTCTACCTACGATTGAGAGATAGACAAGAGGACTTGCATTACTTACTATCTTACTGACCTTTGACAAAGGCAAGATCACGCTCCAAGTCATCCTCATCGTATGCAATTGGAATCATTGCTTTGTCTGCCTCTTGCATCATAGTTCTCAAGGGAAGCCCTGCCATGGATGCAGCCTTCCAGAGAGAAACTCGCCTCTCTCTATACGCCTTGAGAGCTCGTTCTAGAAGGAATTGTTGTATCCCAATATCAAGCGCTCTTCTGATCAACTCAGATCGGTCAATCTGTTCTTCCCTTGCGATGAGTTCCAGTTTCTTCACCATGTCTTCGGGTAATCTTGCAGTAACGGTTTCCATCATGTATCGTGTACAATATAATATTTTGTACACATAAGCGTTTCTCTAACTGCCCATCACAGTCTTATCGGGTTCGGTCTTATTCTTTAAACTGCAGACTCACTAAATTTTGAATTCGCTTTCTACAAAATCCTGAACTCCTTCATTGGTCAAAGCAGATAGCTCGTAATAGCTCACAGTGAAGGTTTTTACCAACATAGCTCCTGCCTCCTTGGAAACTATTCTAGTATCCAATCAATTTTATTTCCAAGTATTGCCATAGGTAATGTAGAGCATTTTCTTCTAATTTTTTCAAGATACTCATTGACTTTGAAGAAAGTTTCTGGTCTAGTCACATCATAAACTATCAGCGCAATCTCAGCTTTCTCACAGTCAAGTAGAAGAAAATCATGGAATGGCCCACCGCGTAAATCCCAGATTTCCGTTTCACGTGAATTCAATATACGGATAGCGAAATATTCATGCAGCCGCATCACTAATGTGGTTTCACCAACTCCGCTATCACCAACGAGGATAATCGTATGCTCTCTGCCTTTCAACCCTTGATTCATATTCATCACCGATTTCTTCGTTAACTAAGAAAAGGAAAAGTCTTCATTATTTTATTACAGTCTGATTGGGTTTGGTCCAATCTTTCGTATCTCCTCAGTGATTTCATTAATTTCTTCAAGGAACTTGACACCTAGAGTGAGAAAAATCATGCTTTCATATGTTTACGTCTATTGCGTTGCTCACGACGCTCTAACTTCTTCTTTTTACGAGTCCATGCAATATATACACCAGGAAGACTAGCTAGGGAAAAAATACCAATGTAAGGCAACCAAGTGATAAGAATAGCGATAATATCAATATCTGGCCAAAATGGAATGAATCCTCCTCCTGATATAGTAGAACCAAAATGCTCATTGATATAATCAATGTACCACTGAGGAATGTGGTACTCTGGGTATTCTGTCACTGTGATAGTTTCGTTTAGTAAATCAATTCTATCACAGAGATATAGTATATGTACAGCCGCTCTCACCCACTCCAAGCGTTCTCCTTGAATGTCATAATCTGGCACAGGAAGAAAAGCTCCATTATGTGTAGTTTGACATGAGATTACCCAAGATAACATCTGGGTGATATTGATTTGATTGAGTGTCCCTAGAGTGTACAAGGACCAGACAAAACGCTCTGTATTGACAAGTGTCCCACCAGATGTAGTACCAGCTTCATCAAAGTATTGTAAGAGATAATCAGTGGTGTTTTGAACTCTGATAAGATCAGGACGTCCCAGGATGTTTAGACAGAAGAGGCCCAGAGGAACTATATCTGGCATCGACTCAACATCTGGTACATTCGAGAATCCACCATCATCGTGGTAGCATGATACTACATAATTAAGTGCTGCTGTGGTATCAATAGCTGAAAGATATCCGATGGAGTCCAATGCCTGAAGTGCACTCCAAGTCATAATCATTTCAGCAGGATCTTCGTTCGATGAGTATAATCTAAAGCCGCCGTTTGATGTCTGACAACTGGCAATAAGATCTGCTATAGCATCTTCATATATCCATTCATCCAGACCAAACTCAGGAAATAGTTGGATTGCTACATCACATGATATAGGAGTGGGTGACGAACGATGTGAAAAGTTCACTAGATTATAGTATATAGACGACGGATTTGTGTTTAGAAGACTTTTGAGAAACTCGGTGCAATTACTCCAATCAATTATATCAGTACTCCCGAGTTGCTTGAGAATCGTATAAGGATCATGAACTCGATAAATATTTGGATAAGAACCAATCCGTGGGTCTGTGGGAGTATCTTCAAGCCACCCATAGAATCTGCCTTCTTGAGAATAGAGCGCTTCGATATAGTCTAGGATTGCTTGATGTCTGGTTACAGTATGAGATGAGATTGTATCCATGCTACATTTCTCTACTGGTTGGCACCGACTACATGGCATATTGGAAAAATTGGACATCAAAAGAAAAATGGTGACAAATAGAATGAGGGCAAATCGATATTTACGAGTTCTGTTAGATGTCATTATTGTCACCATATTAATTTGGACTTGCTATTTATGGAGTGTATGTTAGTTGGTTCTAATCGATTACATCTACAGGGGGCTTACCGCCACCACCACCGCCTCCAGAGGGCCAATAGAGTCCTGGCACATTAGTACCCACTAACTCACAGCTATTGAGTGTAGCTTGGACTTCGTCTAAGAGAAGACCTAAGAGATATAGACTTATAATGCCAGAAAGCACCGCACTGATAAAACCAGCACCTATGCCCGACATCGCAAGACTTACTAAATAGCCAATTGCAACGGATATTGTAATCGAGCCACCTAGTCTGATTAGATCAATCTTAAACTGAATTCTATCCAGAGTATTTGTATAAGAGGTTGCAGTGCTTATCCCTCCAATGTATTCATAGGCTACATGAAAGCCCCAGAAGGACTGACTCAAGAGTGTTGCTCCAAGAATATTGGCTACATCCTTGAAACCTATCACTGCCTCAATCGAGGTCCTCAATCGTAGTTCATTTGCAAGGTCTGTGTCTAAAATGCCATTGTGACCCATACTATTGCAGGCACTCAGATAGATGAATTTACATATGCCTCCGGTCAAGCTCCAAGAAGATACTTCTTGGTGTGTTAAGTAACCACCATACATCGTTATCTTCGAGCCTTCTTCTGAATTCCAAGTCCCATGACTTGACAGGTGCATTCTCTCAGTGGTAGATATGTATGTCTTCATGCGTGTAAGAGTCGCTGCTGTACCAGTGGCCACGTTAATCGTTAGACGGTCTCCATAATCCTCGTTATATTCCATGAAATATCTCTCACAGAATTCATTTCATTATACAAGTCGCCACTGGTATAGCGACTCATCAGACTAACTGGTTTCGCAGCTAGTGTTGAAAAAGCCCTTGATGATTTCAAGTCCAAGGTATCACGACTTGATTCTGAAAAGAGCATAATTGTTCCCAGTGAAAAAGAAAGTATCACTAAGGGAAGTACAACATAAACTACAACTAACTTACGTTCAAAAGATTTCAAATTACGATTTTCCCCTGAAGGATATAGTCATTACTCTACTGATTGTAGAAGTTAATGCCTTGTCCCATCCTTCGACATTTAGTAACTCGCTTGTTGATATAAATATGTTGCATAGTATGACATGTTATGTGACTCTCTTAATAATCTGTATGCATCCAAAGATGGATTTCTTCTAATCTAGAAATCAAAGGCGAATAGGGTTCGGTCCTATCTTTCTTATTTCCTCAGCGAAGTCGTTGACCTCTTTTGCGAACTTGTCGCCCTCGGCAGCAGAAACAAAGACCATCTTAACACGATTCTCATCGAGACCCAGCTGTGCAATCAGTTTTCTTGCGAATCGTACCCGTCTCTCTGCTCCCAGGTTGCCGGTCTTGTACGCGCAGTCGCCAGGATGACAACCTACTACTAACACTCCGTCCGCCCCCTCTTGAAGCGCTTTCAGGATGAAATTAATATCCAGTCTCGCAGTGCAGGGCATTCGGATGATTCTGGCTGATACATCGTACTGCAGTTTCATGGTGCCTGCAAGATCGGCAGCTGCATAACAACACTGCATACAACCGAATGCGATGATATTCATATCTTTAGGAGGCATAATTTTCAGACATCCCAGAGTCTTGGCAGACAAGTGGAAAACAAGCAGCATATAATCTTTCAGATGTAATGCTCTGGCAAAATGTCTAATGCGTTAGGTTGCATGCGCCGAACTGCTGTGACAACTATTTCCCTCTCTAGTTTCAATAACGGTAGACGATCTTTCCATGATGCTTCAATGTCTATAGATGAGAAGTGCAGACTATACCATATGATTTGAGAAGATTGTATAAATAGCAGTGACAAGAAAGTCAAGAGCGGATAATGGTTCTATTACAGTTCCATCAAGGAGATTTGTATTTAGAGTAGCTGTGCCACTATTGTAGATGATGTAACCGGGTTCTGTCTGAAAAGCAGTGATGTAAACCCAAGAAACATTTGTGTATGTGAGTTTTACATCATACCAATCACTTGGACTTGATTCCAATAATGCAATAGCCATAATCTCTGAAGAGCGTGTTTGATTTAATCCGTAATAGAGAGCATTAGTAATGGACCTTATCTCTTCTTCAGTAACTTCGAAGAAGTGACTATATGATTCAAGATACTCAAAATCAAGAGAGTCATTCAAGAAATCTGCGTCGACTTGCCAGTTACCATTATCCAAGAGCACGAAATCTGCCTCTGCCAGATCAGGATATAATAGATCAGTACTGTTGCCACAGATTCTCATCTCTGAAATGCCTAAGAGGTTTGGAGTAATCACAGGGTTTGCCAAATTGTATAATGAGGGAAAAACCGCACCAGATATCCCAATTATGATAATTGTTGTTACTACAATTGCCTTGGAGTTCCCCGTAGACATTCACAATCCTCCAAACCAACTTTATGATACAGAATATTACAAATTCCCATTAATTTTCTGTTTTCAGTAACTTGTTTTGAATTTCTTGTGTTGACTTATATCCATTGGACTTCAGTCATAATATATTGAAAATTATCATTTATCAAATCCTATTCAAAGGAATACTGATTTAGGAAGCTCGTATCGATTTGTAGATTTGAAAATGGTGAATAATATTGTTTTCAACGGAGAAACTCCAAAAACAAATTCTATTTCTAAAAGAAATAGATGACCTGAAACAAATATTCCGGCAGACAGTACTTACCAAAGACCAGCGACAGGAGAATGATGCTGAACACTCATGGCATCTTGCAATGGTAGTCATAGTACTCTCAGAGTACTCAAATTTACAATCTTTCGACATTCTTAAGACGGTCAAGATGGCGTTAATTCACGATCTTGTGGAGATAGATGCTGGAGACACATTCTGTTATGACACCCATGATCGTACGATAAAAACAGAAAGAGAGAGAGAAGCGGCTCATCGTATATTTGGTCTGCTTCCAAAAGAACAGGCAAAAGAGTTCATTGATTTATGGGAGGAATTTGAAGAAATGAATACCTCTGAAGCGTGTTTTGCGGCCTCGGTAGACAGACTTCAACCCTTGTTGCTCAATTTTTATTCAGAAGGATATGCATGGCGAAAACATGGCGTAAAAAAGAGTCAAGTGATTGAACGAAATCATCACATTGCAGAGGGATCGTCTGAACTGTGGAGATTTGCTGAGGCGCTTATCGATGAGTCGGTAAAACGGGGATATCTTTTGGATGGATGATGTTTATTGGATCAGGATTGTACCCAAATTTGTATAACAAATAGTGAGAATATCAAATCAAGATGAAAAATTATGCCTCAAGATAATGAGAGGATACAAGCAACTGCGATGGATTTCGATAATGCTATTGAAAGCAGAGATATGGATGCGATAATAGAAGCATTTGCTGAGGATTATGAGGTTGAACTATTAGGGATAACACGCTCTGGAAAGGAAGGAGTAAGAAAATGGGCGAATTGGCTCTTCAATAGTGTACCAGAGATAAAATTCACACCAATTATAATAATGGTAGATGATGGGATTTTCTTCGAGGAGTTCCTAGTATCAGGCACATTGCTAGATGGACAGATTGTAGAATCAAAACAATCAGGAGTGCTAGTTTATGAAGACTATAAGATCAAGAGTTTGCGCATCTATTTCGATAGACTTGATTTTGCGGATTTTGTTGCAACAGATTTCCTATCAAAACGGGTTGTTAGAATGCTCAAATCTCGATCTCTGCGAAGGCCAGTACAGTAATAGTATCTAGACAAGTTCTTCCGCGTCTGGTTTCCATGCAGGATCAACAATACAGAGAAATTCCAAGTCTTCTGAACCTCTACTCTCAATCCATTGAACTGCCTTTGGGGGAATATGAATTGTATCTCCAGGAATGACCTCTTCTATCTCATCATCGATATGCATAATCCCACGCCCCTTTAGGATATAATAGACCTCTGAAGCTTTATGAAATCTGTGTGGAAGTGATTTTTCACCGGGTTTTAACATTGCATGGGCAAGACTATAATTTAGAAAGAGTGGTTGCGAGTCGTGTTCGGGATTGAGAATCTCACGGACTCTTGTGTTGTCTAGTGCGATGATGAGTTTTTGTTTGTTCAGGCTTCTGACTGGCATTTTTCCTCGTTCTATAATTGGCACTTTGGACAGATATAACTGGTTGTAGAGCCAACTCGCAGCTCCTCGATTATTGATTTGCACCTTGGACATGCTTTTCCAGTCTTATAGCCGACTTGGAGATGTTTTGAATACATGCCCGGATTGCCCCAGATATCTTGTTCGCCAGGACCGCCACCAAAGCGAATACCTTGTTTCAAGACATGTTGGATTGCAGAGTGAAGAGCCTTGATTTCTTCATGGGTAAGAGTATTAGCAGTTCTATTAGGATGGAGTCTGGCATACCAGAGAGTATCTTGGACATAGACATTGCCAATTCCAGCTATGAAACTCTGATCTAGAAGATAACTCTTGATACGTCCCCGCTTTCCACGTAGCATCTCTGAGAACTTTTCTACAGTGAAGGTATCATCAAGGGGTTCAAGCCCGAGTTTGGATAGTTGCTTATGATTAGCAAGGTCTTTAGATTGTAGAAGATGAACATGCCCGAACCACCAATGATGTATCCATACCTGTTCGCCTGTGTCTAGAATTAATACAACACGTTCTCGTTCAGCATCAGGTCGTTCATCACGATTATGTAGACGTATTTCACCGCCCATTCCAAGATTGAAGGCAAGAATCCAGTTGGTATCTAATTGACCAAGTATCCATTTTCCACGTTGTCTAATACTCTCAATGCGCCGTCTTTTGATATATTTCTTGAACTTGATTGTTGACACATTCAAGCATTTTGGTTGATTGACCTGAGCATCAGTAATCACTTTGGTCTGTAATGCCGCGTTCATGCTGTTTGCAAGAACAAAAATGTCTGGTAATTCTGGCATCTTCTAGCCACCGCAGATATTGACACCGATATCACTATAATTTGAATATTGGGGACTCGGCCTCTATTGTCTATACAGTGATACTTTGTTCTGGATTTTTCCTCCGTTGCCACATCCAATATGTAGGTACAATGAGTCCCAAAATAGCTAATAGAAGGATAGTGAAACTTGTAATTCCAACCTGCACGATTGGACCTAGACCGATAGCTGCTGCTAGTAGCCTACTCACCTGTGAACCGACTCGACTAAGAATTATGAGGAGAACTATGGTCACAGCAAAAGATGGAGTTTTGCCGATCGGATCATGGATTTTGGATATGGTTGTGGATAGACCGTAGATTAACAGTGCTAATTGTAGAATCACATCAGAGATTGCCCATTGTGGGTCAGTAATTGATACTAAGCGGTAGGTGTAATAGAGTCCATAGATGAATATCACGAAAGTCAGGAGTGTGGTCTGATCTGGACTGTTCTCGGTTTTCCGAAATAGAATTGTTATGATAGGTAATAGAGCAATGCCTAACGGAAACACGAGCATGACAATCTGTTGCTCAAAAGGTAGGGAAGATAGGTTAAGGAAAAGGAATGCGGCTCCAAAGATTATGAAATCAACTATCCAAAACAAGACGAACAATACCCAATGTAATGTCTTCTTCTCACCTAGTCGATTGGATACTGTCTTTCCCAAGTTCCATCCAAGAAGCACTGCAAAATATGATGTGATTAGAGCGTCACCAAAGGTGAGAGGAACTCCAACAAATGGTCCAGCTAGAGCTGTAATTGGTCCAAGAGTCATGAATATAACAATAAAGATGATGCATAAGATAGCCTGATAGCTTAGACCTTTTTTCCCTTCGGTGAAGAAAAGTTCACGTCCCTTGGGAATAAGAGAGAAGATAACCAAGGCAATAACGAAGTACTGGAAAGAGACTGTAACAGAGATTGCAAATCCCAAAATTGGATCAGTGATTGAAATGAGAGAGTTGGGATCAATGACAATCCAGATAGAAATTATTGTTGTTGCAATCAATGAGAGAATGAATGCAAAGTTATACCAAGTGTTCGTTAGAAGTATCTTGAAACCGTCGATGAACCGCATCATAGTCACCTTTTGTTGTTTGGGAGCCCGACAATTGATGAGGGGCTCCCATTAAACCATATTTTGTGTGAACTCCTTTAGAAATTAGGGGGTTCATTATTGTACCATCTTGGAATCTTTGACATTGCAGGTTCGTATCCAGAGAGAAGATGTCTGGCAAGAATCAGTCGTTGAACTTCACTAGTCCCTTCATATATCTGGTACAGTTTTGCATCACGGAACAATTTCTCGACTGGATACTGATCTATGTATCCATAGCCACCATGGATCTGGACTGCTTCGCTTGCCACTTCCATAGCCACATCAGTTGCAAAGGCCTTAGCGGCGCTTGCTGCAATTGTCGAATCCCCAACAAAATCAGCTGTCCATGCTGCTTTGAGATACATAAGCCGTGCCGCTTCGATTTTCATGTACATATCTGCAAGCTTGAACTGAATGACCTCGAAATTACGTAGTTTTTCTCCAAAGACCTCTCTTTTAGCGGTATAATCACGAGCAAACTCCATTGCAGCTCTGGCAAGACCTGTAGCAAAGGCGGCAATAGCGGGTCGTGTCATAGCAAAAGTCTGCATGGCAATCTTGAAACCTTCTCCCTCAGCACCTAGCATGTTCTCTGCTGGTACTTTGGCATCTCTGAACATAACAGAGGAGGTCGTTGAAGCCTTATGTCCCATCTTTTCCACAGGACGACCAGTCTTGACTCCAGTCGTATCTGCATCCACAATAAATGCACACAGAGCTTTGTGACGCTTACTAGGGTCAAGACTAGCAAATACTGTGAATGTATCAGCATGGGGTGCGTTAGTGATCCAAAACTTCGACCCATTCAGTACATAATGATCCCCCTCTCTCTTGACCCGGGTTTGGATTCCTGCAACGTCAGAACCCATTCCAGGTTCGGAACATGCAAAACTGATGAATTTGAGATCCTCAGTGAGTGGACGGAGGTATTTTTCCTTCTGTTCATGAGTACCTGCTACAAGTATTGGTTCTGCCCCAAGAGAATTGACATAGATACTTGTAGTCATACCTGCGCATCCAGCCGCCATCTCCTCGACAACAAGACACTGCTCCAAAGTCCCAAGACCTTGACCACCAAACTCCTTGGGAATTGCCAGATTCATTAAGCCCTCTTCCCAGCACTTCTTAATTATTGGACGAGGAAACTCGCCAGTTTTATCATAGTAATGTGCATAAGGGAGCATAAATTCCTGTGCAAAGACCCTTGCACGGTCCCTCAGCTCTTTCTGTTCTTTAGTCAGGGTGAAGTCTATCATGATACCAACTCCGATTTTGATGAATGGTTCCTATTTCCCACTAGGGCTTAAGACAATTCCTAACTAGTCTAACTAGGTTCAACTTGAGGACTGAGAGGTTATCTGTCTGACCACTTCAGGTAGGTTCCACTTTAACTCCAGCTCAAGAGCACCATCTGCAGGTCCCGGACATCTGCGAACACATGTACGACAGGCAACACAGAGCCACAGATCAACCTCTACGGATCCGAAACCTGGTGACTCACGTTCTAGTACAACATTATCAACAGGTTTTGTCACAGCCAGAGACATCACTGTCTTATAGAACAGACTTCTGTTCACTGGAAGTTCACTAAGGGATTCCTCTGTGAACTCAAATATTTCAGGCATACGTAGTACAGGGGTGAGCTTGATTGCATCCTCCGGGCATTCTAGTTCACAGGATCTACAGCCTAAACATCGTGAGTGAGTCCATTCTATGGTACCAAATCCAAGAAGCGGAGCGTATCCCATCTGGCTCTTGTATTCCTCTAATACTGACGGGACATCAACATCAGTGAGGTTTTCGATTGCAACCTTAGGTCTTGTGGATGGCAACTTTGCCCGAGTCCTGTAGGCTAATAACACAGCAGAATGTATCTTCTCTTCAACTTTGGAGAGAACCTCTTCTGCAATCACAGACCCATTGACTGTCACCTTCGTCAGTTTATCTCGGGCTCTAGAGAAGGTTTCAAGAGCGGCAACTAGTCTTCCAATATCAGTCGCTTTGAGATCGGTAAGAATTTCATCGAGCTCTTTTCGCGCCTTCATCAGTTGCTGAGCTAGACTTGTGACTGTCTGGATGGTTGTTTCAATCTCTGATGAAGTGCGAAGAACATCATAAAGGACATATCCATGCTCTTCTCCGATTGTGACAAGTTCTTCATTCCTCTTCATTTGCACAAGATGCAAGAATACACGATCCTGTGGGATACCGGTCTTCTCTGTCAGATCCTTTGAGGTCAATGCTCCAAGTTCTCGGACAAGTGCTAGAATGAGACCTCGCTCAGCTTCGTCTTGGACAAATTTCTTCATCATTGTCCTGCTAGTTTCTGAATCAACTCTTCCACCATAAACTGTGACATCCATATTCGAGATGGAGCAATTAATACATCTGCTTGCCTCTGTGACAGAGGTAGGTGAATCAAAACCTAGTTCGACTTCGTCAAAGATCCGTGCACGGGATTCTGGATCTAAAACAGGCATTTCGGCCCGTTTGCCTTCCTTTGCTTGGGCCTTATCAGAATCAACAGTGGCAATGATTTGGTCGTATATGGGAATGGTGTGAGTGATTTCTTTTCCTTGTAGAAAGAGATCTATTGCCTGTGCGGCCTTCTTTCCAGCACCAACTGCCTTTACTACAGTTGCTGGACCAGATACAGCATCGCCACCAGCAAATACACCTTTGGTATTCGTCTGATAGGAATTCGAGTCCACCTGCATTAAGCCCCATTCTGTGTACTCGATATCTGGGAAGTAATCATCAGCATCGATACCTTGACCTATGGCAACGATGATACTATCAACATCTATATCAAACTCTGAATCGGGTACAGGAACCGGTCGTCTTCTACCTGATGAATCAGGTTCACCTAACTCCATTTTGATACAGCGTAATGCTGTAACTTTACCATTTTCTTCAAGGATTTGAACAGGTGACGAGAGAATTTTGAGGTCTACACCTTCATGTTCAGCATCTTCAATTTCCGAGGCATTCGCTGGCATCTCTTCCTTGGACCGTCTATAGACAATGATGACCTCACTGACACCCAATCTAAGGGATACGCGTGCTGAATCAATGGCTGCATTTCCACCACCGATGACTGCCACTCGTTTTCCTAGCTCGAATTTCTTGCCCATATTGAAATCATCTAGGAACTTCAACGCATGATGCACACCAACAGCATCTTCTCCCTCAATACGCAATTTAAGACTTGAAGACGCCCCGGTACCGACAAATACTGCACTGAATCCCTTAGTTAGAAGATCGCCTGGTTTCTTGATTTTTTGTCCATTGATTATTTCAACACCGTGTTTTTGAACATAGGAGATCTCCTCATCAAGAATATCTCGAGGAAGACGATAAGAGGGAATTCCATACCGCAAAAGCCCACCATTTGCAGGTTTTGCTTCAAAGATTGTCACAGGATAGCCCATTCTTGCCAAATCATACGCACAACCAAGACCGGCAGGACCAGCTCCAATCACTGCAACTTTTTGTTCCTTGTCTATAACAGGTGTCGGCTCGTGAATCTTTCCACTTGCTCGTTCATTATCAGCCAGAAATCTATGGAGGTTTCGAATGCTTATAGGTTGGTCAATTAGACCTCTTTGGCATTTACTCTCACATGGAGCATTACATACACGACCAAGTGTACCAGGAAATGGGTATGTACTCCGCATGAGCTGTAATGCTTCGTCAAACCGCTTATCGCGAATGAGATTCACAAATCTTTGAGTACTTACACCCGCAGGACAAGCAACATGACAGGGAGGTTGGCCATATCGAGTAGTGATATTCAGATTTTGCTGAAGTTGATAGAGCGCAGTTTCAGGATCTGATTTGATAAGGGACTTGATTGTTTGAATTTTCTCCTCGAAGGCTAATCTCTCTTCATCAGCAGATTTTGAGGTTTCAAGAGTAGTATTGAATAATTCAAGGAGTTGACTTAATGATGTTACATCAGAAGGAGCGATACTCTCTTCAAGGGTCCCAATTGCATTCTGGAGAATGCTCAAGTCATTAATCTCAGAACTGATATCAACTTGTTCAATAGATTTCTGAAAACTGGTATAATATGACTCTGGAAAAGCGAAAATAGTCTCTATTAATGGGGAGAGTTCGTTCTTCAAATCCGAAATTGCTTCGTTGACTTTGCTTGGAGGAATGGCTTGCTCTTCCCTAAGACCTCCTAATGCAAGTATCATGTCTAGCATTCGTTTTCGTTTAGGTGGAAGAATGGGAGGTGTAGTTGATTTGCTCATTTACTCACCTCCATCCATTTACCAGCAGTGCCTTTGTGCACAGGGGTTGGTCCTAGCTCTTTTGCACGCTTGACCATCTCTGATATTGCATTTGTAAATCGATCCGGTTCTGCGCTAAACATTCTGAACATGTCCACACGGTCACCTTCCCAACCAATAGCATTCAATATATCGCGAGCCACGTCTACTTGGACCTGGGCAATCTCGTTACCAGTGCCACCTACATGGCATCGATCCTTTTCGCATGCTGCTATCATGACAGTACTTGCACCATGTTCAAACGCCTTGAGGATGTCTATGATGCTCACGCGTCCTGCGCAGGGTACTGGAATCAAGCGTGAACTGGCGGGATATTCCATCCTGCGAGTGCCAACAATGTCAATTGTTGATACGGCACACTCTTCGCAATAGAAACACAGGGTGATTGGATAGTCAGGACCAGCTCCATCGAGTGTCGCTTCAATCTCAGACCACATCTGCTCATTCGATAGGAAGTTAAGCTGTGTTGCCCCTGATGGACAGAGGCTCTGACAGACACCACAGGCATGACAGTTCAATGTATCAATTGAAGCCTTAAAGAGAATTTTTTGATCTTCACTCGTGGCTTCTGCTTCGACTTGTTCAATCATGAGTGGGACTCCACGAGGGCACTGTTGTGCGCAGAGGCTGCATCCGACACAGTCATCCACGTTGAGAACTGCACCTCTAGCGAAACCCTGAATTTTGCCGCCTTGAAGTTCATTGTGAAGGATTAATGCACCAGCCTGTGCGTCAGTTATAGACTCGGATACGAATTGAGGCCGGGTAACAGCTCCAACAGCAACCACTCCTCGTCGTCTGGTTTCGTTTCGTCTGAGCTTGCCATATAGTTCCTTAATATGACCATCTTCCTCGAGGACGACACCTAAACTCTCAGAGAGGGATGATAGACCATCAGGAGGAAGTATTGCTGTAGAGAGAACAAGTAGGTCTACAGAGGTTTCCAAGTATTCATCCATCAAGGAGTCATAGATTCTTACGCGGGTCTTTCCATCTTCTTCCCAGACCATACTAATTCTACCGCGTATATAGTCCACTCCTTTTTCTCGCGATTCTTTGTAAACAAGCTCATTCTCGAAGGGGACACGGATATCCATGTAGACTACGCGAACATTGGCATCAGGTATACGCTTCAGTATCTCAAGAGAATTATCAATAGCAAATGTACAGCAGAGTTTACTACAATCACGTTTGTATTCTTCTGATCTACTACCAACACACTGGACCATGACCACTTCCTTGATTGGGCCATTATCGGATGGTCGAGTAAGAGCGTTCTCTGAAAGCATTCGGGATAGTTGAAACTGCGTCACTACATCAGGATTCTTTCCATATCTGTATTCATCCATTTTAGTAGGCTCAAACTCTCGAAAACCACTAGCCAGAACAACTCCTGAAGTCTTGAGTGTCTTCTCGACATCACTGCTATCTGTCAAGTAATGAACAACAAATGCACCCATCTCCCCTGTTACATACTTCACTGCTGCTTTTGAATATACTGTGATTTTTTTATTATCTTCGAGAGCCTCCAAACGACCACTCATAATCTCTAGACCTGATTTGCCAGTTGGAGCTACTATTGGAAGATGTAGCACATGTCCGCCAAGCTGTTCATTAATCTCAAAGAGAGTTACGTCATATCCTAGATTTGTTAGGCTTAATGCGGATTCGATCCCAGCTATACCTCCACCAATTACTGTTACATGATTAATTACTTCTTTCTTCTCTTCTTTTAGTGGATTGGCCTTTGCGGATCTGGCGAGAGCCCCACGAATCATATCTAGAGATTTCTTACTTGCTTCTTCAATGTCTGAATGAACCCAGGCTGAATGCTCACGAATATTCACATATTGAATTCTAGAACCATCCAATCCTTTCTCTTTGAGATAGTTATCAATTCGTGGTTGAATCTTCTGACTGGTACATGCAGCTATAACTAGATGGCCATCATTTGTTTCAAGTAACTTGGATATTTTTTCGAGGCCTTGTTCCTGACAGACCAATTCTTCTATTACAACGGATGCGGATAGAGAGGTCTTACTTATCTCTGATTTTAGATGGTCGAAAGAGAGTTTTAATTGACTACCACACGTACAGAGAAGAACTGCTGATTTGTTGTTGTCCGTCACTTGCTCACTTCCTACCTTGCAGAATCTTTGAAACTACAGCCCTTGCCTGTGTTACACTCTCAGGGACTTCAGCTGGACCTAATGCAGATCCACATGCATAGATGTGGTTACCGACAACAACCTCAGTTTCAGGAGCGATAGACCCTACAAAACCACTTGCTGAACTCAACCCAAGGGTATCAATAAGCGTAGAGCTGCCTGATGGAGGTTCTAATGCAGATGATAAGACAAATAGATCAACTGAAAACTTGAGATATTTATCTAAGAGTGAGTCATATACTATGATGTCAAGACTGCCATCTTTTTGAGGATCGATACGTGTGACTCTTCCTCGCACATATTCGACTCCAGATTTTCGCGTTTCTCGATAATATTCCTCATATCTATCATATGTTCGGATGTCCATATAGACAACGCCTACTTCAATATCACCTCGTTCTTGTGTGAGGATTTTAGCATGTTTCAGAGCAAAGATACAACATATCTTGGAACAATAGGGATAGTAGTTTTCATCTCTACTTCCCACACACTGGACCATCATCACCCGTTTTGCAGGAACTCCGTCTGATGGTCTCAAGACAGCTCCTTTAGAAGGCCCATTTGGATCTAGGATTTGAGCAAGTTCGAGCTGGGTTATGATATTAGGGTGAGTGCCATAGCCATATTCATCCATATTTACAGGCTTCATCTCATGAAAGCCAGTAGCAATAATAATGTCTGATACTGTGAGTGTTTCTTTGCTGGTCTCTGCATCCAGATTGATTGCTTTTGTTGGACAGCCTTCTGCAGCATTCTTGGTTTCATCATCTTTGAGTTCAGGATTGTAAACAACTGCTTGAGGTTGACATTGTGGAGATAATAGACTAAATGCCTTGGATTTTTCAAGACAGTAGCCGCACATAGTGCATTTCTTAGGATTAACATACTGGGGTCCGAGTTCAAGGACCACTTTGAACTTCCCAGGGGGTCCGGTGATGCTTTCCACTTTGCAATCCATCTTCAGATCTAAATTTGGTTGGTCAATTAGTGCACTTCTGTAGAAACACTTGCGAATACCCGGTCGCCAACGATTTCCTTCAAAACAATAGAAGCAATCATCAGTGGGAAATGCCTTGTAAAGATTCAGAGCATTTCCACCAGTAGTTTGTAGTTTCTCAACAAGTACAGTTTTGATACCGGAGTCTGCCAATTCAATTGCTGCAGTCATTCCAGCTACACCAGCACCGATAACGAGAATCGGGTTAGACATTACTTATCTCACCTCAATTCCCTAGATGGTCCAGAATAGGATCTGCAGGGACTCTATTCATACTGAGACCAACTGCCTCTTCATCAATACCAAGAGCTAGTCCAAGAATCTGAGGATATAATAGAACAGGTAGATTGTATTCTTCACCATATGATTCCTTTAGCCCGAGCTGTTGTAAATCTAGTTGGTTGCCACAGGCAGGACATACTACGGTAACAAAGACTGCCCCAGATTCCTTCATTGATTTGAGTTTGTCGCGAGCAAGACGAATACCAAGTGTTTCGTCGACTGGTAGGACTGTAGCGCCGCAGCATTGTTTCCAAAGAGGATAGTCAACTGCTGTTGCACCAGTGACTTCTACAAGCTCTTTGAGAAATTCAGGCTTAAACTCGGTAACATCTGCAGGTCGGAGAAGATGGCAACCATAGTGGATAGCTATTCCTACACCATCCAATGGTTTTACTATCTTCTTCTTGATCTCATCAATTCCCACATCATTGTAAAGGGCTTCAACAAAATGACGGGGTTTTGCAATCCCTCTGAACTCCAATCCTTCCTTCTTCAACTCTTTGTTGATTTTGCCTTTTAGCTCTGGGTCATGTTTTAGAATATGATAGACGTCCTTAAGCGAACCAAAACACCCATTGCATGGTGTGACGATATCATGACCGGTCTTGTCACCTATGGCAAGTGTTCTTGCATTCACTAGTACCCAGCCCATATGGTCAATAGCTCGTAGATTTGGACTGCCACAACATGCAACACCTTCCATATAGACAAGTTCGATATCAAATGCTTGAGCTACTTTGATCATCGCTGCTTCATAATTTGGGTAATTTACTGGTACACTGCAACCGATGTAGAGATTGTACGTTGGCATCTTACTCGTCCCCTCCTGCAAGTCTTTTTGTTCGTGTTCCTTCAAGGATACTTTTTACAGCATCTACTGAAAGTCCAGGTACCTCTGGTTCTAATCCCATGTCTTCTCGTTCCCAGTCTGCTGTTACAGTATAGAGTTGTCCTTTTGTGAGTAACTCCTTGGCTAGAGCAATGACCTTTGGTGGGACTCTGCCTTGTTCTGCAGCCAAGTTCTTGCAATCAAAGAAGATGTCGGTCACGCGAACCTTCTGGGGACATCTCTCTTGGCACTGATAACAGGTCAAACACAGCCAAATCTCGTTGGAAGATAGGACTTCTTCCTTCATGCCGAGAAGAATCATCCGAATAAGCTGGTGTGGTTTATACGTCCACATATTTGCAATTGGGCATGCAGCTGTACATGTTGAACAGGCAAAACAGGCTGAAAGCTCTTCGCCATTAGGCATGCTCTTGAGTTCTTCGCGAAACTTAGAATCAAGTTTCGACATATCAATAGGGTCAATCAATGTGACTGGAGGTCCGGTCTTTTCTTCAGTTTCTGCCATGGGATACACCACAAGCATTAGACGAGTCTATCACTAGATGCCTGAGCGGAATTGAAGCCCATATTAAAAGTTTGTAGCCGTGACATGATTGGTGACGTTGGAATCTATATGTCTTCGGTGAAGCCTCTTTGATACAAAAGATAGAGAATGCCATAGACTCCAATTGTTACGACTGTAGTATATGCGAGAAATTCAAGCAAGCCCATTGTGTTCAATGGATACATCAATCCACTACCTATAGCAAGTGAAACACATACAATCCCAACAAGTAGAAGGATGAGTCGATAATTAGGCATAATGCAGGCATAGACCTACTGACTCTTAGGACTTTCTATCACTGGATAAAACTAGTTTACAAATAGAATCAATACTCTTGCGAACGTGGTCAAAACTTGCAGATATCTTATCCATTCTATTATGGTCTAGTTGAATCAGATACCCTTTTAGATTATCAGGATTTCCGTGAAGATTTTTCATAATAGGACTGTCTGTATCTGCAAGTCGAAGAATTCCTGCTAATGCAATTTGAAACTTCTCATGCTCTGCATGAATCTCGTCATGTTGCTTATCTAAATATTCTATGAGAGCATTAGCCTCATCAAGGATTGTATTATCGATCATCGATAGGAGCTCCTTCTTCAATTACAGTACGAACTACTGTTCCGTCTCGCAACCAGGTCCGTGCGTTTGCCGCGGGTATTTTCGCTATATCCTCTTTCAGGAAAGGACCATATATTATCTCATCAAGACCCATGAAAGCATCATCGACTGGACGCAAAAAGCGTACAATATAATATTCCATAGAATCATTAGACAAAGATTCATCCGTTTCAACCTCAGAGATTGTTTCATTCTTTGATTTCTTCCTTTTTTGTGAAGAGATTGATCCTGCAAGAGATTCCTTAACAAATTCTGAATGATTATCCAATGCTCTCTGAATTCTACTGTAAAATTCATCTTCAATGACTGTCATATACCCAGTTGGGCGTCTCCCCCCAAGGGCTGATTTTAGTATCTTGTCTCGTCGTAGTTTTAGCAAATCTTCTAACATGAATTCGAGATTGAGGGCTTCTTGTGTTAACAAATCTGCTTGTATGAGTTCTTCAGCACTTGTAGACGCTAACTTCAGGCGCACATCGGATAAATAAGATATCATTTTACCAAGACGAAGATCTTGCAAATCTTGAAGAGATTCGTTTTCCACCTCGTCCTCCCATGCAGTTAGAATGTCGTTATAGTTAGTTTCACTCAATTGAAGCAACTCCTTTGGCTAAAACAAATACAGCAGCATCCATAGGTAACTCAACGGATTCATCGGAGTATGGACCATATAATTCTCCCCCAATCTTAAATGATGGGGTAGCAGGGCCCTTATGAAATAGAACCTTTAGTGTTCCGTCTTTGAAAACAGTAGCATCTTCAAAGGGACTGAATAAGTCTAATTGTTCACGATTTAATAAAGAGACCTCAAAACCTGTCTTTCCGTTGAGACTTCCAATCAGCCGGATGACCCTATGAATATCGTGAGTGACTGGTCTGTCAATCTCACCACCATAGGATTCTACTGCTTTTTCAGCTATCTCTTGCCAAGTCTTAACGCCTACACCCTTGACTTTTCTACTGAGAACAGGACGTGGTCTCAAAAGCCCTTCCAGTGCCTCTGATTTCAAGTCCGTCAATGTGCCAACCCATTTTTCATTTCCAGAGTATGAGTCAATATTTCTGATGAATTCAACCATGGCATCAGCTACCTTTCCAGCCCAACCAGGAAATTCGCGGGTAGGCATCCATGTCGAACCTCGCTCAGTGACTATTGCTTTGTCACTTCTGAAGCCCAATCCCATGATATAGTGAACAATCTCTACACGTGCATTCGAATCCAGAGTATAGATCTGTGGATCTCGAACTCTGACATGATACCCTCTATTACCACTGTAATTCAACTGGATTTTGTCCGGATCGAATCCAAAATCACCTAACAGAAAATCATCATAGAGTTTTTCTGTATATTTTCTAGCACTGGTCAAGCACTTCTCGCAGATCCATTTTCTTGTACTGAAACTAGTTTGACCACAATTTGGACAAGCCTCAGGAGGATTTCCAGTACCGGTATAATGGCAGGTCTTGTTATCACATCGCCATGCATCATGATCATTTGTACAGGGAAGATCGAGATGATCTGCATCAATATCAAAGACGAGTTCTGCGCCTTGCCATTCTTTCTCATGCATGTAGTTTGCAATGGGAACTTGATAGAAGGCTGCAGAATGATAGACACTATGAGGTGCAGAAGCTGCTAATCCTTTCAGGAGATCGTCGCTTGATTGATAGCCAATATGACGGTTCCAGCTAGTTGTTCGTACCTCTGAAGAACCACAATTTGGACAAATCTTGACTGGTTGAAATGATTTCCCTGATTTCCCACAGCCTGTTCTTATTTCAGTTCCAGATTCATCCTTACTTCTTCGTTCAATGCAGTGCCAATTATGTTCCCACGTCTGAAATGCAAACTCACGAGCGTGTATCTTCTCAGGTATGTCGATAGATTTGGGATTATTTGAGTAGTACTCGTGAAAAAGAAGCCGTAACTTCATAATGGTCGTTGTTCGGTCCTGATTCCGTGTTGACATCGAAGAAGACCACACCTCTAGTGGACTTTTATGTTTCGAATTGTTGTAGATAGTACGAAAGCTGGTTTATACAATCGCTCTACTACTCTCATTGTATAGCCAGCTTATTTATCGACGTTCTACACGTGGGGCTAGTATGAAACTGATATTTCCTGCGTCAGCTATTGCAAACTCTAGCATCATGGGTTTGTTTCCTGTGAACTGCAATACAACGCTGTCGCCTGCGATTGCTTTTGATATCTCAGCCAAGTAGTTAAGCGCATACATAGCGACAGATTGCCCACTCTCTACTTTCAATTGGAAGAGAGCAGGATCATCTCCTTCAGTGGTTAATGATACCTTTGCTTCACCAGTGTCACCTTCGCCAGTAAAAGTGAGTTGATTCTTCTCAGCGCTAATCTTTACATGACTGGAAACGACACCTACATCTTTAATTGCCTGTTTGAAAGCATCCGCATACATCTCAGCCTTTACTTCAAAACTCATTCCAGGTTTGTTGGTCTGACTATCGGGAGGAGCAAGGAGCTGAAGCTTGAACTGTCGCTCTGCCTGACCAATCATCTTAATCTCGAGGCGATTATCAGACTCATCAAGATTGAACTCGAGACGCTCATCTCCACCCATTCTTTTGCTTACCCTTGCAAGCTCATCAATTCCAAGACATATATCATGCTCTCCTTTGCATGCGTATTCCTGAAAAACAGCAGCTGGAAGGTTCAAATCGACCATGGCTGCTTTTGATGAATCAAGTTGTCGTAATGACATCCCTGTTTCGGTGACCCGAAGGTGTGCCTCGGTCAGAAGAGTGGCTAGAGCATCTACTATCTGTTTCCAGGTCTTTGTACTATCAAGAGTTGCATGAAACATTATTCTCATTCTCCAATTGTATGATAGGTCAATAATCAGGCAGGATTTGAAGGTAGCTACAGCAATTAAAATGTACTTCTCGGAAAATATCAGTGCAAAGACCGTGTGAAAATCCGTTTATCACCTTCTATCTACTCGAGGCGCAAGGAGAAAACGCATCTGACCACTCTCCGCGATGATAAATTCTAGAAGAACTGGTTTATTGGACGACATTTGAAGTATAATACTATCACTGGAGATAGCTTTTGCAATCTCTGTCAAATAACTGAGAGCAAACATCGAACTTGCTGTATTCTCAACATGGAGATTGTAAATGGATGAATCATCTCCGAGTGTAAGCAGCACCTCCACCTCCCCGGTATCTCCTGAGCCAGTGAAACTTAGGGATTGAGTAGTGGCAGTTATTCTCATGTGATTAGACACAACGCCAATATCTTTGACTGCTTGTTTGAATCCATCTGAGAACATTTCAGCTCGCACATCAAAGATCGGGTTTAGGCTCTGTGTTCGTTCTTCAGGAGGTGTAAGAAGTTGTAGTTTGAATGTTCTCACAGCAATACCAATCATTCGAATCTCAAGACGATTACCTATCTCATCAAGTGTGAACTCTAGGCGATCATCACTAGCCATACGTTTACTTACTCTGACGATTTCATCTACGCCAACACAGATATCACGCTCACCTTCGCAAACGAATTCTTGAAACACGTTTCTTGGCAAGGAGAGATGGACCATGGCTGCTCTGGAGGAATCATACTGTGTTAGTTGAATACCTCTTTCTGAAACTACAAGATGAATTTCTGTTAAGAGTGTGGCAAGAGCGTCCACAATCTGCTTCCATGTTTTTGTACTATCCAATTTTGCATGAAACATATGAATTCCCTCACTAACCACTCATAGTCTTGACTACTTTGTCTTCTAAAGCAAGTATTTCTTTGTAAAGATTGAGATCGAGGGTATCAATGTCGTGGGCAAGAGTTGCATTCAACCAAGGTATCTTAATTTCACCATCAGTCTTTTCAGTAAGTTCACCAATAATGAGATATTTTTTCTTGACCTCTAAGGTTCCTTCAATAGTTATCCAAATACTTCCTGCTTTTTTCCGATCTTCGTCAAAAAGATCTTGAACAAGCGCAGCACCGGGACTCGAATCTATAACAGTTCCAAGTATTCTTATGGGGCCATCTGTAGATGGTGAAATATCACGAATTTTAATTAATCTAGATGGTTTTTTCCTTGTGAATTTCTTTTCCTCAGTCAAGTCATGAGCCCCTTTCTTTTTTCATGGGGTGTAGTGGTTGCACAAGAGGAATCTATCTCTTGGGCTATAAATGTGTCAGTCGGATAAATCTTAGCCGCCATAATTTCTCCAAGTGTGTTTACACTTCGTGCACCTGTAGAACTCGGTAGCTCCTTCATCGCCTCTTCTTGTCTGAACAGTCCAATAATATGCATCAGTGTTATCGCACTTAGGACAGGCCGCTTTTGTGATTGGCATCGGAATGGAATCGTCTTCGACAACAACTATCTTGTCACGAGGTGTCTTCTGGATGTCTTGAGACACTCTAAGCTTGCCCTTGATTTTCTTGATATTATCACAACTGCGACATTTCAATACCCTACTGCCATCGTCTTGTGTAAAAGGTACCATCATTGCTCCACACTTGTCACAGAACTCCATGAAACAGCACTCCGCTTCTTCGTCGCTGAACTTAGATATCAATTAAGGATTTTGTCACGTACATACTACATTGATTCATCGAGGTAGATTCCCGATATGCTCTTCTAGGAGACGCTGAAAGGCTATTGCTGCAAGAGCCCCTTCCTCTTTTCGACTAGTTCTACTGTTGATGTCCAGATATTTTGAAAGAATTTCAGCCATACTGGAGATTGAGACTGCATCTGTCATCCACAAATAGGCAATTATTGCTTCATATGCATCGGCAGCTTTTCCGGCATCTGTACGTTTGTTTATCCGGGAGTAGATTGCAGTTGCACGGATCGCTCGAGCAAGTACACTATCTCGAACTTTCTCACCCGTAGCATAACCAAGAACTAATGATTTTGCAAGTGAATAGCAGAGATTTACTATATTGTCACCAACTTTTGCTAGGCCTTTGTTATTCATAATAGCTTCAATTGAATCGAATTGGACAAAAGTTTCCCACATTTGTGGCACAGCCATAGGAACTACAGGAGTCTAGTCAAAACCATGATCAGAAACGGATTGCTTGAACTTTTTCCGAAATTCTTCAGTTCGTGCAAGCATTTTTTCAAGAGCCTCTCGAAGTACCACATTTGCTTGACGCCTGTTAGTTCTTAAAGTAATGATAGGGCTTGCAAGCAGAGGATGTTCGATATTGTACCCGGCAAACTCTACAGCGGGTTCTTCAAGAAGAGTCTTACGTAGGAGATTGGGAAATGAATGACCTTCTCCACCGATTTCAAATATCAACTCGAATTTTGATTGTTCTATTGTTCTTGGTTTCAATTACGATGCCTCCTAGTATCGCGGCCACCACGATCCGACCTACCGGATCGTCTATCGCCATAACGTCTGTCGTTTCCACGGCTGCTGCGATCGTAACGACGGTCTCCTCCACGGTCATCCCGGTCATAAGACCTTCGTTTTGGTGCTAAATCAGGTCTTGCTTCGAGACCAAATTGTTGACCGTAGTCCTTTGCCACCTCTCTTGTCTCTCGATTCTCACATCTTAAACAGAACATGTTGTTATATGTGGTCAATGTGAGAGGATTTCCGCAACGGGAACATTTTGCAAATACTACTCCAAACTCGGGACCGACCAAGCTCAATTTGGTTGGGATTTCGTGAGTATTCATCGTAGAAGCTCGGACTATGTCATTCACTCTAAGTACATCATGCATACTCTTGACAAATCTGCGAGTGACATTACTGACATGGATTTCACCAATGAGACCACTATAGAAGTCCTCATTGTTTCGTCGAACTATTGCTATCTCAGCACGCTGCTCATAAGCATTGATGACCTCGCCCATTAGTATGTCTCCTCTAACAGGGAGGGCTAATTTCATCTTGCCATTAGATTGAAGGACCTTAATGATTCGTTCTTTAAGGTCCATTGAAACTTCACCAGGTGCAGCAGCATATACAATGCCATCCTTTTCATAAGTACCGTAGCTTGGGGACAGCTCTTCAATTACACACAGCTGTTCACCGGGTACTACAATATCGCCGCTCTTAACGTCAGCCATTCTATTCACACTCTTTGGAACATATACGATAGAGGTCCACATTTATGATATGTACAGGTTTTTTATGGTAATCGAACAATTTACCGATTGGAAATTGGAATGTTTCGATTTGTGTCACTCTTGCACCAAGTTTCTCGACTTCATTTGTCAGGAAATCTCTGTTTTTATCACTTGCAAGATGTATGCTGTAGGTCACGCCTGCTATTGAGATTGCTTTTTTCAGGAATCTCAGGTCAGCGCCTCTCTTTTTTACTCCAAATGGAGGGTTACTGACCACAGTGTCGACAAGACAACGCAGCTGTATAGAGGAAACATCCCCTAAGACCCAGTCTACAATGTCTTCTATCCCGAGCAATCGTGAATTCATTTGTGAAGCCTTTAAGGCTTTGCTTTGCACATCAATTCCTATTACTTTACTTGCACCTAACAATGCTGCGCCAAGTGCGAAAATTCCATCACCACAGCCCAGGTCACAGACTACCCGGCCTGTTATGTCTTCGTGTTCCATCTGTGCAGCGAAAAGAATCGATGAAGCTATTTGAGAAGGAGTCGGATAGTGCTCTAGAGCAACCTCATACTCGTCAACTCGTTTTATCGATTCTAATGTGATTTCCAAATCCCTAAGGCGCAAATGATATTCACCGTCTATTTTACAGCTTAACTAATGTAAGATGAATAGTACTATTGACACAAAACTCAATTTAGTAATACCTACTCTTATCAGTTCCATATGCTCCATAGGTTCCAGTCGAAGTCCAGTGGAACTTACCTTAACTTCTTATGGAAGTATTTATGAGTAGTGTAAGGTGTTTTTCGTAGAAGTGGATACAAAAAGGAGTGATAATGGAATGGAAAAACCTCTCGATAAATTATTTGACAAGTTCCTGCAAGGTCAAGATATTTTCAAAGATCGTACAGCCCTGAGAGCTACATATGTGCCGGAGAATCTTCCATATCGAGATGAACAGATGAATAAGATTGGTTCCATTCTAGGACCAGCTCTACGGGGAGCCCCGCCATCAAACATACTATGCTATGGAAAGACAGGTACTGGAAAGACTGTTGTAGCACGGTATGTACTTGATTTATTGGTTAAAAAGGCAAATGAGAGTGGAATTAAGGCGCCTCTAACAGCACTCGTGAATTGCAGGATAGTGGGTACAAACTATCGAGTGCTTCGAAATCTCTGTGAGGCAATTAGTGCAACGATGCCAGATGGATCAGATGTTCCCTTCACAGGACTTCCAACAGATGAGATTAGGTCGATTTTCAAGAAACAATTGGATTCATCTACAAACATCATGGTTGTGGTATTGGATGAAGTTGATAGTCTAGTAAAACGTGATGTAAATCAAGGAAATGATATTCTCTATGGACTGACTCGGATGAATGGTGAGTTGGATCAGAGTAGAATATCAATCATAGGAATAAGCAATGATCTTACATTCAAGGAGATGCTGGATCCGAGAGTCTTGTCAACGTTGGGAGAGGAAGAGGTCATATTTGCACCATACAATGCTGTTCAGCTGAAAGGAATTCTGCAACAGAGAGTAGAGATTGCATTCAATCCCGGTGCAATAGGTGATGAAGGAGTAATCAATCTAGTTGGTGCACTTGCTGCACAAGAGCATGGAGATGCAAGAAGAGCATTAGATTTATTGAGAACAGCAGGAGAATTGGCAGAACGACGCGGAGATGAGCGGGTGCTTCAGGATCATGTTCGAGAGGCTCAGAGAGTCATTGAACGAGATACAATAACTGAAACTGTCAAGACACTTCCAATGCAATCTAAGGCAGTTCTCTTCGCTGTATATGCTCTAGCTGATAAGGGACAAAGTGACATATTCACTGGAGAATGTTTCAATGTATATTCAGATCTAGCAAAAGCCCTCTCGTTGGATACTTTGACACAAAGACGTGTTTCGGATTTGATATCAGAACTGGATATGCTTGGACTGATCAACACCACAGTGATTTCAAAAGGACGATATGGACGTACAAAGAAGATCAAACTAGCTGTGAGTAAGAAACAGATTGGCGCTATTCTTGATGATGACATTCGACTAAGTAAAGCCGCAAAGGAGCTCCTTGGGTAATCATTGATATAAATTGTAAAAGAATTTGAGTTGTGGTGCTCCAGTTCTAAGATTAAGAAAAGTGACTATTCCAGGTGTAGGTACTACTCCTTGCTTACGCATAAAATCGGTCTGTGACTGAAAAGTGCCTGAATTAATTATTTGAACACCTCTATAATTATCCACTGCATTATGATGAGCGTGACCAAAATGAACTACGTCAGGAGGCGTATCAATAACCATCCAGTCACGACGCAGTGGAGCTAATTCTGTTTTTCCTCCATATATCGGAGCAAGATGTCGTTTTCTCAGTAACTCCTTCATAGGCTGAGCAGGTTCAGTATATGATGCTCCTGGTAAGGTAGTGACAAGATCATCTAAGCTATCTCCGTGAGTCATCAATATATTAACCCCCTCAACAATTAGTTGACAGGGATCTCCAAGTAGAACAACATTTTCAAGGTCATACAGAGGTTTTGCAAAAATCCGAGGAATCGGAGGTTTCGGAAGCGCCTGTCTGCATGCATCGTGATTTCCGGGTATACAGAAGATTTTGATTCTCTTTGGCAATTTCTTTAACTTACTTGCAATCAACTTATACTGATCATAGAGACTGGATACTAGAAGGTGTTCTCTTTGATTTGGATATACACTGATACCATCAACTAGGTCACCTGCAATAAAGAGATACTTGGTTGTTTCAACCATACGTTTGTCAGAATCATCAACATCACGACCGTGCAGCCAGTCTATGAATTTGTCAAGCTCTTCTTCGAGAAACTCTTGACTGCCACAGTGAAGATCAGAGATGAATGCGGCATGAATGTCTTTCTCAGCTCGTCCTATCTGTCGTACCGTTGGAATGTCTGGGAATAATACATCATCAGCAATCATTCGTTCATCATTATCAACATGACCAGAGAGACAGATGATTTCATCTAACAACAATGCATTTGCCTTTTCGGAGAGCTGTGGTCCCTTAAGCCCTTCCAACTTAGAAGGAATAACACATATTATGGATTCATTTGGCCACTTGTAGGTCCCTTCAGAGTCACTAGGGTCAGGCTCACGATATTCTTCTAGATCTATAATTACATTCTGCGAGTTTGAGATGCTCTTATTCCTAATTATACCAAGTACCAATTGACTTGGAGGCCGTTTAGTCCGTCGACCATCTGCAGTAGTCGTGGCTCTAAATGCGCTTTTTCGCATCTTTGCAACACTTGGGGAAACTGCATTTTGAGTGTCAATTCGTTTCATGTAGATTTTTTTTATTTTTATAAAACGGTCTCTAAAGACTTCTAGAAAATTCTCGATTGTGCCCTCAGACCCAACAGCATCCTCTTCAGGATTTTTCTCTATTCTGAAATGCCATTCACTATCCAGATCTTCCACATCTATAGGTTCTACTGTTACAGCGATTTGTTCGATATCAGACGTAATATCGTTGGATTGCGATGGGATGAATCGATTTTCGATAAGGGTTTCTACGTATTCTTTAGAGAGAACTTGAGGACTGTCACTGGATATCTTTGATGAAATAATCGATTCAACAGTTTCCAAGGGCGATTCTAGATGTAATAGGTAGTCAAGAGCTTCTGGCGTTATTTGGAAACCTGACTGAATAAGAATAGCCAATATATTACGACGCACAGAAGATGTCAATTGGTCATCAATTGACATGAGAGTAATCTTGTTTTAAACAGCTGCCCCAATCAACAATGCGGTAACTGTAATAAGCGCGCCATTCACAGAACAATTGGTGCCCACATCACCAGAAGGTGCTATAATGGTATACTATAGAAAGCTGCAGCAGACTGGAGGAAAAACTGGCAGCTCTATTCTTGTCATATTACCGAAGGAATGGGTCGCTAGTCAGAACCTTAGTAAGGGAGATCCTGTTGCTCTTACAGAGCGAGAAGATGGATGTCTAATTGTTGACCCGCGACTTCCGAAAGCAGGAGAAACAAGATCCACCACTGCGCAGATTGAACAGAATCTACGATGGGAGATAACAAGTAGATACCTTCTTGGTTTTGATGAAATTCGAGTGATGAGTAAAGAGGTCATCACAAATACTCAAAGAGACGAGTTGAAGAGAGTCATCAAGAGATTCGTAGCTTTGGAAGTCACCGAAGAAGATGATCATGAAATAGTCCTGCGGTGCCTGATTGATCCTGCAACGCTTCCTGTTAGCACTGCAATGCGAAGAATGAATCTTATTGCAGCACGCATGATTAATGATTCATTAAGGTCATATTTTGATGGTTCGAAAGAGGGAGCAGACGACGTTATCAGGCGTGACGAGGAAGTGGATAGACTCTTCTTCTTAATAGTCAGAGAGTTAAGATCGGCCATTCAGTATCCTAGAATGAGTGAGATGATGAGTATTACGCCTGTTGAAGCTCTTGATTACAGATTGGCTGCTCAATATCTCGAAAGGATTGCAGACTATGCTGTAGATATTGCTCAGAGAGTCGGCGAACCAATTGATAAGAAACTTGTACAGAAATTGGAACCGATTGTTGAGAGAGTTGGGAATATGCTCTCGGAATCTGTAAAAAATCTATTCAAGTTCAATTCGAAAACTGTGTTGACAGTGATTGAATCGGAGAGATGGCTTATTACTGAGACTGCCAAGCTTAGACAACTTATAGTAACAGCACCAAATGGACAACCACAAACTCAGCTTTATGTTGTAGATAGTCTCCTGAGAATGGGCGAAGCAGCAAAAGATATTGCAGATTTAGCATTGCCACAAAACTAGAGGGATTGTAAGTGAAAGAGAAGCTCTTTGGTACTTCGGGAATACGTGGATCGATTATTGAGAAATCAACACCTGAATTGGCATTAGATCTTGGAAAAGCGCTTGGTTCTTTCTTAGTGGGAAAAGGTACGGTAGGTGTTGGAACTGATGCACGGACTTCAAGAGAAATGTTGAGGAATAGCATCATTGCAGGGATTCTTTCAACTGGGGTCGATGTTGTAGATCTTGGAATAGCACCTATGCCGACAGTTGCATACTATAGTAACACAGAGGGAATTGCAGCATCAGTTATAGTAACAGCTAGCCATAATCCTCCGACAGATAATGGATTCAAATTTTTTATCGGGGGTAGAGAATTCATTAGAAATGAAGAAGTGTTGTTGGAAGAGAGCATATCAAATAACAAGTATATCACAGCACCATGGAATCAGTGTGGTGAACTCTGGAAACAAGATATCAGACGGCAATATCTAACTCATATTGGTAAGTTCTTGAGAGAGAGGGGTAATGATAGTAAAGGCACAAAAGTGCTTCTTGACCTAGCAAATGGAGCAGCAACAGATTACACTCCACATCTCCTTAGAGAGCTTGGATTCTCTGTGACTACGATGAATTCGCACCAGGATGGTCACTTCCCCGGAAGACCAGCTGAACCATCACCAGGAAATCTGCAAGACGCAATGAAAATGGCTGCAAACTCAGACTTCGCGGTCACGATGTGTCATGATGGAGATGGAGACCGTCTTGCAGTCATCAATGAGGAAGGAGAGTTCATAGATCAGAATCGTGTCATTGCTCTCTTTGCGAAAGATGAGGTCGAACGAAGAGGCGGTGGTACTGTGGTTGTATCAATTGATACATCAAGTGTAATAGATGAGCTTGTAACTGCTGTTGGAGGAAAAGTCACACGAATGCCATTAGGGTCTCTACAAGAATATCTCGCCTCGGATAAGGGACAAGATGTAGTCTTTGCATCAGAACCATGGAAACCAATCTTTGCAGAGATTGGAGGTTGGATGGATGGTATAGCTGGAGCTGCACGATTTGCTCAGATGGTTGATGAATTAGGAAATGGAAGCTGTATCAAACTAATGAAGACCATTCCAAAATACCCCATGTTGAGAGATTTTGTACCATGTCCAGATAAAATCAAATCAGAATTCCTACCACGGGTAAAAGAGCTACTTGTACCACAGATGAGTGGAGTTGACAAGATACTAGAGGTTGATGGAATTAGAATAGAATGCACCGATGGATCATATGTTCTGGTCAGAGTTTCAGGAACTGAACCAAAGGCGAGGGTGTATATTGGAGCAAAACAGCAGTCTACTGTGGATAGACTTTCAAAACTATCTCAAGATGCGATGAATCAAGCACTAGAAGAACTCCAGAATAAGTAGCATTCATGTTCGAAGCGTTCTAGCTCTTGCTTGTGCAGCAGCAGCTTCGGTGTGTTTTTTCTGAGCAGTAAAAGCTATACTGAGTAGCTCATAGGCTTCAGGTGTGTTAGGGGACAGTTCTACTAGTCTTTGAAATGCAGCTTCAGCCTCCTGAAGTCGACCCAATTTGAGGCAAAGCGTACCAAGAACAACCCATCCTTCAAAGAATCTTGGTTCGATCTCGATACTTTTGCGAGCTGCTTCTTCAGCCTCAGTATATCTTCCAAGTCCTAGTAAAATAGTGCTAAGACCACTCCAAGAAGTGGCATCCTTTGCATTGAGCTCTAAGGCCCTACGAAAGAGGGGTTCAGCCTCTGTAAAAGCACTCTTTGCTTTCATCACACAGCCTAAAAGATTCCAGTGTGCTGCATTCTTATCATCTAGTTCTAAGGTCTTTCTTGCTGACACTTCTGCATCTGCAATCTTTTCTTGTGCCAGCTGACATCTGCCAAGCGATATCCAGAGGTATGATTTCTCGGGTTGGCTGGAGATAAGTTTCTTCAGAACGGTCTCACATTCTGCAAATCGACCCTGTCCAATGAGTCTTATACTCTCTTCAAATAGATGCCATTGTTCTTCTTGAGTCACCTTTTTTCGGACCTCAACAAAGCATCGAAGAGAGTAAGTGAGATAATGAATCTTTGGGGGCATGACGGTAAGATTAAATCGAGATATTCCGAAATTCAACTGAGCCGGGGTCTCCTAGATGAACTATTTCCTTCAACAGAGGTGAGTGAACCTCAACTTCAAGAAATTTCTATGTTCCACCCTTCTCCTGCCAGTGTTACCACTTCCCACATTCTTTTGGAATGTGAAATTAGCAGGAGCTTTGTCAACATTCATCGGGATGGGATCCCTCCTGAAGACCTGGCTTCTTTCTCCTGTTGTAGTTCTGGTACATCACCTCCAGAAACAGAGAGTGCTTCCATAGTTCTTACCACGGTAGGGTCATCATCACTCTTCCCAGATTTGTCACCAAAACTGAGAAGGCTCGTTTGAGCATAGTGAACAGCCGCGGACTCTCCAGAACCTGATGTTAGCTCTTTTTCAGAGAGTAAGGACTTCCCTTGAGAAGGTTCCTTCTTTTGGGCTTTCAGCCGCGGACTTTGGGTCTTAGATAAGACCCTAGTCCACAGACCTAGTCCTCTCACAGAGTGCAGTGACTTTGTGAGCATAAGCATGCGTGCTGCAATGTTTGTACTACCATTCTGATCTGCGTTTATGCTGTAACCACAGGATGGACAGTGGAAGTAATTCTGCTTAGGTCGTGAACCCTTAGCACCACACTTCCAACAGATGATGGAAGTCCAAGCCTCAGGGACGGCTCGGAAACGTGAGTCTTTTCCTTCCACTGTCCAACCTAATTGAGCCAGTCCATGTTTGAGACTGTCGGTTATTCGAGAGAATGCCCAGGAGTGTATCATTCCTCTAAATTCTCGTCCTTGGTAATTTCCTTTCCTAGCACGCATTCGTATATTCTTCAGGCGACCAATGGCAACATAGAGTGTGTGTTTTTGGGATAATTCAGAGATATAATCGATAAGCTGACGGACAAGAATCTTGTCGTACTCAGAAGATATGTTCTCTCGCGTTGATTTGATTTTACGCAGTTTCTTAGATAGTGAATCAGTATTGATTCCTCTATTTCCAAGAGTGTGCATACTACTTTGTAAATCTGAAACTAGCCTATCATACTTTTTGATAAGCTTGGTTTTATCTTTCTGAACAAAGTATCTAGTTTCCCTAGTCTTTTCAGGTGTAAGAAGGGTTGTGCAAGCTGCTTTTTCTATTCCTAGGTCAATTCCTAAAATAGCTACAGGGAACCTTTCTTCTAGGAAATCAGGAACCTCTGCTTGGACTGCAAATGATACCCACCACTTTTGACTCTTATCAATAAATATCTGAAGAGCTTTAATTTCACCTCTTTCTATCTGACTATGATGGAAAGGTGATATTTTGAGTGGAATGATGAGCTTGTCATGGAATCTTCTTTTTTCAAGACTTGAATTGAAAGCATCACGAATCTCAAGCCACCATCTTGAGTGCGAGGTCTTCTTTTCAAATAACTTGAATCTTCGAGAGAACATCCAACGTGGAATTCTTCTTGAAGAGTTTACTGAAGCAGGTCGAGATATCTTTCTTCTGCGTTTTTGTTTGAGTTTGAGATAACTCTCATATAATGAAACAGCAGAGAGTCTACATTCATTCAACTCATTTTGAGAAATTCGAGGAAATCTTACCTTGAAATCGTGAGGAACAGATATTCTCTGTTCGCTACCTACTTTAACTTTTAATGCGGTTAAAGTCATTTGATCCAGTTTGGTATCATTAATTCTATCTCTGTTCTTACCTATTAGTAACTCGTTTTCATATTGTTCAATTATTCCAAGATAGGCATGAATCACTCTGGTGTCTCGGCCAACGGTCTGTCTAAGACGTTGCTTAGTCCTCTCGGTCAATACTTCCCAGTTGATTGGGACTTTGACAGAGATTATCACACCTTTTGATCGAGCCATCGTTTTCGCCTTAGTATATTAATTTCTGACCCATTTCTTGAGCCAGTTTGAGTTCACTCCCCTTCTTGTCTGTAGAGAGTCTTTTGAACTCATAATATTGTATGTATAATTAGTATATTAATTTATGATGACAACTATTTTATTTTGCCTTATTTTAATAAATAAAGTATTCATATTTCTCTAAATTGAAAATTCAATATTTCATATGGAACACTATATCCTTATAAATAATTAATGAAATAAATCTACATTGGGTGAAAATGGGGCGTACTCCAAGGGCATTCCAACCAAATGCAGTCCTTCAGTCTGCAATTTATTCAGGACTCGCGGCTCTTGTAAGACTAGCCCGAGGAAGAGTCCGTAGTAAGGAGAAAAAATATTACAAGAGCATTGCGAGCAACTGGTTGAAAGCATGGACTGCCTGGGAAGAATCCAAAAAATTCGACCCATATGATTACTCAGCCATCCAGAATTCAGAACCCAATCTCCGTGGTGCGTTCTTCAAGGTTCTCTGGAATTCCACAAAGCGTTATGGAAATAAAGAAACAAAACGAATCTATAGCTGGGAGGAAGGTACTGTTGGACCACTTAATGCCTTGCTCAATTATGCAGGTGCTAGACTCCGAGACCTTGGCCTCACAGAGTACCAATTTCCAAATCCTGTATATTATGAAGTTCGAGTATATGCTGATGGGACAACCAAAGTTATCCCAAAGAGCGTTGCTGAGAAATATCCCGATTCCAGTATCGATAAGACCTACATTAAAGCTGGTTACCCGGGAAACCAGTATGGCCCAAGGATTCTCCTTTCACATCCCACCCTCCCTGGACTAGATTTTGTGGACATGATACGTGCTCATCTCATTGAGCTCTGCAAGTACTGTTTCATCTATAATGTACCAAGATCTGAGGCTCATAGGTACATTAGACTACTCATCCACAGACTCAGACCATATCTTGACTGGGTGTATTCACAAGGAGCAACTGGTAAGAAGAATTTCAACCCAGAAAGTGATAGAGAACTTAGAGAGATTGTACAGGAAATAAAGGCTCTCCATGGAAGAAATGTTGGAAAACCTCGGTCAGTGAGTGAGAGCATTGAAAGGAGGCAGATTCCTGAAACCATTTCAGATTTAAGGAAAAAGATAGCTCAAGACCTAAAGAGAACAAGGGATACAAAAGAGAAAGAGGGTATTCAGAGCATTCTTGATCATATCGATCAAGGTACACTTCAGGATGAGGATGTGAAGAGGCTCAAGGAACAGATTCTTAGCTTGAGCCAGCAGGAGGGGAACAACTGGCACAGGATATTACTCTCTAATCTGCACCATCCTGTATCCCTCAAACAGGTAGTCTTTGCTGGAGAGAGAATGCTTGAGGAAGAGTCGCCCATACTAATCGTTGGTGAACTACCGATTGGAAAGCGTACCGGACAGATTGACCTCACCTTCTTTCTCAGACGCGAGATTCCGGGACGGGTCATCATGACTCCAATGATGATTGTAGAGATAAAGAGTAAGACCGGGTTCAATTACAATCTCTATAGTATTCGCACACGGAACAAAAAGAAGAAGGATTATGGACCAAGACTTCATGCTTGGAAACGAAAACTCACAGATAACGAGTGGAATTCCATCTCCAAAGGTACTCCGGCAAAGGAAACCATGGATCAACTTGCCGTTTATGAACAAATATTGATTCAGGATTATAAGAGTCTAGTATCCACAGACCCAACACCTCCTGAGAGTCTGTGGAAAGGTGTGATTGTGCTAGATACTGACCAAGACCCATCGATGGTCTTTGATGCCTTTCAAGATCTGTTGTCCAGCCTCATTATGGCTTTAGTCAATGATTCGCTTGATACAGAAGACCTCACTTCTTTCGCTCCAATCCTTGATAATTTCAAGAAACCTATCCGATTGGCTTTCATACTCACGCCCTCTAATGGACCTTCTGAACTAGTCACGGAGATGCAACCTCTTACTACAATCGTAGAGGAAAATCCCTTCAGAGAGCGAATCAAAGATGGCCGTATTCTAACCTTATACGTGTCAGTTCCTTCACAGGCATCTTCTGGAAATGCAGCAGCATGGCTCTCAAGGAACTGGCACTTGCTCCATCATATACAGGAGTGTACGCAAAACTCCAATGGAGATATTGAGATACACTGGTTGGACTTGGTAGGCGTATTCAGAGAGATGAGCTCAGAAGAGAACAAGAGATGGCTAATCAATAGAAGGTTTGGACTTGATAATCTCCTTAGAGATGGAAAAATTACCCAGAAGACTCATAAAATACTGATGAAGACTCTTGAAAGAATTGAATTCATTGACCTGAGCATTGAAACGGAGAAGCTACTCTCTCGGTCGAGAGCAGATTTCTCAGAGTTAATCAATCGTATCAGATCGAAATTTGATAATCATAGTGATACGGAGAAAATCATTGTCCTCAATGGATGGCCAGATTTCAGGGATTTGGTTCCCAAGGAAAAGAAAACATTGGTGCGGTCTTTTGAACGTACACTCCTTGATATTCTACCAAACCAGAATACCAACCTCATCTGGATTGATCATGGAATGAAGCACACACGTATGAACTCAGTGTATCAACGAAGATGCATAAAACCGCTTTCCCATGACTCCCCTCGATTGACCCACCTTGATGAAATCATCTACAATGTTCCAACTACTCCACGGGTATTCGGATGGAGAATTCCAAGAAAAGAGGATGCTCGTATCATCATTCAGGATACACCCACCTCGGCTGCGCCTTGGATACGAACCATTGATGTTCCCCTATTACGGGACTTCTCAAAAAAGGTCAGGGGTACTCACAGTAGTGATGGAGTTGTGCCTCATCAAGAAGTTGTACAGTCGATTAGACTAAAACCAATGTATGGTCGAGGAGTCACCCTTACTAGTATTGTTGCCAAAATGTTACCACTGACTGATGATATAGTACGTGAGATTGAGCATAAATCTATGACCCTGATTCCCAGTATTCTTCGCGAGAGAATAGATGAAGGGGATGATAGAGAACAAGATGAAACTGAAGAAAATGCAGTTCCTGAGAACATCGAAGCAGTGACTATCTCAGCGCTATTACATACAGTTTCTCTCACTGAACGTACAGTTCTTGTTCCAGCACACCCGCCACCATCTCATCCGAAGGCAAAGGAACAATATCATGATGCAAGAAAGATTACCCGGAGATGGAACTATGATGCCTTTCCAAAGGCGGAGGATGAGGTTCAGAGTCCTGTACCTAGACCTCCCATTATTGGGTTTGAGTTTGACTCAGAGCTAGATACGATAGTGACTAGAGAGCAAGAACTGAAACGCCTACTCTATGCTGCGCAGTTTCTGATACAGAAGATTCCAAATTATGATGACCTATACCATAACTGTGAGCGTATCATCAAGATAACAGCTCTGGCTTTGTCTGGTGATAAGAACATGCAGAAGTTTCTCCGAGCCTTGCAAAATGTGAGGGCCATCCTTCAGCAAGGATCGGGAATGAGGGAGGTCTGGGATAAGCTTGTAGAACAGAGAAAAGACATAATCAATCTCTTGAACTCTGAGAACAGGAGAGAATTAATAGAGGTACTCAACCAGACTCCCGATTTACTTGAACTGTACGGAAACAATTTGATGCTTACAATACTGGTAGTAGTACAGAATCTCGTACCTGCTGAATTGACCATGTCTGTTGCAAATAAACTCTGGATAGCTGTTATGGAATGGGAACTCTATCAGCTTGGTTTTAAACCACAGCAGTCAGAGGTCAGAACAAGATATGATTTACAAGCTATTTACGCCAATCTATGCCAGAGAACCATGTTCCTGAGAGATAGAATACCTGAGAGTAGGAGGACTGTGATTCAGGAATATGGGCAGATACGTTGGTCTGAGGAAGAGAGTGTATTCTCAGCATGGATAGTCTTTCAGGACACTGAAAAAACAGTTGGAGGATTTGTCGAAGGATTTCTGGAGCCAATCCTAAAACCTCGCTGGTATGAGTGTGTAAAAGATAGAATATTCCAGAGAAATGCTGGAGTGCAAGGTTCGTCGATCTGCACCCCTATTATTACCGAGCAGCATGAAAACACGACCATTCTCTGGGTATTAACTGAGTCTGATGATAATAATGAACCAATATGGATTCCTTATGAGCTGGAGTATCCCACAAAACATCATCGTAGAGGAGAATTTCTTCATTGGCTCAGAATTTCATTTGTACCAGCCACAATGCTATCAGAACTTCAACATCCAAATACCATAGAAATTCCATCTTATGTTGAGAGAAATGTAAATCAGTTTCTAGAGTCTGTCAGGCGAGAACATTCCGATTCCATTAAAGTAACATGTCTTGTTTCTATGGACACTGACCAAGAAACCTATGAGGTGGGATTCTACGAAGGAAGAAAGCTCCATGAAACCTTGAAATTCAAAGATACGAAGAGTCTAGTAAGGACATTACGTACACCTGTCAGACATGGGTCTGGAATAGGCACTTCTGATGGATCGGTACTAATGTGGAATCACCGTACAGATATCGAATATATTGAGGCTAGAATAAGACGGGAGAAGAAAACTGATGTATACTCTCTCAGTATTTTGAAACCTCTAGTCCACCGTAGCAAGTTCTTCCCTGAAGAGTTCTATGTACCTTCGACCTGTTTGGACTTCCTCTCTACAAAGCAAGGAGAACAAATTACCATGAAGGTACTGACTGATGATAATTCATTCAGAGATTTCCGAGTTGAGCTTGATGATGTACCTGAAGAGTCTTACTTGAAATTGTTAGAAACTCTGGAGTTCAACATCTTTGATTTGGCTCTGTTGGCAGAGTCGGAGCAGCTGGTCGATCCAAGGACAAATACTCGTCATGATATAGAGCTCGATGTCAAAGGTATTCGCGGTCTACGATTTTCACATATTGATGAATATCAACGGTTGAAAAAGGCCCTCTCCGAACTGGAGTATACAGAGGATGAAGAGGTTAATATTGATGAACCGGAACAGGTTGAGTCAAGCGATGAGAGTAATATAAGGATAGCAAAACTAGAAGTAACCACTGATGGAGTCTATATAATCATCAATCAACAGATTAAGGATGGGGATGAAATAGAGGTCTATAGGCAATATGTAAAGAGGGATGAACTTGATGAATACATGGCTGGGATTGATGATGAATATCATCCTCTATTACAACACAATGTAGAGAACTTGAATGATTTAGAGGATATTGCAATGAGGTATTTGAATGGTGAATATCCTGAAGATGATGATGAACATGAAGTAACATAACGGAGAACAAGAAAGGATATGGCGCCGAGGATGAGATTCGAATTCGTGCTATGTATAACTCAAGTTGTACATGGTCTCACGAGCCTCAAGGGCAACGGTTTACTCGTCTACGATTAGTTTCGAGACCGTCTCCGTAACCACTTGGATACCTCGGCTTAACGTCGTTGAATATCAATTTGAATAAAATCTTACTGATACCTAAATAATAGATGTAATTCAACAAGTAAAAATCGCTATTCCAAATATCCGATTATCAAACAATATAATTTGTTTTCAAAATTGTCAATTAATTCTCAAAAATATCATTATCAGATTTGAATAGTTTCGCAGTTAATCCATCAAGGAGATATTTTCTTAAATCTTTAGAACTCGATGCAGAACTGATAGCAAAGACATGAGGGTGATATACAGGAAATTGTTCATGATGGGGTGTAGCGATAAAGATAATCTGATTCCTAAATGATCTGGCGTCATCAATTTTTTCCTTACTAGCCCAGTAAGAAGATTTAGTTATGAAAATGAATTGATATTTCTCTGTTTCAACTACAATATCAAAACTAGATTCTCTTTCTTTGATAAATGGAGAAAAAGAAAATGCATACTTGATATCATAGCCTTCTGACCTTAGTTCTTCTATTGCAATCCGCAAGTTTTCTCGGAATTTTTCTTTCCAATCCCTTGCAGATTCTTTCTCCCTTCTTCGGAGATTTACTTCTTTCTGAATTACATGTAAAGAAAATGGTAGAATAGAAATCGCTGAAATGATGGCTGTGAAAAATATTGACACTAATAATTCTATATCCAAAGACATGAAGAATAGATATGAAGTGTATGCAAGAGAGAAGAATAGTGTTTCAGTTGCTATTATTAGAATTAAAAGAAGATATGCTAGAGGGCCTTTCTCAAGTCCGAAAAGATGTGATGATGGGGTAACCTTGTAATCATCTTGTAGGTTAGCAAGTTTTTCTTCTATTTCTTGGATGTATACTACTCTATATGTTATATTATACCTTAGCCATTGAATTGCAAGCACTCCGCCGGCTGCCAAAAGGGAGGTAAAGAGAAGTATTAGTATCAATAAAGGTTCCAAGGCTGTTAGAGTATATACAATATTGAGAGATAATGTGATAACAGTCAGACAAAGTGCTGCTATCTGCCAAATATTACTGGTGTAACTTCTTGCATCACTCCAAGCTTGATCCATCTGAGCTATCATGATTCTAGGATCAGTATCGATTCGATTATCTTCATTTGGCGTCACAAATTCCCCCAAGTCTATAAAGAATTATAATGAGTACATATAGTATTTTGTTTCTACAGAAGTTCTATGATTGTAAAATTGAATTAATGGTAGTCTACATGAAGATAATGTACTAAACTGGAACATACCCATAGAATTTAAGAATGTGTTAGGATAAATTGGTTTAGTACAGGTGATTATTTCAACGACGGGGGAAAATCGTTGTCAAAAATCAACAAGCGTTTATTAGTGGAATTTGGAAAGAGTATTCCAGATGCTACTTCGGGTCATTACATTCGTGAATTAGATATTCTTCTTACTGGTCATATTGATGGTTCAGTGATTAAATGGAATTTATCTACGAACTCGAAAGAGATATTGATTCGTATTCCAGGACATCGAATTTCATCAATATCGTTATCCCCAGCAAGAGAGATTCTTGTTGGTTCTGCGACAGGAGCTACTGCCATTATTTCCTTTGATGATTCATCCAAAATCGAATATGTAACACAGCCAACATACATGACTACAGATCGTGTATGGAGAGTTGCTTGGGCATCTGATCATGTATTCTATATGGGGATGAACTACGGGAATTTGAGGAAAGTATCAAAATCAAATAATCATTGGAGTATAAAGAGTATTTCTGGCCACTCAAATGCTATTTTTGGCTTAGATTCTACTAACGAATTATATATCGCATCTGAATTCCAGTCTTCTTCACTCTGATGTGGAGGTTGCCAAGTCTCATCCCCGGCGCCAACTTTTTTCCGTCTGATGCTAGAATGTAAGAATAGAGTATCCGTCTTTAGCGAATTTTAGGAGGTCACTATGACCACTAAGTTCACCCTTGAGTGGGACACCCAGTTTTTGTGCGGCGTCTGTTGCTGAAAAGGCAGCACTACATGCCTTACATGCATGATCAATAATTCCAAGTTCCATTGCCTTATCAAAGATGGGAAGCTTGATTGATCCATCTGCGATTCCAATCAGAAGCGTGGGCGAAGCGCACTCGAGAACCGCTGTCACTTCATGACCATTTTCATGGAAATTGATGGCATTGAGCAGTAAGTGGTAGAGTTGCATTTTATTTTCATCAGTAGCTAGAAAGAGGTACTTCATTATATTTCACTAATACTCGATATCTGAAACTCATTATGAGCGTTACTAAAAAGAAGTGGTGCGGAGGGCGAGATGTGTTCCAAAACGAGAGAGTCTCGAATCGATTGAACTCGCGAACTCCTACAAAACTTCCCTGATGGTTATCTCCGATTCACGTAATAAGCTAGTAGGATAGCTAAAACAATCCCAATCAATGCGGAACATTGAATTTCTGGGAGGAAATTTTCACACGCAACAGCCAACCCGAAGGGCATTTGTTCTAAACTGTAACACCAATCGATTAGGTGAACGTACTCAATCAGGACTACTGCTACACCAATAACCAGTGATATGAGAATGCCTAAGATTTGATAGTTCAAGACTTTGCGCCTTTTAACAAGCAGGCCTGTTGGTAGACCGATAAGAATCATTATACCTATTGCCAATATTGCATAGTCCAAAATTGGCATAGCTATTGATGTCAAAATAATAGTCGCTCCTATCACTATGTAGAGAATAGTGAAATCCATAAGCCTTTTGATAACCATAAAGAGAATGGTGCGGAGGGCGAGATTTTTTCTGAAACGGGATGGTCCTGAATCGATTGAACTCGTGAACTATAACCTTTTGAGAATGATAGTGCCATCGTGCTTGGGAGGGTGGAGCACAGAAGTTTCAAAGGTTGTATTTCTCACCTTTCAAAGAAATGCGTCAGCAAGTTCCTGTTTGTCAATACTAAAACTCACTCTACATAACGGTTATATCGTGTTTCAATTCAGACCTCTGATAACGCGGAGGTTGCCAAGCCTGGTCAACGGCGTAGGACTTAGGATCCTATTCAGTAGTGATTCGCGAGTTCAAATCTCGCCCTCCGCACCATCACTTTCTCAAATCATGCAACTAATATGAATTGTGTCACTCAATTATCTCCTAATGACCCCTTCTTTCCTCAACAATCGTATACATTCATCAATTACTGAAGCCATGGACTCCTCACTCAGATTGAACTTCCCCAGTATTGACCTTATTACATTAGCAATCCCATCTCTTGTGACACGCCCAATCTCTTTCATGTTGTGAAGATGCTTCGTCACAGGAATTCTGTACAACTCATCATTCGAGAGTAGGGTCACATAGATGACTTGCCCACCAGTGGAGTCCCTTCCTATTTCCACACTCTCAATCTCAACGGATGCTCTATCATCCTCTATCCCACGAATCTCGATGATAGCTGCTATCTCGCTCTCTATTGCTGCTGTCATTCTCCGATTAGGCTCGATGCCAAGCGACTTCAGGAACTTGCTCATCTCTGTGTGCAGAAGCTCCCTCACCTCAGATGTTTCTCGCAGGGCTACATGTTTCTCCGAAATCCGTCGCTCTCTTACAAGACCCATGCCACGCTCTCTCAGTTCAAGAACAACGCGTTCAGGTTCAATAGAGATGACAGGAGTCCAGATGTCTGGATTCTGGAGATGCGCCCCGGGAACACTGGGTTTGACTCCCTTACCAGTTGCTTCCTTCATTAACATCCGAAGATGCCACGATTCCTGTAACTCTCTCATGCACACAGGGCTGAAGCTGATGTGAAAGGTATGCGTTATCCATCCTTCTTGCTCTTCAGACCGGTAGACCAGCTCCAGTGGTTGCAAGAAGAGGTAGAACACAGAAATCTCTTCAAGTTGTGGTTCACTCACCATATATTCATTTCAAGAAATAGGTCATGATTTTAACCGTTTTTTATAGACGATAAAATTACTTGTCAGTAGTTTCCCAAGTGTTACTGCAGCGTGGGCAGCGCCATTTCTTTCGATATTTTCCACTACCAACCATTTCTTTTCTAACAAGAGCCACTTCTTTGAATCCACAACGGGAACATACAACTTCGTCCATTGCGCACATCTCATCACGGATGATGGATGCTAGTCATATCTAGTTTTCTCGTCAGAACCTCATGATAGAACTAATTGGTAGTTTTTACACATTCTAACTTTTTGCCCTTTTTTCCTAGTTAAAGTATCAATACAACCCTTCAGACATATAAAATTGTATGAATTCATATACTCTTAACAGGATGAAGTAATATGAAAGGACTAGGCTTGTGGACTAGGACTTTAGACAAGACCCAACGTACACGACCAAAAGCCCAAGAGAAGCTGCCTTCTCGCGGGAAGTCCTTACTCTCCATAAAGGGACCGTTATCAAGTTCCGGAGAGTCTGCGGCCGTTCACTTTGTCCAATTGAACCTCACTAGCTACAGTGATGGCGCCGGTATGAGTGATGATGACCCTGCCGTGGAAAGTACTGTGGAAATGCTCACTGTTGCTGGAAGTGATGATTCAGCATTAAAACAGGAGAAAGAGACCCGGTCTGTAGGAGGGATTCCAACTCGATGATGACAGACAATGCTCATGCTGACTCTGAGGTCTTTTTGATCTTAGAGAGTGGTGACACTGGCATAAGAGGGGCGGAACAAAGGAGTTTCTTTTAGTCGAACTTGTTTGGCTAAGAAATAGGTCAGAAAAACGTTGTGACATGATTCAGTCTTAATAAAATCATTACGGAAAATTCAACCCAAAGACAACGTTTTTATTCGACTCGTTGGATGTCGGCGCGGTTCTAATGGCCAGTCCATGGACCATTTCGTGATTCTCTGGACTCACTTTTAAACGTCCAGTGTGAGTGTGATATTCAGATGTCCTCAAGAAGTAGACAATCAGCAACAAGGACCCGAGACAAGTGGAAGGAGAAGACCTGGTACCAGATACTTGCTCCAGACTACTTTGAGAATAAGGAGATAGGTACAACGCCATCAGGGTCTCCAGAATTGTTGATTGGACGCACTGTTCAACCCACATTATACGATATAACTGGTGATTTTGAAAAGATACACGTAAAACTACGTTTCAAGGTCCTTGAGGTCACAGGCCAACAGGCATTGACATCATTCTATGGCCATGAATGGAGCTCGGATTATCTACGAGGTCTTGTAAGAAGAGGAACATCAAGAATTGATTGGATTGGTCCAATTCTGACAAAAGATGATTATCTGATGAGAATCTCTGTCATTGTCTTCACCACAACTCGTGCAAAGACAAGCCAAGAACATGCAGCCAGAAAGGATATCGAGAAAGTCATTAGGGCTCATGCAAAGAAGCATAATTTTGACGAACTTGTTACCAAGGTCATTATGGGAGATCTTGCATCTGAGGTATTCGAAGAGGTCAAGAAAATCATTCCAATTCGAGAATGTGAGATCAGAAAGAGCAAGGTACTCAAAGGGCCTGAGGAAGTAAAGACGAGAAGAGCTCGACTCAGAAGAGGAACTACATCTGAAAAAGAGTAGTCTAAGTCGTTCAGATTCTTTCATCCAAAGAGGAGGAGTTGTTACTCCTTCATATTCTCTAGACGGTTTAGTGATTGTAAGAGTAATACCATCAGATTGGCAAGCCGTGTAAGAGCTTCAACATCATTCTCTGACTCGACCAGTTCGTTCAGCTTCTTCAGTTTTTTAATCAGAGTTTCGCGAAGCTCGGGGATTAAGGTCTTCACAGCCTGTGTTTCTACTGCTTCCTCTGATTTTGCATACACTATACGTCTGTCACATTTAGCACAGTAGATATCTTCTCCAACTTTGAAAAGAGGAGAATCACATATCGGGCATGCATCAGCAAGCATTGTTGCACCCCGGTGAAGAAGATCAGCCATTTTCTTCACTGAGATATCATCTTTATCGGTCATAGAAATCTCCTTTCATCATCATTCAAACTTCGATATAAGAGATGCTGGTTGATTGAGTCATTATGAAAACGTTGATATGGCTAGCTCAGGTTGAGTCATTGTTGTTCGCACACCGTTTGTGCGTAAAGATCATTTAGAGGTGAGTCCATTGGACCCCGAAACCCAAAAAAGCATCGATCAGTCAAAACACCTTCTTAGGCAGATTTCAGAGGATTCTTCAGTTCCGAGGAATATCCGACGTGCTGCAAATGAGGCTAATGCAGTCCTTGAAAATGAGTCTGACTCTCCTGCTGTGAGAGCCCAGAATGCAATATCCATTCTGGATGAACCAAGCCAAGATCCAAACTGTCCTAATCATGCGCGGACAAAGATTTGGCATGTGTCCAGTCTATTGGAGCCAATACGTGACTAGACCATAATGGTCTTATCTAAAGTGTGCGATTAGCCAGCCTGTACCATTGAGGTAAAGGATTGGCGCCTTATACCAGGGCCAGTGTCTATTCATGATAAAGGTAAGGATACGAGGAATCTATTCACAGTCGTTGACTCAAATAATGCTGCAAAACCATTTTGAAATGGTACAGCCCACCCCTGAAGTGGCTAGAAGGTTTGGACTCCCTTATCGTAGTGAAATCCCAGATGTCGATATCTGGGATCGTAGTGATTTGCAGGGCATTGTAGCCATCGCTTATGAATCGATATTGAATAGATTATCTGATGTACTTCGTAGACGCTTAGGGGGTATTATAACAAGAACTCCAAGAGTGGCTAAGAGTTCTATCTATAGAGGAGTCATTCTAGGGCGTGATGAAAGAACTGGACAGACAAAAATCGACCTAGGAACAATATCGGGACTGTTACCAGATAGGGGGCTTCAACGAGGTGATGGTATTTTAGTCCAGATTCGAGCTCATGACTATGGTCGGAAAGCACCTGTGCTCTCATCAAGTATAACTATCCCAGGTCGAGCTGCTGTTCTACTACCCGAACCAGTGGTACGGCTCAGTACTAAAATCAAGGATCAAGACGCACGACGCAAACTTACAATGCTTGGCAGAAAAATAAGAGATAATACTGAGCACTGGGGAATCTTATGGAGAACATCAGCAGAAAATCTCACTGATAAAGAACTTCAGGATGAGGTGGATGACCTTCTCGATACTGCTCAAAGAGTGTATACGAAGTACAATGAGATAGAGTCTACTGATCTTCTATTTGAAGGAACAAGTAATGCGGATATCGAGTTTCCAGCAGATGTGAAAGAAGCTCTTGATAATACAAGAGCGAAGATTAAACCAACAATAGCCCACCATCACTTTTACAAGAGCGCAGGATACTCTGCGCTAGTTGATCTTGCAGAAACGATTATTGAAGAACGTCCTGATGAACGTAGATATATTACTTCTAAACTCGAAAAGATTGTTTCACAAGACTTTCCTAAGGTGGATGATCTAATCAATATTGAACATGTAAAGCTGGATGGTCGGAATATTGTCTTGGCTAGAGGACGTGTAATTGAAGCAAAATCCAAAGGGTTTGTAATCAAGAGACAATTCAGACATACTAGTAGAAAGTTGAAACTGACTCAAGAGTCAACAGATGAAGTGGACGTGGTCAGTGATGAAGGAGACTTTGCTCTTACTCATGTGGTGCCTGGGACGTTGACATTGTTCACTAACTATTACTCAAGAGATGGTCAACTAAAAGGGACTTATGTCAATATCAATACAGGAGTAGAAGTGTATCCAAGTAATGGTAGTAACCCAGGAAGAATTCGCTATGTGGACCTTGAGATTGATGTAGTAAAGGCACCAGTCGACCAAGAGCCTCGAATAATCGATCAGCATCTTCTGAAACGTGCGGTTCAAAGAGGATTCATCACAGAAGAAATGGCAGATCGATCAAGAGAACGAGCTCAAGCTACTTTTCAGCAATTATTGGAAGGCGTTGATCTCGGTCTGGTTTTAGAGTAGTATAGATACTTTACATGGTCGTTGTGTCAGCTGTATCTGCAGTTCTCAATGATAGATCTATTGCACTCAGGATGTCTTCAATTGTAGCCCCTAAGCTATCGATGATTCTATCACATTTTATTGTGATGAGCAGTTGTGTATCTCTTCTTTGACACTCAATTGATAGCCCTGATGGAAGAGGTGTATTGTCCGGCAAAATTACTTGGAGTGTTCTTTCAGCAAGACTAGATGAGATAAATGAAAGCTCTATTGTGGCAATCACTTTGAACTAGCTCCATGCATTTCAATGATCTTTTGAAGTACGGTTTCCTTTGTTTCTGATGTGCCAATAACTCTAACCGAGTGAGAGGACAGTGAATCTACATGGATTTGTGTTCCTAAGAGTCTATGTAGAACGTGTTTGATTCCCAATTTCAGAGGAGGCCAGACAATTGTATATGATTCGTCATTATCCAGAATAAGAGGTCTATCAGAATCGACAATCCCGATTTCAAGAGCGACGCGGCCAACATCGAATAATATCTCGCTCTTTACTCCGGGTAGTTTTACTGTTGTTGCCGAAGTCGTTGATTCTCCTTTAACACCTGATGCAAGTCGCTGAACAGTAGATATCACATCTTTATGATGACTGATATGATTATCAAGTAGCTGGCGTAGAGATCTGCCTCGATCGCCCAGCCAAACACTTAACGATGAACCAATCTCATGTCTTGCCCAAGAGGTGGATGCAATTATTTCGAATCCTGAGGCGTATCTTAGAGGACTGTTTCCTCGTTCCGATGTAAAGATAAAATCTGTGCCCCATAGTTGAGGTATGATATCAAGATCTAGATAGGGAATAAGATTCGATGATAGGCGTTGTGCCTCTGAATCGGTAAGCTCGCTCAGTGGTTTTCTGTATTTTGGAAGAGGAATCTCTGAATTACTCAGAATCTCGTCACATACCCGTTGATTTCCGCTTATTGATTGGAGATATGGATTTGTACTATAAAGAATAGTTTCATCAAGAGGATGCATACTCATTCCAAATAGTCGGAAACCTGTATGTTTCTCGATTATGCCTTCTTTATCTGCTAACTCAATAATGTCCTTATTCGCACCCTTCTTAGGTCTATCAATACCTTCATAGATTACGGATCCTGCTACTGCAAGTGCTAGCTCATACATGGTAGGTTCCGTTTGGGATTTAGTGAGGACATACGCTGTGGCAGGAAGAGTTGAATCAGTTCCAAATCTAAGCGAGGCAATTTGATCAGAGTCAGTTTCTCCACCGATAAAGAGAGGATAATTATTTCCTTTCTTGACGCGCTTTTTCCCCCCAAAAATATCTATACCAATTAGAATGATTGAAGAGCTTTCATACCTAGACCTCAGGTCATTTAGTTGATCAATAGACAGTACAGGTTGAATAGTAGTTACATGGAATAGACCATCAGATTTCATTATTCCTTTGGAGAGTATTGCAGCAGCTAGAGTTGCTTCGGGAAACGGAGATGTCACTATTAGAATCTGTTTGCTATCTGGAAAATTAATGGCATCACATTCCTTCTCTAAGCTCTTCAAGGAGGGAATGCTACTTTTTTTTGAACTCATCTCACTAGAGATGAGATATCTTAGTCATGATAAAACTATCTTAGAAGGACAGCAGCTTGGTCAGGGCTGTATTTCCAATCAGCTGCAAGGACTCTCTTCTTCCTATAATATTTTGAAAGTCTGTGTATCTTACTTTCTGCAAGCTGAAGGCCTCGTTTGGAAACAAAGTCTTTCTTGTTTTCTTCAAGATGTCTTCGAATAGCTGCAGCCTTTGCAATCATGTTACGCAAATCTTCAGGAACTCTTCGCTCTAGACTGTTTTCTCGGAGAATTGACATCACAGTTTTTCCGGTAATCACCTTTACAAGAGGAACACCGTATTGGTCTCTTAGTATCATACCAATCATTGAAGGAGTGTTGCCCGCCTTAGCAAGTTCGATTACCTTGGCTTCTACCCACTGCGCATCTTTTTCCTTATCCATCCATTCCGGAATCCGTAGCGTTGATGGACGCTTACTTCCAGATTGGCCTTTGCGTCTTGTGTGCATTCTTGCCATCGGGACAACCTCTGAGTCATTAATCCCAAAAAACGGGTTCTGGCCCCACGGCCTAATGCAGTGGATATAAAGATTACCTTGTGGTGACTATTACAGTTCCATGGCAATAATCTACTAATGATATCTGCCTCGTTCTCGAATGTGCTTCATTCTTGCAAGAGGATCTTCTGACTCGGTTTCTAATACATCAATATAACCATCAATGGTGGATTCTAACATGATTTCTTGCCTAGCCCAATGAGTTGTTTCAAGAGCCCGATGGATTAGATGTAGATCAACACCTTTCATTTCTACGGTGGCATTCATCTCTGATAGTCCAAAATCAACCAACCAGAGTCGGAAGTGGTTGTCAATGATTAGATTGCTTGTAGTAGGATCGCCGTGAACAACATCACCTTTGTGAAGAAGTCCTATTGATTGCCCAAAACAATGGCATAGTTTTACAAGTTCTCTATCCGAAATTTGTTCAACAAGGTGTTTGAACTGTTTTCCTTCAATATAGTCCATTAGAATTGTATGGTTGGTGTAGTCAACCGAATATACTGCAGGAGTTCGCACACCTAGTGCGCGAGCGACTGTTAGCATCTTGCACTCGCGATTAGTCCTACTTTTTCTAAGTTGAAAGTCAATTTCTTCGAGAAGATAGGGTTTTGATTGTCGCCACTTTAATGCGAGAGTTTGATTCCATCTTGTGATTTTAAAGAGTATTGATTCTGCACCAAGGGCAAGTATTTCGGTCATCTCATTGCCTCCAGATGATGTCTTGTTCATCGGTCCTCCATTTTGGAAGAACATGAGAATCTTGAATTCGAATTTGACGGCCAGCATTGAACTGCAAGAGACCATTCCATGCAATCATGGCTCCTTGGTCGCCAGCCAAAGAAGGTGAAACCTTATGGAATCGTACTTCATGACGCTCTGAAACACCCTGTAGAATCTCAGTGAGCCTATTATTACGTGCCACGCCGCCAGTGAGAAGAAGCTCTTCTTTCTTTGTATGTGCTAAAGCACGTTCAGCTATCTCAGCAAGCATACCAAAAGCTGTTTCTTGAACACTGAAACAGATGTCTTGTGTGGCGACGCCCTCTTTGTAAAGCCTTTTTGCAGCTGTGAGAATTCCTGAATAGCTAAGATCCATTCCTTTTACTGAATAAGGTAATGAGTGGAAAGTAGTGCCTTCTTTTGCAGTGGTCTCGATGATAGGTCCACCTGGAAATCCCATCCCAAGAGTGCGTGCAAGAACATCCAGCATGTTTCCAATAGCTATATCCAATGTTTCACCAAAAGTTCGAAATCTGCCCCCTGCAAATGCAATTACTTGAGTATTTCCTCCTGAAACATAAACAGTAACAGGATCCACAAATCCAGACTCAAGACAACCAATCTCAATGTGGGCAACACAATGATTGACATCTACAAGAGGAACTGCAAGTTTCAATGCCAATGTTCTAGCAATGGTTGCAGTGGTTCGTAAGCAGGGTCCAAGACCGGGACCTCGAGAATAGGCGACTAAATCGATGTCTTTGAAGGAAATTCCAGCAGTTGATAAAGCTCTGTTAATTATACTAGGACCAAGATCTGAGTGATGTCGACTGGCTTCTCTGGGATGGATACCGCCTTGAGCTGGCTTAAGCATATCCCATTCATTTGCTAATACCTTACCATCACTTGTAACCACGCCTGCCCCAAATGAGTGTGCAGTTCCTTCGATTCCAAGACAGATTTTTGGCATTAAGTTTTCCTTCGGTCTATATTATTGATAATGAAGAGTGTGTCAACTAAATTGACTCTTCCGCTCGGGTCATATATTAAAAGTGACTTGTAGCAAAGGCTTTATAATACACACAAAGCGCCTCTCATGAGAGGTTCATATCTTGTCCGAAAAAATGCCAATTAAAGCACTTGAACAACAACTCAATGATGTTATTTCTGTTAAACTCAAAGACCAGAGAATCTTCAGAGGACATTTGACAAGATGTGATATGTATATGAACCTCACACTTGCTGATGCTGAAGAGATCGAGAACGAGCAGATTCTAGCAAAGTATGGTCAGATTCTAATTCGTGGAAATAATATTCTATGGATTCAAATCCCTGAATAGAAACGTTATCAACGTTTTATTTCTCTTCGGTATTTCTCAACTAACTCTACCAATTGGTCTTCACCTTTTTGTCGTGCTTGTTCACGTACGTCTCTCATGAAAGATTGAAGTATGTTCTCAAACTTCTTCCGACTGATGAAGGCGAATTCATCGACTCTTTTTAGCTCAACATCTTTCGCTTCTATTGTGGGTATGAGAGCTCGCACAAGTTCATCTTTTGAAAGATGAGAAATAGGAGTGTTGACGATGACTGCACGCATTTCTTTTTCGATTAGTAGGCCTGCTGTTTGAGGACCTCCACCGGAAGCATCCTCAAAGAAAATGATATCACCGCTCTTTAGACCAACCTTTCGGCAATATTCCTCAACGCTTTCACGTGTGAAGTGGGGTATTACCTTTACTGCAAGCATATCACCCTTCATTTCAAGATGTCTAACACCTTTGAGGACCTCAAGTCTCTTTTTCATAGCTTTCATTTGTTTTCTAAGAATGTCAGCCTCTTTTTGAGACTTCATTAGTGAAGTCTTCGCTCTCTCAACTTCTCTATCACGTTTTACTTTCCAATAGTTCTCTTTGTTGACTAACTCGAGACTTTCTGTCAATTCACTCTCTTTGAACCTGAGAAATTCGACAAAACGGGCTAAGTCATCGACTTTTTCTGAGAGAACTCGGTTTTCAGATTCTAGGTGTTTAACGCGTTGTTGTAATGATTCAAATCGTTCTGGAGTAAGATCTAACTCTTCTAATACTGGTTGTTCTTCGGGAACACTCTCAACAATTTCAGATCCTTCTCTCTCTAGGCCAGCAAGAGCTTCGTTTATTGGGGTACCCTTGACTACTAGAGCTTTCAGATGATTCCTGTCTATAGTAAGCTGTTCGTCTCGTACAATCCTATCAATTTGCTGAAGTTTGGGCAATATGCTTCTATATGCATAGACTGCTGCAGTGAGTGCATCACGTTCATGTGCATTACTTATCTTGACATCGAGTGAGAATTCACGAGCTAATTCTTGTTTTTCAGCTACAGGTATGGGCTTATTTGGTGTAAAGATTGACGCATTGATTGTACTCGCAATCTTTTCTACGAAGTGGGGTGCCTGTGGTACATCAGAAGCAACGATAATGGGAATACCTGTTTCATAGATTTCACGAATCATGTCAGCTCTGGTCAGTCCTTTCTTGCTTCTCAAGACTTGGATTTTACCATTCAAAGAGAGCAAGCAGTATGCTGCAGTTGTTCCAGGATCAACTCCCAGAATGAAGTATTTTGGTTTTATGTCGGATGGAACTGTTTTTGGCTCAAGGGGCAAAAATTCAACACGTTTTCGTACCGGTGCTATTAAGACTTTGAAGTCCCCACTCCTCTTGGTTTCGATAAGACTCCGTATTGCAGGTAGGGGAGCATTGGTAACAAATCTTGCACTGGCATAACCAAAATCGGATGCTCGAATATCAATATCAAATTCAATCTCAGCTGCTTTCAATTGGGACTCTATAAAACGTGTCATCTGCTGGATTTCTGAGTGGATTCTGCGTCTGTATCGGTTTGCACTCTGTCCGCCGCGGCCGGGTTTCCTATTACGCGATACTTTGATTTCTGTCTGTTCTCCAAAACATTCGAGAAAATAACCGACTCCCCCAGAAGCAAGCTTGGCAATGATTTTTGCTGATTCTAAAGCGTCGGGTTTCCCTCTCAAGTTGATACCATATCGTCGTGCTAGAATTTTGAGGGGGGTGTGCCTGGGAGGTACTCCTGTGACCTGAACAATTCTTGTTTCAGGAGGAATACGGTCTGCCAAACGGAACAGAGATTTACTATCAGGGACCAGTTCAAAGATGTTATCAGTACAGAGATACTTGGGCTCGATATCCCTAGTCATTTTCAGGAGTGCACCACGAGATATCTCAGGATATTCATTCAGAATAATTCTATCTCGCATTATTACGCAGGCAAACTTTGGAGCTTTTTTGGACTCAGGACTATGGGATGGAAGAATATCAAAACCAATAATGAATACATTTTCATTCTTGTCGTCCATGAAATCAGCACTCGTTCATGGGAGTATTGGTTGGATTGGCTATGAACCTATTTGTCTAACTATATATCGAACTGGGTAAGATTGGACTTCCCAAACAACAAGTATAATAAAGGCCTGCTTAAGCAATACCCCAACGCTCACACGAGGTGCAAGAACTGTCCGAAACACTTCAAGTTGACAACGATGATGCAATACTACGTATTGGACGTGCCCTGTCTTCAGGAACAAGACTGAAAATATTGAAGCTTCTTCTTCAAGGAGAGAAAGATGTGACCCGTGTGGCAAGACACCTCGGTGGAACGGAGGCTAATGCCAGCGCGCAGATTAAAATTCTCTATGACGCAGATCTGTTAGAATGTAGATATGAACCGGGTCAACACGGTCTGAAGAAGATATCAAAGACAAAAGTTAAGCGTGTAATAATTGACTTTGAGTAATACTTGTTTCAAGCCTTCTCTGCTGGAGAGCCTGAATAACTGACCAGATGGGCTTTCCAGCGGCGGATTCTTTTTAGTATATTATCACGCTCTTCTTTACGAATGGCTCTTTTTCCTCTGGCTTTAAGGAAATTAAGAACTATGTCCATATCACCGGCTACTATCTTCTTGCGTTCATCATCATCAATTAGATAATCCTTTGCCGCTTGAAGATATTCCAAAATGATGTCTGCTGATGCTTCACCAGTCCGTAGTTCTCGTGCGATTGGATCTAGAACTCGGGCTACTTTGGCTGTGGCAGCAGTAGTATCTCCTGAAGGAGGTAATTCATCATCTTGTGTTGGAAACGCATCTTGAGCCATTGAACCAGGAGAGGATGTGGGGTTCTCCTTTGTGTCTTCATCGCTAATCCTTGATATTATGCTAGTATCGCTAGTATCGGGTTCTGTTATGCTTTCAGATTTACTGGTGGCTTTTACAATTTCTGAAAAAAGAGGGTTGATTGAAGGTGATTTATCATCTGACAAATTGGAGGTGAGGTTTAGACGCTCTCTCAGTTCACGAAGTTGGTCAAAGAGCTCTACTAGACCAGATTGCATAGACTCAATCAGTTGTCGTAAGTTGTTCAATTCGTCTTCATTCAAGGACTCAAAGCCCCCAGTGTACTTAGACAAGTAAGAGGCGGAATTTTATCTTATCAGCATTGTGGGGAGGTGTTATGTCAGAACATATTACCTATCGGCCTTCTTAACTGCTTCAATCAGACTAGGAAATAGACCTGAAGGCTCGAATTTTCTTGGGCGAATTTTCACAAAAGTAGGCACGGATACGGTTTCACCAATAAAAAGAGCCTCACCGATTTCAAGGGTTGTAATTGCATCAAGAGAGGGACGGTCAATGCCCTCGCTGGAACGACCGATGTGCTCAAGATCGTAAGGATTTGTACATCGAAAGATTGCTTGGTTACTACACTGGCTCAAAACAGTAGTTGAAAGTTTCACAGGTCTTTGAGAGATTAGACATAGAAGAGCATGAAACTTGCGACCTTCTCTGGCAATTGTTTCAATACGACTCTTGGGTAATGCAAGTTCGTGGCGGCTCTCTGGACAAAATTGATGAGCCTCTTCTAATATGAACAAAAATGGTGGAATTTCTTCTCTTCTTCGTAGGCTGAGAAGTTCGTTAGCTAGGTGAGATACTACAATTTGTTTTTTCTTCAGACTAATGAAGTCACTAAGATCTATCAATGTAATTTTGCCAGGCTTTACAATAGAATGTACATCGGGGGTAGCACCTCTCCCAAACAGATGTGTTTCATCCAAGTTAATCAACCAGCTGATAAGTGCGTCCTTCGTGTTTTTACTGATAGTATCGTCATTCTGTACATACGATACAATATCTGCTATGTTATAACCAGAAGGCATTGTTTCTCTTATCTCTGAGATTACACGTCTTAAATCGCGAATTTGGATTGAACTCATATCAGCCACAAGAGACCCTATTGCTTCAGCTTGGAGTGACTGAACAGGTATCTGAATGTGGGAACCTCGGATGTGTTCTACTGAGAACTCCTTTTCTGAGAGACCTAAGTCTTTGGGTTTTATGTCCTTAAGGTAACTATATTCCCCGTGTACGTCTATTACAACGACCGATAATCTTCCTTGATTCTTCTTACGGGATAGTAATTCTTCTAGGAGTACTGAAACAAAGTATGATTTGCCAGCTCCACTCATTGCTAAGATTGCAAGATGTTTCGACAATAAACGTGAAACGGAGGGCATAAATTCAAGGGTTTGATATGCAAGATTTCCTAGATTTAATCCATCTTTTTTATCAAGCTTAAGAAAGGAAACCAAGGTGTCTTCATCGGTCCTTCGTACTACAGCTCCAGGAGATACAGCAAAATATGGGCGAACGGTTTTGCCATTCTCCCAGAGACCAAGCACTCTGGTCTTCGCTACAGTGTATTGCCATCTATCTGTTGGAAATATTGAACGCAGAGGTTCGCCCCGTGATTGGTATTCCCGTACCGCTTCTGCGTGTTGATAATAACGATTTGTACGTACTAGCTCCTGAACTCTAGCGATTACTGTTCCGTTTTCTGTCACTATTGATATGAAATCACCACGACGGGCAACAATCTCGTTTGGACCACCTTCTACCACAAATGAAAATTCCATAACATTTGGCCCAGTATCTGTGCATACAACTGTTCCAAGTCTGGCTGCTGATGGATATTCGGTTGTCATTCTAATTACCTCCAAATGGATTTCTCGATCGCCTTTTCTCAAGTGTTGTATACGTAAGTCCAGAAAGTGCCATTAATCTGTCAATCACTAGTTGTGTTTCACTTGACGATATTCTTGCTCGTGTGTCAGCCTCAAGAATAGGAGCAGGGATACCATATTCCGGATGTTGCCAGGAGAGAGGAAGTATAACAGAAAGAGCTCTATCGATTTTCGAAATATCATTCTCGGGATTGTTTGCGGAGAGAAGTTCAATTCTCAAGGGCAAATCATCTCGTGCTGTCTTAAGGTATGTGACCCAAATTGATGATGCCCAGTTACTAAGATCATCTGGATAGGAATTTGAGTTGTTTTGAAGTTCAGATGAGTATCTAAATATGAATGAACGTTCACCCTCATCCAGAAAAGTGTCGAGGGTATCACAATCACGTGATAATTTAAGGAGCCAACGATAGTCAACGCCTTGCATTAGCTCAAATATAGCAGGCTCACGAAGAATATGCGGCAAGATATCTCCTAGTAGGTTGGTCACTTTACTTGAACGGCTGTCCTTCACAACACCTGCGAGGGTAGTACCCTTCTTCATAGATTTATTATACAATTGCCTGTACAATGAGAGGACTTCTTGGAACTTTTCATAGACAATGGACCCACTCTGAGGGCGGTCTCGTGGATGATAGAACAACGACCCATCAATGAGGATTAAGTCTACTCTTGACTTTTCCAATACTGAAAGTGTGACTCTAAGTTCGGAGGCAATTCTCTCCAAGGATGCAAGTTGGTCTAACTCTGTTCCTGAGAGTGTTAACATCATAGGACGTATCTGCGGCTCTGGGAAGGGATCTGGATAGAATTCGACAGTTGGACCTTCTTTGGGGCCAAAGTGGAAGATTACTGCTATACTTCTGACAAGAATAAGATCCATTGATTTGAACTGCCTTCGAACAAGACCGCCATCTATGCCTGCGATACGAAGACCAGCCAAGCTAGTGGCTTCAACATTCTTCGTGAATTCTGGATTAACGATAGAGGAGGCTATTGCAGGATACTTGGTGAGATTTATTGAATCCTTAATCTTGTGCATTACCTCACCAAATCTCTTCTTAGTAATCTCGATACGTTCTATCTCTTCAACGAGCTGGGACAATATCTTATCGAGGTTCTTATCCACTAGGTTTTCCCTCTCTTATGTTCAAGAGCGGCCCTTATTAGACCCAAGTAAAGTGGATGGGGTGCACCGGGGCGGGATTTGAATTCAGGATGGTATTGAACGCCAATCCAAAATGGATGGTCAACTAGTTCAATTGCATTGATTATCTTCTTCCGTGAATCGTAGGCAGAAACTCTGAGACCTTTCTGAATCATTTTATTCAGGTATCTGTCAATAAGATGGAATCTATGGCGAAATCGCTCTCTGACTATGTCAGTTCCATAGATATCATGAAGGTGTGTTCCATTGACTATTCGAACCTCATGACCGCCAAGCCGCATAGTACCTCCTTTATCTTCGGTAGCTTTTTGGTCGTCCATCAAATCAACAACAGGATATAGGCTGTCTGGATCCACTTCGGTTGTATTTGCCTCTTTCCAGCCCATTACCCGTCGTGCAAATGCAACGGTTGATAATTGAGCGCCATAACAAATTCCTAAAAGAGGGATTTTGGATTCAAGGGTAACAGATGCTGCTGATATCATTCCTTCAACACCACGTTCTCCAAATCCGGGTGTTAGAAGAACCCCATCAACGTTAGCGAGGTCTTCAAGAAGACATTCATCTGTACAACGTTCTTCGGTTTCGATCCATTTTATTTCAACACGAGCGTTGCATTCTGCAGCTGCATGAGCCAATGCTTCATTGATACTCTTATATGAGTCGCCTAAAGTGGTGTACTTCCCTGGCATTGCAATGATTACAACATTTTCTGAGGCCGTTTTAATTGTCTGAACAATTTTTTGCCATGCTTCAGTATCAGGAGTTCTTGGTTCCAACTCAAAGTGCTTGACTAAGATATCTCCGAGTCCTTCATCCTCAAAGGATATTGGAAGTTGGTATATGACCTCTATATCAGGATTTGATATGACTTGATTTTCAGGGACATTGCAGAACAAAGCAATTTTGTTCTTTGCAGATCTGGTCAGTGGCATTTCAGATCTACAGATTATGACATCAGGCTGTAAGCCAAGACTCTGTAGGGTTCGAACACTATGTTGTGTGGGTTTAGTCTTGAATTCACCAACTGAAGTCATATATGGAACAAGAGTGACATGTACGACAGCAGCTCTTTCCCGTCCCACTTCTCTGATAAGTTGCCGGACCGCCTCAAGAAAAGGCATGGCTTCAATATCTCCTACAGTACCACCAATTTCAACCAGTAATACATCTGGACGGGGCTCTTTTTTGGCAACATCCCAAATTCTCTGTTTAATTCTATCAGTGATATGAGGAATGATTTGGACGGTTCGTCCAAGAAAACCGCCTTTTCGTTCCTCAAGAATAACAGACATGTAAATTTGACCAGATGTTATATTTTGAGAGGGATGAACCTCCATCCCTGTGAAACGTTCGTATGTACCAAAATCAAGATCAATCTCGGATATTTGAAAGTCAACACCTTGGACGGGACTAAAGGTCCATGTCTGATCAGTAACAAAGACTTCACCGTGTTCTATAGGATTGAGCGTACCTGGGTCAATATTCAAGTATGGGTCAATTTTGATTATTCGAATACCGTAACCTCGAAATTGGAATAGTTTTGCAATCGATGCAGTGGTTACACCTTTACCTATACCTGAAAGAACTCCGCCGGTAACGAAAACAAACCTTGTATTAACATCATCAGAGTGCAATTTTTCTGGCCTCTCTTGACATCTAGCTGGATTTCAAATTCTACACACTAAGTCTGTGCTTGAAGATTCTGTGATTCGTATAAATGGTTCGCTAAATTGAAGCTGTATAGGCGCCATTCATTATGAGATGGGTTTTACAATAACACTGGCTCGCATTGCTGCTTGGAAGAGATATTGAAAAGCCTCTAGAATATTATGACCATCCTTAGCAACACTTCTAAAGACAGGCACAGAAGATGGCAATCTCAAATGTATTCTAAGTTGTTCTTCTTGAATAGCACTTGGCAAGTCCTGTTTATTAAGACAGAACACTACAGGAAGAGGTCGTTCCTCCTCTGCAATCATTGTCATAAGTTCATTCCAGCTTGCTAGATTCTCATCAATAAGACAACCCTGTGAGTCGGCCATGAAGATTACACCATCGGCTCCCACAAGAACGACCTCTCTTGTGGATTTGTAAAAGTCCTGCCCCGTAGCAGACCAAACATGTGCATTTATTGTCCAGCTTTCACTGAGAGGAAATGGGATAGTTCCGAAATCGCAGAACATTGTACGACCTACTGTATTCTCAATTGATGTTAGTTTATCAGCATAGTCAAGCGTAGAGAATAACCAACGTATGGCAGTTGTTTTCCCGCTCATTGCAGGTCCAAAGAATACTATCTTGAGTCCGACTGTTCGATTACCGTAATCAATGATCATATACTGAATCCCCCTAGTCTATGTCCCCCACATACTATCAACCCAAGCTCCGAGTCCAGACAGTGCACCAATCTTGACGCAGTCTGAGAAGTCCTCATGCCATTCAGCTCTTATGAAACGAATGAGGTCAGATAACTCTCCACTTTCCCAACCAATCGCTTCATACAGGTTTCTCTCTGTGAGTGTTGTGGATGCTCCAAGCTCTCGAGCAAGACGAATTCGTGATAGAAGAGTTACAGCTCTTCGAGCTGCATGAACATAGTTGTTAATTTCTTCCTCAAAGACATCTTGCGTGAGTTTCTCGGCTTCATCTTCGAGTTTTAACACAGCATTAATGATATGATCCGAAACATTCATACCACGGAGAGATTTGGTCAGAAGACGACGTATTCGTTCAAGAGACTGCTTTTTCCGAATGAGAATCTTACTCACAATACGCTTTTCTACATCTAGACTGCTATCGATTGAACTAGCAAGTGAAAAAGCAATAGATGAGGGAGATGTGACCCGTAATATACCACAATTGCCTGATGTTGTTTGAATGTGCGACAATAAATCTTCGAGAGTCTTTTCACCTACTTCAATGCCCAAAACAGTAGAACCTAATGGGAGGGCAAGAATCCACCCAGAAAATTTGGTGATTCTATCAAGAGCTAATCTAAGATTCCCAGAGAGTCCACAGACAACAGTTCTATTAACTTCGTAATCATGTTTCTCCTCTTCCCACACTGACATTATTTCGGATTCTGAAGTGAAATCGCGCCAAAATACTAGCTTATGACGGTGCGAACAGAGCGTTGTGAGACTCTCTGCGATATCATCAACGAGTTCGATGTCCTCACCAGCGACTAGTACAGGCATTCGTTCTAGTATGGCATGTAAGAGTAGTGGGAATTGTTCCCCCATCAAATCAATCATTCGTAGTATTGAATAAGTCATTTATCTCTCCTCGTTAAGAGTAGTCCTCCATCAGAGCTCCCCGCAAGAAGGAGCTCCTTAAGATCATCAGGAACTGCAGGTTTGACCATAGATACAGATTCGAGAACACGTCGGATTTCATCGATATAGTGTTTCAGTAGCAGTCTCATTAGACCCAGTTTTTGACTGTCCTTATCGACCCAGAGACTAAACACACCATTAGGTACTGCATAGATAAAGTGTCGAGTTGTATCTGTTTCACAAAGAACTGTTTGTAGAGAACTATTACGCAATGTGCGTACAACCCGTTCTGAAGCATCATGCAAAGCAAATGACATGGCTGCAAGCCTGTCATTTGTGAATCCTTCAAGTGATACTCGAACTCCACCACTCAGCGATAGAAATACCGATCCAATATTGGGTATACAATCATGGACTTGTCGAAGGAGCGCTCGAAGACTAAGTGCTTGTGATCTATCAAGTGAGATTACTGATCGGGAAATGCCATATGTTGTATCTCTACCTTCAGCCACAGCAAAACCTTCCAAGACCCGTTTTGTTTCATCAGAACTGTAGGATCGTAGTGGTGGAAGTCTTCCATCAACATGTTGCTTTAGTAGATAGGATAGTCGTGAGAGTCCATCTTTCATTTCCATAAATAGTGCTGCAAGGTTTACTCGAGGTGCTGTAGTTACTGTAAGAAAGTAATCTGGACCATTTGGTAATGAAGCTAGAAAGACTTTGGAAGTTTCTGACTCCATTAGTAGATATTTGAAGTCTCCATGGATTAGTTTAGCCACTCCGAAAATCGCACATGTAGAGGAAGCGACAGCAAAGACTTCTTCCTTACTAAACCAGACTCCTGCACTTGCAACAGGAAGACCATCCTTCTGAATTAAGACAACATTTTCAACGCCCGTGATTGTCTTGATAGTTTGTAAGGTTTCAGTCAATTCATCGCTCAAGTGCTCTCAGCCCCAGAGAACTTCAATGGTTCAAACTAGAATCCAGTTGTAACTATATAACCTCCACACAGAATTCAGAAACAGGGATTCTACCATATTACATGTGAATTAATGCGGTATCAGGTACATCTTGAAAAACTTCACGAGCTGCACGACCGACCTTTGCTCGATTTTTATCGAAGGTATACACACGAATCACATCGAGATATCCTTTCATCATTTCTGCAATATTTGAATAATCAGAGAGATTGTGAGATACTTTCTTTCCGTCCACAATTTCAAAGATTGCTATCTCCATTGGATCAAGCTGGTGAGGATTATATGGTACGGAAGGTAGAGTAGGTACATCAACAATGACTTCGTAAGGTTCTACATCTGCTATTGAAGCGATTTCTTCTTCAATACTCTCACGAACTTTTCTTTTTGTAAGAACTTTAGATACAAATCTGTCTTGAGTATGAAGAACCTTTTCAAAGGCAGACTTGTAGAGAATCCTCGAATCTAGTAGATTCATCATAGTTGCCGCCTCCTTTGCATTCTCAGATTCTGATGGGTCAATATCTCGAACCATTGATACTAATGACATGTCATCTAACAGCAAGAATTCTTCAGGGGTTTCAAAACTTGTTAACTGTAATACATTATCTGCTGCGTTAATGAGTTTCACTAACATTACTTCTACACTACGAACCGTCTTGTGATAATATACGTTCAAGAACATCTCATATCGTGCTACAAGAAAAGCTTCTAGAGCGCCACGTGCTGCTATACTGAATTGTAATTGATTGTCTTTTGATATTTCAAGACTATCAATTAGTCTGTGTATATCAACTAGGCCATAATTGACGCCACAATAGAAAGAGTCACGGATTAGATAGTCCATCTTATCTGCATCTACTTGTCCTGCAACGATGCTACTCACAACCGAGTCCATCTTGGTGGTCCGACGCCCTCTAACTAAATCTGCAATTCTTTTCTTGGATATTCCACTGTTTTCGAGGATGTCTCCGACTTCACTTTCTAAAATCAACCATTCGGTGACATCTTCATGATTCCACCCCCGCTTCTCAATAAGAGACTCTTCAAAGACATGACTAAAAGGTCCATGTCCAAGATCATGAAGAAGGCCAGCAACACGAACATCCTGGAGAACCTCATCACCTAATCCAATCTCTCCAAGAAGTTTTCGTCCAATACGCCCTGCAAGATACATGACTCCAATACAGTGAGCAAACCGAGTGTGTTCTGCACTTGGATAAACAAAGTGACCGCCGGAAAGCTGCTTGATCCGGCGAAGTCTTTGATAGGTTTCAGAATTGATAATCTTAGCCTCAACATCAGTCAGTCCAATGAAATCATGAATAGGATCATTGATTTCCATTACGAACTCCATATCGGCCACTCCATTTTTAGGACTATATTTTAGGTTCAAACGAGCGGATTTCGCTTATTAGATCTCCAGCGGATTCTATTTCTGAAACACAGAGAGGAAGATGGATACTATCTGCGATTTTTACTGCTAGCGGATCAAGTTCTTTGACCCCCTGAAGAATTACAACCGCAGGTTTCACTGCAACAGATGTCCCTATTTGACTTGCCTTAATGGCTACCATAGGGGATCTTCCACTCGATACATTCGTGAGAACTGCGGCACGTTGGGTTGTTCCACCATATAGTCGTAAGAGCTGCTGTGGTGTAAGACTGACGATTGCTTTGATACTATCTAATGCAGTATAGCCATAGATATCCCTATCAAGCAAATTGTGATGAGTGAGAACCTTGCAATTGAGATATTCTACAAACAATTTGGCAGGGATTGGAAACCCAAATTCACGACTATCAAGGATTGCATCAGATGCAATCTCAGGGGCTATTAACTTTTCAAGAGCGACTGCAATACGACCTCCATCTTCGGCATCCATTTCTATAAGACCAGTGACGAAGCGTTTGATGGTTTCCACTCTTGGTGATTTTCGACGACCACTCTCATAATCGCTAATTACTGACGGAGAGACGTCAAGATATTTTGCTAAGCTCTTCTGAGATATGTGGAAGCGTTCACGCCATCTTCTCATAACTGAACCAGGATCATTTTCTGCTAGGCAGATTTCCCCTGCCATTGCTTCTGCAAGCCTCTGAAGAGCCTCACTAGTATCCATACTTCCACTCCTTTCCTAGTTTGTAGATAAGACTTGCGTAGAATGCGAAGAAGGAAATTTGAAACCAACCGAAGAACTCAAAGCCGAATGTTCATTCGCTCAATTGGTTCTGAATATGTTCTTCGTATTTCTTGTTGGAACTGCTGGTTCAGGTAAATCCCTCCTTACTGCATCGTTTGAGAAGTGGTTAGTGGGATCAGACCTGAGTGTAACTGTTGTGAATATTGACCCAGGGGTTGATAATCCGCCATATACAAGTGATATCGATATACGGGAGTATGTGGATTATGGAGAAGTTATGAATAACTTTGGACTTGGTCCAAATGGTGCATTAGTTGCATCCTTGGACATGGGAGTCAGTAGTGTTGATGATTTGAGAGAAGAAATTATTGAAACTGAGAGAGACTATGTTTTGGTTGACTGTCCGGGTCAGATGGAGCTTTTTGCATATCGAAATTCTGGACCTTTGATGGTATCCGGTCTCAGAGGAGATGATACAGCAGTATCATTATATCTTCTTGACTCGAATATTGCTAGAACGCCAACTGGATACCTTTCATCAATGCTACTTGGACTTTCAATCAATATTCGGTTCGGACTACCGCAATTGAACCTCCTAAGCAAATCAGATATTATCATGGAAGATGAAATTGAAGAAATAGTTCAGTGGGGTTCCGAGATAAACATGCTCGAACAGGCTCTGGACCAATCATCTGAGGGATTGATTAGGGAATACTCAAAATCGATTCTGGATATGCTTGAAAGCATTGGTATCGCTAGTGGGGTGATACCGATTTCAGCTAAGGACATGACTGGATTTGATATTCTCTATGGAGAGTTACAGAGAATCTTTTCCGGCGGAGATAATCTTTACGAGTAGTGATGCTTCTTTGTTCAAGTATTTTGCATATGTTTCTGGTGAAAACCAAGAATTGGCAAGAGCAGAACTTGAGTCTTTACTGAATCTTTTTCCTTGTGATGTTGAAACTAGATGGTTGAATCGAGTAGTAATACTGGAATCACACATTAGTCCAATCGAGTTTCTTCTTGAGAGATCTGCACTGATTCAAAAAGCAGGAGTAGTTCTTATTGAATATAATTCAAATCAATGGTCAAAAGATATGACACCAAGTGATGGTTGGGAGAATTATCTGACAGCTGGTGATGAGTTTGCGGTTAGAACTCTTTGCATTGAAGGAGCGACTAATAGTACAAGAGAAAGAGATAGGATTGAATGGGATCTTGGAGCATCTATTAAGAATAGAACTAATGCTAGAGTCAATTTGAAGAATCCAGCCAAAGAGATTCTAGTCATTCTTGGTCCTGAAAATATCCTAATTTGTGAGTCTCAGAACTCTAAACTTCGTCACCTTCTTAGACAACGAGAACCTGGGAAAAAAATGTTCTTTCATCCAAGTATGATGAATAGTACATTATCAAGAGTCATGTGCAATCTTGCTGGGGTAATGCCCGATGATATCGTACTGGACCCATTTTGTGGTGGCGGTGGAATTCTCTGTGAAGCATCATACATTGGTGCAAGACCAATAGGTTGTGATTTGAACTGGAAAATGCTAACCGGAGCCAAGAGGAATCTAGATCAAATCAAAGGGGAATATTCTTTGATACAAGCAGATGCACAGAACATTCCAGTTCAATCTGTGGACTGTATTGTTACAGATCCACCATATGGTAGAGCCAGTTCTACAAGAGGCGGTGAATCGATAGAACTTGTAAGTACTCTAATGAGCACTGCTAGTTCCATCCTGACTTCTAGAGGTGAACATCTATGTATTTGTGGTAGTAGTGAGATGGGGTTACTAGAAATTGCACAGAAACAGGGGCTTGCAGTGGGTAAGCATTTGAGAATTAGAGTTCATAGTGGACTTGTGAGGGAGCTTGTGACCATTGTAATCTAAGTTACAATCTTTCCATCTTTTGTTCTAGGACTAAACCAATCAAGAAAATCGTTAAAATGAGTATGATTTTTAAAATTGAACTGAAGTTTTATCGAACCAAGAGGCGTATTTTGATCAAGGTAATCTATCAGTCTTATTTTGCCTAAGTAAGCGGCTTGTTTATCAAGATAAAGAGTAGTCGAACAATCTAGATCATTATAATTTTTCAAGAGTTGTTGACGCACTGCTGAAATTATCCGTTTGTCATGAATCATCTGGCGTGTGATGGAAATATTACTCCGGTCAATATTTGAAGAAACCAGAGTACAGAAAGCTTCATTCTCAATCTTGTCGAGTTTTATTTTACCGAGATTACTTTCAATAGCTCTCTTGACCCTCTCGATATCTTCAGTTGGATTGACTGAACATTGAACACTCGTGTTCATTTTAGACCATCTTTTTTACGATTTCTTGTGAGTGGGAACGTATTTCTTCCAGAGTGCCATCATTTACTATCATTATATCACTTAGTGCAATCACACCACCCAAGCCGACTGAGATTTCTCGTAGGTCGCGCTCCCGAAAGACTTCCCATGTGTCAGGAGCATCAGAACGGTTGCGTTCTCGAAGACGTAAGTAACGTATCTTTGGTGACGCGTGTACACATATTATTTGTACTTCATCTGCATAATCATCAAAAACATCGATTTCTGCAATGCTTCTACAACCTTCAATGACAACTATATCTGAATCAAGATTTTGAAGACTATCGAGACAATGTGATGCTATTGCTCCCGGACCGCCAATCTCTCGTAACTCGAGCATTATCTTTCGAGTGTTTTCGGGATTTGCTTCCAGACCTCGACGCCGAGTTTCTTCCCGTACAATATCACCCATGATAATGACCGGAATGTTCGCATTCCGAAATGCATTTGCAACTTCGCTTTTCCCAGCACCAGGCATACCAGTAACAATTACAATCTTCACACTCTCATCCGCCATATTTCTTCTAATTGGTTATATTGTATAGGTAGGTTTACTCTTTGTTTCGATTTTGTCAAGCACTTTTCGCAAGATTTCAGAAGTTATCGTAGTAGAGCCATCAATTATCGCTGTGTGAAGTGACTCTTTTAATATCCGGTCTCGAAGATCTCTTCCTGATAATCCTTCAGTCTTCTTAGCAACCTCTAACAAATCAGCCTCAATTTTAAGTGGCAAACGTTCAGCATATAACTTGAGAATTTGGTAACGCTCTTCGAGTGTGGGGAGAGCAAATTCAAATACTGTATCAAAGCGATTTCGGATTGCGGGATCGATAAGTGGTAATGCATTCGTTGCTCCTATTACGACAACTCCAGACTCTTCACTGGTTTGGTCTAGCTCTCCAAGTAAGGCGGTGACAACTTCAGATACATCACCACGAATCGATTGGAATGAACGGGCTAGGCCAATCGCATCAAGTTCGTCAATGAATATGATACTGGGGGATTGTTTACGTGCGTCCTCAAATAATGCACTAATTCTTCTTCCACCATCTCCAACATGAACACCAATCAAATCTGATGCTTTGGCTAAGAATATCTTTGCTTTTGCCTCATTGGCAACCGCTCTGGCGGTCATGGTCTTTCCGGTGCCTGGAAGGCCATGGAACAGTATTGCACGCGGAGCCCATTCGCCAAACATGGATGGATTTTGAAGATATTCTAAGATTATCTTACATTTGCTTTTGACGGATTCGTGGCCAATGAGTTCTTCAAGGCTTATTTGAGTTGCACTGGTAGTATTTGGGGTATCAGTTTGTGAGTGAAGAATGATTTCCGTGCTTTTTGAAATAACAGATTCCTCTGGGTCAACATCTTGGACTTGAAAGGCATAGTCAGGCATAATATAGCGGTCAAAAAGATAGATACCAGATCGTACAACAGTTCCCATCCATTGTTCTCTAGCATAGTCTGCGAATAGTTCAAGACTGTCAACTTCAAGACCCATTGGTTTTGGATCGCCTCTTATTCTAAAAGGGTATCCAATATCTCGTAGAAGCAATCTGTGAGCATTAGGAACCTCGACGCCTCTTCGTTTGGATGTCTTCTGGGCAGTTTCCTTAGAAGGTGATGGTACTTCTACAGGTGCATCTTTTCGTTTCGTCAATTTACTGAATGGCTCCATTTCAGCATCTAGCGATTGTCCTTTAAGAGTTATCTTAGAACCAATGCATCGTCATGGTAATATCTTAGATATTATTCAATAAAGAGTGGATTGGAGAGATTATTATGAATAGTGCTATCAGAGTGTTTCTGAGTGTTGATATTGATACTCCGCCATTGATATCTCGTATTTCAGAAATCCAGCGAAAATTGAACAAAGAAGCGGCAAAAATGAAACTTGTCGAAGCTGACAATATCCATTTTACATTACGTTTCTTTGGTGATACTCCTGTAACAAAGGTACAAGAGATTAAAGAGTGTCTTAGTGGGATTAGTATTAGACCATTTGATATCAAAATTTCAGGAGTTGGAGCCTTTCCAAACAAACGACGGCCAAGAGTAATTTGGATTGGTGTCACTGAAAATTCACAAATTATGACGGATTTGAAACTTAAGGTTGATGAACTGCTGAGAAAAATCGGGTACCAACCTGAAAAAACGAAGTTCACACCTCATGCTACCATTGCACGGATTCGTAATATCAAAGACTCACAGCTTATGTCTAGCAATCTTGATGATTTAATAGATGAGCCTGTGGGAAATATGAAGGTATCAAAGGTGAACATGAAAAAGAGTACACTTACACCCTCAGGACCGATCTACGAAACTCTTTGGTACATAGAATAATCAAAATGGTGGGCCGGGGGAGACATATTCCAACAGGGGGATTTCCCCAGTTGTTTGAACTCCCGGTCTCTTGCATTCTGTGACTCGAGGCAGGATGTCTTGAATCGCCCCAAGCAAGAATCATACCAAGCTAGACTACCGACCCATGCTGAAAAGTCGATGTTTGAATTCAAGATAAAGATTGCCTCAAGAAGTATATATTTGGAACACGTGTTCTATGATTGTGTGACCATACTTCATACTTATCTGAGGATTAATCTCATGTAATAGTGTGTCAATACAAAGAGGAAGGAACAACTCATTGGTTACAGATCTTGTATATCACGAGTCTTTTGTTAAACATGAGATGTCAATTGGACATCCTGAGAGTCCTGATAGACTAAGAAGTGCGATGAGATATATCAATGATAGAGGCCTATTTGAGGGCTCAGGACTGACTCTATTGAATCCTACACCCGTTAAACTTGAAGAGGTATATCAAATTCATGGAGAGAGATATCTTCAAAGTATCAAGGAGAGATCTGAAAGGGGTGGGGGATTCTATACGTTAGACACAGAAGTTAATGCCCATACATATAATGCAGCAATACTGGCAGCTGGTGGAGGAATCAATGCTGTAGACAGAATAATGATGGGAATTTCTGATAATGCCTTTGTCTTATGCAGACCACCAGGACATCATGCAGAATATGAAAGAGCATTCGGATTCTGCTTTATTAACAACATTGCAGTTGCAGCCAGTCATCTAATACAGCAACATGGACTAAATCGAATTATGATTGTAGATTATGATGCTCATCATGGAAATGGGACTCAAAATACGTTTTATTCTTCACCGCAGGTATTGTACGTTGGACTTCACCAAGATGGAAGAAGTCTTTTTCCTGGCTCCGGTTTTCCGGATGAAATGGGGGAAGGAAAAGGATTTGGTTATACGGTTAATTTAGCCATGTACCCAGGAGCTGGTGATGTGTCCTATAATTTAGCATTTACAGATGTAATTGAACCAGTAGCTAGTGCATTCAAACCCGAGTTCATACTCGTATCAGTGGGTTTTGATAGTCATTATAATGACCCACTTACTTCATTGGGTCTAACATCGTCTGGATTCAGAATGATTAACTCAAAACTCAGTGAGATTGCATCTGCATACACCTCTGGAAAAATTGCTTACTTTCTTGAAGGCGGTTACAATATAGAAACAATGGGTATGGGTGCTTTGAATTTAGTAGAAGAATTGTTAGGGATTTCTACAACAGCTTTCGATGATTCTTACTCGGAAAGTAACACATGTACAGAGTATACGAAGGCTTTGATTGATCGAATTAGAAGTACTGCTCCATTGTTACTCTAGGTAAAGTCATCAAGTAAGGTCTGTATAGAATCGAAGTCTTCTTCACTCTCATCAATTATTGAAGAGTGTGTCGTGTCGCTAGATTTCACTTTAACACCAAGTTGTTTCTTGATTGATTCAGCTATAGATGTGCCAATAGTTGGAATCCTTGCAAGCTCGTTAAGAGGAATATTGTATAGATCAACCAGGGTCTTTAGACCTTGATTGTACAACATTCGTCCACGAACCCTACCAATTCCTCTAAGATTAACAAGCTCCAAAATGTCTTCACGAACACCATATTTGAGTCTAGAATTAATGCTTTTTAGAGAAGGAATGTGTTTGGGGTTATTGGTTATTCGGGCTATCTCAGAGGCCGAATATACCAACCACTCTGCAGATTGAACAAATCTGTGAACGTCCCCCATACCAACATTATAGCTCTCTGTAATATCCTTCTCTGTAGCTTCTGATATCCAATCAGAAAGTATGCGTGCGGTCTTTACTTCACCAAGAAACTCTGAGTATTTTTCATCACCAATATCTGGTTGTTCAATCATCAATTCTTTTGCATAGTCATCAACTAGAATCTCGTATTCCTCAGTTTCTGATCTTGATACATAGGTTACTGGTTGATCGGGCGAATGACAAATTAGATGTAAGATACCAAAAAGTGTGTGGTCTTCATACTGAGATAATGCATCACGGAACAAAATTGCTGTCTGAGGATCGATATAGAGTTGTGATGCTCGTTTTCCCAGAGGTGTTGCTGAATAGCGACTTGAAGACGCTATTTCAATCAATTTTCCATTTTCTAAGAAAGAGAGAGCTGATAAGATGTGATGAGCTATTGTACTCTGTTCGTTTTGACATGCATAGAAGGTATTTGATATGAGTCCGTCAATCTCATTGGAAGTATTCGTTAGCTCTGCAGCGATTGATGCTAAGAGATGGAATTGTAATGCTGCAGGAGAAGCAAGTCGAGAGTATATTTCTTCAGGATCAGATAACGTATAGTGGTCAATCAAGGCATCTTTTTCAGATTCTGTCCTCGCAAAAAGGACAGCTTCTCCATACTTGTCATATTTTGGTCGCCCTGCACGTCCAGCCATTTGTTTGTATTCAAGAATTGGAATAGGGTAACTTCCGCGATTTTGATCAAACCTTCTGTAGTCACGAATAATGACACGTCTTGCAGGAAGATTAACTCCTGCTGCAAGGGTAGGTGTAGCAACAACGACTTTCAACAAATTGTCTTTGAATGCATCTTCAACAAGCATTCGTTCTTTGTTATCAAGACCAGCATGATGAAATGCAATTCCATCTGCAACAAGCTTTGAGAGAAGCCGAGATGCCTCGGGGGTTGATGGCGTGTTGCCTATCTTCTTAGCAATTCCTAACAATCGACTTATTGATTCGTTAGTTAGATATTGTCTAATGGAAGAAACAAGTCGTTTTGCCATAGAAACTGTAGACTTACGACTTGATACAAAAAGAAGAACTTGCCCGTTCTCATCCAATGTATCACAAACAATATCAGCTAACTCTTCTTTCCGTTTCCTAGGAACAAATCTTACAGATCTTTTCTCAAATAGACTGTCTTCAAAGAAATCTATCTCTCCATCAAGATAGACTCCTTCGCTCAATGGTACAGGTCGCCACGTACTTTTAACTAAATCAGCCTCAAGCCAACTAGCAATCTCATCAGCATTTGAGATAGTTGCACTTAAAGCAACAATCTGGGCTTTTGCCATTTGCATTAGTTTTGCTAAGACCATTTCAAGGGTAGGACCTCTCGTTGAATCATTTACAAGATGAATTTCATCAACAATAATTATCCCAATCTCTTCTATCCAGTCAGATTTGTGTCGAACTAAGGAGTCAGCTCGCTCTGTGGTCAAAATCAAAATGTCAGCTTCACGCATCTTCGTGCCAGGAGAGTCATAATCCCCAACAGACATTGCAACGGTTATACCTAAGGATTCATACTTCTTAAAGTCATTATATTTTTCCCGTGCGAGAGACTTCAACGGAACTAAATAGAGCGCCTTTCCACGACCATCAAGGATTGCTTTCAACATACATACTTCAGCAACAAGTGTTTTTCCAGAGCTTGTTGGGATTGCAAGAACGAGGTTCTTGCCTTCTAGTACACCAGTATTGAAAGCTTCTTCTTGCGGAGGAAAAAGGTCTATTATACCTAGATTCTTGAGATGAGTTATCACCTTCTTATTGATAGGAAGCTCGTCGAGTCGTGTCATATTATTTCCCACGATTGGTTACAATATTTCAAAGGGTGTCTTAACTCTGGGAATGCCTTATTTTTCCTTCACGTGGACTGTACAGTATGCCTTCTGCCAACAGCTTCTCAATTACCTCTTCAGCCTGTTCACGAACTAGGCCCATCGTCACAGCTTTTTGAACTAACACATCTCTGTTGACTGTTGAGGCCCCTTCAGATTCCAGATCTTTAATTGCCTTAATGATGATATCAGAAGAACTACGTTGAGAAGCACTCATTTTTGAAACAATACTATCTATGTCAATTTTGCCAGTAACACGATCTAGTGCAACCATTCTGAGAGATTCTTCCATTAACCGAACAGCAGCCTGTGCATCTTCTTTTGTGACTTTGGGACGCAATGCCATTCGAGCTCTTGCTTCTGCTAGACGTACAAGAGACTCCAGTTGTCTTGCTGTGATTGGGACAGCAGCACCCCCTTCAGCACTCTTTCGTAGACCAACATAAAAATTCTCGATTTCTTCGGCAGCTTCTGCAGAGAGTACTGGAATCACATAACGATTCGCATACCCGATATACTTTTTCAGGAAACTTGGAGAGACTGGAGGAATTGCTGGTTCTGATTTTGTCTTCTTCATTTGGTGCATATTCAGAATAAACTGAGCAATTTCGCGATCTCTTGTCGCCTCAATAGTATCAACCATAATCCAGATTAAATCAAATCTTGAGAGAATAGTAAAAGGAAGTCGAATGTTATCCTGAACAGATAATTGTGGTTCATAGCGGCCTAGAGTAGGATTTGCGGCAGCAAGAATCGATGTTCTTGCATTTAGTGTTGCTACAATACCAGCTTTGGCAATACTTACTGTGTGTTGTTCCATTGCTTCGTGGATTGCAGTTCTATCATTTGGGTCCATTTTATCAAATTCATCAATACATGCGATACCTTGATCAGAAAGGACCAATGCACCAGCTTCGAGAGTCATGGCACCGGACTCGGTATCATGAACAACTGCTGCTGTGAGACCTGCAGCTGTAGTTCCTTTTCCAGATGTATAGAGACCTCTGGCTGCAAGTCCTGCTACGAATTTAAGAATTTGACTTTTCCCAGTTCCAGGATCACCAATCATTAGAATGTTTGATTTACCACGAAGCCTAGTTCCATCAGGCAATGTTTTTCCAACACCGCCAAAGAGTAAAAGAGCAATAGATTCCTTGATGGAAGTATGACCTTGTATTGATGGTGCGATTGATGCGATGATTCTCTCATGAACGTATGGATCTTCTTTTAATTCTTGAATCTGTTTTTCATCTTCTTCGGATATTTCAAGCTGTTCATATTCCTTCTCAGAGATTTCCACACCGTTGGCTTCAATAAATATATTGAAGGTTGCTAATTTTCCACCCCTTCGAGAGAAATCTGGTGTTGTTTGTAACAGCCCTGTTACTTTCACAAGATCACCAGGTCGTGATATATCAACAATATCGCCTTCCAGAATAATATCAACTGATCGCGGCATTTGACCAGGAGGTAGTTCATCAGGAGATTCTTGAATTCTTACTTTTTGCCAATCTCTAAATTGAGACTCATGAGGAAGCAGTCTCATCGGTGTTTTTTTATCGCAGAGTGGGCAACGAGCAGGTTCTGTATACCTTCCTTCTTCTTGCGTCTGAGGAATCTTCTCATCACAGATACGACACTGAAACATAGCCTGTACTAGAAGGGGTTTTACTTCACTAGCCCGCATCATAATCCCACTCACATGTACAAGTTTTCCAATGTGTTTTGAGCGAATAGCACGAAGTGCTACATGGTCGCTATAGTTCGTAATTCTTGCTTTGATGGTTGTTATGTCGATACTGTTAACGTAATCGGGATCTTCTATCCTGAGAACAGAAACGAGTGCCTCATTGACTGTGTCAATGAATTTCTGAGGATTCTCAGTTGCTAGAGCTAAGAACAAATTATCAAAACTGATTAAATCTTGGAAATCAATAGACAATGAAACTTCATCATTGATAGACATTTGTTGAACCCGGGTCCAATATGCCAGAGCTCCTTGTTCATCCTTATAGGTTCTGAGAAATTCCTCAAATCGCTCTTGTGATTCATCATAGCTGGACATCATAATCATCCTCGATATTTATACAAAGACACTCGTACATCTGCATTCAGATTCCTGTTCTTGAGGGTTTGTATTTAAGGGCACTAATACTCACAGCCTATTCTGACATATTTTGGCGCCAACTAGAGAATAATTCAATTAGTTCTTCACATAACCAACGTTCATGAAGGGCCATTTGCTGCTTCTTCTCAGTATATGCATTGGATTTAGCTACTCGAAGTATCTTTGAAAGTCGTGTTTCGATTAATGATGGAGGAATTTTCAATAAATCTTCAACTGCTTCATATTCTCGAGGGTCTGTTGATGTCATATCGCTTTGCAACCGCAATATCTTACGATTCATTGCTGTGTAGAGAAATGGATGAAATGTCTGGAGCACATGAGGTTTTTTCTCTTCTTCGCGGGATAAATTTTGGAGTCTTCGTAAGGACTCGTATGCTGCTTCTGGAGCGACTTCGGCGTATTTTAGTTTGATTAGCTGCTCTATAATCCAGTTCGGTAGTTCAGCCCTATCGCCTTTCTTGTATGAACCTATCCTTATACCAGCTACTGGAGTTTCAGGTATATCTTTCAAAAAGATACACTCCCGGATTTCGTTAAGGAAAAGCATCTCAAATCTCTTCATGGCTTCTTTTGAATCAGTGCAAATTCTCATGGCTGTACATGTTATCCTATCTTTATCGAGATAAAGGCCTTGCTCTACAAACCTGAGTAATAGGGATTAATTACGGTAGTTAATTCATAGAAAATGGTGACTCCAGAGTTTTCTGGAGAATCTTTTAAGAGGTTAATAATGCCTGTTCGAAGTAACTGATGGATTATTACAAAATGGTGGGAAGCCCTGATGGATTTAGACTTGTGGACTGAGAAATATCGACCTCCTACTCTAAAAGAAATCCTTGGTCAACAGCCAATAATTGAGAGTTTAATGAAATTTGTAGAAAGCAAAGCAGTACCTCATTGCCTCTTCACAGGTCCGCCTGGTACGAGTAAAACTACGGCTGCTACTGCAATGGCAAAAGATCTGTTTGGAGCAAGCCATGAACGTAATTTCATGGAACTCAATGCTAGTGATGAGAGAGGAATTGATGTTGTCAGAAATCAGATTAAGAATTTTGCACGGACCATGCCCTCTGGAGATGCACCATTCAAGATACTTGTATTGGATGAAGCAGATCATTTGACTGCTGATGCACAACATGCCCTACGGAGAACTATGGAGTCTTATGCTCAATCTTGCAGAATGGTTCTAATTTGCAATTATTCAAGTCGAATAATCCCGCCAATTCAATCAAGGTGTGCAATTTTCCGCTTTTCACGATTGGATGATGATGAAATATCTTCGCGTTTAGAATATATAGCAAAACAAGAAAAATTAAAGCTCGATTCAAATGGAACTAAAGCCATTCTTTATCTTACAGAGGGCGATATGAGAGCCGCTATAAACTTGCTTCAGGCTGCATCATCAACAGGTCAAGTAATCACAGAGAAGATTGTTTATGCAATTTCCGGTAGAGCAAGCCCCGAAACAATAAAGACAATGCTTGCTCATGCTCACGAGAGAAAATATACTGATTCTCTTCAATTGCTCAAATCTTTACTACATCATGAGGGTATATCGCCAAATGATTTAGTCAAACAAATACATAAAGAGGTTCAATCATTGAATCTATCTAATCGACAACAGATGAATGTCTTAGAACAAATAGCTGAAGTCGAGTTTAGAATTGGTGAAGGTGCTAATGGAGAAATCCAGCTAGGTGCATTGTTGGCATATATAGGGTCGGGCAGTGATACCAGTGAATGAAGATAGTCTTCCTTGGCCTGAAAAACACAGACCAACCAGTCTAAAGTTCATCGTAGGTAACTCGGACACAATAGATATGTTAAAGAAATGGGTCCTATCTTGGAATAAAGGAGTTCCTGATAAACGGGCTGTTCTGTTAATCGGACCTCCTGGTACTGGGAAGACTGCGACTATTGGAGCTCTGTCACATGATTTGAATATGGAACTGGTTGAATTCAACTCAAGTGATAAACGGAATAAGGATAGTATTGAAACACTTGTTTGGAGAGCTGCTTCGCAGCAGACACTTGATGGTCGGTCTCGAATTATACTTTTAGACGAAGTAGATGGTCTTTCAGGAACAAGTGATAGAGGCGGAGTTGGTGCAATACAGAAAATCATCAAAGAAACGGTACATCCCATAATGATGACAGCTAATGACCCAGAGAGTCCTCGATTGAAGGACTTGTTCAAAATTTGTCAAGTCTTTACTTTTGAGCCAATTGATATCAATGAGATTATACAGGTACTAACAAAAATAGTCAGACTTAACAAAGCTGAAGTTTCTGAAGATGTTATCAACCAAATTGCAGAGAATTCTGCAGGAGACCTTCGTGCAGCAATATCCGATTTGGAAACATATGTGAAACGTGGTGTAGTATCAGAATCTATCGAATCAGTAACAAGAGATGTAAGACGCGGAACAGAAGAAACCCTTAGTAGACTTTTCATGACCAATGACTCAGGTTTCGCTCGAAGAGTGCTGTCTGAGTCCGAATTGGATCATGATATGCTAGTTCTATGGTTAGAAGAGAATCTGCATCTTCATCTTCTTTCTCCAAAGGAATTGGATCAGGGATTTGAAGCACTATCACTTGCTGATTTGACCTTGGGGAGAATCATGCTAAATCAGAATTGGAAGCTTCTTTCTTACCTGTATGATTTTATTGCATTAGGTGTCATAGGAAGTAGGACTGAAACACCTTATAGAAAGATTAGTTATTCAAGACCGACATGGCCTCTTCTTGTTTGGCAAGGAAACAAATCGCGAGATAAACGATCAGATATTCTTTCAGCACTAGCAAGTCTGACAGGTGTTTCTAAACGGAGAGTAATGCAAACCCATTTCGATACTATTACCGAGATAATTGGTATCAGACCTGGATTAATCAAAGACTATGCAAGTTGGTTGAATGTTGAGAAAACATCATTGAAGAAGCAAAGTAATCGGTAATACCAGACAGAGTTAGACTTGATCTTCTAAGAAAGTCTTGTCGGGTACTTAGGTATTTGTGGATTCTTCTCAATGCATATTTACTGGATATTAACCGTAGGGGAACAATAGTTTCTACTAATACGAGATTTTCAGGTGGTGCAGGTTCAATTCCACCACGAAAAGTTCTGTGACTGCCTTTTAGTACTTCTAAAACTACATCAGGTTTTTTCTTGCCTTGACCAATCTCAGTCAACAGTGTTACAACTTTTCTTACAAATTTCCAGAGAAAGCTCGTTCCAAAAACATCCAAGAAAAAAACTCCAGAAAACTCTGCAACTGCCATGTTGAGTACAGTAGTGACAGTATTTCGCCTTTCGTCAGGTTTTGATAAGAATTGAAAGTCATTAGAGCCAAGTAGTAAATGAATCGCTTTTCTTATGTTTTTCAGGTCGATTGTCTTCCAAGAGTCATCAAGAAAGTACCTGTAATGGCGCATCAATACACTTGAACGAGGTTTAAAGTCTTCAGGGGCTATTATCTTAGCCCATAGTACAATATCTTCAGGAAGATGTTTGTTAATTCCTTCAATACTGATTTTCCTATCAGTAGTTATTAGAGCTAACTGACCAAGGCTATGAACACCACGATCAGTTCTTCCGGATAAATGAACGGTTTGAGGTGAGTGTGATTCTCCACTCCATTTTGAAATAGCTCTAATTAGCTCGCCTTGAACTGTTCTCAAACCAGGTTGATGTTGTGAACCGTGATAGTGGTCTCCGAGGTAGAACAGACGTGCCAAGTAATCTGGCATTCAACAATTTCACTCCTTATGATTCCCAAAGATCAAAGAAATTTCGTAATGAACGTGCTCGTAGGTCTTCAATCTTGTAGCGATAGATCTTAATCCTGCCAAACTTCTTTTCTTCAATTAATCCAGAGCTCATCAATACTTCTAGATGTGACTTTGTAGAACTATGATTTAACTCCACTCTTCTACAGAGCTCGGAGATATTTAGTTCAGTGGCTTTTGCTAGTTCTTTCAAAATCTTAATTCTCCCTCTAGAGGAAAAAAGATCTTCAATGGCAACCTTTGGAAACTTCTCAGTTTTCAATAGTATTTCACAGCTCCTGTGAATCTAGTATAGTTGTAATGTAGCTCTCCAACATTTCAGCAGGAACTTCAGAAAGCCCAATTAGTGTTGTTTGTCCACGTTGACCACTGCCTGATCGTTTTGTATCAATAATTCCGTGAGCATTAAGATCTTGAATCCATTCCCAAATTTGAGTGTGGGCTCTAGGTTCTTCATTATACTCCTCGCATGAGGAACGGTACATGTCTTCAACTTCACCCATGGTGACATAGGCGCTGCGAGTTTCTTTTAGTTGACGAGCTGTAGCTAAAAGAAGTAGCTTATGTTGTGGGGAGAGAGTACTGAATATTTCTTTTCGTAATTCAGGATGCGTATCTGCCTTTGCTTGTCGTGCATAGTCAGGAACTACAATATCGGTTTGATCATTATCAGCTTGTTTTCCAGCACGCCAAAGTAATTCTATAGCATATCTTGCATCTCCACGTTCTGCTGCAATGTCTGCGATTACATGTATGGTTTCGTCCATTACTGAGCTTTTCTCAAATGCCATTTCAACGCGGTTTCGGAGTATATCATATAATGCATCTCTATCATATCTTGAAAAACGTAGAATGTTTCGTTGAAGTGTACTAAGTGTGCTCGAGTCAAGAATATCTTCATCAAGTGGGATTTTACGACCGATTCCAATCATCGAAACACGCTGACGAGCATTGAGTTGATCGTCTGTGAGTCGGGTCAAATCATATAGAATATCAGCCCCTCTCTGTCTGATGAAATAATCAAGTTCATCAAGAATGAGAAGTAAATATCTATCTTCTTCATCGAGAACCTCAACTAACATCTGTAGGAGTTCTTCTGGTGAGTGACCACGACGAGGAAATTCTGGCTTGAATTCTCTAAGGGCTCGAAGAAAGACAAGATAGGCTGTCTTATTTACACGACAATTGATGTGAATATTATGGAGATTGATGTTTCGGCGTTCAGCTGCTTGGACCATCTGTTCAGCAAATCTCTTTGCAACAGCAGTCTTTCCAGTTCCAACTGGACCTTCAATGATGAATTTATGACTGGTTCGCCCTGGAGAGTTAATCAATGTCTTAAAATTCTGTGCAAGAGTTCTAAGCTCAGATTGACGGTGAGGAAGGCTCTCAGGTACATAGTCGATTGATAGGAACTGCTCAGATTTGAAAACACTGCGTTTGCTTAGTTCATCCTCAATATAATCATGCACCATAACAGACCAATGTAATTTTTATCAGAACCACCTTAAAAGCATTTGCGGATTGTACGATTAAAAGTACATTATGAGGGGAGGTTGCCGAAAGTATTGGCGAGCTCCTAACTCAAGATCCATATCATTGTCATAAAGACTCATCGGGGTCATAGCAATCATCACTCGCCAAATGATTAGAGGATAGTTCCCCCATAAACTTGACGACAAAATGGTGCGACCGCCGGGATTTGAACCCGGGTCACAGGCTTGGGAAGCCTGCATCTTAACCCCTAGACAACGGTCGCTGTGCAAATCACTCAGACTGTGGTTGATAAAAGACTATCGGCAAATGCTATTCGAATTTGTCCTAAGAATATGCTTATCTGACTCCTGTAGTCAAAATGGACTCGAGAGATACGAATATGGCTCCAAATATACGTACTAATTTCTGGCAGGGAAACCAAGCTTGTGCAGAAGCAGCAATAGCTGCAGGCTGTAGATTCTTTGCAGGTTATCCAATAACACCGGCTTCTGAGATTGCAGAAATTATGTCCCTTAGACTGCCCAAAGTAAATGGTGTATATATTCAGATGGAAGATGAAATAGCTGCTATTTCTGCTATAATTGGAGCATCTTGGGGTGGTATAATGACAATGACTGCTACTTCGGGTCCTGGTTTTAGTCTCATGCAAGAAAATCTTGGTTATGCAATAATGACTGAAACTCCATGTGTCATTGTTGATGTACAAAGAGGTGGACCTAGCACTGGTCAGGCAACAAAAGCTGCGCAGGGAGATGTTATGCAAGCAAGATGGGGCACTCATGGAGACCATGAGATGATTGCATTAGTTCCCAATTCACCTCAGGAAACATACGAACTTACAATTAAAGCATTCAAACTCTCTGAAGAACTTAGACATCCTGTCATTCTTTTATCCGATGAAATTGTAGCACACTCCAGAGAAAGAGTAGTGGTTGATGTACCATCAAAACCTTTGGTTAAAAGAAGATTTACAAGAAAAGATCAGCCACCCTTTGGAGGTGTTGATGATGATGGACATGCATTAATGCCAAAATTTGGTGATGGACATAATCTGTTGGTAACAGGTTCAACTCATGATAATGATGGATTAAGAAAAACTTCAGAGTCTGAAGCACATGATAAACTTGTTCGGCGGCTCAATCAAAAAATTTGTGATGCACAAAATCTCTTAGAGGATGTTGTAATATCTGGTCCAGAAACTGCTGAATGGGGAATTATTTCTTATGGATCAACTTCAAGATCTGTCGATGAATTAATGATTACCAATACTTCTGGTCTAACAATTAAGTCAATGAGACTGAGAACAGTATGGCCTTTTCCAGATGAATTTGTCAAAGAGTTTAGCTGTACTGTGGATAAGTTGCTTGTACCAGAATTAAACCTTGGACAATTGTCAAGAGAAGTTACACGTGTAGTACGAAAAGGAGTTGATGTCGTTTCTTTGAACAAGATTGGGGGAGGACGTATGATAGAGCCACATGAATTATTGGATAAAATGAAGCAGTCATAATATGATGGTGTTTCTTGTGGAGAGATATTCTCAGGCAGTTCTTCACCAGTACTTGATTCAATGATTATGTTAGATAATGTTGTTCTCATCCATATTGTTACGTTAATTGATTCGATGGATGATAAAAAGTATGATGCCGCTGTTTCAAAGTGGATTTTGTGTATACCTGGAACTAGCCAATAGGGTAGCTGTATGGATATCATTTGTGTCGAATTGAGATTTTCAATAGTTGCAAAGGGGAAGAGTTCATCAAAATAATACAGAGATAGTTTAACAATCTCCACGGAATTGTTGTTTTGGTCATACGCGTTCAAGTCGATTTGTATAGATTCGCCATAATATATGGTGTCAATTGAAAAGTTAACATTTAGTTCACCAATAATGAACAATTGAAACTCTGGGGATTCAGTTGAGAAATTATAGTACTCACTTTTGCTTTTTATTTGAATTAGATGAGGTCCAACTGATAGATTGTGCCAAGCTTCTATTTTTTGAAAAGTTATAGAATCTGGAAAAACATCAAAAAGGAGTTCAATTTCGCCTAAATTGTCAGATAATTCTAATGGAATAGATTGGTTCCAAGTAAAAGTTTCACTAATTATAAATTCAATCGTTACATTACTACCTATGATAACAGACCAGTTGCTCTGTGTTGGATAGAACTGCAGTATGTTTTTAAAAACAGAAACAATAACGGTTTCCGTCGCTGTTTGGAATTGAGAATTGATAGCGGTAATGTTGATTTGATAAGAACCAGGACCTGTTTGAAAAGGGATTACAACTTCATACTCGCCACTACTTTTGTCTGTAAATAGTCCATTACCAAAACTAGAATTCCAAAAAATTGTACTACCTATTATAGCTGTATGATCTTCAGTTTCGTGATATAGTGAGATATTGGCATATTCAAAGTCACTCCCATCGGGTGACTGACTTAGGATAGAGTCAGGTTTTTGGTCAATTACAATATTAGAAGCCGCAGGGACGACAGAGATTGTTAGTTCTTTTGAGAATGAGAGAAAATCGTTGTTGCCGAACCCTGTAATTATTAAATCATAAATACCTGGCTCGCTCAAAGAGCCATTCCAATATAGATTGAAAGTGCCTTCAGAATTGGTTGTTTTATTTTCATTGATAATGGTTTCAAAGCTGGGATTAACGACTTGAATATTGACAAGTTCATTATTGTAAGTTATATTTTCGTTATGTATACTCTCAACATTCAAAGTAAAAGTAGTACTATTGCCAGATACTGCAGTTAACGGTGTTTCTGGTGTCACCGTAAGATGACCTCGCATTATTGTTACTATAACACTGTCACCAGCTCCTTGAGACACTGTGTCGAATATTTCCACATTGAATAGTACAAAAGCTTGAGTTCCGTTTATACCGGGATTGGTATGTTCTGGGAGAATTGAGTACGAGGAGTTCACAAAACGTTCATTTGGTGATGGTGGGATAAAGAACTCGTCTGCAAAAGCAGGGCCAAGATCGGTTACTACTGCAAAGGAAACATAGCACCATCCCTCGACTCCGAAATCAGCAATTATCTTGGAAACCATGTCAATCGTTTCCCCTACTTCATAGACCAGTTTATCGGTTTCAAAATATTGAAAATCAAAATAGAATGCTGATGCAGGAATTACCAAACTAAATACGACTATGAAAGATAGTGATATTTTTATCAAAGTCTTCTTTTGCACTAGCTAGCACCAGTAAACAGTCTTGATTTTCCCTAAAAAGGACCACATGGAAATAACGACAGGTTTAATTCAAGACCAAACCAGCCTTTTGATAGTGCCTCCAAGATTATGGAGTAAATTTACATGGTAATCCGACTCAAAGATGCAATTATTGATTCTGTTGATGACACAGAAACTAGAAGACTGAGATTGTTGAAAATATCATCAAAAAGTGATGGTGCAGCACTTACTCTTGAACTACCAGAAGCGCTCTGTGGTGCATTAAATACAAGTGATGTAGTCGATATTGTTGTTGATTCAAAACCAATTCCTAAAAGTGACGCTTCTAAGTTATATATTGAAGGCACAGTGTTCAAGAAATCTGATAAGAAGGGACTAGAGGTAATTGGTTCGATTGGTGGTCTTCGTTTTGTGATTAATATTGCAAAGGCAACACCAAGCCAGATTAGTACGTTTGATACGGAAAAATTCTATCTGACGATTAAATAGATCTGGCAAAAAGGCCCAAGAATACTTTCGGGCACCTCTATCTGACTGGGCTTTTTGTGTCTATAGTGTGGAGTTTGTTGTTCATTCAAGTGAATATCTGACAAGCACTAATGAACAAAGACCTTCTGAAATCCAGTTAGGGAAACGTGTTCGTTGTTTTTATGGGTGTGGTTTTTGACTGATGGAACATTTGAAAATAATTCGACGCACTTACTATCATGTCCCGACTGTAATGGCTTCTTAATTACAAGTCAAGGATACATAGTATGTGGAGAATGTGGACTAGTAATTTCAAGAGAATATGTTTCTCCTACTTATCAAATGGGGGAACAACAAAATAGTGAAACTCCTGATGCTTCAATGTATGTATCTCTGGGTAATAGAATGCATATTGTTGATGGATTAGGAAGTTACATAGGATTTCACAAAGACAAGTACTTTCAAGACGCTCATGGACAAGCTCTAACAGGGAGAACACAGAAAAAATTCAAACGGCTTAAAACAATATATAGCACTAGGATTCGGATTGGAAAAAATGAGGCTAAGTATCGAGCCCTAAGAACTCTCAATCATGTTTCAAAACTACTAATGTTGAATGAACAAGTTCGTGATCGTACTGCATATCTATACAAAAAGGTTGTATCAGAATCAGTAGAAAAGGTTAGCAACAACATTCTCCTTGTTGCGGTATGTCTTCTTATGGCAGTGAGAGAGTATAAGAATGATGCTCCAATCACGCTAGACGAGATTGCAGATGTATTTGAAAAATGTGGACATCGTGTCAATGTGAGAGCAATAGTACGGGAGGCTCTTAGGCTTAAATCACTAACAGGTTATGCGCCAGAGATTAGAAAACCAAAGGACTATGTCCCAAGAGTGCTTTCGATGTTAATGAATAGTACAAAGGTTTTGAACAAAGTCAAATCTCGAGGATGGGACCCTAGTGAATATGAGAATGCACTCAGAAACAAAATTATGGGCGTACTAGAGATGATACCCGCATCGAAACGGGGTGGGCGTAATCCGTTTATATTTACAGTATCTGTAGCTTATGCAAGCGATCGTTTGATTGCCGCACAGAATGATAAACGTCCAGTTCTAACACAAAGGTTGACATCAACAGCAACGGAAGTTGCAGAGTATAGCATTAGAGACCATTTTGGAATGATGAAAAAGATTGTCGAGATACCTGATGAGATTGTACAGTAAGTTGCATCCTTTGACATACTGTTGGTTAGAGGAGTGTCAGTAGCGAATGAAACAAAATGTGAATGTCATTCATTGTTCTTCAGGTCGTTGTGATAGATGTTCTGAAAGAGCTGGAGAATCATGTCAGAAACTAAGAGAGCTAGGTGAAAATCCTGATTGTTCAGTTCTTCTTTTAGAAAGCAATAGTGGATTAATACATTTTAATATTGCAGGAAGTCCTATTCCAAATCAACCACCATGGGTTTCAGATAGATGGGAAACTGTGTTTATTGGACAGGACGATGATTTGTTTTCTGAACTCGATTTCGTAGCTGGAGCTTATTGTGTTGGGCCCTATCTCTCTCTTTTCTCAAAGCAATCTGGTGATTATCAGGTGAGATATACAAGTCTACCGATAGTAAGGACATCATTAGAATTAGCATTACTAAACCAGCTTGTGAATGAGAATAGGATTTTTTTCAAAAATTCAGGCAATTCTAGAGAGAAACTAACAGAACAACAAACGCGTTTAATGCTTGAGATTTCGGAATACATTAAAAAACACATACCGGAAATAAATGAGAATACAAGAACGAGATTGTCACAGATTGCGGCGCATCAAAGAAATGTTCTTGGACCACTGTTTCCTTTACTAATGGATGAATCGATTGAGGAGATATATCTAGATAGACCAAGATCAACAATTTATTTTGATCATCAAGAACTAGGAAGATGTAATACATCATTCACATATAATGAGAAAGATGTATCACGGATTATAACCTTCATGAGATCAGAGAGTAATTTACATCTTGATAGAAGTAATCCATCTCTAAAAATGGATCTTGATGTTTTAGGTAATCGCCTCAGATTGTCTGCAAGTGTTCCGCCCCTTAGCTTAGAAGGAGTTCATCTTGAGATACGACGAGCACGCAGAAAGCCTTTCACTCTATACGACTTGATTGACAATGATACTATCACCTACGAAGCTTCTGCAATTCTGCTATTAGCAATAGCCAGTAGATTGAATATTACGATAACAGGTGGACCGGGAACAGGAAAAACAACCCTTCTTAATGCTCTGGATATGACAACTCCGCGGATATGGAGAAAAATCTATGTTGAAGATGCTATTGAAAGTAGACTGTTAATGGACCATCATCAAGTGAAGCTACAAGTTGACCCTGTAGATGAATCTCATAGAAAATTGAGTAAAAGTGATGAGATAATCAAGTGTCTTCATCGTTCGCCAGACTATTTGATTCTTGGCGAAATTCAGACTATTGAACATAGTAAAGCTCTGTTTCAAGCAATTGCTGCAGGGCTAAAATCAGTGCAGACCTGTCACAGCAATTCGGCGTCTAATCTCATTTCTAGATGGATATGGGGACATGGTATTGAACGAAGCAATCTCGCCATGATGGATTTGATTGTAACTCTCGAAAGACCAATACCAGGTCAATCACTAAGAAGAGTGAGTGAGATTGTTGAAATACGTAGAGGTAAAGAGAATGGTCTTCAAACTTTTCTAGGAACAAACACAATTTATGATGGAGAAGAACTTGGAGATTGGGCGGATGATGGAGCCTTCATGATTCATGCAAGAAACGCAGGAATAGAAAACCTTGATGATGTAATGAATGCACTAATATCATCTCTTCAAAACCAAGGCAATTATGCTAATTTAGAAACTCTTAGCGAAATACTTTGGTCATATGGTCATCCAATGAAATTCACAGGTTAAATTCTAAATACTGAGATTTTGAATTTTCTTTAGGACCTTAAAAGGTTCGAAGGTGAAAAGAGCTTGAGGTGTAGCTATTGGATAATCATGAATTCATTGGTAATGAACAAGGCGGTCCCTTGGTAGAAGAGAGCCTCTTGCTTGGCCTTGCTGTAGTTACTGTTTCAATAGTAATTGCTGTAATTCTGCAAGCTACAGGTTGGGCACAAGATGTCATTACTGGACTTTTACAACTGTTACAAGATAGTTGGGGAAATCTTACTCAGCTATTTGGAGCCCCGTAGCGCGAAAATCTTGTTTTATATTGATGATGTTCTAATTGCAGGGGGAAAGGCTTATTTGCAGTCGGAGAGGGTTGCCTCTACGCTCCGGGCTGGCATACCAAAGCTCCGGTAGATCATCCTAGTATTTTCTATGATGATACCGATTGTAGTCCGGCCCAGCATGGGGGACTCTCGATCCCCCGACCCGGGTTCAAATCCCGGCCGGAGCACCAATTTTCATGTTTTCTATCGTAGTAGATACTTTTTTCGTAGAGTTGGTATGAGTATAATACTAAGAGACGCAAGTAGACTAACTGAAAACCCGTTAATTCCAATGCCTTGAGCTGCTAGTAGATCTACTATAGAGATAGAAATACTAATGAAACCTACACTATTCTCTACTCCTGAATTCTCTTTAATTATGTAATTCAATGAATAATTGCCGCTAATTGATGGAAGAGGAAGATGCAGTTGTATTATACCATTTTCTTGAGAGAGTAATCTATATTCTAAAGTCAACCATACAAAAGATGCATGTAAACCCTCTAATAGTGTCCCATTCAAACATACTATTTGAAGAGTTACTACTACTTCTTGGAATGGATGAATCACCTCAAAATTCTCTAATATCACACGAACAGGAATTATTCTACTGACGATAAGATAGTAATCAAATCCTGCTGAGAGAGCATATTGTATCATATCACCAAGATAATTAAAGGATAGATTATAGTGACCTTCTGAACTTGGAACTGAAATTGAAAACGAAACTATTCCTTCACTATTTGTTACTAATGATGTTAAAATCGTATCATTGATTAAAAGCTGAATTGTTCTGGAAGTACAGTTTCCGTTCCAATCGGTCATTCTGATTGTAAATATAGTGACTTGATTGGGGGATGCATATTGGTCAATATTTGTATCTTCAAGTGTTAGCTTCGGTAGTGACCAGACTGTACAATTTCTGGAATAACTACCATTAGTAAGAAACTGGTTTTCAATTTCTAGAGATATTGTATGCAGTCCTACAGGATTAGTTATTGAAAATAAGGCATTAATGAATGAGACACTCTCTTGTAATTGTATACTCCTATTGAAGCCGCTCACTAAATCAACGATTTTTATTGTCGTATCGCCTATTGGCCGTCCGAGAATATCTAGTATGGACAATGATAGATTGACTTCTGTTCCAAGTATTGCATTTTCAGGGATATCAAGGGTTATTATGGCGGGGCTATTGATATTAAAATTCAAGATAGCAAAAGTATCCGTGTAACGATCAGTTCCATTATAGAAGAATCCTAGAGAATGCGTACCCAATGAATATTGATTATTAATACTAAGGATTAGAGTCCCATTACCAAAGCTATCGGTTACAATATTGCAAACGAATTTTGCATCGACAAATATTCCAATATCCTCGGATAGACCTCCTTCAGGTCCAAAAAGATTCATTTCAATGACCAAGTCTTCACCAAGCAAGACTTCGTTCTGCCAATCTATCAGTTCTATTGTAGATTGTATCTGTTGGATATTGACAATGACTGTTTTTTCTGTTCTTGCCAAAAAATGCTCCAAATCTTGTTCAAAGATCAATCTAATTGTATTCTCTCCTAGAATACACCAAGAAGTATTACAATTTAATACAAATGAGGCAATTCCAGAAGAATTGGTAGTCAATATAGAAATAATATCGACACCGTGAAAGACACTAATTGTGGCATCTTGTATTGGTAAACCTAAATCATCAAGAAGACGGGCAGAAAAAGAAAGTGTATCTCCTGGTGCTAGTGATTGATTGTCATAATCAATGATAATTTCTGTTGCTGCAATAATATGCATAATCGTCCATTGACAAGAGGATGCAAGATAGAGTGTATCATTTCCCCTAAATGTTGCATTGATGAATACAGGACCAAGGGGATAGATACCGGGAATATTCCAATCAATTGTTGCCAAACCGCTAGAATCGGTGATATCATAACCTATCATAATGTCATGTGTCTGATCAAAGAATTCAATCAATTGATTTGGTACAGGATCACCATAGGTTCCATTCTGTAGTAATAGTGTAGAGATGTTTACTCTTTCGCCCCGTTGGACTACAGTTTCTCCTTCAGCGGTGGCAATATTGGTATTTGAGGTAATAATGATTAAAGATATCAGTCCTAGAATGAGGAAGATTGTAAACCTGCTCATCTTTATCAGATACATTCCTCCTTTGAATTAATCATAGATTCAAACACTATTTTTCATACCCCAATATTGGTCAAGTATAATATCAAGTTCTTCTTCATTCAGTCAGTTCAGTGGTTTTTAATCTCCTATTGGGTGATGATGGGGTGTTTTCCACGTTGAGGGGAGTTCTTATGTCAAACTCTAGCACAAGGGTTTGGTTCGATTGAAGTGATATCCATAAGAGGAATCAAAGACTGAGGGAGCAATTCTAGATGTCATTCAAAACATCCTGCAAACGTACGAAGACTGATGCAGCAAAGGGTCATGCATTTAGCACATGTCTTTGGATACGTCGGTTTTGGATTATTGGATTCTCAGTCACGGTAGTATATTTTCTAGTTATCTATTTGTTGCCACTTTCCAGAGTGATTGGCACCCCGATAGTTCCTTTCAAACTTGCCATAGAATTAGTGATTTGCATAATTCCAATTTTCACTAGTATTGTTCTAGCCAGACAAGAGATTGTACAAATAGAAACATCGATTTCTTTTGAGAATGAGGTTCTCATAGTGAACAAAGGTGCTTTAATCACTGGAATATGCTGTTTAGAGATTGTATCCGTATCAGGTTCTGTCATTTCTGATGATGATGGACATGTCAAATATAATACATCGATGTTATTAGCTATTAGAGTAGGGATGCACAAATCAGTAAAGATAGCTTTTGAAGCAGGTGTATCAAAAGGAGAACCGTATCTTCGAATTTTCATTGCTGTTACTGGTAATGAACTTAATAACATCAAGGAAGTTTTGAGAAGAGAAGCAACTAGAGCTGAAGCTATTCTTTTAGCGTCGCTCAATGCTGTAGAATTACGGATACTTGAAAACAACGATTTAATGCAAGCAGTGGGTTTGTTATCAGGAGATTTAATTCCGGATTTTGGCACTGTAGATGATACAAATGAAACTAAGACATTAATATTTCTAAAAGGAAGTCCACGTGTTAATCCATCCGTTGAGACATCACAAATTGGAACTTTTATTTCCACCGCATTGAAACAGGACTATTCTGTTAGTTTAACGTGTGTCTTTTCTGTAGCAAAACCTGGAAGAGAGAGACAGAAATTGGAGGGCAGATGGAAAACAATTCAATCGAAAGAAAAACGAAAAGAAGAAACTTTGAGAGATCATGCAGAGAAGAAGAAACTCATAACACAATACGAAGAGATACAGGATAATGTTGGATGGTTTGATTCATCAGTATATTTTGTTGTTAAGGCATCAGAATCAGAAGATATCAACGTACTTCAAGAAGGAGTCAGTGGTCTAATCCAATCTATTTGGGGAGGAGATAATAAAATCAAGTTGGTATCTCAAACCATTTCCAAAAGAAATGCGTTCAGATTACTTACAAGAGAACATATGAAAAAACAGAGAGTGCATGTTAGCAGTCTTGCCTCATTTGTAAACACGCCTATTCGAAAATTACCAATAATTAGCCCAGAACTTGCACCAATATTTCCGGTCCCTCCACGAAACATGGTAAGCAATGAACTGGTTATCGGTGATTCTATTTTTGATGGGAAACCATATTCAAGTGTGGGTTTGAAGATAGAATGGTTGCGAGAACATGTTGCTGTTTTGGGTGCAACGGGTACTGGAAAAACAACACTTGTTAAACATCTCATCACTCAACTCAGTAAAAAAACAAGTGTTCCTTGGTGGATTTTTGATATCAAAGGATCTGAGTATGCAGGTCTTATTGGACATATTGATGGTGAAGTGATTATTCTCAAACCAGGATTGGATCCAAAATTTGTAATTAGTCTGATGAATCCTGATACAAGTAATGATGAGAGTAGTGCATATTCAACATTCATTATTTTAAGAGAACTCCTGAAAGAAAGAGGTGAATCATCCGAACTCTCTCCAGCTATGGAGAAATTACTCAGAGAATCAGTAATCAAACTAGCATCATCTCTTGACAATAGTAACTCAATTCAATCTCTTATTGAAATGATAGTTAAACAAACTACTGATGATAGAATGGGAAAAATGACAAGTGATGCTCTTCTCAATAGGCTTCAGATATTGAACCAAGAACCACTGGGAAGCATACTTCGTGGTGGTTCATCTGCAATTAACATTTCAGAGTTATTGGACAAAAGGGTAATTCTAGATTTAAGTTATGTATCTAGAATAGGAGGAATGGAGTCAACTCGTATTCTCTACAATCTTATTGCTAAGCATATCTTTGAAAGTGCTATGAAGAGAGGTATAGTGCCTGGAATACATCATGTCGTGGTCCTCGAAGAAGCAAGTAACCTAGTCCCCGAGAGTTATTCAAGGCATTCATCAGCTGATGTGACTACAGGAGAATCCATGGTTATGTTGCAACGTGCTACGGGACAAGGTGTAATTGTTGTATCAACCAGACCCAATATATCATCAAATATACTTGCAAACACGTCTACAAAAATCACCTTCAGACTTCCTTATGATAGTCAGATAGGTGGTAAGTTTCTATCGCTTGAAGATAATCAGGAAGTCTATTTGAGAGGATTAAAGCGAGGGAGAGCTCTTATAGCAATCCCAAACACAGATACTTTTGAAATTGCTACGAAACCCTTTGTTGATATGCCTCCTATAAGTTCGGATGCATCTCATCAAATACCAAAAGAAGAGAGAAGAGAAACAGATCCTAAAGATGAGATTATAGAATTTGAAAAACAAAAAACTCGGGCACTTGAAGATGAAGCTAAGACTGTCATTTTTGATAGAGTCGGACGATTTGGTAATCATATAGTTGCTTTCTTGGCTTCTAAAGGGATGTCGACAGAACAAGAAATTCGAGAGCTTCTATCTACAATTGACTCGAGTGTGATGGAGGATGATATTTCTGAGGTGATTAGAAACCTTATCTCATTAGGTACCATTGAGAGAGAGTCTCTAGCACTTGTACCAGGAGGCTTTCTGTATACTTTACCGGATAGAGGATTGGAAGCAATTCGAACAGTAATTGTTCAATACATTTTTGATAGACTGGAAATAGAGGAAAATGAAGCTCTTCGGAAAATGCATCATCCAAATTGGCCAGATATAATCATTGAAGACAAAGCGGTTGTCATTATACCTGATCATCTTAGAGCTTCGTCAATGGAATCGACCTTGGACAAAATCAGACAACATATGGGTATTCTTGGAAATGGTATCAATGAACTTTTCATTGTGGTAAGAGGAAGCGTAGCAGCAGCTAAACTTCGAGAACTTCTTGATAGTTCTGAGGATTATAATGCAGTGACCGTGATTTCTGCATTCCCAAGCTCTCTTGATTCGATGATAGAAAATATCGGTGGTAATACTCAATCTCCCGATGAAAAGATAACAGACAGTGAACCCTTGACCGATACTGAAAACAAGGAAGATACGGGATTGATTGGAGCTATGCATGAGATTGGACCAGCTACAAGTAGAGCCATTCAGATTCGATTATGGTTTGGTCTTATTCAGGATTTTGTTGATTTATCAAATGGTCAAGTAGGATGGGATGTATTATTAGACTTCATTGAAACGACAGCACTTCAATCGTTGAAAGGGAGATCAGCTCCATTAACTGTTGAAGAGGGGAGACGGGCGCTAACAGAGTTGCTTGCTGATGAGGTGCTTATAGCAGTACGTACAAATGAAGATAGTAAATTTATTGATGTCAAGCAAGGCCTATGGATAGTGAACTCAACAGTCTTACAAACCTTCAGAGAGAATGCTATTGGAGTGATTGAAGGTGAACTTAGGAAACATCACTCTAATGTTACAAGAAGTCATGGATATTACGATCTTTGTGCTGGAAATACGTCATATGTGGTATTTCCAAATCAACAACAATTAAGCACATTGTTAAATCTTCACAGTGATGTAGCATGCAGAACATGCAAATCGACTCAGGTAATATGTATCCTTACAGCATCAGAATATCTTGAAGATAATATGGTTACGCCAGGTAATTTGATTGTGAAAACGATGGATGATAGCTTATCTGCATTGGTGAGCTAATTCAGCGAGATTCTTGTACATATTATTGGTTTGCCTAGAAACAGATTTGTTAATCGATTTGGGATAAGGAGATTGAATATCACTACATCTATCTTGTGATTAGCCAAGTCTAGAAGCTCGCTAATTTTTTTCGCCATTCCTCCGGTTACATCAATACTTGAAGATGGACCTGTTAGTGCGAGAATTTGGTCTTTGTTTGTTTTATCTATCAGAGGAATGTGTTTTGCATCGGGATTAATTTCAGGATTCTCGGTAAGAACTCCATCAACATTTGTTCCAATGAAAACAGACTTTGCCTGAAATTTTTCTGCGAGAAATACTGCAATGGTATCTCCACTGAGAATTGATGCAGCTTTCTTCATATCGATACAGACATCTCCGTGGATAATCACTGAAATACCTGCATTAAGTGTCTGTTCAATTATTTCAGTTGGAAAGTTATGGATAAAACCATCATGAAGAGTGACAAAGTTGAAAGGCGAGAAAATTGCTCCTAAAACTCCTTGCTGACTAAGTTCTTCTTCAACTCTTGAAGCAAGTTGAGACATATTACGCCGGATGTCAGGTATTCCTAAAAGCAGTCTATCTGGAGGCGTATTTGGATTACCAAATCCATGTTTATGAGCAGCTTGATGTCCATGAGCACCACCACCTAGAACGATAAGAAGTGGGGCGCCACATACAGCAATTTCTTTTGCAATCCGTCTTAGTGACTTAAGATTGACCCTTGGAGGCATGGATTTCTTATCTGTTATTACTGATCCACCAAGCTTGATTACAATAAGATTCTCCAAATGAAACACGATTTGTGCTGAACATATCATCGACTTATGGACGTTACCATACCTGTGGAACATTCATTCACAAGACAAGCTTTTTATCCAGTTCACTTTCCAAAGCCTTGGACACCTCTTAAGACTGAGAGTGATTACAGTATGACTCAAAGAGCAAGAATTCGATTATCAAGCACGAGTACAGAACATCTGGATGGAGTCTGTAATCAAATCAAGAGAATTACACGAAAGACAGGTGTCCGTATGGCAGGCCCTATTCCCTTGCCTACACGGAGAATGGTAATTCCTACTCGAAAGACTCCATGTGGTCAAGGTTCCGAGTCATGGGATAAATGGGAAATGAGAGTACATAAACGTCTCATTGATATCGATGCTGATGAACGGGCTATTAGACAAATAATGCGTGTAAGAATTCCTGATTCGGTATATATTGAGATTGAGTTAACCGGGTAGATTAGTGCGTTTCTATCCAAATACAAAGCCTTTTTGCATGATTATACAACGCTTACTTATTCTGCCTTGAGGAATCTTACCTATGTGCGGTATAATTGGTGTTGTGCAGAAACGAGGAGATGTCGCTCCATTTCTACATCAAGCCCTAAAACGACTTGAGTATAGAGGGTACGATTCGGTTGGAGTGACAACCATTGCAGATGGAAGATTACATATTAAAAAAGAGAAAGGCAAAATCGAAGAAGTCCATAGAAAATTAAATCTTGATGAAATGCCTGGATCCATGGGCATTGGACACACTCGTTGGGCAACTCATGGAATCCCATCCATGCTTAACTCGCATCCTCATTTTGATTGTTCAGGAAAAATTGCAGTGGTTCATAATGGGGTAATTGATAATTTTATGGAACTGAGAGCAGAGCTACGTGAAAAAGGTCACAAACTTCAATCAGAAACCGATACTGAGGTCATCCCACACCTGATTGAGGATTTTATGAGAGATGGTATGGATTTAGTACACGCAGTCAGAGAAACAACAAAACGGATTCAAGGCACATATGCAATTGTAGCAATGAGTACAAATGCTGAAGAAAATTATCTTGTCTGTACAAGAGATGGAAATCCTCTTGTCATTGGCAGGAAAAAGGACGTGTCATATGTATCTTCGGATATTCCAGCATTTTTACCCATGACGAATGATATGATACTTCTTCTTGATGGTGAAATTGCAAGCCTTTCAGCTGATGGTATAAAAATTGAAAAAATATCGGATGAAAGTGAAGTACATCGAGATAGTATCAGAATCAGCTGGACCGCGGATCAAGCTCAAAAAAGTGGTTATCCTCATTTTATGCTCAAGGAGATTCATGAACAGCCTGACGCGATTCGAAACACCTTAAGACTCAGAAGTGAAGTGATTAGAGAAGCTGCAGAGATAATAAATTCATCAGAACGCATCTTCATGCTAGCGATGGGGACATCAGGGCATGCTGCAAGAGCTGGAAGACATATGTTCTCTTCGATTGCTGGAATACTTCCAGTGTTCGAACTTGCAAGTGACTTTTCGGATACTGTCTATGGCGCCTTATCAGACAAAGACTGTATAATTGCAATAACTCAATCAGGAGAAACTACGGATACAATATCTGCGGTGAAGTATGCAAAGGAACATGGAGCAAAAATAATAGCTATCACAAATGTTGTAGGAAGTTCGATAACAAGGCTAGCAGATCATACTATATTGACTCAAGCTGGTCCGGAGATTGGAGTGGCGGCTACGAAGACTTTCATGGTACAATTGACCTCCCTAGCACTTCTTGCTCTAAGCGTGGGAGAACTAACAGGCTTTGCTGATTCAAGAGTTATTAAGACAAAACGTGAGTTCTTGGAAAAACTACCTGACATTATTTCTGACACAATTTCAAGGAATGAAGAACCAGCCAGAAGACTAGCAGGCCAAATATATGATAAACCAAGTCTCCTCTTCTTGGGAAGAGGAGTATCCATGGCTACTGCAGAAGAGGGTGCTCTCAAACTCAAAGAGATAGCCTATAATCATGCTGAAGCATATTCTGCAGGAGAGTCAAAACATGGTCCAATTGCTCTGGTTCAAAATGATTATCCTGTGATATTTGTGGTTCCAAATGATGAAACCCGTAGTAGAATGATAGGTAATATTATGGAAATGAAGGCAAGAGGAGCCCTTGTAATCTCTGTAATATCAAAGGATGACAAGGAACTAGAGAGCCTTTCTAATCATATCTTTACTATTCCATGGGATATAGAACCTGAGTTCTCTACAATGGCATTCATAATTCCGCTTCAACTCTTTAGCTATTATATGGCGTTAAGAAAAGGATATGATCCAGATAAACCACGCAACTTGGCAAAATCAGTGACAGTACTTTAGGGACTTTATATCCTCTGTTATAGATAGATAATTGTAAGAGGAATAACAAATGCCTTTCTATCTTCTAAGCCCTCTATCGGACTTTGCCAATCTCATTGCAGGATATTTAATGGAGATATGGGACTTTCTCATTTTTATTGGAAATATCTCATCTTTCATCATTGTATTGATAGGAGCAATTCTCTGGTTTACAGACGTTAATGCAAAGAGAGGGAAAGGGTTAGTCTTGGGAGGCGTTCTTCTTGCAATAACTGTTCAATATTTCGTATTCTTCCCACCAGCTTTCACGTTCTTCTGATATCTCGTAGAGAGTCACATCAAATCTTTTGAAATGATTGTTAGAGTATCAGTAAGACGATCAATATCTTCAATTGAATTGTAAGCATGAACAGATGCTTGAATTAATCCGTCAAGTGATATTGATTGAATAAGTGGATGAGCACAAATGAGACCGCTTCTTACAGCAATATTTGACTCATCAAGAAATAATGCTATATCATGACAACCAATTTCAGAAGAATCGCCAAGATTGAATCCAACGATTGTGGTTTCATTATTGGGTCGACCATAGAGTGTTAGAGTATCAATCTCTTCAAGCCGTTGTCGCATATAGTTTACCAGCTGTGTGATGTATTTTGTCATTCCATTTGCATGCAGATTGGTGAGATAATTTATAGAAGCACCCAAACCTGCTATTGCTGGAACATTGATATAACCAGATTCGAACTTATCAGGTTGAAGAGCAATTTCATAGGATTTCCCTACTACATTTGAAACTGAGGAACCGCCAAGAATACCAGGTATATGGTTTCTTTCGATAGACGGATTGATCCATTGAACTGTCAGTCCTGGTGGAGCCATTAGACCGATATTTGCGGAGAAGACGAGAATATCGCAATCAAGATGAATTGGGGACTTTTCTGTAATACCAACAGATCTTGTTGCATCTGTTAACAGAAGAGCATCATGCGAATGTACAACTTCTGCAATTTTTGATACAGGGTTTCTTGTACCAATTCCAGGAACTATATGACTGACAGCGACAATTCCAGTTCTCTCATTGACCATATCTTCAAGTGAAGATAATGAAACAGCTCCATCATCTTCGATTGGTACGATATCCACTTCGATATTCAGAACTTCAGCGGATCGTAATAATGAAACTAAGACTGAGTTTTCCTCGCCTTGAGAGATAGCAATTCTATCTTTCTTCTTTTGCTTCCAATCATATCCATATATCAGAGAAGCAATTGATGAAGGTATAGACTTTTGAAATGATAAAGAGGCTGGTTCTGCTTCAAGAAATTGAGACAAGGATTTTCGAGTGTTTTCAACAATAGTACTACCTTGGATAGCTAGCTTGTGAGCTCCTTTTCTTGCGGAAGATACTATTTTATCAAGGAAGTATGTTGTTGCTTGGATAGAAGTTCGAGGAACAAGTGTCGTACTTGCAGAATCTAAATAGACAAGATCTGGAATCTTCTCGAAGACACCAAAGTCTGATTTGATATCCAATTTAGCTGTCATTATAGTCTATTGTTGAATAAACTGCTTTAATACCATACTATATTCATTCGAGATTGATGACTTTCCCAACTAATCTTGTTGAGGGGTTTTTCCTCATCACTTCGGACAATCTAATCTTTGAAGTAAAAGGATCAATACACCCGCCAGATCGTGTCATAGCTTATGTAAGATACGTCCCTAAGTGTGCTGGTAGCACTAGTTACCAAAAGGTGTATGATTTGAGAGAGAGAGAGAGTTATTTGAAAAGTAAATTTCCGAATTATTTGTGGTACAGTGGGGTACATGGGAGAATCTTACAGTCAGTGTCATATGATAGAATCAAGAAGATATTCAATCCTGTTGAAAAAATATCTCAAATGAAGAAGAATTTTGTAAGTCTATCAGATATTGGACAAACAACTATTATGCTAACCAATAGATTGTTGGAATTCACAGGTATCTCAGAAACCAGCATCGGGGTCACAGGTTCTCAACTGGTAGATTTAGCAAGCAAGAAATCTGATATCGATATTGTGATTTATGGTGAAGATGTTTGTCGTGGCTTCTATGACCAACTAGCAAATAGCTATAATTTGATTCCTGGGATTAAAGAGTATTCGGGCTCATTGTTGGATAAACACTTGAAGTTTAGATGGAGAAATTTGATTAATCACAGGAAAATTCTAAGAGAGATAGAAAGAAAAAAGAAATTGCAAGGTATTTTTGAGGGGAGAGAGTTCTTCATCCGATTAGTTAGGTTTCCTGAAGATGTTGATGAAGTATATGGACTCAAAAAATATGAGTTGTTGGAACCTTGTGAAATTACAGGAATCATCACCGATGATTCAGATTCTATATTTTCTCCCTGCAGCTATCAGGTTGAGTCATTAGAAAGGCCTAATCTGAAAAGACTAGTCAGTTTTCGAGGAAGGTTTACCGAGCAGGTTTCGAAAGGAGATTCAGTTAGAGCAAGAGGACGACTTGAAAGAGTGATTAATAACAAATCTGGAGAGTCCTTCGATCAACTTGTACTAGGTGAGAGTTCTTCTGACTATCTGATGCCCTTCTGATTTTCACATAGTCACTTCATCAACAACAGTTCACAATATATTCCTGTGAATGGCGCCAATATTGTGAATACTCTGGAAAAATCAGCGTTTTGAGTGCTTATTCTAGAAAATTTGACAATGATATATCTCCTTATACCTGTGAATAGACACACCCCTTCGTTTCCAGTGGAACTAAGTAATTGGACATATGAAATCCTTATGGACTTATTCACATATCCCATAATTTAGTGAATGATAAAAAGACTGGAGAATTATCTTATTTTTGGTAATAGGGCTCTCATAATGCTTTTTTATCATTTATGAGATGTCACAGGACGTGAGCACATAATATACGGAGCGGACGTGTTCTATATGTTAGCAGACGCACTATGTAGCTCTTATCTTGGTATATCTAATTCACATACTCACACTTATTTGGAATGTACGAGTAGTCTATTGTGAATGAATTGTTTAGATGGTATACTCTAAAGGTGAAAAGAAATTGAATGATGGAGACCGCACTAACAAGATCTATGAGTTTACCTATAGTTCTGCACCAGGTCTCCGGGAGATTTTTCAATGTAAATATGTAAGCCCGAGTGAAGCTCTTAACAGATTTAGTAAGATACTTTCCTTGACTGAATCGCCCTTTGATTTCAAAATTGTTGTGTCAGATGAAACAATGGGAGAAGAATCTAGTTTTCAGGTAAAAGGTGGGAGTATTGAAGAGATGTTCGCTAAGTTCAAAGTCTTTCTGGAAACAAGCACTGGGTTCACCTTTGAAGATGTTGTAAGTGAAATACAAGATACTGATTATGATGAAGCACGATTTGATACTATGAGTAATTATGAAAAGATGCAGCTAATCATCTATGCATCTTTTAAACATGGGAAATTTTCATCATTGGATGTGGCAGAAATATATGAGGATTCATTCAATGAAGACCTACCGAAGAGTACTGCTTCGACATATCTAGCTAGAATGTGGAATAACGGAAAAGGGCATTTGGAACGGTATGGAAATCGATCTGGATACACCTATCGACTCAAAACAGAACTAAAGGAAGTTCAAAAAGAAACAGATAGGGCAGAAGAGCTTCTTGCAGCAATCCAGATGCGAGTCCGCGATTAGTCTATTTTATAATAGCTCCTCTGCATTTGTATTTGTTGTATTACAAATCCATAGTATGTTCTTCAAGTGCGATATCTAGACCAGCGAGCTCTTCAAGAATTGGTTCATAAATCTCTGGAATGATTGGTCGATATACTCCTGTAAGATTTATTCTTCCTTCGAGTATCATTCTACTGGCAATAGCCACTGGAAGTGCAACAGTTCGTGACATAGAACTATCTCCGTTAGGAATACCATAGTCAATGAGGGTTGAGGTGATTTTTTGCTTCTTTCCAGGATATTCCACAATGAACTCATGATGCATGACAATCATATCACGCTCGCCAGGTGTGTATTGCATCTTCTCTTCGAACAAATGGCAGAGTGCGTCGAGTCTCGTGTTTATACCTGATGGAATCAGTCTTTCTTCAAATAGTCCTAACCATTCAAGACGTGTAATAATTTGGTGATTAATATCAATTTTACAGAATTTTGCCACTGCTTCTTTGATGTCATTGCTTCCTGCAGATGTCAATTCCTGAATCATTGCGGCATATGTTATCCCATCTAAAGATCGTTCTTCAATATCGAGCAGACCTAAATCAGCAATTTTATCGAGCGTTTCACACCAACCAACATTTCTGAATGTACCTCTAAGCATGGTCTTTGTTTCTGGAATGTTGTAAATGTCAATGTAGGACATACTGTCTCGATTAGGATACCCTTCGAATGTACCGATTCCAGGGACCTCCATGAGTTCATAGTTTTCGAAGAGCTCAGCTCCAGGTATTTTGACATCTTTACCATCACGGAGGAAATGAGCATCGTTTCTCCCAGCAAGAAGAACACCCCGAGGACTCCATGATAGTTTGTATCCATAGGGATTGTTGTTCGAATCGGGTGCAGGGAGTCCACCTGTAAAAGATGTGAAGCTTGCAATTTTTCCGCCATTATCATGAACATTGTCAATGATTTTCATAGCGCTCATGTGATCTATACCAGGATCAACACCGCATTCATTGAGCAATAAAACACCTGCAGACTTTGCGTCTTTCTCTAGAGCTTTCATCTCATCTGAAATATAAGAAGTGGTACAGAATGGTTTCTTGTGTTTAATTGCAACTTTTGCAGCTTTCACATGGTATGTGTATGGAAGAAGAGAACAGACAAGATCAACCTTTGCAGTTAGTTCCTCGAGAAGATTATCATCTTTTGCGATATTGAAAGCAAGAGCTTCAGCATTTTCACAGCCCTTAATCAGACGTTCAGCCTTCTCCTTTGTTCTACTAGCAACCAATACATGGAAGCCGTTCTCACTCAAATAGTGGATATAAGGACGGGCTACAAGCCCGGCACCTAGACAGAGTACTTTTTTCATTTGGTTTTGTCCTCCCTCAATAGATACTCATTGAGATATTGATAACTCGGGGTTAGTTTTCCACGATAAACAATAACTGCATCTTTTAGCTCCCTAGGCAGATTGACTTCATCAATAGAAGGAGCTTTAAAGTCAGCATTTGCAAAATCGGGAAGAAAACGGATTAGTGTTTCACCAAAGGATGTTGATGATTCCCGCGGAAGTTCGCATGGGAGATTATCAACTGCCATGATAACAGGACCTTCTCCTATAACACCTGTTTCAGCACGATCTTCATCAATTATATAACAAAAAGCAGGTTTTCCGGGCGTAGTACACTTGACAGTGAACTCGATTGCACCTCCGACATCACATGAGATGTCACCGATGACGCGGAGTTTTCGATTAGCTTCATTCCAATGCTTGCGAATAAAGTCCTTTGTTATCAGTCGTGGATATTTATCAGTCCAATAGATACAATTCATGATAACTGTCATGTATTGAACATACTCATGAAACACGCCAGTGTAGTTTTTCTTCCCATTCTTGTAATAGTCCTGAAGATTAAAATCAGAGTTTGGATCTTTTGGTTTCACTAGGTGCTCTTCTTTAAAGATGCATTTATACAAGAGATTCTGCTCTGGTTCAAGATTTGGCAAATCAGCAGGTTCCACTATTTTGTGTGGGAGAATGTCGAATATTTCTTGAGCTCCCCGCGACACGTTACCATAGCCTGCAAAACCAACTACAAACGGAATCAATTCCTTTGGAAGACCTTGTTCCTTAATCTGATTCCCGATACGTCCGAATTCTGCCTTAACAGCATCTAAGCCCTTTAGATCTAATGTAGATTTCATCTGTCTAAAGGGATTGGGGCTGATACCCTCAAATTCAAGACGTTTTCCAAGAACACGAAAAGTATCAGAGATACCTGCCATTCCAGCCCAGTTTCCAAAGAATATCAAACGACGACCTTTGTCATCTGTAACTCGTTCATAATCAATCAGAGTGGCGCCTGTTTCTATAATATTCCGGAGTAGAGGCATATTGTACGCCTGCCCTTTGATAGTGTGGCTGAAGAATACATAGACTGCATCGCTCTCAAAGAATCCAATAGGCATTTCCTTGATTCCGAAAATTACAGGAACACCGCTTCCCTTCAAAGGTTTGATAGTTGCTCCAACTTGCGCATATTCTTCTTCTGTAAAAGCGCGTTGATCATTGGGTTCAACAACGAAATCGATGCCGCTTTGTTCTCGCAAAAACTTGACTTGATCGGGTGTTAATGGAACTCGTGCTTCAAATGCTTTTTCTTCCTTACGTAAACCGATGCGGTTCATGCAATTTCCTCCAGAGCCAGATAATGACCGAAGCTGTTCTGAGGCTGCGAGCCAAGCTACTGACGCTTAACCTTTTCCCTGCCGGCCATGACCAGTATTTGTTGTATTACACAATTTGAAAATCAGAACATGTGTTCTTCAATTTGGGTTTCAAGATAATGTCAGCTACGTATCTCTATCTCTATGACTGTCGACGGGCAAGACAAACAAATGCACGTCGAGTTGCATTTACTAAGGAGCTCTATGGGTATACATATACTTGGAAAACAAAATCAGGGGTTAGAGAAAAACGCAAGCCAGGTCTCTTGGATGAGTGTCTTGGAACTGAAGCTGTGGCGGACTCGGCAATTCTAGTACCTAATGAACACCGAACGATTTTTGACAGTCTGTTTTCGACCTATCAAGATATTCTCAAACTCAAAGTCTATGAAATTGTACAAGAGATCTTTCAATGAGATTTGGAACACGTGTTCGAGTTAATCTCATGCAAAGATGTTTCCAGATAATGGTTGTAGATTATGTGGATAATACCCCTTCATTTCCTATGGAAATGGAAAAATGGAGTGATCATGAGCGGTCATTCTAATAATGATAAAAATGGAGATAAATAAGAGCTGTGTAAACAACTATTTATACTTATTGATAACTATTCTAATAGACTTCTGATTAATATTTCTAGTGGAAATGATGGGGTACTATAGAACTTAGAACACGTGTTCTAATGTATTACATGTATTACGGATATAAAGAAACCTAGTAGACAAAAATAATCCAATACCACAAGACTGATACAGTGTTCTTAATGCAAACCGGCATACGTTAGAAAGTGGAGGATCCATGATTGGCGAAACCTCAAGAATTGCTTGAAGACACACCTGGAAAAGAAGTACTACTTCTAGCGAACGAGGCGATTGCTCGTGGAGTGTTAGAGGCTGGAGTTCGACTTGTTTCTCTCTATCCAGGCACACCTAGCAGCGAAATTGGAAACAATCTTACTTTCATGGCACCGCATATTCCAAATTTCTACTTTGAATTCAGTACAAATGAAAAGGTAGCCTTGGAAGTTGCTGGAGCTGCTGCAGTGGCTGGTGTTAGATCCATGATGGTCTGTAAAGGACCTGGACTGAATGTTGCCGCAGATCCATTCTTTTCTCTTGCATACGTAGGAGTACGCGCTGGAATGGTCATTGTTGTTGCTGATGATCCTAGTATGTGGAGCTCACAAAATGAGAATGATAGTCGATATTATGCATTAATGGGAAACATGCCAATGATGGAACCTGCAGATCCTATCGAAGCAAAATCAATGCTACTTGAAGCATTCAAGTTTTCTGAAATATTTGAACTTCCAGTTCTGTTTAGAACAACAACCCGTGTGAATCATACTAGAGCTCCCATAAGATATGGACCAATTCTTCCACGTCCTGACAAAGTAGAATTCAAAAAGGATCCTTTCAGATTTGTACCAATTCCATCCGTTGCTAGAACTAGACATCCATGGTTACTTGCTCAAATCGAGAAAGCACGAGAAGTATCTGAAACCAGTCCTCTTAATTTTACAGAGGGTCAAGGAGATTTAGGAATTATTACTAGTGGTGTTTCATATAATTATGTGAAAGAAGCTCTTGTTGTAATGAACCTTAAAGCTGAAGTCTTGAAGCTTGGAATCACTCATCCAATACCTGAGAAGAAGATTATTGATTTTCTTAAGCGACATAACAAGGTAGTCATCGTAGAAGAGCTTGAACCCTTCATCGAAACACATACTCGCCGATTATCACAGCTGCATTCTATCAAAGTGGAAATACTCGGCAAAGATCAGGGCTATTTCTCTCGTGTTGGTGAATACAGTCCTCGAATAGTTATGGAAGTCCTGTGCACAATTAATAATTGTAATACACCTATTAATTGGACAGAGATTGACAATAGAGTAGGAAAGATACCCGACTTACCACCAAGACCTCCTCTGCTATGCGCAGGTTGTCCTCATCGAGCATCTTACTATGCCATTCGAACAGCAACTAGAGGAAAAGCAATCTATCCTTCTGATATCGGTTGCTATACTTTGAGTATAGCTCCGCCTCTGGAAACAGCAGACATTCTCTTTGATATGGGTTCGTCGATTTCTACTGCATGTGGAATAGCAGAAGTAACTGACCAAGATGTTGTAGCAACAATTGGCGATAGTACCTTCTTTGCATCCGGATTGCCCGGAATTGTTAATGCGGTATACAATCAACATCGAATTTGTCTTGTTGTTCTTGACAACAGAACAACAGCAATGACTGGGCATCAACCACATCCTGGTACAGGGATTACAGGTATGCAAAAGAAAGTTACACCTCTAGACATCGAAGATGTATGTAAGGGTCTCGGTGTGAAATATGTTAAAACAATCAATCCTTTTGAATCAGTAGCTGGTCTTGTTGGCGAAGTTCGAGAGATGGTAAAATGGTCTAGAGAGAATCATAGTCCTGCAGTACTAGTTTCCAAAGAACCATGTGCTTTGCTGACAGCTGCTGATCGTCGTCGTCAAGGACTTACTCCACCAAAATACTATGTTGATTCAGAAACATGTACTGCCTGCAAACGTTGCCTTAATCGTTTATCTTGTCCTGCAATGTACATGGACCCTGATACAGAAAAAGCAGTCATAGATGAAACACTCTGTAATCTATGTGGAACATGTGTAGCAGTCTGCCCTCAAGGTGCAATTAAGCAGGAGGGTAAATAAATGAGTCGTAATACTAGTAATACAATTATCAACATAGCTATATCCGGCGTTGGCGGTCAAGGTGTCTTGACTCTTGCAGAACTTCTTGCAAAGGCAGCCCTGAAAGAAGGCTTGAACGTGCGGGTCGGTGAGATTCATGGAATGGCTCAACGAGGTGGTCATGTAGTATGTACCGTTAGAATCGGTGATGCTCACGGTCCAGTAATTGACACAGGTACTGCAGATCTATTAGTTGGTTTTGAACCGGTTGAAACATTAAGAGAAATTCATCTAGTCAAAAGGGGTGGATATGTGCTGATGAGTTCACATATTCAATTTCCTGTAGCAGTATCTATGGGGAAGGCCAAGTACCCAAGTAATGATGAAATCCTAGACACAATCAAGACATTCACGAACAAGATTATTGAATTCGATGCAATGGAGGTCGCCCGGAACTCAGGAAGTTCCAGAGCATTAAACATGGTCATGTTTGGTGGAATCATCGGCACTGGTCTTGTTCCAATTAGCAAAGATGCTGCTCTTCAAGTCATACGTGAATCGTTTCCCTCTAAATTTGAGAAAATAAACACAATTGCAGCAGAAACGGGTATCAACAAGGTCAAGCAATTGCTCTAATTATGTATTAATTGTATTACATATTATGACCACTGATTGACGAACAGAGCTGCACTACTTGCAACTTGTCCTGCTGATACTCCACCATCGCCAGGTGGAATAATTGAATGAAATATAGGAACCAATCCAGACCGCTTCACTTGTTTCCCAATTGCTGATGTGATAATCCGATTAAGAGCCACCCCACCAGAAAATCCAATATGTAACACTCCTTCTTCTTCAGCCACATCACAGGCAAGCTTTGCAAGACTCTCACCTAAATGCCATTGAGCGATATATGCAAGTTCCTTTCTACTGACTCCTTTATTCTTGAGATCAAGAATCTCCAAGAGTGAATTAGTAGTGTCCAAAACAGGACCATAATCTGCTTCTACAAATCTTGGTTCGATTCTAATATCACTAGGATGAGCGACTGCCTCCAATTTTATTGGACACTCACCATCATACGAGTTTTCTGAGCAAATATCCAGGGCAAGAGCTATAGCATCAAGAAATCGACCAGCACTCGTACTTGAAATCGTGTTTATTCTCTGTCTTTCAGATTTGAGTAGAGTTTCCAATACTTGTTCAGAAATTGGTGTATTAGGTCCCACTTGGGATGATCCTAACATATCCAGGAGTTTCTTACTATCTATCTCTTCTCCAACAATTCCAATGAGTGATCGTGCAGCATAGACTGCAGACAAATCACCACCTGTGTATACCTGAGAAACAAGCCCTCCTCTTCTCTCAGATTCTTCACAATTACCAACAAGAATCTCACCACCCCAAGCAGTTCCATCTGTTCCATATCCATATCCATCAGCTGTAATACAAACAATACGACTATCACAGGGAATCACACCATCAACCATTACTGCTGCAAGATGTGCGTGATGATGTTGAATACGAAAGAGGGGAACATTGTTGCTGTTAGACAATCTTTGAGCCAATTCAGTGCTCAAGAATTCAGGATGCAAATCACAGGCAACAGCATCTAACTTATTGACATCAAGAAGATGTAACATATGTTCAATTGCATCAGAGAGAAAATCAATATTTTCTGATTGATCAGTATCTCCAATGTATTGTGTCATATATATTCGACCAGATTTTAGGACCGCCCCTGTTGTTTTTTCTTCTGGACCAACACCAATAATTCTGAGAGATCTCCATGGCCCGCCAAAGTGAAGTGGTTCTGGTACGTAGCCCCTTGCACGTCTGATGAAAACAGGACTTGTATCATCTAACAATTTGACAACTGAATCATCAGCCCGTTGATGGATCCTTCGGTTGTGAACTAAGAAATAATCGACAATATCGCTCAGTTCACTCATTATTTTACTCGAATCAATGTACATAGGGACCCCAGTAGGGTTCGCACTTGTCATGACCAAAGCTGGTTCCTTAGTGTACTTGAAAAGAAGATGATGCATTGGTGCGTATGGTAACATGACTCCGATACTGTCCAAGTTCGGAGCTATAGCATCTAAGACATCATGCTGTAATATCTGTAATACATTATTTTCAAAGTTCTTCTTCGCCAAGACTATAGGTCTTCTCCATGAAGTGAGAATTCTTTCTTCAACTTCATTGATATTAACGATACCTTTGAGAGTTTTCAAATCCCGAACCATAATCGCAAATGGTTGGGTTGGTCTTCCTTTTCTTAGTCTTAATCTATGAATTACTCTATGATCACTAGTCTTTGTTGCAATGTGAGTTCCAGATATTCCTTGAAGTGCGACTATCTTATCACGGTCAATTAGATTCGCAGTCATTTCAATTGGATTTCTATCAGAGACCGTTTCACTATCTTTGTCAAGAAGTCGGTAAATTGGACCACACGTTTCACAGGCTGTTGTCTGAGCATGATATCTTCTATCAAAGGGATTTGTATAACCTGTATTACAAATATTACATAATGGAAAATCTATCATAGTAGTATTTGGTCTATCGTAAGGAAGATCTGTAACAGTTGAGAACCTTGGTCCACACGCCGCACATGATGTGAATGGGTAGAGATACCAATGAGATGTTGGATCATCTAGATCCCTGATGCAATCATCACAGATTGCAATGTCTGGTGGTAATACAGGAATAGCGTCTTTATTTCTCTCTGTTGAAGACTTACGGATTTCGAACTCTCTGAATACCTTCTGTGAATTTGACCATTGTACGTCGAGCGAATCTATCCTTGATATCGAAGGAGAATCATGTTTAATATTCCAAATCAAATTTTGAATACTTTCTTCTTCACCTTCAACAATAATCTCAACACCTGCATCACCAAGATTCTTGACATAGCCATCAAGCGACAATGACTTTGCAATACGATAGATGAAAGGTCTAAATCCTACTCCTTGAACGATTCCAGTTACATGGATTGTCGCTTGTTTTTGCACTGTAGTAGCTCCTTCACATTTTAATATTCAAACTAAATATTAATCCAATGACGTGGTCCTATAACGACTTAATGTATCGTAATACAAATAATACAATCATATATTCTACTTAGTATAGGTCCTCTTAAGGCTTGAAACATATAAACATCTGATCAGGCTTGACGACTAACACTCCTATCAAATCATTAGTTCACGAACCAGAGACAACCCCCTCAGTCTTAGCTTCAATTCCTGACAGTCTCAAGTATACACTTCTTGAGTCTATCAGTGTTGAGAAAAAATCAAGAAAATCAATACTTGTTTCAAGTAACAATCTCACAAATCGTTTCATTCTATCAAGATGGGGAATTCGACCATCTCAGCGAAGGCGATACAAGAATCTATTTTCATCGATAAGAAAACACTGCCGAATACTCTTTCAACATTATCTTCTTCGTGGACGTATAGAATGGATTGATAATTCAGGAAAACATCTCTTTGGTGTTTTCAAATTTGATGAAGTACGTGGCAATCTAATCTTGGGATTTGTTCCAATGTCTCCAGAATCCGAATGGACTCTTTCTAATCGATGACATCCATTAGCGTTTTCTGTAATACAAGTATCACAATATTTAAAGAAGAGGAATAAGTTATCTACCTTTGTATACAATATTGTATCCGTGCAGAACAACAGACTTCACATTGAAGGAAATGCGTTATTGGTGGCTTAGAAGGCTTTTAGAAGCATTTTCTATCTACCATGAAGGAGCACTACCAGGATGAACAATAATGATAAAAAAATGAGGGAGATAGCATCTGGAACAAAACAGGTATTACAAGAACCAATTCTTAGACTACTACAAGCCGGGTCTGTACTAAGTCTCCCACAGCTTGAAACACTTCTAATAGATTTGGTCATCGAAGACAACTATGGTACTCATATCACTTATGATGATAAAGCATCTTTTAGATCCAAATCCGGAACTAGATCAAAAGGCGTTTCAAGAGGTGCATTCAATAGAACATTAAAACAAGCCAGAAAAAATGTGACAAGGTGTCTCTATACAATGCTACTCCTTACTTACCTTGGTTTGTTTGAACTTACGATATTTCGTCCTTTCGAAGAAGTTGCAGCTCGTATCGGCGATTATCGTAGAATCAGAGAAATACTCGCAGGGAAGACAGACTTGAGTCAAGAGGATCTAGAAAGCATCAAAGTCACTGAACGTACGATTATTGCAGCCTTAGAAGATTTAGTTTCATCTCTTGCATTAAAGACCGAAACTTCAAGAAGGAAACCTATGGAATAATTTGAAAATATGTATTATTTGTATTACATCATGAATTCTAGATAGTCCTAGAATTTTAGTCAGAGCTGTAAAAAAGAAACGGCTCGAGTGTGTCGTACAGAAGAAGCGCGACAGACATCTGGAATCACATTCCGGCACTAGCGCATTCAAGCTACCGTTAAGTCATCCTGGAGATTTTTTGAGGAGATAGAGATGACAATGAAAGTACCTGAAACGTCAGAGTGATTGTGATCCATCGACGTCAGCCTATCTTCCATTGTTACAACACACTCATACAATGACATGTAACAATTGTACATAGTTCTAATCTTAGAACGAGAAATTCTAGGTCAAATCATCAAAGTCTTGGCGCGAAATTATATCGAAAGGATTAGAATCTCCATATATCTAATACTAGTAATACAAATAATACATTTTCTACTCAATAGCACAATTAATCACATAAGTATGAGAACCATATCAAAAGTAAACCAATGATTATCAAAATCACGAGGTCCAGTATTGTCTGAAGAAAAGAATCGTTCATCAATCCTGAAAGCCGCAAAAGACCGCGCAAGGCAATCAGAAATGCAATCAAATATTCAAATGATTACTGATGCCATTGGAGACCGAAGGGATCGCGACCTATTAGACATTCTTTCCCAATTGGAACAAGATACTGGTTGGCCAATCGCTCTCGAGTATCTACTTGAAGCAAAAGACTTTTGCTACTCACTTCCAATTGGATCTGGTCCAATAAGGACTCAACTAGAACCCCTCAAGTATCGAGAGATGGTATTTTCCATTTTTTCATGTGATGGACTTGAGCCAATTATCACGCCTACCATTGAACTACTAACTCCTTTGAAAGACGAGCACTCCCTTCTGGATGCATCTCGCAAATTGCGCAACAGAATCGAGCAATTAGCTATGAATCAAATTCAATCTGGAGATACATTGTTTTTCGACTCTTCAGATTTTGGAATCTCATTTTCAAAAGAATTCTCAAACACACTTGATCAAATGATGAACAAACAAATCCATGGACTGGTCTTGGAGAAACATAATGATGAGATTGACATCAGTCCTCTTTGGCAATATGAAACAGGTCGTTTAACATTATCAAAATTGGGAATTAGAGGGAAGGAGATAGATCTTGAAACTGCTAATCTAGTATTATCTGTAATACAACAACCAATCACAATCTCTAATTCTTCTACACACAATAGTTCCCCATTACATCATCCAACAAATCCAAAATACAGGGAATTGCTTGACTGCATTATTGAACAGAACATCGATGGACTGCGTTCATTGTCAAGTAGACATTCTTACATTATACTAAAACAACTATTAGAGGAAGCAATAGATCGATATGCTCAAACATCATCAAGTCTAGATTATAGACGAATTCTAAATCTTATCAATGCTCATGTCAGAATCCGAACTCCAGAATCAATTCAATTACTTCAACTTCTCATAAATCACAAGGATATACGTATTGCATCTGTGGCAATCACGGCTTTGGGCAACTTCTATCACGAGTCAGCTGTATATGTCTTGGTGGATTCTTTATGTGATACCAAAAATATGGAGATTGTAAGAAGAACCACAGCTGCAATCAAAACCATTGCACGAAGGTGTCCAGAAACCAATTATGTAATCATGCAAGCTCTTGAATCTGCATGTACACACAAAGCTCGATTACGACATATACAGAAGGAAATTGGCAAGCAAAAGGCTTTGTATTAATAGTATTACATGTATTTTATTACTCTCGACAGACATAAATCGTATTCGTATCAGGCGTCAGATTATGACAGGTTCTCATGACGAAATTTTCCAAAGTATTGATCCTTTCTTCAACCCAAAACGTGTAGCTTTAGTTGGTGCATCTGCAGACTATCGGAAACTAGGGAATTCAATTCTAATGAATCTCTTAGCTTCAGAAATTGAAGTGTATCCAATAACTCATAGCAGAGAACACGTTCTTGGAGTAAAAGCATACCCCAGTCTTTCTAATTTGCCAGAACCTGTTGATCTTGTGATAGTGGTAGTCGCTGCTAGACATTGCCCTCCACTAATGTCGGAGATAAGAAAGGCTGGAGCTAAGAATGCTGTGATAATATCTGGTGGGTTTAGTGAGACCGGTCCTGAGGGGCAGGAACATGAAAGAGAATTGGTAAAAGCAGCAAGAGATTCAAATGTAAGAATAATTGGTCCTAATTGTGTTGGCGTTTCTAATAGTCGTCTCTTTAATGGTACCTTTACAATGATGCCAGAAAGAGGAAATATCGCATTTGTATCTCAGAGTGGTGCTCTTGGAGGTATGAGTATATACACAACAAGAGCGAAAAGAATCGGAATGAGTAAATTTGCAAGCATTGGTAATTCAGCTGATGTAGGATTCGTTGAAATCTTGGATTACTTCACACAAGACTCTAAGTCAACTGTAATTGCAGTGTATATTGAAGGTGTCAATGATGGGCGTGCATTATTTGAATCACTTCAAAGAGCAGCCGTAGTGAAACCAGTTGTTGTATTAAAAGGTGGAAGAAGTGAAGCCGGAGGACATGCAACCCAATCGCATACTGGTTCTCTTGCCGGTTCATCACAAATCTTTGATGGGATGCTTCGTCAAGCTGGTTGTGTGACAGCTCCCACTCTTGACACACTTTTTGAAATATGCAAGCTCTTTGATTATCAACCTCTCCCCAGAGGTTGTAATATTGGTATTATTAGTAATACAGGAGGAGCAGGAGTACTAGCAACAGATTCTGCTTCAGTATCTGGACTATCTATTGCTTCATTTGAGGACGAAACAAAACACGAATTACGTCAAGTATTGTCACCCATAGCATCTGTCAATAATCCTATCGATGTTGTTGCAAGTGGTGGAAGGAGAGAATATCGAATTGCCACGGAGCTTCTTCTGAAAGATCCAAATGTAGACATGCTGCTTGTCATTTGTGGAGTACCAACATTTGCAGGAATGACACAGACAGAACACGCGGCAGGGACTCTTGAAGGTGTAAGGATGGCTTCAACTGAGAAACCTGTTATCGGAGTATGGCTTGCAGGTGACGTTGGAAAACCTGGCAAGGATTTGTTAGAAATGAACAGAATCCCATGCTTCGATGATCCTGCCTTGGCTGCACTCTGCATGTCGCGAATTGCTGAATATGCTAGGAATCACAAATAACGATGTATGTAATACAAATATTACAACACTGGACTACTTGAGATATTCCTCTGCGATTTGGGGAAATTGTCTTGTTATTGCTTCACGAAGCTGTTGCTCAACCCACATACTCAGATTAATTGCATTATTCTTTCGAATAGCTTTTAGACATGCTCGAAGATCCATTGGTATTGAAAATGATACAATAGGACTCTTTCGTTCCTTATTGGGTACAGCCGCAAGCATCTCAGTTGTCTTTGTCAAAGCTTGTGATTCACGAGAAACTGATTTTGTGGTTGGACTCTCTTCTTCTTTTTCAGCTTCTTCACGTCTATATTTTCCAAGTAGACTCATATTATTGTACCTCCTTGAGTAGGGATGCATAAGCCTCAGCAACAAGTTCAGCAATCTCTTGGGTCACAGTTGGATCATTATTTTTCCTAAGAGTTTCAGCTGCTACTTGTTGGCACCCACGTGCTAACATTCTGATATCGCGTGGGTTTCCTTTTGCTGCATCATTAATCACTTTGATTGCATCTTCACTGAATGGATAGACTTCAAAAGTATCAGGGTTGAAACTGTCTATCCTTCCTTGCGCATATGCAATTCTTCTACCAATGAACTCTCGTGCTTTCTCTGTACTAAGTGGTGGTACGTCAAGTGGCTCAGTACGATCAGCAATCTGTGGTAAGAATGATAACATAGCATTCCAATACATCGTAGTTCCAGACATGACCAATGTGACAATTGGTTCATCAAGAACTTGAGACTTGCCATATGTATCAACCATTTCTTCCGTAGGCAAATCTGCTAGATAACGAAGTTTGTGAAATGCTGCTTCTTGATTATCTGCAACATCTTCAATGAATAATGCAGTCCTACTTTTTTCTTCGATATATCTTCTTAGACTTTCTTTTGCTACTGCATCAATTATTTGACTTGATTCCCATGATCTCTTGTATTTCACTCTCAGTGAGTCTGCAATAGCTGCTGCCATTTGTTTCTCATAGAGTCCAGTCATTCCCACATATCCAGTGACGAATTTATTCCCTCGTCGATCTGCCAATGTAGGAAGGTCTCTTAGTGCCAAAAGCATTAGTGTACTCTTACCCGATCCGACTGGCCCCCTGATGAAAACATGCCTCTCGTTTGTGATTATCAAATCGACAATGGAATCCAAGAAGTTACTATCCTCGATATACAATCGGCTGTCAGGCATTTTGAAACCGCGAAATGGTGAAAACCTAGCACCAATTCTCTCTTCCCATGCTCGCAGGACTTCTTTACGAGTGTTAAAGTGTCGAATCAATGCACTTTCATGGATAGCAATCGTCATTTGCGTGGACCTCTATTCTCTGAAATCATCGTATCACAAGTAGTGCTTGTAATACAATTTTTCATTTACGAATTCTGATATAAAAGGTGTGGTAAAAAGCTCCCGGAAGCGAATGATCGTTAAAGAACAGATTCTCCAATACGCAACCTTTTTGAATAGAATAAGATGGCAAGTACGCTGACCAACAAATTGGTCTTGAGCTCAACTAGGAGCTGTCTGACATGGATATTGAACGTATTAAGCATATCATGAACTCTTTGATGATATTATCATTTCTCATATTCGGAGGACTATCTGCAATCATTCTGATTACAGATGTGCGTCTGAATAATGCAACTGTATCATTACCATTTGCTTTTCTGTTCATTTCCATGATCACATTCATTATTACAGGTCAGATTAACGATAAGCCTAAACTCGCACAGAAATATCTAAGAGATTGGCTCATCATCTGCACAATTGGAATAATTATCAGCAGTCTTGCGTTTACAATCTACTAAGTTTCTCCTGCTTCTCAAGTATCGAAGTGATACATATGAGTAAGATTCTACCTGGTACAAAGACAACTCGGATGGAGCTTCTTGCTCTAAAGAATAGAATGAAGCTTGCTGAAAGAGGTCATGATCTTCTTAGAGAGAAACGTGACTCATTGATAATGGAGTTCTTCAATGCCATAGCTGAAATCAAAGAAGCCCGAGAGAAGGTAGATTCAACTCTGTCTGATGCATTTTCTGCACTAACACAAGCAAAGATGGTTATGGGTCCTGCTAGAGTAATTGAGTTTGCCTATGCTAGTAAGTTCGAAGCTGATCTCAATATCGCTACTAGATCTATGATGGGCGTAAGAGTTCCAGTTCTATCTGTTGAACAACGGAGTCCTGAATTGCCTTATTCTCTTTCAGACTCAAGTACCAAATTTGATGTAATGGGTGAGAAATTTAAAGAAGCGCTAAAAGCAATAGTTCGTCTGGCAGAAATTGAATCAACAGTTAAACGCCTTGCCTTAGAAATTGAAAGGACGAAAAGACGTGTATCAGCTCTTGAAACAGTTGTTATCCCACGACTTGATGCAACAGTCCGTTTTGTAAAACTTGCTCTCGAAGAACGCGAACGCGAAGATTTCGTGCGACTCAAGATGGTTCGGGATTGGATAACTGCTGAGGAAGAATGACGAAATGTATTACTAGTAATACAATATAGTTATGACTCATTTAGTACGTAATTTTAGAATAGCTGCTGCTAAATCGCCTTCTGTTTCAATAAGAGCCTTTTTTGCAGTTTCAATATTAACACCTGTTTGACCTGCAACAAGAGCAGCATCTTCAATTGGAATCTCAATCTCTTTGCTTAGTACTTCTTCTTCTGTACTTGGTGCAGCTATACTTTTTGTTGAACTCGATAATCCTCGTTCAGTCTTAGATCCAGACACTTGATATGTTTCAATTCCAGCTTGTTTTACCATGGTCACTTGTGGCTTTGAAACCACCCACTCTTTATCCGCAAAACGAAATATCACCTCTTTGACTCCTTCAAGATCTTTCTGCTCAATACCCATCTTTTTCATCATACGTTCAATTTGTTTAGGTGACATTCCTCTAAATCCCATACAATCACATCTGTTGATAGATTCTAACTGCTGAATAGATTTCTATAAAATCTGTTACACATGTTGATGCTTTTATCTATGGATAAAATGATTACGCTTTGAAATCATACCGGCTTGACAGATATATCAAACACAACATGTTCTATTCCTGGTGAGTAATTCTTTATCTTTCGAGTATTGGTTAAGGACACAAATCCTCTCTGTAAACAGATTTCTGAAATACTACTAATAATTGCACTTAGAGACTTATTTGGTAGAGCTAAGTGCATGTGAATAGTTCCCCCTTCTTCCACTAATGTGTCTAAGGCATATGGAAGATACGTTTCTGTATGATGAAGATAACCCATAACAACACGATTTGCACTGTGAGATGGATGAACTACTCGACAGTCCCCTAAAATAGCAGTCACCCTATCCTCAAGTCTATTCAGTCTTATATTTTCAACAAGATATCCATATGCTTCTGGGTTGAGTTCAATTGCAGTAACAGAAGCATATCCCCATTTAGCGATAGGAAGAGCAAATTGTCCCACACAGGAGAACATGTCAACTACTTTCTCACCTGCAGCAATACGCTTGTAGATGTTTATTCGTTCTTTTTTATTTCCACCAGAAAAAGTGATAGTGATAGGGTTGAATTTGTAAGAAATGCCATTCTCTACATGTATCGTAGTGGTATCATGATTTCCAGCAACTATCCTATAACTCGGTTTCCGTGTTTCCCCCTCAGTTGGTCCTGTTTGAATAGCCACTGTCTTTATTCTCTTGTCATATTTGAGAGTAGCCTCTCCAATCTTAGAATGATATTCTCTGAGTGTAGAATCCACATGTAATAGGGCAACATGTCCTACGACATGAAAACCTGAAGGGACGTTTGCATTTTCAGGCAAGCTATCCCTCAAATAAAATCTGAGGAATTCTTGATACCTCATAGTTATCCCAATAATTACTAGAATCGAAGCCTAGCAGTACATACTGCTTGGAGCGTTGTCAGTTCCTCCGCGTTCTTGAACCTTTGAGATTGCCTTTTGAAAATCCTCTTGAGTCACACAAACACGTTTTTCCCGAATGGCAAACATACCCGCTTCAGTACAAATACTCTTGATATCTGCACCAGTTCTATCTTGAGTGATAGAAAGTAGTCTATCAAAATCAATTTTCTTCTCGATGTTCATTCCACGAGTATGAATCTTGAAAATCTCTCGTCTACTCGTTTCATCTGGGAGTGGGAATTCAATTATTCTATCAAACCTCCCAGGTCTTAGTAGTGCTGGGTCTAGTATGTCCGGACGATTTGTTGCTCCTAGAACGGCAACTTGACCACGAGCTTCGAATCCATCAAGTTCGCTAAGCAATTGCATTAATGTCCTCTGAACTTCTCTATCTCCTGATGTTGCAATATCGAGTCTATGAGACCCAACCGCATCAAGTTCGTCAACGAAAATTATTGCTGGGGCTTTCTCTTTTGCTAGCATGAAAATTTCACGAACAAGTCTAGCCCCTTCACCGATAAACTTCTGAACAAGTTCTGATCCTATGACTCGAATGAATGTAGCATTTGTTTCATGTGCAACCGCTCTTGCACAGAGAGTTTTCCCTGTCCCAGGAAGTCCTGTCAGAAGTACTCCTTTTGGCGGTTCGATACCGACCTGTTCGAACAATTCTGGTTCAAGCAGAGGAAGCTCAACAGTTTCTCGAATCTCCTGAAGCTGATTCCTAAGTCCTCCTATATCAGTATAAGAAACATCAGGTGCGTCCTCAATCTCCATTGCTCTAATTAATGGATCTCGAGAAGGTGGAAGCTCTTGAGTGATCGCAAAAGAACGTTGATTCAGAGCCACAAGTGCACCAGGTTGCAACTTTTCCTGAGGAATAGATGATGCCACATGTACAACAAAATTTGGTCCAGTAGAGCTTTTGACTATGGCTCTTCCATCATCTAAGAGTTCGATGATGGTTGCTGTAATTAATGGAGATTGCCTTAGTTTTTCCAGCTCGGTTCTCAATGTCTGAGTTTCCTTCTCAAGCCTGCTACGTTCTGCTTGCAGAATTTGTTTTTCTGTTTCCAAGGCACGAAGTCTTCTTTCTAAGTGCCTGGTATAGCTCTGTGAGTAAGTGGAGTCGTCAACACTACCCTCGTCTTTTGCATCTGTAGTACCTGGCAAGAGATGGCACCTCAAGACCTCATCCACTGATGAGGTTTTAAGGCTTGCTTTGAGGGTTTCAATTCAATTTTTGAAAACTACAGATATGTCTGCTCGATAATCTTTATCAATATCCATCAAGAATCAATCCTATAAGAGGGAATCAATTGTGCCTAGTTGTGAATTATGCGGTAGAAGTATGAAAGGTCAAGGTCGAAATGTTATAGTCGAAGGGGCTTCGATGCTTCTTTGTCCTCAATGTGCTTCTAAATTCGGACAACAAACAGATAGTACTTCTCAGCGAGCTGAATCCAAGCCGCGATATAGTCCTTCTTGGATGGGAGGATCAGAACGACAATCACTCTCAGAAATCAAACCCCGTTCTTCAGCAACACCTCCCATGAAAGTCAAACCAAAACCGAAGCCTAGGAAACAAGCAACAGGAATTCTACTTGAGGATCTAGAACTCGTAGAGGACTATGCCAATGTCATTCGGACCGCACGACAGAAAAAAGAGATGAGTCAGGATGAGCTCGCTCAGAGAGTCGGAGAAAGTATCTCAACTCTGAAAGCAATTGAAGCTGGACGTCAGAAACCAACTGAAAAAACAATCAGAGGCCTTGAAAGGGAGTTAGATATATCACTTCTTGAGCCACTTGGTACGGTTCCATTAAAAGTAAGCAAGTCACAATCCATTGCTGGACCGACATTGGGAGATCGTGTTATCGTTAAGAGAAAGAAATCTCAAAAGGCTCGTAAGGATGATACTTAGCCTATAATACAGGAGTTGAATAATTAACTTCCTAAGAATAGGTCTTATATAGAGTGCAGTAGTATATAGTAATAGAACATTCCAACTGCGGATCTTTTCGCTGTGAATTAAAATATCAGACAACTGACCAGTTACTACATGTCTAGGTGATTTCATCAAATGGTACATACAAACTTCAATCATGATCTCTTTCGTCTTGTAGTTGAAGAGATTGCTGGAAAAGAGGGTGTTGATGTTTCTACTGTCTTAGTGAATGCAGAAGAAACGACAGATGAAGAAATCGCTACGAAGACTGACTTGAAGTTGAATATTGTTCGAAGAATTCTATACAAATTACATGACAATCATCTTGCATCATATAGGCGAATCCGTGATGTAAATACAGGATGGTTCCTCTATTATTGGCGTATAGACCCAAAGAAAGCCCAAGCACTGGTTAACAGAAAGAAGCGTATGGTTCTCAACCTGCTTGAACAACGACTTGAACATGAAACCAATAATGATCTCTACTCATGTGTGAACCGTGATTCTTCTCCCGTTCCCTTTGAAGAAGCTATGAATCTATCTTTTCGATGCCCAACATGTAATGGTCAGCTTGAGTATGTCGACAACACAAAGGCAATCTCCTTTCTTAGAAAACGAGTTGAAGAGCTCAAGGCTGACTTGGAAGCCACAACCTAATTTTAACCAGACCAGCCCCTTTTTCTGCAAATAATACCAAATAGCTAACTCACAGAGGAGATTAATTGAAGACTATAACGTTGTTTTCAAGGGTTTATGGCCAATATAGAAATCGAATGTCTGAAACGGTTAAATCCGGTATCCATGAACTGATTCAGGATTTAGATGCTGATTTGGTGCGATTTGATATCGATAAAAGAGGGCATATTTCTGTTGAACTCAAGGGTCAAGATGCAGAATTTGCCATCAATTTTCTAACTAATGAGTATGGCACATCTGTTCCTCTTGAGAATGTAAAAGAAGGCGATATTCTTAGAGGTTCATTAGTGGATGTGGGAAAGGTTGGGTATGGTCTATATGCAGATATTGGTGTTGTGAGTAAGGTGCGAGTCGATGCTCTTATTCCCTTGCATCGAATCCGTAATCAGTTTCAAAGTAACAGACCTTTAAGAGCTCTAGCACAATCACTTATGCTTGTAGAAAACCTTCCAGTCGAAGTATCGATAATTGATATCGATAGAAACATACACAAGATAGAAGCTGAGTTTGCACAGAGCACATTAGACCGTATCAAAGAATGGAGTCAAGACAATCACGAACGTCTCTTGGTCTTTGGCGCCAATCAAAATATGATTGAGGATGCATTGAAGAAGTCTAGTCATCTGGATGATATCTACAAGATTCACGAACTTGGCAAATTTGAGTTCGCACTTGTATGTAAACGAAGCACACGGGCATCTGGCATTATTGCAGCGATTGGTCCTAAACTAAGAGGAGTTCCAATGCACATTTTTATTCCAAAAGAAATCGGGGAAAATTTTGATGGTCCGCCTTGATGTGTGGTTAGTCGAAACCCGCCATTTTACATCGCGTCAAGCTGCGAAGAGAGCAATCAAGGATGGATATGTTATTGTAAACGGAGATTGTTCGAAACCTTCCTACAAAATCACTGGAAAAGAATCGATTCAGATATTAGATAACTATCCTAACATGCCAATGGGATTTCATAAGCTCAAAGCGATTGATGATTCAATGGAGGAAGATCTTGTTACACCTCCTTGTTTAGCTCTTGATATAGGAAGTTCTGTAGGAGGATTTCTTTCTTATCTGAGTCAAAAAGGTGCTCGAGTCATCGGTGTTGAGATATCAAATCGATTTGAAAAAGAGTTGAAGAATCTGGTGGAATCCAATTCTCTTGTTTCAGTTGTTTATGCAGATGCTTTTGAGATAGAACCAACTTCTTTAGTTGACAAAGATAGTCTTGACATTCTCCTTATTGATGTCACAACCGATCCCTCTGGAACACTTCACTTAATCTCAAAATTCTCTCCTTTTCTGAAGAAGAATGGAACCCTAGTTTCCGCGTTCAAAATTGAAAACAAATCTGAGATTGTATTACAACTATTAACAAACGTGGAGAACCTTGGATATTCAGACATAAGAAGTCTTCATCTTGAAGACACAAGACAAGAAGTACATATCATTGCAAGGCGAATGTAAACAACTTTTTATTGGAAAGGCTAAAGCCTCTCTTTAGGGCCGCTAGTCTAGCCCGGCTATGATGTCTCGTTTACACCGAGAATTATACCGAGTTTAATACTAGGTATTCTCGAGGGTCGCTGGTTCAAATCCGGCGCGGCCCACCACTTTCTAGAGAAGCTCCATAAAATTCTAGAATAGGTTTTGGTACCTTCGAGATATACAGACTGGTCCAAATTGGCCGGGAGTTCTGCGGGAGTAGCCAAGCCCGGTCAAAGGCGGCGGACTTAAGATCACATGAAGATAAGGGGTCATGTAGAGAAGTCATCCGCTCTCGTAGGAGTCCGTGGGTTCGAATGAATCCAGAGGTATCCTCTGATTCCGACTAGCCCACCTCCCGCACCATTTTCCATATTGAGTTCGTATACCAACTTCTAAAAGCACCCTAAACAGGCAAACCGATACAATGCCAATTCAGACCCTATTGTCTTCCATAAGTCTAATCTTACTAATGGAGTTAGGTGACAAGACGATGCTTACTACCATGTGTCTGAGTGCACAGTATCGTCGACCCAAACTAGTACTTTTTGCAACTATGACTGCACTTGCTGCATCTTCAATTATTGCTATAGTCATAGGATTCATTCTCTCGTATACGCTTCCTGTCGAAGCCATTACTTATGTTTCTGGAATATTATTTCTTGGCTTGGGTATCCTTACTTTAGTAAATTCTAACTCAGAGGTTCCTGATACATGTGATAATCCTGGGACTCTTTTTGGCATGTTTTCATTAGTTCTATTATCTGAGCTTGGCGATAAGAGCCAAATCGCAATTCTCGCATTAGCTGCTCAATCGGCATTTCCGATTTTTGTTTTTCTCGGTTCGGTTATTGCATTTCTCATAATCAATTCAATTGGCGCCGCGACTGGATATCATATTGCAGAACGTATTCCCCTAAAAATAGTGAAAAGAGTTGTTGGAATTATCTTCATTCTTTTCGGACTACTTGTCGTTTTTGGAATTCTATAGTCAGTGACGAAGCCTTTATGACCGAGCTATTCCCGTTGAGCTCAAGCTCGAAGGTGAGGATACATTGAGTCTTGATGATTCTGGTTATAGTGGTACTCTTTTAGAAAAACTCTCCTTGCTTAAAATAAAGATTGGAGATACTATCAAAATCACACAAGGCGGCACTGAATACACAGGAGTATTAATGCCTAGAAGTCAAATTGGAGCTGACTCTGCTCATATAGTTATCAAGCTGAAAAGCGGGTACAATATTGGAATACGATTGGATGAAGATGCCATACTTCACCATATCCAAACCACCAAACGAAATCATAGAAAATCCTCCAGTCCTGAAGTAGAGAGAGCCAATCTACAGAAAGTATCTATTCTAAGTACTGGTGGCACGATTGCAAGTAAGGTTGATTATCAGACTGGTGCAGTAAATCCAGCACTAACAGCGCAAGATCTCTATGACACAGTACCTGAACTCCAGAATTATGCTAATATTCAAGCAAAAGTTATCATGAGTATTCTTTCTGAGAATATCCGACCTACTGATTGGACAAAAATAGCTCAAAAAGTTGTATCTGAGATAAAAACTGGTTCAGATGGAGTCGTTGTAGCACATGGTACTGATACCCTTGGTTTCACTGCAGCCGCACTGTCATTCGCTCTTCAAAATCTTCCAGTACCTGTGATTCTCGTTGGTTCTCAGCGTTCTTCAGACCGTCCATCTTCCGATTCCGCAATGAATCTCATAGGTGCAGTGAATTTGGCAGCAAAGGCTGATGTTGCTGAAGTCCTTATTCTGATGCATGCTGAAACTAGTGACAGTTTTCTTTATGCTCATCGAGGTACCAGAGTACGGAAGCTGCATACTAGTCGAAGAGATGCCTTTCAATCTGTGAATGACTATCCTCTATTTCGGATAGAATCCGATACAATCGATGAATTACATACCCCATTACTACGAAGAGATAAGGACAGAAAGATTGCCTTGAAAACCAAATTCGAAGAAAAAGTGGCATTATTGAAAACATATCCTGGTATCGAACCCCTACTGATAGAACATCTAATCGACAGTGGTTATCGCGGACTAATAATAGAAGGAACCGGTCTTGGCCATACACCTGATTGCATACAGTCGTCCATCAAGAGAGCAATTGACTCTGGAATTGTAGTTGCAATGACAAGCCAATGTCTTTTTGGAAGAACAGACATGAATGTCTATCGTTCTGGAGTAGAACTTCTTGAAATTGGAGTTATTTCTTGTGAGGATATGCTTCCTGAAACAGCTCTGGTAAAACTCATGTGGGCTTTAGCCAATACCAAAGACCCTGAAGATGCAAAGAATCTCCTTTTGCAACCTCTTGTTGGTGAAATAGATCTGCGGAGTGAAGAATCCGAATACGTACCGAGAACAGGGAGATTTTGAAATGGTCGACACAGAACGGTATCAGAAACTCGGATTGATGGTTGGTCTCGAGCTTCATCAGCAACTTAATACTGACAGAAAATTGTATTGTCATTGCCCTACAACAACTCGTGATGATGAACCTGATGGTACATTCATCAGAAGACTGCGACCTACTCAGAGTGAGATGGGTGAGGTTGACCCAGCAGCACTCTTCGAGTTTCAGAAACAGAAAAGATTCTGTTATGAGTACTATAACGAAACAACATGTCTTGTTGAATCTGATGAAGAACCTCCACATGATTTGTGTGAAGACGCGATAGATATCTGTCTGACTGTCGCAAATTTTCTTCATTCCATGCCTGTTGATGAAATTCACCCAATGCGAAAGATTGTCATCGATGGATCGAACACCACAGGTTTTCAACGTACTGCAATTATTGCTAATGGCGGAGAGATATCTGTAGGCGGAAAATCCATTGGAATTCAGACCATTTGTCTCGAAGAAGATGCAGCCCGTAAGATTGCCGATGACGATAAAAATAACATGAGAATATACAGACTAGATCGTCTCGGTATCCCTTTAATTGAAGTTGCAACAGACCCCGATATTCGCTCTCCTTCTGAAGCACAAGAGGTCGCACTAGCAATAGGTCTTCTGTTAAGATCAACTGGACGAGTCAAACGAGGACTTGGAACAATTCGTCAAGATGTCAATGTATCCATTAGGAATGGAGCTATCATTGAAATCAAAGGGTTTCAGCAACTTGATATGCTATCTACACTTATCGAATTAGAAGCTTTCCGACAAGCAAAATTACTTGAAATCCGTGACACTCTGAAGACTCGCGGCATCACCCAAGAGGATATCAATCAAAAGTCCATTGATATTACGGACGTGTTCACAAAGACCGAATCAAAAGTGATTAGAAATGCCATCACGAATGATGGAGTTGTATATGCAATACGTCTTCCTGGTTTTTCAGGTCTTATTGGCATGGAAATTCAACCCGAACGTCGTCTAGGAACCGAATTTTCTGATTATGCAAAGTTCTGGGGAAGCGTAGGTGGAATATTCCACTCCGATGAACTACCAAAGTATGGAATTACAGATAATGATGTATTAAAGGTCCGTAAATTGCTAAGAGCTAAAGAAGAAGATGCTGTAGTTATCGTTGCATCCTCAAAACAGAATTGTCAGGACGCTTTGGATGCAGTTATTCTTCGTGCAAAAGAGGCTGTAAAAGGTGTGCCAGCCGAAACTCGAACTCCGCTTCCAAATGGCACTTCAAAGTATGCTCGTCCTAGACCTGGTTCATCACGAATGTATCCCGAAACTGATGTGAGACCGGTAAAGATTACGGAGTTTCGTCTAAATAAAATCAAGAAGAATATGCCTGAAACAATAGAGCATCGTGAGAAGAGATTCATCAAAGAATACGGGTTGAGTGCTGACCTTGCGTATCAAATTACAAGGTCAATAAACCTAGATATTTTTGAACACGTGATCAAAGAAACCGAAGTCGCACCAACACTTGTTGCCGCAACTTTGGAAAATACTCTTGTTAGTCTCTCCAGAGATCAAGTTCCTACTGAGAATTTACAAGAACATCACTTTATTGATCTATTCAAATCCATTGAGAAGAATAAATTATCATCAGAGGCAATACCAACAATACTCACTCATCTTGCCAACAATCCTAATCAAAGTATTGAAGCCGCCTTACAAGCTACAGACTTAGCTATGGCAAGTAGCATAGAAATTGAAGTTGCTATTAGGAGAATTGTAAAAGAAAGAGAAGGTTTCATTCGAGAACAAGGAGAGCGTTCGATAGGAGGGCTCATGGGCCTAGTCATGAAGGAATTTGGCGGAAAAATTGATGGGAAAATTGTTAGAGATCTTCTATTAGTAGAGATTCGAAAACTGCTAGAAATGTAATAGCCTGTACAGATTGAAGGTTAACTTTTAATAGATAATCTGAACGTGTGCCTCTACTTGATAATGCCGCAGTGGCCTAGCCTGGTTAAGGCGCGAGACTCATAATCTGGCCGACATTGCGCGGTCTAAACTTGGGGTCACTGTCTCATGCCCGGCCCGAGATGCGAAATCTCGAAATCGGGGGCTCGAAACTTCATCACATAAAGTGATGATGCGAAAATCCCCCCTGCGGCACCAATTCATTCAGTTAATCTTTTCTGAAGATTTCGTAATGGATATAGATTTTTTATGCCTCTACGTTGGAAATATTGTTGGTGTGAAAGTCGTGGAAGGATTTGAAGAATCAAACATCCCCAAACCGATTCATGAGCAATTGAGAAATCATCTTGGCAAACACGTTAATGTTTGGGCTGCTGGTCGTGTATTGAGAAAGAGCGGAATATTATTGCAAGTTGGTTTGGATTATATAGAAATAGGTCAAGTTCGGAATGAAGAAGTTGTGGAACGCCAGTATATCCTTCTTAATCAAATTTTCCTCATAGAACCTAAAAAGTAAGATATTGGTTTCTAATATGATACCGTTTCTTCATTTATAAAGAACATAGGGTTTCTATCCTTTTTAGTGCTCTTTTAGAATAACTAATTCATTGATGGGATTATTAGGAATAATCCACACTGAAGAATATGACATGCGAGAAATGGAAACTAGTTGGTGGTCGTGTCTATAGACTCGCAGAGGTCTTTGATAATATGTTAGACGCAGTAAGTCTTGCAAGAGAAATGAAGAAATCAGATCATGTATTTCTATCGAAGACAAAGGACAACCAATGGGCTGTATACTGGCGAGCTAGACGACCTCAGATTCAATGTGAAGCGAAATATTACAGCGTCTAACAATCATGTGGGTGTTTAATACCGTAGAACTATACCCAAGTCTATGATATCCGACCCACAATTTACTGAAGCTGGAATAGATGATAGACAAATCAGAGTTCAGTCTTTAGGTCAGCTAATCACTACAGAAAACCAAGGGCAGTTCGAGAAATTACTAAGAGGCATATCATGGTCTGGTGTAGTTGAAATCACTGATTGGTCGTTATATGCAATAGAGGCATTAATCAAAGTCTGTGCAGATGAAAACTTATCTCTCACATTAAAGCACGAGGCGAGATTTTTTATGCCAATACACTTTCCCCAAGGAAAGATGCTTAAATCATTTGCAAAAGCACTGATTGCTGGCAACCTTTAGTCATATAATCTCTTTCTTTTCTATCTAACAATCTCTTTATTGGGGTCTTACTCTATACAAAACGTGGTGATAGAATTTGGAATTCACTTTCAAGACGCTAGATGATGTTGACTATATTGGAAAACGAATTCTTGTTCGTATTGACATGAATTGTTCTGTTGATCCTGAAACAAAGCAAATTACAGATAGTTCTAGAATTGATGCAGCACGACAGACTCTGGAAGAACTCTCAAAAAGTAAAGTAGCACTCATGGCTCATCAAGGTCGTCCTGGAAGTGAGGATTTCATTTCATTGGTGCAACACACAGATATTCTAAGAGATTTAGGGTTTAATGCAAAATATGTTGATGATATCTTTGGTCCAACCGCAAAAAATGCCATAAAACAACTAAAAAATGGAGAAATCCTTGTACTTCAAAACGTGAGAAATTTTGATGGTGAGATGAAAAACGCCTCTCCAGAAGAGGTCGCCCTCGAGCCAATAGTACAAGAGCTTTATCCTCTTTTCGATTTGTTTGTCAATGATGCTTTTGGCGCTGCTCATCGTTCTCAAGCATCGCTCGTAGGTTTTACTGTTGTTCTTCCTTCCGTAGCTGGAAGGCTCGTTGAAAAAGAAATCCGTACACTTATCGCTGCAACAGACACCGAACAACATCCTTGGACGCTTGTCCTTGGGGGCAGTAAGGTTGAAGACAAGGTAAAGACTCTGAACAAACTGTTGTCGACTGGTCGGGTGGATAATGCACTGCTAGGTGGACTTATCGGAACATTGTTTCTAATTGCAGATAACAAGGTACCGGAGTCATATTCTGCCCCAATAGAAGGATTCGATGCAGCAATTGAAACAGCTAGAGAATTATTATCAAAATTCAGCGATGTACTTATTCTTCCTGAGGATGCTTCAGTGGAACGTGATAATCAGAGAATCGATTGCGGATTCAAAGATATGAATGGAGATCCATTTCTAGATATTGGCCCCCAAACTGTCAAGAAGTATATCTCGATAATCAAGAGTTCCGCAGTAGTCTTTGGGAATGGACCAATGGGTTATTTTGAGAAAGAAGAATTCGCCACTGGAACTGTTGAGGTACTTCGAGCAATTGCTCAATGTAAAGGCGTTACTGTAGTTGGTGGTGGTCATATGGGTGCAATGGCAGTAAAGATGAATCTTGAAAATAGTATTACCCATATTAGCACAGGCGGTGGAGCCACAATCAATTTTCTCACAGGAAAGAAACTTGATCTTATAGCTGCTCTGGAAGAAGCTGCAAAACGGATGTAAAACATCATGCAAGTATCCGATATTATCTATATAGGTCCATTAGTGTATATCATCATAATCAATATCATTGCATTTCTAGCTATGTTGTGGGATAAAAGAAAGGCATCCCATAATGAATGGCGGGTGGCTGAAACAACATTGTATATACTTGGTTTCTTAGGTGGTGCTATTGGTATCCTTGTAGGGATGTACAAGTTTCGTCACAAGACCAAAAAGAGAACTTTCCAGGTAATAGCTATTGTTGGTTTGATTATATCACTAGTAATCTATTTTATTGTAATATCCCATTACATCTAAGACAATTGTATTACAACTATTAATTCATGAAAAAAAGAAAAGTAAAGATGGAGCCCCAGGCGCGAATTGAACGCGCGACCTCACTACAAAGATATAATGTGAGTCACTTTTTTAATCGTATTATTTAGTGAGAATATAACATAAAAAGAACATGAGATAAAAAGAAGTCCTTAAGAGGAAAATAGTTCAAGCCAGTCTGGGGTGCGTAGTCTAGTACTATTTGATTAGTTTTTCACTCTTCATTTTTTGAACGCATTCTTTCACTGCCTTGTCCATATCATCATCGCTGAGATTGAACTCGGTAAGTAGTGACTTGACTTCATTCACAAAATACTCTCTCCTGAGAAATCCTAATTGTCTGATGTCATGGAGATGCTTAGTAACAGGAACTTTGTAAGTTTCAAGTTCAGACACAAGGACTACATAAAGCACTTTTCCGCCAACAGCATCTTGGTCAATAGTGACATAGTCAAATTTCGCTCGTGCCTTATCCTCTTTTACTCCATAAATCTCAATGGCTTCAACTATTACTCCTTTTAGCTTTGACGTCAAGTTTCTGTTTGTTGTTATTCCTAACTCTTGGAGAAAACCTGTCAGTTCACTCTCCAATAGGTCTTGAACTTCAAATCGATACCGTAATGCAACATTCTTCTCATTGATTCGTTTCTCTGTGGTCTGTCCTGTACCTTTCTCTCGTACACCAATTATTACATACTCAGGTTCAATAGTGATATATGGAATCCATCTGTCAGGATTCTGCAAGTATACTCCAGGGAGATGTGAATCATATTTTTGTCCTAACACCTGTGCTATCATTGTACGAAGATGCCAAGACTCTTTAATCTCGTCGATACAGTCTTGTCTGATTACTAGATCAAAGGTATGACCTGCCCATTCTTGTTTTTCTTCAGACCAATAGATAATCTCTTGTGATTCCAAGAGAGAACGTACCTGAGCATCGGTGAACCTAGTCACCATGATTTCTTGAAGTTCTGGAGAGATCTTGAATGGAGTATTAATATTGACTCGCCAGCAGGAACCATGTTTTACACCTGGTTCGTTACTGACATGAAGAGGTTCACCATATGAACTTCCCGACCAGAAAAGATAGTGATGAGGTGTTATCTTAGCAAGAGTATGTTGTTTCTTGATATCTTCCAAGGAGATGTGTTTCAGTGGACAGGTCCAAGGGTCATGGTATAATTCAATGGTGATATCATGCTCCATAGAAGTATTTAGCAAATCTTTTGCAGTTGGAGGCAAATTCAGACTCATTCCTGGATATGGATTATATCTAGTAACCCATGGCTTGAGTACTGCTACATCTTCATTATATGAGATATCATTAAACCGATTCCAAATCAACCGTTGTCCAGTAACTATTACTGGTTCACATTCGTTATCAGGACGTCTGAGAATCTCAAGAAGGTCAACAGTTCTGTTGACGAGTAACTCTCCAATCAGGTTCTGAGTTCTCCTATTGATAAAGGCAGCTTTGTACATCTCATTATCTCTATCAAGTGACACAGTACAGGTCGCTGGGGTACATCCGTCTAGCCCATTGTCGAGAATAAACATGGCCCTCAAAACCATGTCATCAGTCTTGTGATGAGGTTGTCGAACCTCATCATACTCGATAGGCTGGAGGTAACGAATCTCTGACAGTTCAAGGGTGCGTATCAGCGTGACATCTTCGTATCTTCTAGTTGTATAGTGAAGTCTTCCTATTGGAATCCATTTTTTGTTCTCTCTATCATCAATCCAGAGAATCTGTTCTCCATATTGTTCTGCCACAAGAATTCGTATTCGAGTTCCATCACCCTGGAGTCGTGCATGCCAGCTTAGTAGACTGATATCACTCTCACTCCAGAGAGTCTTTCCCGAAACCATCTCTTGGAGAACTTCTCTTGGATCAAGGGTAGGATCAATTCCTCGTGGGTTTAAGAATGCTACATTCATATCATTGATTCCCGGACTACGTTGAAACAATAACCAAAGAAGGGTCGAGTCAGTAGCTCCCGAGGATGGTAGGACTATCATCTGTCCGAACCTAATCTTGGTCAATGTTTTCTGTTTGTCAAGCATCCTATTCTTATCTACGATTCTCTTCCGTAATCGTTCCAAGAGCTTGTGTCTATCAAGGACTGAGTCCCCCATAGTGTGAGTCTTAGGATAGACTGGCTTCATTCCCAGACCGATGAGATGCCACGGTCGAACATAGTCCCATAGAGATGCTAATGTCTGTGGAAATACTACTTCTGGATTGCTACCTACGGTAGCAAGTATCAGAAGAAAGAGATGATTTCCTATTAAGAGAAGGATATCTGGGTGCTTCATCTGCATGGTATTCACATGCTCTTTCTGTGCCATTGAGAGGTTTCTTGAGATGGAACGATATGGAAGTAATCTCTCCCAAATTCGTTTGCTCAACGTACTGGTTTCCAGAGTCTGACGGACCAGACGTAATGTGTTCAAGAGAGAGGTCGTGTCTTCTGGGTGAATCTCTGGTAGTATTTTCTCAATCTGATCAAGTAGCTCGATCAAATCAACATCAGTATCTTGTTTCAGAAACTTGATTGTGCCAAATAAGTGGCGTATCTCGGTCAGCGCAATTTTCCTGCAATCCATCTCATAGTTCGTAAGATAATACTCTGAGGGGGGTCGTGTTGTCCTCTGTTGTTGAGGGACTGCAAGTCGCATCTCTCTGGTTTCTCTTCTTCTATTGATATCGATTATAGGTAGTAAGAGCTTTACTCTCCCATCCTTCTCTAACTCTTTCTGAACTTGAGTTGGATTGAATATCAGTCGGGGTATGACGTCTTGAGGTATACTATATTCTGCTGATACTTCTTCAATCTCAAGATCGAAATCTGAGCGTGGTACAGGATTATACTCTTGATGAGGTAACAGATGTGGTATCAGTTCCATTATCTGTTTAAATTGCTGCTCTCCATACCAATTACTATGCTGGACATCACCACCAATCCTATAATGAACCTCAGTGCTAGTACGTCCACCAGATTGAAAATTCTGTCCCCATCCCTGTAAAGGAGCAATCTCAATTATTTTGAAATCTGGAGACCTCCCTGGTCGTTCTATGATTATACCTCGTTCATGATAATTTGTTGACACTTGTGCTCTCGAACGTTCTGGAGGCATAGGAACGTTCCAGATGATGATATCAACAATATTCTGCCATACAGAGTCCTGATAGAAAGGTGCTACACATCTTGTGGAATAGGTAATACTGTTCTGAGCAATTGGCACAGATCGTGCAAACCACACGATAGTACTCTTCGCAGGGACCGAATTGGAGAGGAGTGTGACAATCTCATCAAGATACTTCTTATGAGATTCTGGAGTACTCTGACGAAGATGTTCCCATCCGGAAACCACAATCAGCGGATTTTGACTTCCAGTCAATTGATTCTGAAGCCATGTTCGGATGTGACTGATTGACGCACCTTCGTAGATAAAAGATTGAATACGGTCTGAGAGAGACCTCATCAGAACTCTCTCTCTGAAGAAACGTCTGATTGACCTATCCTGGTACTTGATTCGAAACTGTTTCTTTCTCAGAACAAAGTCTGTGTATTCTCCAATTAGATCAAACCAGTACACATCTCGATGTCGTCTTTTAGCAAGACTGTGAATGTACTCAAGTCCGTGCCAGCGTTCTGCAATGGATGCTGCAGACTGAGAAGGAGCACTGCTACCAGAAACTGTAAGATAGAGTTGAAACTCTTTTCGATCCTCTACTCGATACTTGAAGGGTTTCTGCGGCTGGGGGATGTCCAGTTCTTCAGTTCCTGTGTTTGGTTGTGTCACAGCTAGCATCCGCATTACAATTCTGAGATTATTCTGTCCCTTTGCTGGAACGAGAAGATCTCCTGTTGATAATGTTCCATCGATACAACCCTGATATGCCTTCAATACCAACGGAAGGACTGCCTCACTGATCTCTCTCCAATTCTGGCACGAATCGACAATCAAAACAGCCTTTGCCAGACTCTTTTGTGCATCAAAGTCCTTCCACATGAATCTCTGATAATCAGCAAGTACCGCTTGTTCATATGCATCTAGCTGTTCTACTTCGTAGGTATCAGGAGTTGTAGATAGAGTATTTTTCCACTCATCATCAGTCATCTCACGATGGTTCAGGAAAAACTCTCGGACCACATTCTCCTTGTCCTTAGAGTGTGACTCTGTTCCATAGATATCAAAATCAAAAGCACTCTTGGTCTTCAGGTCAATTATCATGAAGGGTTCACAGATAATGATAGAGGGAGCACCATCAACACGGGTCTGTTTCTTTGCGCGTGCAAGGATAAAGTCAAGTCGCCCTCTTCCATCATCAACAGGGAGTTCTGAGAGCAAGATTAGTCCGCTATTATCATAGGCCATCTCTGTTCCATGATAGATAATTCCATTGAAACTAAAGGGACTCTGAAAATTCTTGCTAACGAATCGATGAATCTTGACCCCTAATCTTCTACTTTGTTCTTGATATTCTTGTAGAAGACCCACAGAGTCCGTTTCATCTAGAATACCATTCTCCAATAGTTTATCAAGAGTCTGTAATGATTCATCTAGGATGGCCCCATTTCGTCTTGTTTGAGTAACAACATCTTGGAGAATGTGGCTCTCTGTACCCTTATCCATCTTCTTGTTCTGATCCTCATTTATCTCTTCAATCTCAATAGGAACATCCTCTGTGGTAGATTGCATAACCTCTGCTGTAATCGACTGATGTTTTCCATTACGAATGCCATACTCATTCTGTATCAGTTCAACAACAACCCTAAGTTCCCGTAGTCCTTCTCTGACATAGTTTGACAATCCAGATCTCCGTTCAGAATATACATAGTCCAGAAAGGGGAGAAGTCTGAGTAGAAGCATATCGACATATCTCTTTGCATCTTTTATCGGAACACCATACTTCAGACACTGCCGTCCGAGTTCCATGAGGGGACTTCTAATCATATCAGCAAAGTCAAGTTCCGGAAGATGATTATGTCTGACAGGATAGAATGGTACCTTTGAGGATCCATGATATCCATCGATTATTTTTCCATCATCAATCTCAACAGAAACTGGTTTTGGGAAGAAATATCTCCCTTTTGTGACATCTCGTAGCCTACCTCCTGTATAGTCCCATATAATATTGAGATACTTCTTTGTTCCGTCTTCTCGTTTCACTCGTTTTGTTTCTGTATTCCCATACCGGACTGAGGTCTTCAAAAGAATTCGAGTGAAGCTTCGTCGAATGTTGTTTTCAGCCTTGAGCAAAGGTGTTGCATCAGGACTACCATCTCTTACTGTCTGTTGATATTCTTCTTTTGCAGTACTCCATACCTTTGCCATTCCTTTAATTCGTTTACCTAGTCCAAAATATAGTGCTCTAGATTTCCCTGTAGCCCTATCTCTTGCTAAGGCAAGAGTGATTGCCATCCCCATCTTGAAAGCAGTAGTAAGAATTCTTGAGGGATTTCTAGGATACAGGATATTTGTCACAATGTCATATTTGATTAATATTTAATAAATTATTCGGGAAATTCGACATAATGAATTATTTGATTTAATGGAATATTATGGAATTATTAACGATTTTAATAAAATTATATCTTGCAGTCTTAATAAATTTATAAGATATCGAATAGACATTATTACGAGTTCAAAAGACATCTTCGGGATAAGGAGATGAGTGAACTCAACTGACTCAAGACACGGGTCAGAAATTTATAAGATATAGGCGAACAACATGGCTCGTTCCAAGGGTGTGACAATCGCGGTTAAAATTCCCATCAAATGGGAGGCTATGACCGAGAGGACTAGGCAGAGGCTTAGACAGACCATTGGACGAGATACCAGGGTGATTCATGCATTTCTTGGAGTAATCGAAGAGCATGAAGAAGAATTACTGATAGGCAAAAATAAGGATAGAATTGATGGTAGCAAAGTAGACCAGCTCACTATGACTGCTCTCAAGGTGAAATCAGGACATGAACAGAGAACCACTGTTCCGCATGATTTCAAAGTCAGGTTTCCTCGAATCTCTCAGAATGAGATGGATGAATGTGGACTAACTGCAGTTGCGCTCTATGAGAGTTATCTCAAACTAAGGAAGAAGAAAGGACGGACTACTTCACGTCCGACAAGAATCAATTGTACTCGTAGAATACCGCGATGGGTCTTCTCTCAAAGATTCAAGCTAATCAGAAGAAAGACCTCTGCTTCTAATTGGTGGATAGATATCCGTGATGCCCTTGACTCCGTAAAAGCGGAAAGAGTACGTCATGATCGATTGTCAATTCCACTGAAGATATCTCCCTATCATCTAAACCAGATAGAACGGGGTGAGGTGAAAGCATTACAGATTTTCACTGATAGAGAACAGAAATGGTGGGTAAGTCTGGCTGTTCGTATCACAATTGATGAGCCTCAAGAATCTGACTTACCTCCTGCAATTCTTGGTATCGACCTTGGAATCGAGAAAGCAGTGTGTTCAACTCTCCTCACTCCAGAGAAGGTACGAGAAACAAAATACTTCATCCAGAAAGAGAAAACCGTGCAAATCAAGAAATATGATAAGATTATAGCTGAATTGCAACGAGAGATGCATACCAGACAGAATGAAAACTTATCCTATGACTGGGTAGCCAAGAGGCTTCGTCGATTGCATTCTAAGAGAGAAAACATAGCTAAGGAGTACGATCGTGTTCTTGTTCGACAAATACTTGACTATATCTCTGAATTATCCAAGAACTATACACTCTATGTTGCCATTGGTCGCCTGAAAAATATACGAATGCGTGCAAAGAAAGGTAACTATCAAGGTCGCAAGTTCAGGGGAATGATACACTCTTGGGCATTTGCTCGGATAACTGATAGTCTGAAACACGGACTAGCCCAGATTGGATGGAAGATTGATGGAAAGGATTCACGCTTCAGAACTGTTCCTGAAATGTGGACATCTATTATCTGCTGGAAGTGTGGGGGCAAGGGCAAGAGATCTAGACAGAATTATTTCCGCTGTCCATCTTGTGGACACAAGACCAATGCAGATCGAAATGGTAGTATCAATATTGCAACACGCATGCTTACGCTCACAAAGTCACTGCACTCTGTGAGAGGACTAGGCAAGTGGGAAAGTGCTATTGCACAAAGCCTGCAGCCAAAAGCCCGAGAGAAGAAACCTTCACAAGGGGAGTCCTTACTCTCCAAAATAGAACCTGCATCAGGTTCTGGAGAGTCCGCGGCTGTTCACTTTGTCCAGTTGGATCTTACCAGCTTCAGTGATGAACCTGGTGAGAGTGATAATGACCCCGCCGTGGGAAGTACTGTGGGAACATTCCCTGCCGCTGAAAGTGATGTATCAGTATCAAAGCAGGAAAAAGAAGCCAGGTCTGTAGGAGGGATCCCATCTCAATGATGACAGACAATGCTCTTACCAATTTAGAAATCCCTTGGATTTCCGAAAGTGGTGACACTGGTAAGAGAGGGGTGGAACACAGAAGTTTCTTGTTGATGTTCACTCATCATATTACAAGAAATGGGTTATCGCGACCTGCTGATTACAATGGGTAAAATCAATTTGCAGCAAATTGGGTCTCGAAGTCTGCAATGCTAAGTACTTCACAATTTGGGATATTTCTTAATGAGATCATTTTCAGCTTCGTTAATTTTCTGGGCTAGAAAACTTCTAACATCAGATTCTCCTTGTAACTGGATCATTGAAACTCCCATACTGACTATCAGTACAATACCTAATAATGATAATCTGTATCACATACTCCAGTAACCATAAGATATTACAGTCCATCTTGTAAACTTAGACAAAAATTGGTGGAGCCCCGGCCGAGATTTGAACTCGGGATCTCCTGATCTCTTGATCAAGAAACTGCAGTCATCTGACATACAAGTCAGGCGCTTTCTAGGAAATGATCCAGAATATGATCACAACCTCTTAGACCACTTAGCTACCGAGGCACGCGCTGGGATTAATCTAAACTGATTATAGAGTTTTCGCAATTGCCTTCTTTTTTCCTCATTTATTTCAGAATTTCTTGACTCGTTTCATCTTAGATAAAGCCAAGGGATTTAGTGCTAGGGGCGGGATTTGAACCCGCTATAGCCTCTAAGCCACTGGGGCAGTCCTAATTTCACGAAATGTGTCTTGGTTTTAAAAGCTACTCTTCGGTATATCAGATCACTTATCGTGATAGACATTGTCTATGATTATTGCATATGCCAGTAGCATCAATCTTGGTGCATTCGGATCAACGATGCGAATAACATAACGATCTTTGAAATTGAATGCAGGCGCAAAAACATCTCTCCATTTGTCCCCCTTCTTAATCTCCGCATAGACTCTATTCTTATCATGAGGATCAGTTATCACAAAGTTCCATTTTGTGACACCACCTTGGGCTTTATAGATCATATTGTCTTCTGAATCATACATATCAATAGACCCTCTTAGAGCAACCATTGGTCTTTTTCCACGACCTATTAGGTCTCCATTTGGTGTCTTCACATCATAGATTGGACGTGCACTCACAAGTTTCTTAGCGATTATACATACTACCGAATCATCAGGATTTCTTAGTTCAATCTCAGCTCGCATCGAGATGAGTTTCCTTTTCATAATCCCTATTTTTTCGCCTTGTGGATTGTAAATCTCGCCACCACCGAATTTCCATGTTTTCTCGTGTAGTACATAGTGTTCAATTGATTGATCTAATAGACTCATAATAAATCACCATCAAGATGATTTACACTCAAACGAATACAATTAAGATAAACTGGGTTGAATACCTTGGTACAAATCAGATAAGAACCCCATCTCATGTTGTTTTTGTGCCTGAATATTCTTATTCATCAAGGACATGTTTATGAGGTACTGTGCGCAAATAACCGATAAGGACAGAATCCTTAATTGATTAACCCGTATCACACCTGTGTCATACAAACTCTAATGCTTACGAGAAAAGTAAAATAGCACACAGAAATGAAACTTAGGATGACGTACCAATAGGTGAGCCAAATGCAGGATTATAATACATTCGCACAATCCATAGTCGATTTATTCGTTCCAATCGCACAATTTTTCCAATCATTAGGTATTCCATTTGGTCCTTTTGGATGGATGTTTATTATCGGAGCATCTCCACTAGTTCTAATTATAGTCCTATTGGTGTTTCGAGGTCGTCGCGGCTCCGGTGGTACTGATGTTCATGAAGGAATTAAGAAAATCATTGCATCAACTGGTGATGTTTCAATTGGAATGGCTGGCGCAAAGAAACTCAAATATCTCAAGACCCCAGGTCATGCATTAGTATTCCTCAAGATTGAAGAAAATGCAATCCAACAGGCATTGACCGCAGTTGATTACTATGCTCAGCAGGGCGATATAGATGAATCTATGAAGACAAAACTTGTTGAAACATACCAAGAACGTCTTGACGCAATAAAACAAGCTATTACCAGAGATGAACAATTCAAAGAGATTCTTGATACATCAACTGCTGTTGACAAGGCACGATCCGATTATCTCCAGAAACTTGCTGCTATGTCTGGCACAGCAGTGGAAACAGACGAAACTTCTGAAGCCGGTCCTTCTAGTGTTGGGATGCCAGATGCTGTACGAACAACTCCTTCAGGTGGCAAGCCTCCCGGTGGAGGAGCTCCTGGTGGTGGGCCTCCCGGTGGAGGAGCTCCCGGTGGTGGACCTCCTGGCGGAGGAGCTCCCGGTGGTGGACCTCCTGGCGGAGGAGCTCCCGGTGGTGGACCTCCTGGCGGAGGAGCTCCTGGTGGTGGACCTCCTGGCGGAGGAGCTCCTGGTGGTGGGCCTCCCGGTGGAGGAGCTCCTGGTGGTGGGCCTCCCGGTGGAGGAGCTCCTGGTGGTGGGCCTCCC
>JAFGAR010000089.1 GCA_016933575.1 Candidatus Thorarchaeota archaeon
TAGAAACCCCCATCTGTACCAATTCAGGTGATCAATACGGACCTGCGATTTCGGGAGACAGGGTCGTGTGGCATGATAATCGCAGCGGGGATGATGATATCTATCTCTATGATCTAATTACCGGGGTAGAAACATACGTCTGCACCAATCCAAGCGTTCAAGTAAACCCTGCGATTTCAGGAGACAGGGTCGTGTGGGAAGATGATCGTAATGGAAATTGGGACATCTACCTCGCTCTAATCTTTCCTCCTGATAGTGATAGAGATGGTTTCACTGATGAGATTGATAATTGTCCTGATGTCTATAACCCAGATCAAATGGACTCTAATGCAAATGGAATAGGAGACGCTTGTGAATCAATTTCAACAACATCATCTTCAATCACTACCAGTATATCGCCAGGACCAGGGTCCACCTCAACAACAACCTCCAGCACGCCTGAATGCGAAACCGATGAGGAATGTGATGATAAGCTTTTCTGCAATGGCGAGGAGAGGTGTGTGGCAGGTGAGTGTCAGCCCGGGAGTAATCCCTGTGACGAAGGTGAGGAGTGTGATGAAGCAAACGATAGATGTTTACCCCGCACAGCTCCCTGTTCAATCAGCATCGAGCCGGGGTCAGCAAACCTTAGATCACGGGAAACGGTGGCCTTTACCGTCATTTCGGACGGGGACTGCAGCACACCGGATTACGAGTGGTCAGTGGAGAGCACGATAGGGAGCAAGGTTGACCAAGATGGTGTCTACACCGCAGGACTCAGTCTGAACATCGCTCATGCTGCAGTTGAGGTAGTGAAGGTGGTTGACCATGGGAACAGTGAAATAGAAGCAGGGGCAACGGTTTCCGTATCCTTATGCCCAGCGATCCATCTCTATGGTGAAAACTCAGCAGAGGTAGCGGTTCTGAGGCACTTCCGGGATAATCTATTAAGCGCTACACCAGAAGGACAGGAACTCATAAAGCTCTACTATGAATGGAGATACGTGATCGTCAAGGCTATGGAAGAAGATGAGGAATTTAGGGAAGATGTTAAAAAAATGATTGATAGGGTTTTGCTGTTGATTAGGAATGAAATAGAATGATTCTGTCATAATTTAAATAATCTATATCACCATCTATATCTTACGATCAAATTCTAAAAGAAGGATATTTCCAATCCTAACATCATTGAACTGGTTGAAGTTACACTACAGTGCTTCTTATCTATCCAATTTTATATTAACCTTATTTATGAGCATGA
>JAFGAR010000090.1 GCA_016933575.1 Candidatus Thorarchaeota archaeon
AACTTCAGAATCTGGATATACAAATGATTTTGCAGAAGAAATGGGATTATACTGGAGTGGATGGATGTTCGATGACATATCTGTAAGATCACTCGAAATAGCTACAACTCCAACCTGGACTGACACAATTGTTATACCAGGCCCACTCGAACCATGCGATACATATCATGATCAATTCGAATGGGAAGATGTTCCATACTGCATGTACAAGATCTGCGTAGAAGCAGAATGCGAAGGCGACATTGACATGGATGATAACATACTCTGCCAACAGATCTATGTTGTTGATGATCTAGAATGGGCAACCGATCCAAAAGTTGAATCATTTGATCATACCGGCACAGATGGATGTTGGGGATTATGCGGCAGTGATGTTGACTGGTATCTCTCAACAAACCCAGACAGTGAAACATACGATAACAACCTTGACTGCTCAGCAGTACTATGCCCAGATGGCGAAAGCTGCATTGATATTACACATCTATGGCCAACTGGACCAGTAGGAACACCAACACAGATATTCTATGAGGATTTCGAACTCGGTCTAATTCCACCAATGTGGAGTGCAATTAACCCAGGAGTTATGGGCTGGTTTGCTGACTTCTATGGCTCAGGCACATATGGAGAACCCGCTGGTGGCGGAACATTCTTCGCAAACATTGACTCTGATCTATATGGACCAGGGGAAACTGGATCACTTATAACACCACCTATTGATTTAACAGCTGGTGGAACCGCAGTCGGAAACGTTGATTTCAACTTCGAAAGCAACTTCCAATGGGTAAGTGCAACCGATTATGGTGAACTCTGGTTACTCGATTTGGGCGTAAGAACCCAATTACTCAAGACATACATGGCAGACGAACTATCATTTGAGACTTTCTCAATTAACCCAGGTACAATGATTGATCCAACCACTGCACAGTTCGAATTCTTCTATGATGACGATCTATGGTGGGCATGGAACTGGGGCGTTGACGATGTTGAAGTCATAGCCTATATTGGTGGAGCACCTGCAACACTTAATCTAGAAATAGAATTTGACTACTGGTGTGACATTGAATACGGATGGGACTTTGTATACCTTGAAGTATCAGATGGATGCCCAGGCGATCTACCAGATGACTGGCAACTTGCATGGTATATAACTGGAGAAGAACTATGGACGGGCGGATGGCAACACGCAGTTGTTGATCTAGCACCATATGTAACCGGAAATGAATTCATGCTAAGATTCAGAATGCTCTCAGATTCATCAGGAACTCTAAGAGGATTCTTACTTGACAATGTATTCATAGCAGACCTATTTGACGTAACACAGATAACCGATCCATTCCCAGTCTATGAAGACTTC
>JAFGAR010000091.1 GCA_016933575.1 Candidatus Thorarchaeota archaeon
AGATAGCTGAAGTACATTGGGAATAGGATGAGATTACCCCATACCATTCCAGCACTCATAACGACGCAGCCACCCAATATGATATATGTCACATATTTGTCGCTGAATAGGAATTTCACACCAGAGGAAAGAACAGAGGTATAATCCTTCATTGAGGGCTTCTTAACGCGACTTTCCTTCACCTCTGGAAAGTCATCCATGTACCTGAAACCCAACAGGGCAATGCTCAGACACAGAATTGCCTGCAGCTGAAAGACCCAAGCACGTCCAAACACTACTGCAAGAATGCTACCGGGTATCAGAGCAATGACCGCAAAAATCTGATAGAGCATTCCAACCTTTCCCATGAAGATACCATACTGCTTTCGATCATTGTCAGCAGGCATAGCCACTCTATAGTTGTTATCAAACCAGGTCATGAACGCCCCACTCATCTGGGAATTCCCGAAACCCATGAGGAGATAAAGGACAATGACGTAGAGAAATGAGGTGTCAGGTCCCACAAATGCTACCATGTAATAGGTAGCTGCGAATGTTAGGAAAGATGAAGTAATTATCCACTTCTGCCCAATGGCATCACCTAGAGCTGCGGTTGGATAGTCCAATATTGTCTGGACACCCATCTGAAGAACAACCAAGATGCCAACCAAAGAAAGGCCCTCGATATAGGAGCCACCTCCGAGCCACTCAGCTACAAAGATCATGAAGAATGTCGTGCTAAGTGTTGTGGCAAATGCTACGATTGGGAGGATTAGAGATAGGATTGAAGAGAGCTGGAGTATCTTCTCATTGGCATCAGCGAGCCCGAAGAAAGATGCGACTTTGCTCATCCATCTAACCTCCAGTTATAGTCATAGAAAAGCGACTTCGTTTTACACTGAAATGAGAGCAAAAGGTGTGGGTCAAGTTGCGTTTCATTGGAGCGAGTCTTCAGCATCATAATGGTAACCTCAGTCAATACTAGAGTGGTCACAGTTTATGCTGGTAGTGGGAGAAAGTGACCACCGGTGTGACCACTTCGTATACGATTGGGTCAATTGCACACCAGTGGTTGAGTCCACGACCAGTTTCAAGAAGATTACCTCCTGAAGTAAGCCTGAGCGATCGCCATGGTGGAGATCTCGGTCCTTTGGACCTTTGGTGTCTTCGCGAGTGCCATAGTGATTACCTCACAACAGTCGCGTAGGCGTAACCTACTGCCTTGGTCGAAGCGACCTGTCTGTTCTTCTTCACGAGTTCGGTCCGGTAGTTAGTTGCTAGAGCCATGATGTTTCACAAGAAGTACTGCTCAGAGTTAGTATATATACCGAAGCCACAATTGGGGGTCACAGAGAAGGGTCACAATATGTGACTGTCAAGAAGGCATACGGACCCCCTTCTCATCGATTGTCAGCTACTCATCAATAGTCGCTTCAATTCCCATTCCATCATCCTGAAGCTGAGTGATGGCAACTCGCTCCGCAGGTTTTGGTTGGTCCAGACCCTTCTTGATGATGCCAACTCCGAGGATATTCACGATACCTACAATCACTAATGTAAGAGGGAATCCAATCGATGGAATCAACCATCCAAAGATACCAATCTGAGGGATAGCGAAAAGCATCATCAACGTGGGTTGAAGAGAGTACATACTATTTCGGATTTTGTTTGGAATGACATCAAGCATTTCTCGCTGAGTCAAGATATCCGCACATGAACTTGAGAACATCGTCAGTGTGAATGTAATGGCTATGAGTATCACAGGAATCATTGACTCCATAGGAAATTGAATGAATGTAATTGAGGTGAAGGGTATGACCAATTCAATGGAGGGGACTAGGCTTGTGGGAGGTGGAAAGAAGAACATTATTGCTGCAAAGATGATGAAGAATAAGAATCCACCAGATTGTAATATTCTGAATCTGGGAATCCATTTCTTAGGTTCGAATCTTTTTGACCAGACACCAGATCTCTCTCCAGTTACTACGCCTGGAACAAACAACAATGTCCGATACGATGCAACTGCAATGTCTGTGAACAAGTATGAGAAATACAATGGGAATAGAATGAGATTGCCCCACACCATCACCGTACTACCAGCAAGCATGCTACCAGTAATCACATATTTCACCCACGGTTCACGGAAAAGGTAACTCACACCACCTTTGAGAAGGGATGTATACTCACCTATTGTTGGGCGCGTTTCTCCTCTTTTCTCTTCTTGGACCTCAGGTAGATCCCTGATCACTTTGAAGGCCACGACTGATATAACGATACAGAGAATCCCTTGAAGTTGAAATACCCAAGTCCGACCAAAGATACCTGCAAGGATTCCCCCTGGAATCAATGATAGTGTTGCGACGATTTGGAAGATCATCCCTAGTCTTGCTTGAAATACACCATACTGCGTCCTATCGAAATCACTAGGAACTGCAACACGATAGTTGTTATCGAACCAAGCTCCAAGTGCACCGCTCTGTTGTGAGTTCGCGAATCCCTGAAGTGCATAGATCAGTACTAAGTAAAGAAGAGGAGTCGTGGATGTTACGGATGCTACCATGAAATATGAGATTGCATAGGTGACAAATGCTGAAGCAATAATGAATCTTTGTCCCAACCAATCCCCTATAGCGCCAGTGGGATAGTCCAACAATGTCTGAACAACCATTTGTACAACCACAAGTGTTCCTACAACTCCCAACCCCTGAATGTAGTTTCCTTGTCCGACTGCTTCTGCTACAAATATCATGAAGAATGTCGTACTGATCATTACAGTGAGAGAAAAGAGAGGCATAAGGATAGACATGATACGTGCTAGTTTGACAATGTTGTAGTTCGCATCCTCAAGCCCGAAAAACCTCTTTGATACTTCCATGAGGATCACCTCTGGAAGGTATTCCATTCCTGGGAGAGAGAGGAGCGGATGTTCCTAGAAGTTATACTCAGATGTATCAGACTTCTCAGTTGGTATGATTCAAGTGCTTCTTTCATTACCTTCACCATTCAACATTACTAATCCCGTAGTGTCAATATGCTATATAAAGGTTTGTTAAACAAACCAATTATAATCGTTATGTTTATATTACAAAACTTTTATTATAAAATTGCTTGTAGAAGGTACCAAATATCAGCATGATTGCTGTTCGGTACTCCTTCGGCAGACATATTACGGGGCCGGATTGGACACTAGTACATCCGAAACATATTGGAGGAGAATAATAGTGGATATCAA
>JAFGAR010000092.1 GCA_016933575.1 Candidatus Thorarchaeota archaeon
GGGTGTGGGACAAAATAAATCGATCAATCCCTAACGATTATCACATATGCTCTCCAACCACGATATTTCTTGGGAGCATCTATCTTTGCTGAAGTACCAAATGGAGTGATCCTCTTCTCATAGATCATCTCAACCTCATCTGTCAGATTCAGTTCTTCCTTGGCATGGATCTTTCTCATAAAGAGAGATATCTTTAGATATCTATATATAGTTATTGGACAATATCCCATTACTGTGAAACTGACAACCAAGAGGGTTAGGGAAGTTGTTGGAATCCTTGACGAGATCATTGAGGATTACATAGAACAGACTCCAAAGAAGAAAAGAGACTGGAGAACTTACGAACAACAATTAGCACATAGGATCAAAACAGCAATTAGGGACCTTGAACCATTGATCATTGAAGCGATATCAAACATCGAAATCGTCAAAGGGGAATCAAGAGGTCGAAAACAAAAATTAACGCTCAAGCAGAAAGTTGAAATGTTGCTCATTAAACATCTGATCGAAAACAGCAACAGAGAAATGGCCAACATGCTGGCGATATTCTCCCTTCTTTCTGATATCGATGTGAGCTACAAATACGTCGAACGTTTGTATTCTGATCAAGGAGTTCATCTTGCTCTGATCAATCTTCATATCTTGATCATGAAGAAAAAAGGGATACACAATCCGGACTGCACTGGAGATGGGACTGGATATTCGCTCACAATCAGTAAACACTATGCATCCGTTGCACAAAAGCTCAAGGATAAATCCAACAAGAAATCAGGAAAGAAATCTAAAAAGGGATCTGATAAGAAGATGAAGTTTACCTTTTGTTTCAGATTAATGGATCTGGAAAGCCATATGTATGTTGGATTTGGTTCCAGTCTTCGGAGTGAAAAGGAGGCATATGTGAAAGCCATGTCCATGGCGAAGATGATTGGTATGGACAGTATACGTCTAGATAGATATTATTCTGCTCAAAAGAACGTCAAGTTCATTGAGGATGAATTCGGAAGAGAGGTTAAAATATACTTGATTCCCAAGAAGAATGCAACGGTAAAGGGTCCCTGGAAATGGAAGGATATGCTTGAATATTTGGTAACGGATCCCATGTCATATCTTCATGAGTATTATCGAAGGAATCAGTCTGAAAGTGCCTTTTCAGAGGATAAAAGGAGATTCGGATGGGTTATACCTCAGAGAAGACCGGATCGAGTTGAGACCCATAATATGTGTACTTCACTTTGGCACAACATGTTATGGATGGGTAACCAATAATTTTGTCCCACACCC
>JAFGAR010000016.1 GCA_016933575.1 Candidatus Thorarchaeota archaeon
TCAGGCAACCTGCGTTCTCTCCACTTCTAACCCCACCACAGACTATTCGCTGCTAGATCTGCTGGTGGTTTGATTGCTTTTCACCCTCATGCCGTCCTCATTCAGGCTTTTGTTGTATGAATCACCTTTCTCTTACACTAGACTTAATTGGGTAAGTAAGTTGAGGTATTGGCTTGGTTGTTCAGTGAATGTATCGATGGCCCTAGTTACTGAAATGTATTTCTGTCTAATTAGGCTGAGAGCTAAACTTCTCAGATAACTGAGAATATCCGGAGTGTTGCCCGTGGTTGAACGTTGTCTATCTTCCTTCCAGGTGATGTCTTTTTGCCAATGAAGTTTGTTTTCAATATGCCAGTGGTTACGGATAAATTGATAGGCTTCTTTGGAAGTCAGGCTGGCCCTGCTGGTGATAAAGTAAATGGTTTCATTAATATGTTTTGGATTACCTTTATGTATTCTGACTCCTGTTCGCTCAAGCTTGCCCACCAGGGCAATATCTTCCCATCCCTGATCATTAAGGTCTTGGAGATCTAAGTCTTTAGTGATGGTGATAGTGGTTTCTATGGACCTGGTTTTCCGGTAGCGATGAAATATGTCGCAGTCTGTTTTGGCTAGTGGATCTTTGAAGGTGGTCTTCAAGATATCTTGGAGACCGGATTGATTGCCCTTGACCATGAGTAGATAATCTCCGCCTGATTCTTTGATGGCTTGAGTGATGTTTGTTTGAGTCAGGAGAGCATCACCAGTTATCATGCTGCCCATCAGTGTGTGTCTGGAGAGGAGCCTTGGTGTGGCAGGGATTTCATTTTCTTTGGTGTACACTCCTTCTTGGTCAAGGATCCTGCAAGTGGTGTGAGAAAACAGGGATAGAAAGTGTTTGCATTCATTCTTTAATTCACTGATAGCTCGAATGGTTTTACCATCCAAACTCAATCCTGCCTCAATGACCACCCCTTCTAAATGCAACATGAACCGATTGACTGACTTAATGATATCTTGGGGTTTGGTAACTGATAGTGCTCGAGAAATGGTGGTGGCATTCGGTACCCCGTGATCCATATCAAACCAGCGAGCAAACCATCTTTTTCGGACAGTAGTAAACCTGACGCAAGATTCGATTGAAACTTTTCCCTTAATGAAGCCTAGTAGGACTATACAGATGATGTATGACAAAGAGAATCTTTTTCCTTGGTCAGATCGATAATCATTTACTGATTTGAGGTGCCTAATCAGAGAAACTGTGACTTCTTCTTTATTGAAAAGCTTGTGGGTAGTAGACTTGTTCATGAAAGCTCCTTTTTTTGATTGATACCACAATCATTCTGGAGCTTTCTTTTTGCTTTAGTCAACTAGTTTGGGTTTCTTTCATGAGAATGCAGGAAGCCTGGTAAAAGTGTTAGCCCAAAGTGATAATGTCCTCTTTGCACAAAGTAGAAATGTCCGGTTGTAAATGACAA
>JAFGAR010000093.1 GCA_016933575.1 Candidatus Thorarchaeota archaeon
AGAGCTAAAAGCCAAAGCTATTGAGGATGTTCTCACCGCAGCTGGTGTGACTCCTGACAAGGGTAGAGTCAAGGCTCTCCTCGCAGCACTTGAAGGCGTCGACATTGACGAGGCTCTCAAGAGTGCCGCAGCAATGCCTGTAGCCGCAGCACCAATTGGTGGTCACGCAGCCGCAGCAGCACCTGCAGCAGAAAAGAAGAAAGAAGAAGAAGAGGAAAAGGAAGAGGAAGAAGTCGCAGGACTTGGAAGCCTATTCGGTTAATTCCAGCTCGACCTCTACCTGCAACTCTTATAGAAACCTTGGACAGATAGGCAGCGAGCCTGTCTGTCCACTGATCCTATTTTTTATCATTTCCGGTATCGAGTCAATTATTCAAAGCCCTCGATGAGGCCAAAGTCCCTTAGGGTTACCAGGCATTCCACGGTCTTCTTGCCAGCCCATTCCCTCTCAGCGATTGGCCACGTTTCTTCATACTGACCCCATTGCCAAGTTGGCCACCAACCACCGTCATCAGCCTGCTTGGTAATCTCCTGCTCTAGCAGGGAACGGACACGGTCAGGAGCTACCTGCGTAAGAATTGAGTCTGGATGGGGAGCGAGCCAGTGTATTTTGATTTCTCCCAGACGTTCCTGCGATAATGGAAGTATGTTTTGAAAACTAGCTGTGACTGTTTTCTTTGCTATTGATTTCAACAGCTCAGGGAAGAACTTGTAGGCTCGTTCCCAACACATGATATTGTACAGCCAGCTTCCTATGATCTTATGTTCATCAAGATATGTTTGAACCTGATGATTGACATCCTTTAGTATGTCTGTTGAAACGAAGGCAGAGAATCTGTTCAGATATCCGGCTAACTCTGCAGAAGGATTTGCCCATTCAACTCCTTCAGGACGCACCATCCCTCTAAAGTGCCACCACGGAGCGTGAGGCTCATTGTTTACATTCTCAAATGTGGCTGGCCAAAAGCCTAGTTCTGAGTCATAGGTCGATTCCAGGTATCTTATTGCAGACCTAATCATGTTACTTTCAGCATCGTCATTTACAGCGAGATAGTATTGGATACCTACTGATGTTGCCATTGGAGAGGACTCTTTCAAGCGAAAGTCAGGCTCTATCCCGTGTCCAAATCCACCGTCATCATTCTGATATTTAGAGAGCTCATGCAATACAAATCGCGCTTCACCATTCTCAAAGTGAAATTCGAATAAACGTGCATCTAAAGCTCGAGCATTCTCTTTAATGAACTGACAAGCTTCATCAAAACGTTCCTGAGATAGCTTCATTGAGTGTTCCTCAGCGAGATGATATACATCATTATCATATTGATACTTCTCACAATCAATGAGTGATAGCTCCAACAGACACAATAACTAGTTCAGCTGTTACTAGCTTGTGAAAATCGTCTATCATCCTCTGATGCTCGAGAGCTATGATCGAACGCCAGCCGGTGCAGCAGGAAGGTTGGAATCGGCAGTAGAGGTCCTATCAAAGAGGAAGGGGTATGAGTTCATAGAACCAGCACCTGCATCAGATGAGGATATCATTCGTGCACATTCCTCACGGCATATTGAGCGGATTAAGGCGGACAGCGACTCTCGAAAGGAGGGGCTTCTGGAGAAACTAGCACGTCTGGCGGCTGGAGGCGCCATTCTGACAGGCGAGTTAGCATTGAGTGGAACCCCAGCCTTTGGATTGATACGACCGCCCGGACATCACGCCTCTCGAAGCAGCTATTGGGGATTCTGCTATTATTCGAATATGGCGATCGCACTACTTAATCTGAAAGCACGGGGCCTCATCCAGTCAGCATTCGTGCTTGACTTTGACCTTCATGTGGGAGACGGAACGATTAATATACTGGGAGAGAAGAAGGCTTTCACGATTCATAATCCCAGTGGGAGAGGAGATGAATCGTTTCTGACCGACATTCAAGCAGCCTTAAGGAAAGCTTCTGAGTATGATATCATCGCTGCATCCGCAGGATTCGACCAATACGTCGATGATTGGGGAGGAAATATCTCGACCTCAGGGTTCAATAGGATAGGGCAAATCATGCATGAGTTCGCCGAGGAAAGATGCGAAGGAAGATGTTTTGGTATCTTGGAGGGTGGATACAACTTCGAGGATCTCGGGAAGAACGCCTTGGCTTTCTGTGAGGGCATGCAGGGGAAGAAAATGTCATAGGAAGAAATGGACTCGAAGTATGCATTGAACACCAACTACTTGCAGAAATATCAAAGTAGATGCTAATCTGCTCGGAGCGCCGCGCTGAAAGTACAGAATCTGGAGAAGTCTACGAGCGACGTGCAATATGATGCGTATTCACAATAAATAAGAGGAGCTTCGAAATTGGGTAGTTAAAGCCGCGCTAGGAGACACGGATTGTGCATAGAAATAACAATACACAGAGAATGGTATGTGCGATACTATTCTTGGTGTTGCTTATCCCTGGAATCAACATTGTCACACCGAAACTCCAATCGGAACAGGCAACGGAAATCCAGACAGAAACAAGGGAGTCTGAGAATCAGATTCTTGAAGTGTGCGAGATATTCAATCCTTCACAGACATACGAGCACCCTCTTTCAAGCAATGTTACAACAATCGCTGCAAAGGATGAGATTGCTGCACTTGTAGGGGAAAATATTTACAAAAGCATAGGAGTGCCTAATCCAATAATGTATCCATCCTGCTGGATATATGATGACACATACGATGTAATTGACAGAATTGGCCCAGCCTTTGGAGAGCACTGCGACATTGCCATGGGAAATTTGGATGATGACGTAGCATTAGAGATGATTATCACAGGGAGAGATGTCAATACTCGTATCTACGACGATGCGTCTACTAACTTCACAGAACTCCATGAGTGCGATTATGGAGGACAGTGCAGTGTTGCCGCTGGTGATTTTGATGGTGATGGCCGGGATGAGATCGTGCTCTATAAAGCTGATTTCATAGTGCTTGATGATGCATTGAGTAATTTCACAGAACTTGTGAACACCGATGACTACTACTATGGCTTTCCGGATGATATTGATAATCTATACCTTGTAACCGTAGGAAACTTTGATAATGATGTTGAAGACGAGATTGTCATCTATGTAAGATACAATCAGGTTTCATATGGAACGAGCTTCTACTACAGAGTTATAGCTATAGACGGTGATTTCTCAACAATGGCCCAAATAGGCTATGGAGGAAATTATGGGGAGATGCCGATTGCCATCACTACAGGTGATTTTGATGCGGACGGGCTTGACGAGATAGTCTATATGCTAGGCTTTCTGTACTATGTGGACGATGCTGAGGCAGATACCCCCTTCGCAGAGTTAAGCTATCTTGAGAGTTATGGCGGGTCTGGAACATACTATTACTTCCATCATATGGGCCCAGGACAACTTGCTGCTGGTAATTTCGATAATGACGAAGAGGACGAGATCGTGGTGATCCATTTTGGTACGAGTAACAATCAGGCAGTCCTGCGAGAGGCCTTCTTTGAGTTCGGTGAAGCGGACAATTCATTCTCCTTGATGTCAGTGAAACTCGAATCTGTAGATTCTGATGATGAAATCGTATCCGCAGATGTTGCAACAGGGAATTTCGATATTGACAGCCAGAGCGAGATTGCTCTCTTCTATCTTGTTGATCCTGAATCTGGAAACAATGTACTGTACTATGATGTGCGTGATGATGAACTCGCAAACTGGGACATTCTTGAAAACGGTGAGATTGAATACTATGGGGAAGGAGAAGAATACTACCACTACCCTGCAATAGCGACCGGTGATCTTGATGGTGACGGAATGACCTTACAATACACTGGAATAGTGAACAATTCAATCTCAGACCCACACATCATAGTAGCCATGGCTGCAGCTCCAACAGTTACTGGGATAAATCAGAACTACCAACAGACGAGAACGACATATGGAACAGATGTCAGCCAAAGCGAGGCTGAATCCAATGGATACACGGTTTCTTCAGCAATAAGCTACACATTCAAGGCAGAAGACCCGTTTGGAGTCTTTTCAGCAGAAGCATCTGCAATCTTTTCTAACGAATTTAGCATGACAGGAACCCATACCACTTCGGTATCCTTCAGTACATCATACTCAGCAGACTATAGCGACAATTACATCATCTTTGATGCAGTCACATATCGTAATTACTACTATGAGATCATAGATCACGGAAATCAGGATCTCGTGGGGGAGATTATCTCAATCAACGTGCCAATGGAATCCACGATCTACAAATGGACTGCCACCTATTTCAATGCCAACAATGGGAATACGCCAGATATTGGAAGTGAAACGTTTGACCATTCTGTTGGAGAGGTATGGACATATCCCTCGACTGGCGATAGAGATGCTATTCTTGATCAATGGTCTGACAAAGGTTCATGGAAATCGCGAAAAGCCATGGCGGTTGGTCAGGGGGGTGGAACCAATGAGATAGGCATCTATCTAAATAACGAAAGCACGACAGAAAGTCAAAGAACCGTTGGCACCGAATTCTCAGCTAGTTTCCTTTTGGGTGGGATAGGGGCTGGCTACACCTCAGGCTTCTTTGGTACAGAAGCATATTCAGTCACTATTGGTGAGAGTACTGCCTATGAGGGCGTGGTTGGGGATATAGATAGTGTATACTACGGAAACTATAGCTACTCCTTTGGACTCTTTGTCTACAACCTGTATCGCAATGATACAGCAGGATATGGCTGTAATTATCAAGTCATCGACTATTGGGTGGAAGGATATAATGGACCTCATGCCACACCTACAACGCCATATAATCCCTATTTTGATTTCATCTCAAAGAACGCGATTATTATTACTATTGTCATAGTAGGAATCATGATCGTTGGAGCCATTTGTATTAGAAGAAGATGAAGAGGTGTGAATCAGCCATCTAGGTATCTAGCATTCGCTTGATGTTGAATCTCCACATCGCGAATGCTTTTCTTTCTTATATACAGCGATCTCTTCAGGAGTTTATATTGTGTCGTGATGATGATGCATTGGTGAGATGTGTTGTTGCCATATCTGCTTCAAAGTCCATTGTCAGACTTC
>JAFGAR010000094.1 GCA_016933575.1 Candidatus Thorarchaeota archaeon
AATGTCGATGGATGTATCGGTGTTCTCACCTGTGATATGCTCAGAAGCATTGGATACACCCGTGATCAAGTACGAGAGTTCGTTGACCTTGGAATCCTCAATGCATTCTTTGTCCTTGGACGAAGCATTGGACTTATCGGTCATATCATCGATCAGAACCGTCTGAAATCCCGGTTATACCGACATCCATGGGATGATATCGCGTATATGATGCCGGATAAACCAGAAAAGGTCAAGTAATGGAGGATGAACATGAGCGGATCTAAAGAAAAGATCATCTACACAAAGGTTGATGAGGCACCAGCCTTAGCAACCTATTCTTTTCTCCCTATCGTGAAAGCATTCACTGAGGCAGCAGATGTGACCGTTGAAACACGGGATATCTCCCTTGCCGGTCGTATCATCGCTAATTTCCCAGAACATCTGACAAGTGAACAGAAGCAACCCAATGATCTCTCAGAACTCGGAGAGCTTGTGAAGAAACCTGAGGCTAATATCATCAAACTACCCTGTATCAGTGCATCGATCCCACAGTTGAACGCAGCAGTGAAGGAGCTGCAGGATCATGGATATAAGATACCTGATTATCCTGCGGAACCAAAGAATGATGAGGAAAAAGAGATCAAAGCAAGATTTGATAAGATCAAAGGGAGCGCGGTCAACCCTGTTCTTCGAATGGGAAATTCAGATAGACGAGTACCAGCACCCGTGAAGAACTATGCGAAGAAGAATCCTCATAGCATGGGTGCATGGAACAAGGATTCATTATCTCATGTTGCCCATATGAAAAGTGGTGATCTTCGGTCAAATGAGACATCTGTAACCCTTGATACACAAAATGCGGGTGATTCTCGTATCGAGTTCGTTGACAAACAAGGCAACACAAAGATACTTAAGGACAAACTTACCCTTCTTGATGGCGAGATCATCGATGGGACGTTCATGAGCAAGAAAAAACTTCGAGCGTTCCTCAAAGATCAAATGGAGGATGCTAAGAAAAAGGATATCCTTTTCTCTGTTCATCTAAAAGCAACCATGATGAAGGTATCTGATCCTATCATCTTTGGCCATGTGGTCTCGGTCTTTTTCAAAACGGTCTTTGAGAAACATGCTTCTGTGTTCAAAGAA
>JAFGAR010000095.1 GCA_016933575.1 Candidatus Thorarchaeota archaeon
CATCTTCATGCCCTGTGGTAACACCCTATACCAATACGCGTCTCTATGGGTCACAAACGTGGTTATTTCTCTACTTCCTCTAGTTAATAGTAAATTCCAGAACCCATCCTTCAAATCCAGGGTCGAAAATACCTTCGCCCCAGACGCTGCCACAGCATTCAGTATATCCATAACTCTAGGGATCGGAAAGGCGTTACCATCAATGACCTCGTTGGCTGGCCCATACGCTATCACCATCCTATAGCCTTTCCCTTCCCCCTTTGGTACCGCCAACACTGGACACGCAAACATAGGGTCAGATGCCCTCTCTATCTTCCCCTTCTTCAACAACTCATCCACCTTTCCATCAATGAAATCCTGTCTCTCCTTACCCAAATGAAACGGTGTTGCATACCCTATCTCATTTGCTCTCTTCCTGTCCCACTTAATCTCTATGGGCTCTAACCTCTTCACCTCAATTCTCCCCTTCAATCTATCATCCTCTCTCTTCTCTATCCATTTCTTCAACTCCTCTTCCTTCACTCTCTTCTTCTCCTTATCCTCCTCACTTGCCTCTCCTTCACTCACCTTCTCTTCCTCCTTAACCACCTCTTCTTCTCCAAACTTCTCCTCATACCACCTATCTACATCAACTCCTCTCCCTTCTAGGATATTGCCTATCTTCTCCTCATCACATCCATATACGTATCCAACCTCACATCCTTCTAGCATCTTACATTCCATGTTCACTCCTAATGCCGGGAAATCATCCCTACCTAATAATACATCCACTTCCAACCAGTCCACCACATATGCCTCTATGACTAACTCTCCATGAGGCCCACTTATGGTAGTCGCACCTCTCCCCAGCACCTTCAAAGAATGCCCTTGCGCATCTTTCCATCCATGATTATACATCCTTCTCTTACTATACCTCACTATCCATCTCTCTACCAGCTCCGGCTTGATGAAAGTCGGACGGGAACCACTATCTATGAGTAAGACCCTCAACTCATCCTTGATCGTCACCAAGTATTTGTTGGGAGCCTCCTCTGGTAATTCCCATCTTTCAATCACCTCACCCTGCTCAACCTGATTAACTCTGTCATCATCTCTACCCTCCATATTCTCCACCTCACCTTTACTCTCACTATCCTCTTGGCTCTCTGATCCTGCTATGATCACATCCATATCCGCCTTAATGCCTCTACTCTTACAAAATCTCATCCATAATCTTCTCGCCTTCCTACCTAAATCCTTCACTCTCAATACCATTCCTTTCTTCTTATCATCTTCAATCTCTTTCTTCTCATCACTATCCATTCTAGCTCTCTCATCCCCATTCTCCTCTTCCTCCATACCAGTCACGTGACCACCTTCATCCTCCAATACCACATGACCATCACTTGTCAATTGCACTGTCTCCCCTTCATCTCCTATCTCAATGCCTGCTATACTCACACCATTATACTTCCCATTTCCTACCATCGGGAAAGACACATGCCCACTCTCTCTCATCCCTACCTCACCATCATTCTCTCTAGATAGTCACGGATTCCTCACTAAGTAATCTCTGTTCATCCCTTTAGCCCTGCCAATAGCATGTGCTATTCTGTTCACCGTCCTATCACCACCACCTCCCTGTCTCATCCTCTTCCACACGTCAGGTCTCATCCCTTTCTGACATTGTTTGCACCTCTCATTCTTTCCGAAATTCATATACCCACAAGTTGCAATCGGGCACACCCAATCCTTACTCTGTTGATCCATACCAAAGCCACCACTCCTCGGTCCTCCACCTCTTCCTACGCTCCCACCATATCCTCCTCTGTTTCTCGTCTGTCCCCCATAACCACTTGCTCCACCTCTCATGAATGCTCCTCCTCTGTTATGTTGAGCCATTCTGACACCACTACTCCTGTTCCACTGTTTGACCACCTGTCCACCATAAGTACCATGACTCAGACCTGTACCTCTGTACCCATTACTCTCTGTCACTCCTCCTACTCTCTGCCTCTTATTCGGTCTTTCCTCATGCCACTCCCTACTTCTCATCTTCCTAATCCAGATATCATGTCCTATCTGCTTCTTCTCTTCCAACACTCTACCCCAGCATTTTAACAGCGGCTCATCGTCCTTCCTCTCATTCGCCACTATCGCTACGCACATACAATACGTTGACTCTACTATGGCCTCCTTCAGCCACTTAGTCAACCATCTCTCCGTGAACATCTCACTCCCTTCACAGGTACTAATCATCTCCTGTACCTTTGCCAACACCCCTTCCACACTGTCTCTGTCACCCATCCTCATTGTCTCCAAGGAAATAGCCACCTCACCTGACTCCTTCTTCCTATCAAACCTCTCCAAGAATGCTTCCCTCACTCTAGTCCAGGCAGCCTTGTACAGCTCCTTGGTCGGGTTTAGATCACCTATTACCTCTCTCATATATGTCCACCTCTCACCTTCACACCAAGCCGCTGCTGCTCCCTCACACTTCTCACCTAACTTTGCAATCCTATCCTTCGGATTGTCACAGCTCAACTCTAACTCCATGACTACGCTCATTGCGCCACCTCCATTCTTCCCCGAATATAACCTCTTACTCCTCACCACCGACATCCCTGATCCATTGTCTCTCTCCATAATGCTAATCCTGTTACACACTGCAATAATACCACGTTCACCGGTATGCCAAAAAAATTGGCAGCAATTCGTTCCCAGGGACCACCGTATTGGAAAGGGAGGGGGTCACACAGTCACGTGATAGCAAGTGTTCGCAAGTCAGTCCACTCTACACACTCTAACCACACAAGCGAATGCTCCAAAAAAATTGGCAGCAATTCGTTCCAATTGACCACAAACTTGGGAAGGGAAGGGGTCCAGTCACTCGTACAACACTCAATTAGAAAGAGATCACTCCTCACAAGCCAAACTCTTCACTCCTTACTTAGTTACAGACTAGTACTTGTGTGATCTATCCTCCTAGTAATCAATTGAGTCTCCTCCCCTCGTGAGTATCTCGAATGAACCAACCTCCGTACGTGTACACTAAGAATAATCTACACTATGCCTCCCAAAATCACTGTCTACTACTCCTAATCAAATTCTATCACTTCCGGGGAATCGAATGTTACACAAGTCATATGATTTTATACAATCAAGGCCCTACCTATGGTATCTCTATCTCCACTCAGCCTAAGCACGTGTCGACCTATACCTTGCGATCGAAACACAGCTAAATATATCCAAAATCCTCCTAAACAGCCTCAGAATGTGCAATAATGTCTCCCAAAGTCGATCCACTAGCGATAAGGTGTCATTCAACCACTATCAATCATAAGTCAATCACTATCTCTATGCCAGTCACTTTCGCCCTCAATCTCCGTACTCTCACTATGCCTCTCAAATGCACTCTAATGCACTAATAACCACTATTTCTCCCTCAATTCCGCTCGAATTTACCCACAAACCTAATTAAGACCACTTCTTATGCTTTCGGTAAACTCCGGATCGACCAATGCCCTCTTTTTCTCCAGCCACCATCAATCACTAACCCAGTCACGCGCATTCGCCAAAAAGACGAAAATCTCGCCAATAATCCAAATTAATGGACTAAAAGCTCCAGAATAACCTGCACAATTAAAAATAACTGTGGGTTTCCGGGTTTATTAAATCCGACTTAGCTGATATACGTCGAGTTTCCCGCCAAAAGTCAGGATCACCACCTAAGCTAGTAGTGAATCCCTTCCTTCGACTCCTTCAACTCGCTTAAAATACAGCTAAAAAGGCTCAAAAACCTGAAGTCGGTCGCCAAATGATGTGTGTTAGACCCACGGAATGATATGGGAAGCTAACCAGCATCGAGAGAATCAAACCA
>JAFGAR010000096.1 GCA_016933575.1 Candidatus Thorarchaeota archaeon
AAGAAGTCCTCGCCCAGTAAGTACCCATTAGAGATCTTACAATCTCATATATTTCCTTCTCGGTACCGAATACAGTATTCTCAATCTTTTCAAAGATGCCATTCCAAATCTCTGCCCTTCTGTCCGACATCCTCTGAGCCTCTTCGGGTGTAATATCCCCATAAAACCTTTTATAGTCTTCAGGGTCGTTAAAATACATGTAGAAGGGTCTACGAATCTTCTCAATTTCTCGTACAACTAGATAATGTGCTATGGCTTGCCATTTTTCAGGGTTCTCTTGACGCCACTCTTCTCTCTTATCCCAAGGGATTGAGTAGTAGAATGTCTTCGTAGCTTCCTCTTCTATAAGACGCATAGCCATTACCTGGTCTTTTTGAGTCATCTCCATGTACGCCCATTCTTCGTTTGACAAGTACTCTTGTGTGAGCTCTTCATTAACGAACCAATCGCGATGCTCTTCGAAGTACTCTAAAGCCTTTTTGTAATCCTCCTCTGTATACTCAAAAGTATCTCTAGACATTTTACTCAAGATAGAACCTAGTACAGGATCTTCATATATGTCTGAATACATTACTTGACCATTAACGGCATTCCAGAATTTAGTTTGCCAAGATCTGGGATTGCTATAATACTTCTCCATTAAGGCTGTCCACTGACCTTCATATCCTGCTTCTTCGGTCTTCCTGTAATCATACCAATCCTTCCTAACTCGGTTCAACTCATCCTCTTCTTCCGGAGTTAGATCATCCCAAGGAGGTAAGACGGGGTGTTGGAATGATTCAGGAGTTATCACATTCCTGATAAAGATATCATCAACACGGAATAGCTCTTTCGCAACGTTCATCCAAGCTTTTACCTTTTCCTCATCTGAGAGATCTGATAGAGATCTTTCTCCCAATTCAAGGAATACGTCTATTTGATCTCTTTCTCCAGGAGTCAGTCCATAGTAATAGTCATAGAGGCTTGAGATAGCTTGATTCTTGGGCGTAGGCCATCCATAAAGTCCTGGTAAAGTAGCATCCAATCGAGTACTTAATTCTACACTATTAGGATCAATACCTAAGGTCAATGCCACGATGTTAGAATATTTTTGTAGGTTCACAGGATCAAGCTTGGCTTGGATAATCTCATTTTCCCATCTGTAAGGTAATCCTTCCACAAACCATTGAATAGCGTTATCTAACTTTAATTCAGAGGCTTCTTCTGGCGTAAAACCGGCAGCTAGATCCAAAAAGTATTGCTGCTCAAGGGCCCAAGTCAATGTGTTATGAAAACTCGGAGCATCAGGACTAAGCTCATCCATCTCTTTCCATAACTCATTCCTCTCAATCTTGTACAGATCGTATGCAACTTCTTCAGGCTTAGCATAGCGGTATTTGTAACGGAAGAAATCCAAGAATGTTACTGGTTGACCTATTTGTTCTGAGATCGCTCCAACATTGTTGTAGAACCCCAAAAGATCATCGTAATAGCCATCCCAGTTTATTTCCCCACTATCCTCCACATAGGAATCTATCTCAGGGGTTATCATAGCCAAACGTTCAAACGTTTCTGCACGAGTTTTTGCTTTAGTATCCTTGAAGCTCAAGTACTTGTCTTGCTTGATACGATCTCCCAAGAGTTCGTGAAGCCTAATAGCTCTTTCGGCAACCATGTCCCTGTAGCCCATTTCCCAGGGCCTGAGATCCTGTTCTTCTATTAGTCTGTCATACTCAAGATAAATCCTAGCTACCTCGAGATCCGTATCTGAAGTAAACAAGTGTTGATAGGTTTCGAGGAAAGGATACATAGTGTATAGATTAGCTCTAACTACAGGATCTTCAGTATTAGCTGCTAAGCCTCTTGCTTCACGAATCGCTAACTCTCCTTCGGAAGCATACTTGACACTGAATGGAGAGATCAAGGAAAGAGCTCCTGTGGTAACAGACATCCTACGAATATCTCCCAAAGCTCTCTGATAGATCTCGGACTCTGGCTCTCTCAGAGCCATCATTGCCTCCTCATGTGTAATCAAACCTTCAGCTTCCATCTCAGCAATACGCCTATTTACGTAGTAGTCTCTCAACCATTTAGACGTAGTTGTATCTCCAAGGAGGCCTTCTCCAGGCTGAAGGGCTTCTATCTCTGGCCACTGCAAACCTAACTCCAAGGCCCTCTGTACAGGACCCATGTTCCAGTTCGTTGATCCGTCAGGCATTACACCAAGTTGCTCCATACCCCCTTGTACCCAAGGCCATGGAGTAATACCAATCCTCTGACCTGACTGAATCATCCACTGCAAGAACTTCTGAACCTGATTCTGATCTTCGTAAAACTGCTCCTCTCCAGGCACTAAGAAGGGTTCTTGAAACTGGGTAAAGATTGACATCAAAGGCGAGACGTTAACTCCGTAATAACCCTCAGGAGCTACTGTACCTCCTACAACGTCTTCTCCCAACTCCGTTCCTACAGTTCCTTCGAACCTAGACGTAAGATTCCTTCTACGCCTTTCTACTTCTGACAAATGATAGTACCTAGAGGCTAGTGTAATCATATTAGGATGATGAGAAGCAATCTGAGCCCAAATCAAGGGATTTCTCAGCTGCCATGTAGTAAAAGGCGCAACATATCGAAGAAGCTCTTCAGCCTTACTCTTATAGGTATAATCAAATAAGATTCTAGCAACCTCGCCTCTAGCAAACATTGAGGCTTCCTCAATAGCGTTTGCCCATCCTCTACCTGCTTTGCCAATAGCGTTCCTGGCTGTATAGTAGTTGCCCCATCCTCCTCCTCTAGCACCCTGCTTCTCAAACATCCTATTAGCGTGGTTATTTATTCTCTGAAACCACTCATCCATATACTGATGCATCCCTAAGGCCTTCTCACGAGCTCCTGCCTTTACTGTACTTCTCAGATTCAGTTGTGCCTGCTCTTGTACACCTCGGAGCACTGAGGAGTAAGCGTACATATCAGAAGCTTCTCTTCCAAAGAACTCCCCATAAGTTCCTGTCCATATAGGACGTCCATTCTTCATCTGCAAGAAAGGTTGGAAAAATTCTGGAAATACCCCATCTGCTACTGTAATCTCAATGGGTACACTATCCAATTGACTTTTCATAGCAGGAGGTATAGCATTCGACATCTCAAGAAGGCAATCTTCCATCTGCTTGAAATTAGGCATGATCAAGTACAAAGGATCATTCTGTCTATTCTTTACAATTGTACCTGTGCCCATCCAATCGGCTCCATCATAGCCCGCATATACCCTTAGTGGATTATGGCCGTTAAGATTAAAAGACCAGATGAACCTGTCATCAGCATACACGGCTGCGAAAGATCTCCGATGCTTTATACCCATTATATGCCAAGCAAAGTCTCTCCTGTCTGACATATTTACGCCCTGATCGAAAGTAGTATCCTTAACTTTGTACTGTTGCCATATTGCAGTTTGTGTAGGATCCAAATCCGTGGGCCTATAAACGGGTCTCGCATCCATTAGGTACTCGCCTACCGTTGTCTCATGTCTTACAATACCATCCCAATCTGAAATAACTATTTTAGTGTCCGCATCAATGGCATCTACATCCATTAACTCTTGGAGCATCTTAGCCTCAGGCTCTTGCATACCAGAAGAGAAGTAAAACGTATTCTCCTGCCCATCAATGTGATAAAAGTCTATTTGGGGACTATCCAAGATCGCCCTCTGAACTTCGGGCCTCTTGAACAAATTCTTGTGCAACCTAAATCCAGGAGCCTGATTTGCATCTAAGAAGAGCTGGATATCAAGATCATCCCTATAACCATGGGGAACAAGATTTACTCCCTCAACTCTATTCCATGCTCCTATTACGTCTTCAAGTTGCATATCACGTACGGCTTCCCAAGAGTCTTCAAAAGAAACCTCAGCTCTCCTACTAGGTCTGAAAGGAATCTTTTGCCCATTCACAGTCTCGAACCACATTGTTCTGGGATCTTTTTTCATCTTAGTCAATCCCGACAAAAACTGCGTAAACTCTGCTTGAACAGGAGAGTCAAAGAGATAATGATGAAAGAAATCATAGCCCGGAGATTTCATTGTATGACTTCCCCATATATTATTAAGGTCTCCCACAGCAATCAAAAAATGAGGAGCCAAAGGAATCAAATCCTCATCTGCTCCTATATGAGTCATGGTCTCCGCTACTCCTGTTGATTTTACGGTGGTCATGAGAACTTCACCGAATGAGGAAAAGAAATCCAGAGCATCCTCTTCGTCCCAACCAAACGTCCACTTCCACCCGATATCCTTGATAAAGCCTCCCCTGAGTCCATTCCCAAACAACTCATCATGGTATGCACGCCACAAGCCTACCACCAAAGAGTTGTCATGATGAGCAAACGCCTCAGAGACCTTTTCCCCTAATTCAGGGTTATTCTTGATTATTGAATTAAACACTGATGGGGAAATATCAGAGGAGATTATATTTGGTGAGTCATTCCTCAAACGATTAGAGGTAAATGCCCCTAATCCCTCAACACGCATATTGATATTAGCATCCCTAGCCAATCTAGAAATGCTTCCTGTTCTGAATTCATAGGAGTATAATCGCAAAGAGCCGTCACTACCTCTTATTGTCACAAAGTCATCTATCCTAGACTCCACTGTTGCAACACCTGAGTACGCATGTCTTATCTTAGGATCATTCATGATCTCGTGAAGTGTTCTATTGAGGTTTACAACTTCTACCTCTCCAGGGCCTCCTCTGGCAAGAATTGCTGTATATTCTTTTGGGATAGATGAAATAAAAGGATCAAAAGTAACTACGTTTACCGTGTTGCCCTCAGGAGTAACAAGAGTGTTTATATTCCTTTGAACAAAAGGAAGGTCCATAGTTGTTCTTTCATTAAACCTTCTACCATAGAGATGAATAGACTCATCAACTTGAAAAGACACATCAAGAATGTCTCCATTAGGAAGTAGAATCTTACCTTCTAGCCACAGTCCACCGTCTGACACTTCGGTAAAGAGGCCCTTCATATACGCACTACGGAATTGATCCAACTTGTTTATAGATATGGGCTCCAAAGGCTCGATTCTAGGATAATCCATCTTAAGCTCAATAGCAGAAATCCTTCCAGTAACCTCAACATCTGTTCCTAGAATCTTTTTCGAAGTCTCTCCAGTAAGTCTCCTAATCTCGTCCGTCTTCGCTCGTGCAGTGGTTATACTCTCCTTAACCTCAGATAGATGGACAGTAGAGTTACTGGCCCATAAGACTTCGGTATTTGCAGGAACACCTTCCTCCATCAAACTATCCAACATCTTAAGAGTATTATCATCTATTGCGGAATATCTAATACCTGAAACTTCGAATCCGTAACTGTGCCCCTGAACTTGAAAAGACCAATCTGTGACTCCATACATACGAGCAAGATCCCAATGAGTGCTCGCTAAGCCAAAATGCCACCTATTTTCTTCAGATATATAGATTCCTCTAAAATCTTCTTCCCGAACGACATCATCCCACTTGACTTCCTTCCCTCTAAAGTTTTCAAAGTAGTCATCCGGACCTGTAATGTCCTGAACTCTGAATTCTCTAAAAGTACCATCCTGAGCAATTCTAGAATCAGCAAGCACCCTAACTCCAGCGTTGTCCCAAGAACCCGCAGGAGGAGGAGGAGCAACACCATCTCGATTAGCTCTCCATCTTTCCAAAATCTGAGGCTCCGTGAGGTCACGAAGGGATTCCACCTTGGGATTATATGCAAGGCCCCATTGAACTGGAATGTCCTCAGGAAAGCCCGCATTAAAAAGAGAAAGTGCCATGTCTAAAGGATCATCACTTCCTTTAGGCTCAGCCATGATAACAAGTCTACCTTTGAGAACCATCGCAGTCATCGGAATTTCACCTAGGTCCAAGCCATATTCATCACAGATCTTTATATGATCATCTGCATAATCAAAGATCCATTCTCCCCTTTTATAATCGTAGACACCCCTTGCAGCATCAGGCGTATTAAGAAACTCATCCCAATCAACCTGACGTGCTTGGTCCCCAACTCCTAAAGTTATCTTTCCCTCTGCAAACTTAAGCTTAGCAGAGGGTGCAGGCACCGGAGCTTGAGCTCCAAGCCCAGCGGCTTCCTGGTCAAACCACTTTTTCAGATCTCTCACAGAGCTTAACTCCCAAAGCCCTTCATGCTTAATAGAAGAATCTCCCTCCTCAATCAAGGTAGCTGTTTTCTTTATAATCCCTTGATCTATCAACCATTCCGCAATGGGAGTCATCTCCTTAACTGTCTGAGGAAAATAATCTTTTCCAATGTACTCCTGAAGGTTTGATTCGGCTTCCACCATTTGCATTATGGATCTCGCCAAGTCTCTGGGAGTAATATCCTCTTTGTAAGAAATAAGGTCGAACGACTCAAACAAAGTGTCCATTGTCTCCGTATAGACCCAAGTCTCCCACTTTCCTTGAGGAGGAGGTTGTATTCCAAGACGTTGAAAGACTTCTGGCTTCGCATTCTTGAAGTCCTCAAAGTTGGCTTCATCTAAAGGAATACTAACCCAATCCTCTATAAACTCCTCATTTACATCAATGGTCCGCATTCCTGCCATTTCTTCATCTGTAAGATCTTCAGAGGTATCCAAAAATCCGGTTTTTCTCTCCTGCAACCTGTAATCATCTCCGAAAGCAGGCGTAGTATCAGAGGGTGCAGGTGCTGCGAGCGCTTCGCGTTCAGCAATAGCACGTTCAAGCATCTCAACCTGCTGATCACGAATACCACGAGTTTCATATCTGTGTTCGAGGAGAGCAGGATATATCGTACCATCGTTGAGATCTTGCATCAGCCTTTGAGCATCAACAACAACATCATCTGACCCCTCTAATGCCCAAGCAAGCACGGGATTAGCTGGAGGAACTCCCGTCAAGATCGAACCCCTTAGTTCTGAGACCATGCTTTCTACGGAGTTGAGAATCACTGGAGCAGGTAAGAACCCCTCAGGTACTTCAACAGGCTTGCCTCCGAAGTCTATGATTCTCTGGAAGGGAGATTCTCCCAACCCTTCTCTAGCAGGTACTCCAAATTGAAGAATCGCGTCTCTCATAACAGGAGACGCTATTTCATCAACTGAAACATAGATCACTTGTCTTTGATCTGGCAAATAACGGAAGAAACCTCTTGACACATCACCAATATTATCTCTTCCGATCATTTTCAAGGCTGCATCGTAGTTACTTCCCCAGCCCCACCATCCTGTATTATCAATTACTACAGGTACATCTCCCAAAGCAAGCTGAGACATAAAGTGAGCACTAATACTCAAAGCATGAGGCATATCAGCTATATTCGTAGGTGCAAAGTTCTGGACTCTATCCACATACTCAGCAGGCAAAATGGTCTCTACATCGATGAAATCTTCCGCTTGCCTCACCATGTCATCTATGCGATCGTGAACCAGTTTTAACTGAGTACCTATTTGAGCAAGAACTTCATGTGGAGAAGTCTGACCCGAATCTTCTGCAATCTTACGAATTCCTTCAAGGTCATGAGATACTGACTCTGCTAGTTGCTGCAACCCTCTATCTGCAGTTGCAGGAGGAGCAATAGAACTAAACCTGAATGCAGGTACCTCAGGTTTCCTCAAATCCTCTGCAGCTTGACGAAACTGAGTAGGATTGTTTATGGTTCCATTCGCAATCCCATCTATAAGGCTAGGAGGAAGATTAGGATCTGCCCTTAGCTCTTGGACAAACTGGGGACGAATCCGAGTGTTCAACTTTGCATCAAAAGCCTGCATAAAGATGTTCACACGAGCAGCCTGCTCAATTTGGGAAGAGGCATTCAATCCCTTTTGAACCAGGTGAGCATAACTAGTCTTCTCCATCAAGAACGCAATTGGAGAGTCCCCCTTAGCCCAATTCCTTAGTCCCTTCGACAACCGTGATCTTCCGATAAGATTTTCAATACCTCTGATTGTTCCCTCAGGAGTACCTATAGGCCAAGGTAAGAGAGCTGTTGCTAGATCCTTTCGACCATCAAATATATCCAATATAATAGTCTCAGCTACGTTGGGAGGAAGCATTGTAAGATACTCACTAGATAGCCTAGTAGCTGCCTGTTGAGAAAAGATCTTTCCCGTAGCAGGAGTAACTAGTAACGGAGCATACCCACTCATAATCGTCTTTATCTGATTGTCCAAGAAGTTGCCAATCATATAACGAGGATTAAGGGCCAACCAATTCTCCCTCGCAAGTCTTCCCATCCAGGACTGG
>JAFGAR010000097.1 GCA_016933575.1 Candidatus Thorarchaeota archaeon
GCGAGTTATGAGTACTCCTTCAACTACCTCATCACTGAAACAGGAACCTATTACCTCAAGCTCGAACTGGCAGGAGCGGGAAACTTCTCTATACATACATCTTATGAGATGGTAGAACTAACAGATACGACGACGACGACAACATCGAGCACTACCACCACCACTACTACCTCAACTACAAGTACAACATCAACCACAGGTAAAACGGATACAACATCTACAGGACCAATAAGTTCTACAACATTGCAAGATGATCCGATGATAATGGCAATGGGAATCAGCGCAGGGATCGGAGCTGGTGTATTCATTCTAAGTATCTTGTATCTTAGTCGAAGAAAACCAAGCCGGATAGCCACTCCTAGATCCAAGTTCAGAAAGGAGAAATCGGTCGAAGATAGAATCCTTGAGTATATTGAGGATGAGAACGAGTACACCATATCGAACTTGAGCGAAGAATTAGGTATTGAAACAGAAGACATAATTGAAAATATGGAAGCCAATGAAGACTGGATTTTAAGCAAGGATAAGCAGAAGGTAATATCGATTGAGGCGATTGAGATCTGGATAGAAAATCAAGAGCTAGCAGGCGTTCGCGATATTGATCTAAGTAATCTACCAGACAAGTGGCAACCATTTGATATTGATGAATTCAAGAAGCGTAGGCCAAGTGGAGGGAGGGAATAATAGCTTGGTCAAATGGGAAGACAAAGTATGGATTGGTTCGAAGCTGGTATCAATCACTGCAGTGAAAAGGTGGATCAAAGAGAAGCTTACTGAGTCCCCGTTCGTATCTCCAGAAGAATGGGAAAAACAATGGTCCTTTAGTGTCTTCTCAATCCGCGAAATTCTCTCTCCCGAGGAACTAGACAGTATTGTCATTAGCAAAGGGTACCTCATTAACAAGCAAGACCTTAGGAAATGGCTACTCGTCAAGTTGAGAGCTAAGGGAGTAGTTATCGCTGATGTTCTGGAAGAATGGCCTATCGAAAGAACTGATTTGTTTTCTTTGGTTGCAGAGTTGGTACTTCAGAGCGGGATTGAAACTATTCGAACGAAACAAGGTAACATTCTGCCCTTAGAAAGTGTACAAGAAAGAATAGTCGAGATGCTGGATGAATCTGAAGAGTCACTAACGATAGATGATATTGCGATTGAACTAGATATTAGTAATGATGAACTAGAAACCGTAATGGAAAGAATCCCAAAGGTGCTTGTAAAAAGAACTTCAGTACTCGTTCCAAAAGGTGAGATTGAATACGAATTGAAAAGTCTCCTAGTTAAAAACTCAAATCCTCCAACATATTCAGGAGTGAATCCTATATTCTTCGCAACAAATCATGAAATAGAAAGCTCTACTATCATCAACCTGCTTTCGCAAATGCCCATAGATACTGTTGTTGGTGTGGATGATAGAGTAGTTCTCTTTGATCCTTTGCTCAGTGAGTTTTCAAAGATACTTCGAAAGGAAAGCAAAGTCAACATCAATGATTTCTTAGAAGAGCGGAGGATAATGGCAGATACGAAGCTATCGATTATTCATAAGATAACCGATGCAATAATTGTCACAGAGTCAGGAAATGTGATACTCAAAGATTGGATTCTTTCTGAAATAATCAGGAGAGCTGAGAAGAAAGGATTGGTTGATATCTCAGCATTGGCAAAAGAGCTGGACATGCCCGCGGATAAAGTGACCGAACTCTTAGAGGATGCACTTCCAAAGGATATACGCTTAGTTATCAATGAAACCTCAAAAAGGCCAGAGGCATTGTATCATAAGAAATGGCTGATCGATATCAAAGGCAAATTGGAAGTAGAAGGACGGTTACCAATCAAAGATACTGCAAAAGCGCTCGGGGTCACTCTAAAGCTATTGGAGAATGTACTTACTCGTGCAACTGGAGGGCTATTTGATAGAGATTTTGAAGTCTTCAGACTTCGAACCACTGCGGATCCAAAACCACTTTCCACTGGCTCTGGTGGCAGTGTAGAGATAAAACGAGGGGGAGAATGGTCAGGAAGCGAGTTCAAGTTTAAAGTAAAAGTCTGGAATACTTCTGAGAATGTTATTACTGATGTTGCAGTACAAATTCACTCCTATCCTCGGGATTCTATGAAACTTGAAGGGAAAGACAGAAAGGAAATCCCAAAAATCGATCCAGGGGAATTCAGAAGTCCTGAATTTCTTTTACTACCAACTCAGGATTGTGTAAAGGGAAATATCATTGCGACTGTAACGTACATGGACCATAAAGGCAAAGTTGAAACTCATACTACAGAGAAATTTCAAATCAAGGCGGTTTGTGACTTACTTGTACCCGAGCATTTGACAACCGAGGAATTCCAAATTAAGACAGAGCACCTACCTGAAAATACACAGCAACTAACAGTGGACGGGTTTGATGATTCTGAACTGACAGCACGTGTCAAAGAAGTCTTGGAGCTAAACAATTTCTCTGTAATCAACACACTAAGAGAGGAGAAAAGAGACGGAGCATCTTATTCTACATTGGGTTGGTCTAGAGGCAAGTATACGAAGAAAGGTGTCGCTGTAAAAGTCATAGTGCATTCTGAAGATGAAACTCAAGCAACTCGCATTGATATTCATGTAATTGGTGAAGATCCAGATATGCTAGGACCAGTTCAGGATGAACTTGGTTCAAAGCTGAATCCATGGAATTGCCCATATTGCAGAGCCAGGTTGGACTTTGAAACAGCTGCACAGATTAGAGAGAATAGATTGGCAGAGTGCAAGAATTGTGGACATGTCCTTTCAATGAACAAACCTGAATGAATATGCTAGATTTGTGGTTGATGGAACTGGCGATATGCAGATACGAGTAGAAATAAGTTGGACGACCCCGCAAGGGTCGCCCGCACGTTCCTTCATATTCAAATTCCACAAAACCAATCGAGTTTATTCATCAATATCGTGTGATCGAGACCCATAACTACCTCTGCCTGCTTTTCCTATGCTACCTACAGGAAGACCTCCCTTGTCCGAAGATGTATCGCTTGGATAGTACGATACATCCGCTGCATGGGCTGCAGAGATTCCATCTGAGCCATCAACAGGTCGGGCGGGACCTCGAGCATACTCTCTTGGTGTTGCCCATCCAGTGCAAAACTTGGCTATTAGCCACAAAGTGAACACCACTGGTACAACACCAAAGAGGATTATCAAAATCCATGTGTCAAGAGCCATCCACGGTTCTAGCTGCATCTTTTCATTCCCTCAGTGATATATTGGAGAGAAAGACTATAAATCTTGATACATTCAGAAAAGCCAGAATTATTAGAGTTGCCTCGTTCCTTGTTCTTTATTTCAGAAGCGGTACAAAAGAAAGAAATTATCTTGAACTGGACGAAACACTCATACTCGATCACCTTGAAAAGTCATTCTTGCACATTCGAATTGGCGATTCGGAAAAATGAATTATCATAGTATTCCGAAAGGGGTACGAACCACATTGTCCTCATGCTCGCCCTCACATGTGACCTCGTAAGAGTCACCTGCACTTTCCTCTGATTTATTCTAATCAAATTGAATCGCTGGACATCGCTGGCGATCATCTCTAAGACTAACTCTAAAAGCCTCGAACTTCTCACCAAACCATATCTCATCTAGGGTTTTCTCAGTTAGACTCTCGGTATATCGTGAATCCCTGATGAAAGAACAGGGAGCAACATTGAGCTCTTCATCAATATATACTGTGAATCTGGCGCCGTCGCAGAAATCAAGCAAAGTCCAATCCACCTCAATCTCACCATTATTCTCAGCAGCGTGGATATGTGGGATTGAACATACATCAAACGCCACCGTTGCTTGAGTGGTGAAAGCTTCCCTGATCAGGGGTCGCGTCTGATCGAATGTAGGTGTATCTTCCCTTTTTCCGCGTCCGACAGCCTTGTGAAGCAGAAATACAACTGCGTTGATACCACCCTCACCAAAGATATTATCTCTTCTGAGAAGCTCAATAGCTTCTTGGATGGACTCAGTGGAGAGAATGAAATGCAGATTGGTCTTGATATCGGCTGAAGTGAACATCTCAGAGATATCTAGTGCATCTTCGGACCAGCTTACAGCCACTGCTCCACAGTATTTCTTTGTCGCATTAATTATTTCTGGGGTCAGATGATTTCCTCTAGTCGTATAGTTTGGAACCTTTCCATACTTTCGAGATACCCTAAGAAAATCCACGAATTGAGGATGCTCTGTAGGCTCGCCCCCACCGAGTGCCAGCTGAAAAGTAGCTGGTAATTGCTTGAGAACCAGCTCGAAATCTTCAACACTCATCAAAGCTCCATCAGGTTTCGAGTCACGATAGCAAAAAGAACATCCATTTGAACA
>JAFGAR010000098.1 GCA_016933575.1 Candidatus Thorarchaeota archaeon
GCTACGAGGATGTCGATGTTTCTAAAAGATACAGAAACAAATGTGGATTCTTCTGAACGTGATGTTCAGCAAGTTCCTTTTGTTGAGCTCTATAAGAATCGCATTCAGGGTGTCGTTTCTTCTGGGTCTGATGTGAATAGAGTCTATATCGCATACATTGATTCTGACACTCACAACTACTACTGCAGTACGAATAACAATAGGCGATGTGGTGGATTACGAGGTTCCTACTGCAAGCATATCCGCTGGATGCTTGATGAAGCCATCCAGCAGTATGGTGTTCTCCGAATAGCGGAATTCCTCCACTTGGACTCGACGCTTTCCGGCGTTCAAACTCACCATCTACACGGCAGAGAGGTGAATGAGAATCTTAGCGAGGTCTTCAGTCGTTTCCTTGGCTACCTAAAGTATCTTGATGGAACGGCTTCTTCTGTACCAATTCCTGAGTTGTCATGGTTCATCTGAGGTAGCTTGCTATGAGTGATTACGATTTCGGCAATCTTCCTGACTTACCTGGTGAAATAGCTGATATTGACAGACTACTAGATGATCTCGACCATTGTCTCCTTGTTGGATTCTCACATTTGACTGACACTGAAACTGCCATCTTCGAATCGCTACAGTCCGCTCTAGATGGAACTCCTCTTTCAACGCTGATTTCGGGAATCATTGATTCCTACAATCAGAATATTCTAGACGAGTCGTTTTTTGAAAAGCTTTCCATCATTAGATCTTCTCTTCAAACTGTCAAGTATGAGGCTCTAAAGGATCATCTCACGAAGTGTCTTGGCCGCAAAAGGAGAGCTACTGACTTTGCTCCCTCTCCCAGCCCGGGAAATGAACATGCAATACTTGATGCAGTTAGGTCCTTTCTCAAGGACCTTGCAATTGCTGGGTTTGAACGGATAAACAGGGATATCCTCGAGCCTTTTGACACGACTCTCGACAAGATGCTGGATCAAGCCGAGCTATATCCAATTGCTGCCCTCCTCACAGGCTTCTATAATGAGCTGATCAATGCCCTCCCAATCAATAGCCGCGAAAGCGTTCCTCTCATTCGCTGGTGCGATTTATGGTCTCGTGTGTTTCTCAAGTTGATACACCCTAGGATCCCCGCTGAGGCTTCTCTAGTGGACGGAGAGTTCTTCCCGCTCGGGAGTGAATATCTGCATCATCGAAATCTTGTCGCAATACGCTTTCATGGACTACTTGAGACAGCCAAAGAAAAGCAGCTTGTGCAAATCACATTCTCCTCTCTCAAGGTGGATATTGTAAATCTACAAAGCTCTCAACATCTAATTCCTCAACTTTCGGTATTCCTTCAGGCTCTTTCAGGCTCCTCTCGAATCCTATTGAGGAACTATAATTTATACCCAACAGGTGACCTAGAACAGACACCAGCCTCTGCCTGCAGCGCGGGGAAGAGCTTTGATAGGATTGGCATGCTGTCCCAGTACTTCTGTATTGGTAGCTCTGATGAATCGATTACTATCAATCAACCGCATCCCTTCCATTGTCATCCAGCAGTTCTTGCAGAACCAGTCCTTATTGGCAGTCCTGTTTGGACTATGGAGAAAGAGGAGTACCTCATAGAGATCAAGGGAACATCCATCCCGATACGATTCAAACATGTTATGCCTGAATTTGGCACCGCGATCAAATCAACAGGTGGATTGGTTTCAATTGAATCCATTTTTGGAATCTTAAAGTTTGATAGTGCTCATTGGTTCATTCAGCCTCTCTTGGTTGTCAGTTCGCTTTCAAACAGCTATTTTGCGGGTTCAAGTATGCTAGGTTCCCAGAACCCTCCAAAGGATGCGAACCAAATCGCCATTCTGAAGGAACGCGCAAGTCGTCTTCTACGAGGGAAAGGAGGCTGTTAGATTGGACGAAGGACAATTCTCCCGAAGGCGACAGGTCATCTGCTGGCATCTGCTCAAATCTATTATATCCCCGGATGAAGAGGACCAGAACATCGATTTGATGACCAAGGAGATAGTTGAAGAGCTTGGGCTTCCAGAGATCATCCTCGACCCATCTATTTCAATTGACAACCTCTTGAAACGTTATCCTGAGCTGAAGGAAATCTATGACCTCATTGACCTCAGTGAGAATGATGCGGCTACCGATGCTGATGTCTCCGATTTCGCAATGGAACTGAAGAAACTCGTCTTACATGCAAAGGTGCTCGGTAACACATTGGGTCAAAATACTCAGAGTCCAGTCGTTTCAGCGCAGCAGTATCAGCAATGGACCAAGGATTTGGAATATCTTGAGGGGATGTATCAACTACCACCTGGTGGAATACGTAAGGGTGGAGTGATGACAAAGACCAGATCGCCACGATTTGATGATCGAGAAACCAGTGCTCAAGGAAAGGTGACAAAGGGGCGCGGGGGTCGCAGTCGACCACATCCTGGAGCGGGGCGGACAGGACGTGACTCAGGGAGTCCTTCTGGGGGTGGAGGACAAGGTGCATCAACTGAGACCCGTGACATAGGTCCTCGAACCTCTCTAATCGATATACCCGACCTGACCTTCATCGACAATGAGCTTATCGAGCGGATGAAGATACGAGAGATGCTCGAAGATGATGAACTGGCCGCTAAGCTCACGCCTTCCATGGGTCTCATCGAGCAACTGCTCTATGAGAAATCCAACATCTCAGGAATCGCGCTCAAGAATGCAAAGTCACTCATCAAACGTTTCGTGACCCAAATGACGGAGGTCCTCAAAATTATGGTCGACCAAACCCCTACCGGGAAAATAGACTACTCAGTCCCTCCGAAGCGGGTCTTCAGAAATCTGGATATGAAGCGTACAATCTGGAGGAACCTCCCCTATTGGGATCCTGAATCCCGCAAGCTCTACATCAATCATCTGTACTATCATCATACTGCTAAGAAGAAGAATCCGAAGCGATTGATCGTCGTAGTGGATCAATCAGGTTCGATGGTCGACGCCATGGTTCAGTGCACCATACTCGCCTCTATCTTTGCTGGAATCCCCAATGTTTCAGTCGATTTGCTGGCATTCGATACAAGAATACTTGATCTAACGCCTTGGGTCAGTGATCCATTCGAGGCATTACTACGCACACAACTAGGTGGAGGCACGCATATCTATCAAGCGCTCGTTGAGGCAGCGAATCGCGTGACGAATCCAAAGAGCACTGCTATCGTCCTGATCTCGGACTTCTATGAGGGCGGTAGCCGCGAGGTCCTGTTTGATTATATTAAATCGTTGATTGATTCAGATATCCATTTCATACCGGTAGGGTCTGTTACCTCTTCTGGCTACTTCAGTGTGGACGAGTGGTTCAGATCCAAGTTGAAATCAATTGGACATCCAATCCTTACAGGAAGTCCGAAGAAGCTTATAGCTGAGATAAAGCAAGCCATTGTAACGTAGGAGTTGAAAGCATGTCGAAAAAAGGAAAATCAATGAAAGTGGCTCAGGTTACTCCCGCAAAGACATCCAAACCGTCCTCAGAGGAAGTAGAGATACTTCGTGAACCAGCTGAGGTGAAGTACAAGGATGAGCTGGAATACCTGATCTCGATAGACCCGGAAACAAAGCCTTTCTCATGGCATTTGTCTCCACGAATGGTCCGCATCTTCATTTTGGGAAGTGAAAAGTCTGACAAGCTCGATAGAACCATCAATCAGAAATGGTTCGGAGCTTCTTCTATCGTCGAACGGGCGATTGTCACCTTGGCATCTGATAGAGGGTTGCTGCTGATCGGTGACCCGGGGACCGGTAAGAGCTGGCTGGCTGAGTTGCTAGCAGCAGCAATCAGTCGCAATTCGGTGAATGTCCTGCAAGGGACCGCTGGAACGACAGAGGATCAGATTAAGTACAGCTGGAACATCGCCCAAGTCATAGCAGAGGGACAGTCACGAGATGCGCTCATTCCTTCTCCTCTCATGACCTCAATGGTGCAAGGGAGTATTGGTCGGTTCGAGGAGCTCACAAGATGTACCAGTGATGTACAAGATGCACTAATCTCGATAATGAGTGAGAAGTATATCTCCATACCTGAACTGGATATACGGAATATGGTCTTCGCCAAGCCTGGCTTCAACATCATCGCCACCGCGAACAGCCGCGATCGAGGCGTGAATGATCTATCCTCCGCATTGAAGCGACGCTTCAACTTCGTTCACATCCCTATTGTGACGAACAAGAAGATCGAAACAGAGATCATCGAATTCAGGACACAAGATCTGATGTCAAGGCATGGATTCCAGGTTGCAGTTCCTCCCACATTGCTCAACATATTAATCCAGACATTCAATGACCTTCGAGAATTCAATGCATCAGCAACCTCTGACGACACCAGACTTGAATCTGCTTTATCCACTGCCGAGCAGATTGGAGTACTTGAGGATGCGGTTCTCTATAGTAGATTCTTCAACGCCGATAAACTGGAATCAGGCATTCTGGGACAATCTCTTGTAACAACCCTGATTCGCCGGTTCCCTGAGGATGTATCCATTCTGAACAAGTTCTGGCATGGAGTGGTCGAACGCTACGCCAAAGACGATACAGAATGGAAGGAATTCGCGGCTGGAGGAAAGACCGCTATGACGAAGCTCTGAGATACCTGGTAGTGGAGGGAGGCGCTCTTATGACTATCAGGATTGATTACTCACCTCTTCGCGAGCAAATTGAAACCCTCGCAAAGAAATACTCGCCAAAAGGAACGAAAGCAGACCAGTTCCTTCTCTCTATGGTTAATGATGTCGAGCGTGCCATGGCTGAAACCTTAGAGATCTTTCCGGTCTGTCATCATTCACCTTCCTCTGCTCTTCACCTTCTCCGTCGCTTGAGTGAGAAACCTGTCAAAGCAATCTATGTGGAGATGTGTGAGGACCTACGAGAGCTTGTCGATATGCTTCCTGAATGCGAACTACCGGTAGCACTCCAAGCATTTGCAGGTGCTTCTGATGCGTTTCCCGAGGAATGGTTTCCTCTTACTGTTGTAGCCCCCCTCACAGAATCGTCAGCTGAGTATCAGGCTATTGCTTATGCCATTAGCAATCCTGATGTCGACCTAGTCTTTGTGGATCGTGCAGTTGACTATATCTTCCAAAATATCGATCAAAAGGGGATGGAACTAAAGACGCTCATCCCTGATGCCAACGAGAAAGGTGAGAGTGCCGCGCTAGGTATACGAGTTGGTGACATGATGCCTACCATGGAGAGCTTTCTTGCCTTCCTTCTGAAGAATGCGCGGGTCAGGCACTTCTCAGAGTGGTGGGATCAATATGTTGATCAAGCGCTGCTCTCAGCAGACTATCAGAACTATCGTCAGATTCTATTCCTGATAGGGAGTCTATTCAGAAAGATCGGGACAGAGCCAAAGGAACTTGATGAGAGCCGCATGAGAGAACGCTTCATGTGGACACGAATAAAGCAGCATATGAAGCAGACGGGCATCAAGCCATCGGATGCCATCTATATCTGTGGTGCTTCCCACTCAGTCTGCGAGGTTTCTGAATTTGGGACCGACTCCGACGTTCTTTGGGACATACCTCCAAGGACAGCCACCAACTGGTTGTATGGCCTTATTCCGTATAGCTTCAGTGCTATTGAGAAGCAATTCGACATGTTTCCTGGTATGATATCCATCTCCGAACGGACATGGAAAAAGGGATTGGCCTCTCAGCAACTGAGTCCACTCGCTGTGGGGAAATCAAGGGGACGAAAATCCGATGAGCAGAAAGCAGCAAGACGACCTGCGAGAACGACGAAGTCATCCAAGCAGCCTAGCGATGACTCTATCTCTATCGATGACATGCTATCCTATCTGATAAAGCCTCCATCTCAAATCAAGGCCGATGATGAAGAGCTGGTCCGAAATTGCGTTGAGATCGTCTCTCTTGCACGGTCAAATGGCTATCTCGCTAGTACCGCTGACTCTATTGCTATCTACGAAACCTCTTTGCTATTAGCGAATCTTCGAGAGCGGATTCAACCATCCTTCTTTGATTTCCAGGATGCTGCTGTCACATGTCTGGAAAAAGACTATGTGCCGAAAAACAAAAACATCTTTCAGCTCTGTCATGAGATGCTCTCAATCGACAAGATGGGAAGGGTTGGCTATACTTCCTTGCCCCCCCTGGCACAGGACGTGTACGACCGTCTATCAGTGCTTCAGGGAGTCAACTTGAAGGCAAAAACCAATCAGCGCGCACTCATGGATTTCAAGAAGAATCTCAAGTACTTGGATTGCTCAGATGTCCTTTGGCAGATTCATTACCTGCTTCCCTCCATTGACATCGTTGTTCCTATCATGGGAGAACTTGAGTTGGGTAAGGAGCGACTGCAAGAATCATGGGATATCAAGTTCGGGAAGCAGCAAGCTGCATTGATCCAGCTAGGTTATGAGGGAATCTCACTCGAACAGGTCATAGAGCAACGTATGAATCGAATCTGTTTTAGGGATGGTGCGAAATCAGGAGAAGTGCTGCAAATCGCAAAGGATAGCATTCTACTTCTACGTAGTCCACGGTTTACTGAATCCCTAGGTTCACATGCCGAGCATCAGCTAGCTACAGAACTAGGTGTTGAGGATGCACCTGACAATTACCGCATTATTCGCGAGCTGATATACTATTACCAAGCGACTTCAAAGGGAGTTCCTGATTGGATCAAGAGTTATGTTGCAACCGGATACTCCCACTATATCTCAATGTTGCCACAGGCTTTCGTCGATAGAGGGACTACTCCTGAGCAAATCGCTGGGATGCTCAACTTCATTCTGACCCTGGAGAACTTGGCGATATCTATGGGTTGCAACCGAACTCAGCTCGTGATAGCACTCCAGAATATCGGGGTGCCATCGCATGAGATCGATCCGAATAAACTAGGACTATTGTGGTCTGCTGAATGGCTGTTGCGAATGCGTACACTTGAGGACATTCGATCGCACTTCGAGTTGCTATTCACGAATCCTCTATTGATGAATAACATACCTCAGTATGTACGAGGTTTCCTCCTCTCGCTAACCTTCGCTCCTGGCATATCATCATTCATCGTGGAGATTTTGAGTAGAATCTACTCCTCTGTACCAACGAAAGCTCTTCTTCCTTGGCTACTGAATCAGCTCCTTGAGCTCAGAGTTAATAGAGGCGTCGTACTGGAACTTCTGAGAGATGTGATTCTAATCCATCCCACAAGTCTCAAGGAACTTGACAACTGGTCGCCTCCGTGGGAAAAGGAGTCTATGTCCACCGTGGATACACAAACTCAATCCCTTTCAAAGGAATCATCCGCCTTGGAGAAAGAACGTTCTTCCGTATCAGAGGCCTTTACTACTTATGCACCAAGTATCAAGGCTCTCCTCAAGGCATGTGGTGTCATGGTGCAGGATGACTCTCACACTACGTGAGCATCTTCACGAATCTCTATTAGCGTCATAGACTTGAGGATCTTCCAGAAGTTTCTTCAGAACTGATTATCGATATCATCAGGGGTCTCCCGCGCAAAGTTTTCCTTGTTCTGTTGTTCAAGATGACTCAGAATTGCTTGATATTGGGTCTCAGTGTCATCCAACCAGGATATCTCAAGAATCTGAAGACCTAATATCTCGGCTTTGTCCTTGTAGTACGAGAAGGGATAGGAGCACTGCTTGATGATTCTATGTTCTGGAGTCGGATTCTCCCTTCTTCTCTGTCTTTCAATGCAGATTTGCTCAGGCGCACTCACAAAGACCACGAGTCCCTTCTTATCTTTGAAGAAGGTTCGAGCAAGTTTCTCGAATATCTGGTCAGGATAGTCGTTCGAGGCCTCAAGAATGGACGCAGATGATGAAGCCAATTGATCGATGACTTCATCATACAGGTCTCTTAGTTTCTCCTCCAGATCATTATTACCAAATTTCAAAGCGAAATCTGGAATTAATTCTCGCGCATCGAAGACCTCAATGGCGAAGTCCTGTGTCATTCTTTGGACAAGTCGCGTCTTTCCGCTACCTGATGGGCCAGTTACAAATATCGGGACATCTAGGGTCTTCATTTTGAAACCTATCCTATTGATCGATACTTTTTGGAAATAAGGCAGTATCTACTATTTGCATTTGAATCATATGAAGAATGTATATACCTTCAAATTACGGAATTAGCTCTTGGAGATAGCCAATGTCATCGACAAAGGACTCGCGACTGGCAAGAGGGTGTCAATCTCTTTGTGTGCTCATCATTGGAGTTCTAACCTTTTCCATGATACTGTCTGTGCAAGATATGGGATTTGATCTCCCCCTCTTCATGTACATCGGATGGTTCATCGTCTTGCTATGCATCCTTATTGCCCTTGGTCTAATTATCGGTAAATGTAAACCATGGACTCCTCATCATTCATTCGATTACTTCCCATTGTAGGGTTCTCTGATGGAATTGTCATCATCACTCCCTTACTGGCTATCTATCTCGTATCTACGACTCATAATCCACCGGATCTGGAAAAGTGATACTCCGTCCTTTTCATGGAACCATCTAGTATCCAGTCGCGTTTGAGAACACCCAAATCATCAGTACCACCAATATTCCCGCAGCAAGTGTCTTGATTCCATATGCGAGCATATTGGATTTAGATACATTGCCAAGAAAAAGTCCAAGGATAAAGAGCAGTAACATAGCGACGATCACAGACGATGCGAAAGCTATCCCAATTGGAAAACCAGCAAACACCATCATCAATGGGAGGGCAGTAATCAACCCAGCACCAAATGGTGAGAAGCCATTTATCAGTGAAACGACAAGAGTCGTGGTTCGGGTTGCCTTGACGATCATGCTCCCATCCAAGCTCCCTAGTAGTGAACGTTCGAGTTCCTCGATGTCCCTTTTTCTTTCTGCTCCTTCTGTCAGGTATGATGAAGTGATGCCTGAGATGAGCATAGCGAAGCTTGTAGCAACGATGGCAAGAATCGAAGTTTCAAAGATCACCTCTGGGTCTTGGAAAGATAGTGAAGCAAACCCACCCATGATGATTCCCAGAACTGGTAGCACTCCGTCAAATGCATTCATCGCCAGATACCGTCTTGCTATCTCGGCACCTTGAGTCAATCTTAGCTGCGCTCGTACTCTATCCATGAAGCCACATGAATCATCAAAATAGGTAGGGTCACATCTGTCATCTTTCGACATTGGGCTTAGCTCCGTTACTGCAAGGAATCCCTTGCACTATATATTTGTGGAACCTGCAAATGACTAAAAGAAGGGAGGGAGTTCACCCCCTCACAATGAGGGGGAAAAAGTCCCTCATCGGCGCTTTCTACAGGTTAGGATTATGATTACAAGGAGCAGGATGCCTCCTGCTGCCAGTACTAGGGTCATATTCTCCTGCAACCAATCGATGATGCTTGTTGTAGGTGGTAGGGGTCCTGTTGTAGAAGTAGTTGTACCAGTGGTAGTCGAAGTGTCTGTCGTTGATGTCGTAGTTGTGGTGGTGGTTGTAGTGGTCGAGGCAGGATTGACGGTGTATGCTACTTCTGAAGTTACTGCTCTATTCATTGCATAATCATAGACTGCAACTCTGAACTTCACTGTCAAGGGGGCTGGGATTGGAGTTATCGTACCGATCCAATGAGTTCCGTTGAACGTCATGGCGATGAGATTTGTATTGATCCAGTTATCAACTGAGAACTCGATGTCTACACCCCAGATACCCGATGCATTGGTGGGTTCTGACGCCTGGATCGCGACATCAACAAACGTGGGATCAATCACAGTTGCCGTTGCATTGTTCCAGAAGGAGATAATTGTTGGTGCAATAGTGTCTGTGACAATGTATTCTCCTCCAACAATTGGATTTCCTTTTGCTGAGATGTTTACAGGCATGATCCTATACTTGATGTTCGTGGAATACGCATGACTGGGAATTGATGCAGAGTATATGCCACTTGACAAAGTCATGTTCGTATGGGTCAATGACGACCAGTCATCATGTGTCCAGTCAAATATCACGAAGTCTGCATTGGTAATATTGGCAGTGACAACGAAGGTTTCGTTGTATTCTGGTGGCATTGGAGCCTCAGTGGTTTCCCATATGACTGGTATCTCTCTTGTTTCCTCTATCGCCTTGGAAATGTTAAGCTTGCCATATCCCCATGCCGTGCTCGCTACTCCTGGGGGCGGGGGTATTGAGCCTGTGAATGCATCATTGTATGCTGTTCCCTCAATGATGTCCTTCACTATTGGACCACAATCGCGATTCAATTGAAGTATCAGCGCAGCAGCTCCGGCGACATGAGGTCCGGAAGCTGAGGTTCCGCTGAACAATCGATAGCCTCCGAAGACATCATCAAGCGCAAATGCACCGTAAGCATCGAACCATGTTGCCCATGCAGAGTCACTCGACCACGCAGAGATGACATCCCATCCACCAGGTGCTGCGATTGACATCTTCGCATTACCATCAATTCGTGGTCCAATGGATGAGAACGCAGCAAGGGTTCCCGCAGAGGTCCCAAATGCAGGAATTGTCCTCGTGTGATATGATGCCACTGAGATGGCAGTGTCTGCAGTAGATGGCCATGTTATTGTGTTTTGATTTGTCAATCCATGCGACCCCGACCATCCAGCACCATCACTCCATGCGCTGGCATCATCTGATATGTAGAAATGGTAATCTGCCGTTAATGTGTTATTGACTGCAATCGACCACCATGTATTGTGATAGAGAACACCAGAGATGTCAATGGCAATCATATGCCAAGAGCCTCTCGTGGAATTTGCTATGAACGTATCAATCGTAACATTCGTCCCTGTTGAAGCTCTCGCCCATTGATAGTATCCAAAACCAAAAGATAGCTGATGAGTTATTGAACCATAAGCTGTTGGCTCTGTGATATTTACCTGTACATTATTCACTAGTTGATCACAAAGTACGGTAATATACATCTCAGTCGCAGACATGTATTGATATCCTGTGCGATTTAGCATGAAATCTGTAGATAGGATTGCGTTCGCGCTAGCAGATCGATAAGCATGTCTATAACCGCCTTGCAGATTGCCTGCAGGGACGATGACCGGTATCCCACTTGTCGTCAGGGTATCAATCATCATCTCGACGTTGCTTGATCCATCTAGGAACTCATAGGTCCATGAGCCAACCTCAATGAGGATGACATCTGCACCATGATCGCGAGCCCATACGAGACCTTCCTCCACTGTCAAACCATCTGTCCCGAAGATATTGATAGCCATCAATTCCGCATCCGGTGCGACACCCACATACTTCCTGTACCCAAGCTGTCCACCATTGAGAATCCCTGCAACTCCTGTCCCGTGGCCGTCTGTGTCATAGAAGGTGCTTGAGGTGAGATTGACACCTCTTTCCCATGCGCGTATTGAGCCACCAATTTTATGAACGAGATATTTCGTCTTTGGTGTCTTTAGCCGGACTAGGTAATCAACGCCTCCAAGTACGTTATTGGAGTCAGTATCGTTTACGGCAAAGAAAGTATCTCCATCATCGATAGACCCGACCGTAGTGCCATTGTCCAGCCAAATCCAGTCGACTGTCGCATCTACGCTTCCATCCTGATTGACATCAATGGCATAGAGCTTCTCGTTGTTCTCAATTGCATAGTTGCCATTCAAGTCAACGCCATCAGTGCCATTGTTAAAGACCCATGGAGGCGTACTTGAGGTCTCGAAGTATTGGATACTGGGACCATCAGCGAAGTAGAAATCTGGGTGTCGCCATTGAATTCCTGTATCAAGGTCTGCGATTAGGATCCCTTCGCCTGTGAGATTCTCTCCGAAATAGTCATTCATCTGCCATGCAAGGTCCGCGTAGCAATCGGTGATGGACACATCCCGAGGGGATTGATAGAATGATTGTTTCAAGGGTTCAGACTGTTCGAACAACCAATCCGTTTCGAGATGCTTCAGTGCTACCTTTGATGCTTGAGCGATATATACCGAACCGATATGTTGAGGCGAGTCTCCGAAATGGATTCCCTTGCTTTCATAGTATGCAATCTCATTGGGCATAAGCTCTCGTTCAAATCGTACTGTGACATCTTCTTTCTCTCCACTGTCGATAAATTCCTCCAGTGGGAGCCATTCTCCACTCTGCTCAACCTCCATTTGCTGGGCCTGCGGGACTGGATTAATGATGATACACATTGAAACAATAAGCATGCCAAGAATAAGCGTGCGCTTCACCTTGATACCTCTCCTAATTGCATGTATCGCAGGCAAAGGTGACATATAAGCTTCTGCTGATTCTATTTTTCGAAAGGTTTTATGCTCTTCAGCTTTTGTGGAAACATCTAGAATTTGCTGCATATTGCTCAGTAACATTAGTATAGAGGAGAGGGGGAACAGTGATCTGAAGACGGAGATAATATGTGGAGGGATGAAGAACATGACAAGATCTGTGTCAATCGAGTTCGCACAACCAGAAGATGCTGAGAAACTTGCTGACATCTCGAAACGAGCCTTTGATTCTGATATTGAGGTCGGAGCCTCTGGTCCGGGAGGTCCCCCGGAATATGATTCCATTGAGGCGCATCGAAGAGATACCGGGTTGGAACAAACGGATTACTGGAAGATTATCTTTAATGGCCAAATAGTTGGCGGAATGAGAGTATTCAGAGTCACTCCTGAGCATTGTGACATCTATGGTGTCTTCATAGACCCTGATTTCCATAGGCAAGGAATAGGTAGTGAGTTCTTCAGACTGATCGAGATCAAATATCCTCAGGTAAAGAAATGGTCATTAGACACACCGATATGGAATGTTCGAACGAAGGTGTTCTACGAGAAGTTGGGCTTCGTTCAGCTGGGCATACTAAGGTGGGTGCCTGATTTTGATTTGCGCTACTATGCAAAGATGACCGATAAGGACTTTCAACTAGTCACGACAAAGATATCCGACCTTTCTCCTGGCTTGGGGGGACTCCGAGTCGAAGGAGTGGTTCAAAGCATCTCAACAACAAGAGAAGTGACTTCACCTATGGATGGGAAAAGGCATCATGTTGCAAATGCGACCCTTGTTGATGATACTGGGTCCGTGATCTTGGTTCTTTGGAACGATCAAATCCGACAGATTCATGAAGGAGAGAGAATTCGGGTCGAAGATGCACATGTCAAAGAATTCAATGGACAACTACAACTAAGTCTTGAGAGAGGTGGACAATTGGTGATCTTACAGGTTTGAGTCATTCCATTTCTTTGCCATGTCCGGGAAAGAAAGGGCCTTCCCCTTGAGAGAAGGCCCATGAATGCCCTCGACCTCAAGACCCTGTTCATCAGCAAACAGGATGAGAGGATCTAAGAGGCATAGAGTCGAAACTCCCAAAGACCCGAACCATCGAATTCCTGTGGCTCGTAGGGGCTCCCTGGATAGTAGTA
>JAFGAR010000099.1 GCA_016933575.1 Candidatus Thorarchaeota archaeon
ATTGCAAAAGTAGATCCCGTGTTTAGGGAATTGCAACACTATCTGCTCTCTGTGGAACAGACCAGACCAAGTTCGAATTGCAAAAGTAGATCCCGTGTTTAGGGAATTGCAACTGGATGGTCGTTGGCAGTCTGTCCCTTCCTGACGACATTGCAAAAGTAGATCCCGTGTTTAGGGAATTGCAACTCTCCTTCGTTCATCGTGTCGCAGACTCCAAATCTGAATTGCAAAAGTAGATCCCGTGTTTAGGGAATTGCAACACCTGTTCCGCCACCGAAGTCAACAACGAGGTTAAAGATTGCAAAAGTAGATCCCGTGTTTAGGGAATTGCAACTCATCATTCCTTGAGTGTACTTTGAGTAAGGTATTGCAAAAGTAGATCCCGTGTTTAGGGAATTGCAACCTCCACCAGGTGCATGATCTCCTGGTCGGCAATGAATTGCAAAAGTAGATCCCGTGTTTAGGGAATTGCAACTCAAGCATCTGTCCCTGCTTCCTGATCTCATCCATCTATTGCAAAAGTAGATCCCGTGTTTAGGGAATTGCAACATGAAGTCTTCTGAAGACTTCAGAGCTTCATCCTTTGATTGCAAAAGTAGATCCCGTGTTTAGGGAATTGCAACTCCGTTCAAACAGGTCATCTATGGAAACGACACGGTATTGCAAAAGTAGATCCCGTGTTTAGGGAATTGCAACTTAGACCGACTTCGACCATTGTAAACTTTGAGTCGTATTGCAAAAGTAGATCCCGTGTTTAGGGAATTGCAACTAAATAGTCAAATCTTCGTTCTTCGCCAAGAAAGAAAATTGCAAAAGTAGATCCCGTGTTTAGGGAATTGCAACATTAGTTCCATCATAGAATTTATCAACAAGCTCTACATTGCAAAAGTAGATCCCGTGTTTAGGGAATTGCAACTCATGTCGCAGCTTCAATGGTGATATTGACCAAATACATTGCAAAAGTAGATCCCGTGTTTAGGGAATTGCAACTCTTCTCACCATAGATGGTTCGATATCTGCCAGTGATGGATTGCAAAAGTAGATCCCGTGTTTAGGGAATTGCAACAACCAGTCTTGGAAATCATTCTCGTCAACGAAGCCACATTGCAAAAGTAGATCCCGTGTTTAGGGAATTGCAACCCGCCTGCGTGGCTGTACTGCGCGTAGGTGATCCACATTGCAAAAGTAGATCCCGTGTTTAGGGAATTGCAACGCAACCTGCTCCTGCACGATCTGTACGGTGCAGTCATTGCAAAAGTAGATCCCGTGTTTAGGGAATTGCAACTCGATGGCCATGGCATTGATCGTGAAGTCACGACGGGCATTGCAAAAGTAGATCCCGTGTTTAGGGAATTGCAAATTGCAAGAAGGTATTATGTCGGGAGATCTATCTCGACATTGCAAAAGTAGATCCCGTGTTTAGGGAATTGCAACTACTGGATTCCATCTCGCATCACCTTCGGATTGCAATATTGCAAAAGTAGATCCCGTGTTTAGGGAATTGCAACCTATTATACCATCCAATCTCGTACTATGTGTGTGTAGGAATTGCAAAAGTAGATCCCGTGTTTAGGGAATTGCAACTTGTTCAACATCTCATCAGTAACATCTAACAAACCGAATTGCAAAAGTAGATCCCGTGTTTAGGGAATTGCAACCTCCCGATGTGGGCGTGCACATCGTCAATTTGCTTCTTGATTGCAAAAGTAGATCCCGTGTTTAGGGAATTGCAACATATTCCTCACACACTTCTCCCATATCAAAAGAACAAATTGCAAAAGTAGATCCCGTGTTTAGGGAATTGCAACAGAAAAGAATCGAACAACGTGTCAGATGTCTCTGCTATTGCAAAAGTAGATCCCGTGTTTAGGGAATTGCAACCTAGACAAAAGTCTAGCTTACTGATTTCTTCTTTCCCAATTGCAAAAGTAGATCCCGTGTTTAGGGAATTGCAACCTTGTCAGGAACCTTGACCTTCGTGAACTCATCTACGAATTGCAAAAGTAGATCCCGTGTTTAGGGAATTGCAACTCCCGCATTCATTAAAATGGGAGAACTCGGAAGAGCTTTCATTGCAAAAGTAGATCCCGTGTTTAGGGAATTGCAACTCATCTCTGGACCTGTGAAATCGATTGTCATTTTTTTAATTGCAAAAGTAGATCCCGTGTTTAGGGAATTGCAACGTCTATTCATGCGATATGGGCGATGAAGTGACATTAAGATTGCAAAAGTAGATCCCGTGTTTAGGGAATTGCAACCTACTGAGGTATATGCGAGAGGATGAAGGGTGTTGCATTGCAAAAGTAGATCCCGTGTTTAGGGAATTGCAACTTCTTGACTCTGGAATTGGAGTTGGCGGTCCCTGCGTTATTGCAAAAGTAGATCCCGTGTTTAGGGAATTGCAACTCGAGGACGATTCGCCATCGACCTTTTCGAATATCTATTGCAAAAGTAGATCCCGTGTTTAGGGAATTGCAGCACTATGTAGCCGCACAAGACTGGCCAGAGCTTACTCCAGATTGTAAAAGTAGACCTCGCGAAATGGGAACTATAAGAATTCTCTAACCATCGATTCTCCAATGTATGAGCGCAAGAACAGATCTCTGTTATGCATCGCAATTTGATGGTTCCTTTCATCGGATATCCATAGTGCATTTATGCTCCTATTTGAAAACGAGGTTGCCTTACACAAGAAGAGATTGCAAAGCATTTTAGTATCGCTTCATCATTACACCAAACTGTATTCACGGAGGATATTTGATGGACGCCCCAAATTGCATCATTGTTGTAGTAGGATCTAATCCTCTTCCAAATTTGCTTGTTGTCGCAACAGAGATGGCACACGGAACTCGATTTAGAACGATTCATCTGATTCACTCTGATGAGACGTCGCATGTTGCACAAAGGCTGGCGCGATTGTTCAAGTCGCTCAGAGTAAATCCTAACTTCATTTCCGTTAGTTCGTCAACTATGGCACAACAATGCCGGGATTGCATTTCTACTTCGATGGGCAACTGCAGACTTGATTACACAGGTGGAACTAAGGTTATGTCTGCCAATACATACTGGCAGTGGCGTCAGCATGGAGGTACAGACGAGCTTGCATCCTATGTTGATGATAGATCAGGAGTTCTTAGATATGATAATGGCGAAGTTAGGGACCTCGTAATCGGTGTTGGCTTGAAGGATCTTGTTGAAATCCATGGGTTGAGTTTGATCCGGACTAGACAGGCAATAAAAGGCGGCCCAACAGCTACAGACGCGAAGCAGATCGCATCAAAGGTTGTACGCAGGTGGAGTCTTGCGAATGAGATACGAGAGGCCAGTTCAGAGAGGAATCTGCCCATGGATTTCTCAGCTTTTGGGCTAGATCTAAGCATATCTGGAATTGACATCAACCTGGAGGCAGACCTTCTTAATGTATGGAAGATATTCCTCAGAGGGGGATGGCTGGAGGAATGGATCGCCGCACTCATACAGGAAACGAAGGTCATTGAGAAAAGGCGTATTCATACTGGTGTTGAGGTAGGAATTGTTGGAGGTAGTTTCGAGCTCGACGTTGTCGCTATTCATCGTCACAGGGCTCATGTTTTGAGTGCAACTACTAAAAGTGACTTCCAGGCGTCCAAGCTCAAGCTCTTCGAAGCAATGCAGAGGTCAAAGCAACTAGGAGGATCACTGGCTAGAGCTGCTATTGTTGTCCCGTTGCGGAAGAAAAGGAATAATTTTGGTGATTTGAATGATCAAGTAAGTGCACTTGAGCAAACCTCGTCGGAGATGTGGGGGCTTCCTAATCCACCGCGAGTATTTGGATTGGAGGATATGAAGAAGTGGGTTGGTATGCGAGGAAACAAACCCGATATATCGAATCTTAGGGATTGGCTAAGCACCTAGAAGTTCTTCGGTCATCTATATATGATTCATTAGATCCCCAAAGGAACCAATCCTGACTCGGGATGGTTCTACGATTCCGAGTAGTTGTGCATCCTCCTTCGCTATTATAGCAATCCTGTTCGTCCCTCGAACTGCTCCAAGACCTGCAGAGGATCTGGCACCAATACCGATATGTCCTGTACTAATCTCATCTAGAATGAAGAAAAGGACCTTCAGAGGTTCTTTTTGATCAATATTGGCTATTCGTACCTCAACAATCCCCTTAGAGTCTTCTGATTCCACTACCTGCTGGGAGAATAGGCCTCCCGGTGCATGTGTTTGTCGTTTTCGATCAATCCTGACATGATTACGAGTACGCACAGCTGTGTCTTCAAGCAGCACATCCGACACTTGCACTGCTCCTTTCAACGAGAAGTAGGTATCCTCATCTTCCTTCTTCGCAAAACCAAAGAGAATCTCCGACCAAAGCAGCTTCTTATTTCTACCATGTTTAAATTCGCACTCGACAGGCTTCAGTGCCAACTTCTCCAGTCGTTCGAATTCGCTCCTCAAGACACCCTTTAGCGAGCTACGAGGGATCAGTGGATAGGAGCCAGATGTTGTTTCGACTTGAAGAACTTCTTCTCTATCGGGATCAGTCCCTCCAATACGAAGCCCAGAGCATATCTCGAGGCCGAATTTTAGAACTATTTCAGTTTTCAGCATGCTATAGTCGATGATCAATGTTCTCCCTCCCAGAAGACAACCTGATTCATTTGTGATGATGTCAGAATCCGATCGCCTATTCCTTGCAATTCCAGCGCAAGAAGTTTACTAAAGTCGACTTCGGAGATATCCGGAACTCTATAGAAGAAGATGGATCCCTCCTTTGCACCAGTGATCATTGGTTTTTGCAGATTGGTAAGCATGGACCACCCCGTGTAGGAATTCACTCTTCCATAGCTCTTTTCAAGATTGAATCCTTCAACCTCTAACACATATGGACGTGATATGAATCGATCGTTCTCCAAGACCACCGATGCGATACCACTCGTCGCTATAAGGACAAATCCCCCATAGATCTCGATTACCTTTTGAAGAGACGCTTCCTTCTCCTTCACGAACTCACTATGGCTCTGCACAAACTCGATGTCATCTATCTCTACAATTCCCCAGCCTCGAGCTCTGCCTGCTCCGAGTTGTAGAAGGGCTCTTGACTTCTTCAGATCCCGTATCATGTCTACCAACTCTCCTGAGGCAACTGCTATCTCCGTGATAAGAGGTGTGTGATGCGTGGTGGTCTGCATAAAGAATAAACCTCCTGACGTAGCCGACCCTGTCACTCCATCAATTGCAACTGCAGGACGTGTATTGATCTCTGGGGTCTGTAATGGTTTTCTACTAGACAAGCAAACTGGACCCGAGTATCCTTTCCTAAAATATGGCTTCTTGTGTTTATCACAGAAAGTAGATTGAGAAAGATCTCCTCTCTTCAATAGATCCCCAGTTGCATCATATAATTGCAGATGTTTTTTCTCACCTTCACAAGCCTTACAGGAAAGAAATGTAAATGGTGCATGGGGGACCTCCCGTGGTGTATCTGATTCAGATCTCGGAAGTGCTGGTGATGCTTTCAGAAATCCCTCGACGGCCTCTTTCTGAAATTTGGATTTGCTGTGTTCGGACAGAGGAATTCTCTTGGCTTCCGTGTGTGGTGTCATCGTCCGTCTAATGGCTGTCAAGAACGCTCCACGCACTTTCTTTCCGGAGATGAAAGGACTTGCGGGATAGAAGTTCCGTGAAGGTAGTTCCTCTCTTGGCGAAATCTCCGAGCGTGGCTCCAACCTTATCCTTAGTCGATAAATCTCAGACATCATCTCTTAGTAGTGCCTCCTTCATTTCTTCAAGAGTCGATTCATGCTCTCCAAGATCTATCGCGATTCTTGCTCTACTTCTACCTAGTCCCTCTTTCTCAAGCGTTTTGGTAATGAAAAGCGAGATGAACATGTCCACTATCATGTCCTCTTGTGATAGTGAGTCTGGGACATCAAGAATCATTTCAAATGCAAATCTCGATCCCGGGCTTACTACTTCATGGAAAAAGAGAGCTCCGCTTTCGACGGATCTACGTGTAGTATCCAATCGTACTCCAGGGAGGGTTTCTGTCGGAGTAGGTGCGATCAAACGTCCATCAGAGATGACCAGTTTCCCTCTATAATCCTCCACCCCGAAGAAATCTGCAACAACTGATGCATCGTTGCGAAACGTTGAGAAATATCTCTCAAGTGAACCAGTTGCTACCCGTCTGAGAATTGGAGTCAATCTAGTCAAGTTCCATCTCAATTTCCCCCTCAGGGTGCTACCTGGAATCATTGGCTTGCCTTGCGACCTCTGAATTGCTAAAATAGGCCCACCTCCTAAGCCAACTGATCCACTTCCTATGTGCATAGTGTCCAAAGATTGAAGCACGACATCTATCCGTTTCATTATGTTCCCCCCATCATCATCTTAGTCAGCGTTGCCGCATCAAGTACACCCGATCTTCCATGTTCATCTCCTAGAATTAGAAGCCCAATCCTCTTGTATATCTCCGACGATCTCGTCTTCACCTCTTGACGACCCACAAGATAAACCGTAAAGGAAACTCCCTCTGCCTTGTTTGCAGCAATGTCAGGTCCCGTCCCTTGTGTGGGTAGTTTCATTCGCTCCAATGGTTCCAAGCACGCCAGTGAGAAATCTTTCAATCTCGTTGGAAGATCTTTCGCTAATCCTTGATTCACCAATAAATGCTCAAGAGAGATCTTGACAAGATTCTCAGCGAGCTGTGAAGATTCATCTTGTTGGCATATCGATAATAGAATGTCGTTTTTCAAAGATTCTAGGAAGAGAGGTCTCTGGGATGTACCTTGGTGTCTCCAAGCTTCGTGAACACGAGCTATCTCCTGAGGGGCACTTAGATTTCCAGATATTCGCTCATAGTCGATCACAATTTTCGGTATAACACCCGATAATATTCTAGATCTTGATGTTGCCTTGCAGTATCCTAGTAAAGACTCTGAGGCTGCAAGAATAAAACGTATGGGGTAATCTGGCGGGAATGAAATTATACTGCATGATAAGCTGATAGTTTTACCCATATAGGTGTGAAACAGATCCCCCAGCTTTATCACAAATTGTAACGCAAAAACAGATGGAGTCAAAACGAGAAGATCGTCGCCTCCTACATACAGAGTGCCAAGATCAAGTTGTAACCTAAGATTATTGGCTAGATTGATCCCCATCTCTTCATTAAGCTGATCGGTAGCATGTTGCTTAACAGTATCGACTAGCCAATCCATTGATTCTGTGACTGCTCTCTCTAGGATCTCTGTTAGGAGAATGTTCTTCTCAATCATTGCGAGTAGATTGGGCACTTTAGCTATATACGCTCCAGCTAGGTTGGCATCTGCTTTTATCATCGCCAACTCCTGTTTTCCTACGCTTATAGCTGTTCCAGTATTCCCCGCGATATAATCCATAATACCATCAGAGAACTCCTGCCAAAGCATCTTAGTAATCGATTCCCCAGCAGGACGGAATGATGATGAGCTATCATACACCCTCTTGAAGGAGAATTGGTTCCCATAATCCAACAATCTGGAACAATCACCACAGTAAGAGCGCGTTTTCGTTCCTATTCCAATAATCTTTGAAGCAGGTTCAGTTCTACACGAGTCACATCTTTTTTCGATGCCATAATAGAATTCACTTTGTTGCAGTGTCGTTAGATCATTCTTATTGAGTGTCGAGGAGATCTTTGCGTTCTCAAGGTGATCGAGAAACGACCCCGCATCATCATCAAGCGTGAATGACGTGGTTGAAAGAACCAATTTGACATGGCGCGTAATCTTTGAGAAGCCACTTACTAAGTGAGTACATAGATCCTTGGAAACAGTGTGATGGACTATAACAATGAAATTACCTCCACCTGAAGTTATACACGCTTCAAGTGGAATTCGATGCTCCCGAAGGATAGTATAAAGTGAAGGATATCCCGCCTCCGTTAAGGATGGATCATTCTTCATATAGCCATCAATTAATGAAGAAGCACCTTTCATTTGACTCAGTCTATCCGTGTTTTCAATGAAATGCTGTATTCCTGACACATCCGCAAGTATTATCTCTAGATCACCTGTGTTTCCATTGACAGGTCGTGGTTCATACTCATTGATAGCCAATGCCTTTGTTACTTCTTCATAGTCACCGATCGATAGTTTCTTCCATGCGGCTTGACTCTCAAAATCCTCTACCTTCCACTTCAGTATCTTACAGATAGAGGTCCTGGATGATTTGTACGATTGAAGATATCTTACTATTTCTCGAATAGCCCTTTGAACATCTGTTTCATTGCCATCTGATTTGAGCATATCCACTGTCTGCTCGATCAATGGATCTGGTAGAATCTGATCGAAAAGCATCCTCACCCGTTTGAGAAGCAGTTGATAGTCTATCTGTGCGCTGTCATTAAGACCAAGAAAATAGACCAGTGCTGCTAAACGCATTATGGCCAGATTCTCTCGTTCAATGTCATAGAATTTTGCTGTCAGGAAAGCGGATGTTAGGAGTGCTGCACTTATCGTACCGGTCATATTCAATCCCGGTCTTGGATCCGGCGGAATGCTTTGCAGAGCTTCAAGATCCCGTGCAATGTTCTCCAATAGTTCATGCAACTCTATGACATCGATCTTCAACTCACTCATAACCGTAGCAGCAGCAGCTCGTCTGTCAGCGGACGAAAAGGGAGATCGAAGAAGAAGTGTGAGGATATCTGTGAGATCCCAAATCCTATCAAAGCCGCAGATATCCTGAAATCCCAGATTCTTGAGAGTAGAATTCAAACTAACGCAAGATGCATCGATAATTGCCCCCGCATTCTCTATTGCGATAACATATCTAGGAATCCCACCGATTAATCTTGGGGTGAAATAGCTCCTGTACAGCATGTTACAACCCTCGCCCTATTTGCTTCAGCATATCATAAAGCGATACTATCGAATCTGGATCAATGGGATGACTGATCTCAAGCACATCCAGTATTTCACGCTTAGCTCTGGGGTGAAGGATGATGTCTTGGGGGTTTCCTTTCTTGATTTGTACTTCATTTCCTTCAACAAATTGACCTTGATCAGAATACCAATTGATTGCATAGAACTCTCCGTTTCGTTCAATTATGCTCATGCCTATCTCTGCAGAAACTCGATCTAAAGATATGCATGTAGCAAGTTCTCCTACTAGTACCACGTGAAAAAGCGTCTTCTCCGTCAAGATGATTCCTCCTCGCAGTCAGATAGAGTTCGAATCCCCTCTCCGAAGGCATTCAAAGCCTTTGTTTTCATGTCCCCTACATACTGCGAAACACCATCTTCGATGCTTCTTCCATCATCGAAATCAATACCCAAGATCTTTACCATCATACGTCCGAATTCGTTTCGAAAATGGAATCGTCCAATCCGTATTCCTTGTTTCTCACCCGCTCCCATTGATAGCAGTACCAAACCTAACTTCGTTTCGGAAAGATTCTTGAATTGCAGCTGGCCCATGAATGCTGGAGAGATCTCATCAGTTTTAGCATATCTCACAGCGAGCAGGCGAGCTGTCTTTCCACTTCCTACTTGAATATTTAAAGGCTGAAGCTTTCCTCTTATAAGAGGTGCATCTTGGACCTCTATCAACGCCTTGAGTGATCCATTTTTCGTTGTCATCCCAAAAATATCGCAGACGATACAAGGATGCGAATGATCTCTGCATTCTTCCCGCTGTTGAATTCTCCCTTCTTCTCCATACAATCTCTTGTGAATAGATGAAGATCTAGATGAATATCTCTCTTGCTTAACGAAACAGCTTTCAACGCTGCCTTCTACTTCGACAAAAGAATGTTCCAATCTTGATCTGAACACACCTTTGAGGGTAGATCCTGGAATTACTGTGGTAGGCTTCTCATTTCCTTGATGTTTTTGATAGCTAAACGATTCATATTGATTGATCTTGCTCTCAAACGACACTCCCATATTCAAAATCTCGTCAAATGATGAGCCAGATTCTATCATCTCGACTATCCTGCTATCAACCTTCTTTGTAGAGGGATGTAGATGACCTGCTCCCACAAATATGCTATATCCTTTTAGTGGCGTTAGTTCGAACCGGATTCTACCCGAATTCGATAGATGTATCTCATTCCTTGGGGTCATGTTCATTTTTCTAACATGCAATAGGTGCCCATTACCTTGACGAGGAATCCCCTCCTTTACTCGATCAATCTCTCTTATGCTTCCGCGCTTAATGGGATGATCCCATTTCGCACTTGACCAGTCATTAATCACTTGGGTGAGCGACACATCATTTCCTTTCAAATGATATTGCCAAGGTAGTTCTATCTCTGGTATCTGTTCCAATGTCCTCTGTTGAAAGACTACGTTAGCTACCGTAACATTCATGCCCCCGAATCCCTTTGTTGTTAGTCCTCCAAGCTTCAGGTGTCCTGAATTGAATTTGAAAAGCCTTGACAATAGGAGAGCGAGAGTGACATCATCGACATCACGGATAATCAGTTTGGATGCAAAACGACTGCCAACCTTTACATATTCAATAGAAAAAAGCGCAGTGTTACTCGTCGCCCCGCCAATACGATCCATAGCGATCCCTTTTCGTTCAGCGGTAGGGACAACACCACCTAACTGACCCGGTAGTAGCAATGCATCTTCTAGTCTAATTTTGCCTCGATATCCATGAGTTCCAAATAGCTTGCAAGCAGTACAGAATTCATCGATAATCTTCCTTAGCTGCTGTTTGTTCTTCTCTCTTTGTGCAACTCTAATTCGCTGTTCATGCGCTTTTCCACAAGAATTCTTTCCTTTTTGACTATCACAACAACTCTCTCCAACTCGCTGCAATTCTGCTACTACAGCACTTCTTAGGACACCTTTCAGACTTGTGCCAGGAAGGTATGGCGTTTCTTTCCCATCAATCCATGTCTTTAGCACTGGCATATCAAAATCTTTGCTCTTGCAGTCCGATCCTATTTTCAAGGGTGTAGTATTCTCCCAAAGCAATTCAAAGATATACTCCCCTTCTATCATGTTTGGATGCCTCCTACAATTGAATCTCAGATGTGATATCTCTATATTGCAACTCGAGCGAACGCACAGACTCCTTAGTAAGAACCTCTATCCTTTCCACATCTAGATGTACCACGCCAAGCCCCGCTGATGTTTTACCTCCGATCGCGATATTCCCACGGCTGAGTTCGCGTAAAACCAACTTCAATACCTTTGAGATAATGGTTTCTTCTCTAAGATCAATATTCTCGAGAACCAGTTGAAATGAGAATTGCGTACTAGGGGCAATTGTTTCCAGCTCATACTTCATGCCATGGCTTGCTGCGCCAGTGATCGCGTCGATCGCAACCCCTGGTTTTGTTTCTGTCATCACGGGCTGCAATGGAAGACAATCCGAAAATGAAGCATGGCCCTTCACTCTCAACGAATCATCAGAATTCCCAAAGATATAGTTAATTATCAACTGCTTATCAGAATGATCTTCAATCAATCTCTCTGTATATCCCCGAATCACACCCTTCAGGCTCGATCCTGGGATATATGGGACCGACTCCCCTCTAATTGATGTTCTAATTATTGGATTATCATACTTTTCAGCCTTAGTCCCTGATCCGATATGCAATTGGGTCTTATTCGTTATAGAACCCTTAATCACTGTTCTGCACTCGAACTTGTCAAAATCATCAGGCCGAATGGTCATCGCCTCTCTCTCCTCTCTGGACTAGGAGCAAAGACTTGTCTGGCAAACTCATCAAATGCTGAATTCTCGTTTTGAATTCTAATCGAATCCAATTCCTCTGCACCTTTGAAGAGTCGTTTTATGTGATTCAGATATTGCCGAGCTGTCCTAGCAGGATCTTTCTCATCGGACTTGATTACCTCCATAAGATCCTGATAGACACATTTACAGAACTCCTTCGGAAGAATCCGTCCTGACTGATATACAAGGTGCTCTTGCACAGCATAGATACCTTCAACACCTTGTCTTGATGATAGCACCTCAAGAAGCTGATTCAATTGAGACGAACCCTCTCGTTTCTTCTTGAGCAGTTTACTTACACTAATAGCAGCTTTATTGAGAAGTATTTGTGTTTCCATCACACCACGCTCCTAATCCATCACCATGTCACGAACCTAGATATAAGATTATAGGATTTTTCCTGTGAATATGGTTTATCGAGGAAACATGCGTTTGTGATGGAAAGTTTCTCTACATTAGCTCTATATCGGTTGAGATCATTCCAAGACCCGCAGTACGGTGCTTTCCGATATTACTATATTCTGCGAAACGAGCAAGACCAGCAGTCATCCGCGACATTGGGATCGAGCCATCTTTGATGGTATAGTACACAGTGCCAATGAATCCAACTATCTGCATACCAGATCCTGTCTTTAGTGGATAGGTTCTTATCGTGTATCTCGGGATCTCGATATTTCTTTTTACCCACTCCCTGTACTCCCCAAGCGGGAAGAAATAGGTCGTTCTATCTATAGACTGCCAGATTTTCATCAAGGCAGGGAAGACCTTTTCAGGCATAGGGAACAAGCATAATGCGTTCGAATCTGAATGTGCCAGCTGCGTTGGAGTGCGGAATGTCAATGCGATCCGAATCCTCTCAGCTTTTTGCAGCTCTGGTGCGTCTACCCATGTATGCATGATTTCTTGGGGCTCCATAATCGAAACACCAATGCGTCGTACTGGCAAGATGTTCTCATACAAGCGAATGTACAAATCATCCTTCAGAATCAGGTGCTTGGTGAAATCACGGTAGTTTTGGTGATTAAGGAGAGTGATATCGAAGGAGTCCTCAATTCCCTGTCGTAGTGTCGTGCTGAAATGCCTGTCATGCGACATAATGCCGAGGGCATACATCCGAACTCCCTGTCCTTGGTGAGTATCACTACTCAGTTTTCTATCATAATTCTTCAAGATGTCGAGAAAGGCTGCGCGAAGAGGGATGCCTGAGAATCCTATCTCCTTGGTCACGGGACTGGTTATATCAAACCTTAGAGATATCAAGCTTAGCAACGCCTCCTCCTAGTGTGTTTGTCTTCAAGCATCTGGCAATCAACCGGACGCTTCTTTCTCACATGATCCGTCCTAGTGATTACATTAGACCCCTGATAAGGATCGATAGAGAACCTTTCTCATAAGCCTTTCAAGTATTGCAAGGGTTTCCTTATAAGCAAGGTTGCAGATTCCCGATCCCCTTGAGAGCAATTCAAGAAGAGGTCTATACTTGCTTATTTTCGCAAAATTGATATATCTTCGCTCCTCTTGCAAAAGCAGATCCCACCTATAGGGAATTGAAACACGAAAAAGTCAAAGATTGCTGGTGCTTTCTTGACCCCCAGCTTGCAAAAGCAGATCCCACCTATAGGGAATTGAAACATGTCGTATGAAGCCGATGAAGTCCTCCAAACACGGCCACTCTTGCAAAAGCAGATCCCACCTATAGGGAATTGAAACCATTGAACTCTGTAATCGCATCAAGCATACCTTCCAAACTTGCAAAAGCAGATCCCACCTATAGAGAATTGAAACATATAGTACCCATAGTCCATGCCCATCGTCGCATCGCACTTGCAAAAGCAGATCCCACCTATAGGGAATTGAAACTACCAACTTGGTCTAATAGTCACATTGTCCTTGATGTATATCTTGCAAAAGCAGATCCCACCTATAGGGAATTGAAACTCCATGGATGCGGAGACCACACTGAAAACTTGTCTTCTTTGCCTGATCGTTTTGCAAAAGATATAATTTACTCTCCATCCGAAAGTGAATATATTCAGTGTTCAGTTTTCTTAAGGCCTTTCCATGCACGAACGGTTTTCCCAAGTTCGGTTATGTACACCTCACGGACCCGCCCACTCGACTCGCTGACCCTACGTTCTACCAATCCCCAATTCATAAGCTTCTTCACAAGTTTCGATGCGCTCGACGTTTGCTCTAAGGATGCCATCTCCATAGCATCTCGCCATCTTTTGCTAAGATCCTTTAGGGACTTTACCATCCCGTTTTCGCTATTGTAAAGCACGTCTAACATTGTAAGCTGTGCCTTGGTAAGACTAAGCGTGGGCAAGGTTGGTATCTCCCTAATGTCCTTCGGTTGACGTGTTTCATGATCGGTGATGGTAACAAGAAACATATCGCTCTCAGTTAGAAATGCCGCCTGGGATAACGCAAGAGTAACGAATCTGGTACCAAGTCCCACATAGAAAACAGGGCTGTATCCCTTACACTCATCCTGTATCATTGTTAGAGTGGTACTGAGAATAGCCATATAATCCTCTGGATCGACCTGCTTGATGACGAACTTGATACCTTTCGGTTGATAGGTGTCCCTGAGTTTCTCAGCATGCATTACTGAGGAAGCATCCGCGACCAAGGCAACCATCTTGTAGCTCCCTTGAATCATGGCAAACTCGATTCTCTCATGATCGTACATTCCAACTCCAGCTATTAGCACGCGTTTTCCCTTAGCCATGTTTCCACCTCTCACCAAGCATTTGATGGATTATGCTCCATGATTATAACATTTGCCTTTCGCATGAAAGCTTTGTATTGATGATGTATATCCAAATGACTATTACTAATTTCTATCGTCTCGGAGCACAGCCAAACGATTGTGTTGATGCAACACCTCATGATCCTCAATATATGGACGTTTCGAGAGTTCTCGCCTAATATCCACGAATGCCTTTGGTGGGTTGTGGAAGAAGACCACCTTCTTTGGCATCAAGCTATCGAAGAGTTCCATGAGCTGATCCTTGTCTGGATGATAGTTGAATATCTGATGCGATTCGAACTCCCAATTAAGGACCTTGCATTTGACGGGCACTTTGTGGAATCTATCGTCGCCCTCTTTTCCTATCTCAACAAATCCCCTTCCTGATATCAGATCTAGCGTTCCACTACTTCTTGGCGCACCGATGACTACGACGAGATTATCTTTTCCCCCCAATACCTGCTTCAATGCACTGAATCTATCCGAGCTAAGTTTCCCATGTAGATTAGCGTCCATGCTAATCACACATTCGCCTTTGATCGCATTCTTTAGACCGATTCCTCCAAGATGTGGATAGTCTTCTTCCAATCGACGAATCATAGCTGAGTGGAATGGATCATTGTGCATTTGGATCTTCTCCTCGATGGATGGATCTAAGTCATCAGCCCTATCACGGAGAATGCACATCTGTTCCCATGTTGCTGAATCAAAGTAGAATGGGATTCTCCCTGCATTCCAATCAATGAGTCCTTGGCGAATAATGAAATAGGTCACTATCGCTCCTATGTTCTGATCTGAAAGAAGTAGAGTGACTCCTCCCTTTTGATATACATCGACGATGTCACTATACAATCGAGCTCGCGTCAGGGATTCCTTTGGAAACTCAAGATCCGCTGCGGATCCATCGCAAATGATCGCGTCAGGGTGTACCTTCAATGTACTCAGTGCGCTTCTCCCTGATGCTATCGGCTCGAATTCCAAGAGATTGAAGTCTCCTGTGAAAAGAATGCTGTAGTCATCCACTGCAAAAAGAGTCATAATAGCACCTGGGAAATGCCCCGCTTGGCATATCTTGATTGAGAATCCCTGTCCGAATTCCAATGTTTCTCCATAGGATACCAGTACCATTCTCGCTAGCAGCTTTGAGAATTTCCTATCGAGCAATTTCGAGGCTTTCTCAAGTTGCATTCCCTCTTGTTCATCCCTGCTAAGAGCTTGATAGTCGTCTTCCTTCATGATCTCCTTCTTAGTGATCTCTAGGATTTCTTGATATTCTCTACTCCTTGCCAAGCCCAACTCAAGTGTGGCTCTGGTAGTTAGCAGAGGCGCCTCACAACCGTATTTCTCATAGAGATCGATGACTCCCCCGAAATGGTCTGAGTGGGCATGTGAAACTACGACTAGATCAAGCTTTTCCGGACCAATACTCTCAATGAGATCTGAGCAATCAGCAGTCTTTTCAGGAGGCCAATAGAATCCAGCATCAAGGAGGATACGGAGTCCACCAAGCCGAAGCTTCATGCTGCTTTGTCCACTTCCACCTACTTGTCTTACTGCTACCCATTTCTTTGTCGCATCTATCGAGTTAAGTTTGAAGGGTTTTAGATGCGTAGCAGTCCTTGCACGAGTGTCTAGCCAGCAGGAAACGAGCTCCCGTGGCAAAGGCGGACCGGTAATATATAGATAGACTCCGAATTCGTTGGCGTATCGCTCAATATGCTTGAATAGCTCGGTTCCTCGTCGTATCCGAACCTGTACAACTGGGTACTCGCTAAAATTCTTCATTATGAGAAAGCTGTGTAGTGAATATTTATCCACAGAGGGGATTTCTTTATCGATCCAGATCGTATTGACTAGCTTATCAAGAGCGAAGCTCTTGCGATCGTGTTTTGATATGATAGATTGAATTCTTTCCTCATAGACTTTCGTCGGTTTCCATTCCCAGTCCAAATAGCCTACACGGAATACATGACGCTTACCATCAATCTTGAAGTTCATCAGGAGAGGCTTACCGCACTCTGAGCATTTGTCATTGTATTGTGAAGGTCTAAAGCAATATGGACAGATCATTTCATTACTCACAGATTCCACCACAACCGACATAGAGGAGCTGCGATATTTGATTCTTATCTGTATCACTTGCAATCAGGAGGGAAAGTTTCTGGCGGATATCCTAAATGCTCATGGTTCAAGGATATTCTGGTGGTAAAAGCATGAGGGTAGGTATAGAAGATCGAGATGGCACAATGCGAGTGGATGATAGCTCTCTGTACAATATAGCTTTGGGCGGCTCTTTGGCTGAGGTGTTGAAGCAACTTGCTGATGCAGGTACACTTGTTGATATCCTTACGATCACTTCACCATCTCTTAATCAGGATGAATCCTTACTCAAAAGAGAAACTCACGGTGTTAGAATCATCATGGTTGGTGAGGATCATGTTGTTCTGGGTCCGAAGAGACCCATCTTTACATCCTTCCTACCATTGGATGATATCCTTATGGTACGAATCACAGAAACTCAAGAATGTGATGAAGGATACATCGAGGATGACGATTTCGATGACGAGTTCTTAATTCCCGATGGGCTCTTACACGAAATTAGTCCTCTCGACCTTGAGGATGCTATTGCTGACACCTCTGTTGTAGTTCTATTGATTATTGGAGAGGAGGACAACTCCAAGATCGTTGAAATGATGCAAAGCCTTGCAGAGGAATTTCACGAAGATGCTCTCTTCATTAGGGTAGCTCCAACAGAGGAAGTTGAGACAGAGTTTGGAGTAGATGAAGTTCCTGCTGTAGTCATTCTATCTGATGATGAGATATTGAGCCAAATTGTAGGAGTACAGCAAATCAGAAGATATCGTAAGGATATCTTGGATGCCATTGACCTTTCTGAGGCGGGTGACTGACATGAGTAGATCTATCATTCCCTCAATTCGATCTAATGACTTTGAGGAAACAATTGCCAAGTATGAGCGAGTTATCGTAGATTTTTATTCAGATTTCTGCGCTCCATGCTCGGCTTTAAGCTCTGCCTTAGAAGAGCTAATTCCTGAATACCCAGAATCATATTACTTCAAGATAGATATCGAAGAGGCTTCTGAACTAGCTGATGATATGGATGTCCAAGCCATTCCGTGTCTAATGTTCTTCAATGATGGAAAGATCAAGAAACAGGTCATTGGATATCTTGGTCCTGAGAAGCTGGAGAATGATATCCGAAGTTTCTTGGGTTATGAGACCAATGATCTTTCAGACACGTTCGCAGACGGTGAACTTTGGGACCTTGATGATTCTGATGCAGTCGATATGATACAAAATGTGCGTTTGTCCGTTCTCTATTTCATTGGCTCTGAGAAAACAGGAAGCGGATCCCTAAAACGGAATCTCAAGATGCTGGCAAATGAATTCGAAGGGATGATTTTCTTTGGCATGCTTGAGTCTGTAGACTCTCCAGCTACAAGGAATAGACTAAGAATCCCACGAAAACAGCATGTCATTTTATTCCTTCAAGATGGCTTACCAAAGAGCAGATTGATCGGGAAGGCGGGAATGCGTGAACTGAGGACGGAGATAGCCCGATTGCTATCACAAAAGTATCAAGAATCATGAACGTCTGGTGGAAAGCTTCTCATTGTTAGTTGATATCTATTTGCCTCTTTCCAAGTTAGGAGGTATATGGATTGGAGTTCTACACACAGAAAGGTGCCGTTTGCGCGTCTATCGTCAGCTTTAGCTTGAGCATCGGCTTTAGAGGTTTGATAATCTGTTTTTCGACAATCAAGGATACAGTGGCACTGCTCTTGTATTTTCCTCTGTGGATTTCTATTGATCTGCTGTTGATAGTCGCTTTCTCAATCTATGGATTCTTTTTTGTATCTCTATCAATCATCATTACGAATCACTTCCAAATGTTTCTCTTGATCGATCCCTTGATGTATTCGTTTTTTGAAATTAATATACTATCAATTCAGATACTAGCACAATATAGCGAGAAGCTAAATTCACTTGTAGGTGCAGATATTTACGATTATGTTCTTTCAATTCTAATTCCTTTTCTCCTGGCAATATCCTTCACCTGTATTCTCCTCTTTCACATGTCAATACCAATCTATGTATCATGGGTTACTCAAATTGCTACTCTATTCACAGGCTATTTTGGCGCCCTGTTGCTAGGCATGTATCCTTGCCGATACTTCCTTCTGCAAAGAAAGGCAAATCCCTACACATGGGGTTCTCCATTCCTCATGGATCTACTTTACTTCAATATACAAGGCACTTCTCATGGTAGATCTCTTAGCCATGTGACCCAACCAGTGCATTCTACACGAAGACCTCAATCAACTGCGAGAAGTGACCCTCGTAGTGATCACATAATTGGAACCCCGCGGAGCGAATCCAGAAGAGTCAATGATACGATCATTGCTCCGAATATGGTACTGATAACCCCCCGAGGAGAGATAATCTGTTCAAGATGTGGGACCTCGAATTGGACAAGCAGGCGACGTTGTAGAAGATGTCAGGCAGCACTATAGATGCGAAATCGTATCTGTGTTACTAAAGAAAAGTTTCCCATGAAATAGAAAGTTTCCAAGATTGGATTCAATACATCATATTACTTAGGTATGTTTTGAGGGTCATACGAAATGTCTGGAAACGATGATGTTGTCTATATCGATGAGGAAGGAAATGTGATTTCTGCGAATAGAGTTTCAAAAACCTCAAAGCAACCCAAAGGAGCTTTATCAGCAATACGGGATAATTTGGGAGAGTTCTCCAACGATAGAAATGACGGTTCTGATGTTGTCTATATAGACGAGGAAGGGAATGTGATATCTGGAAACCGAGTCCCATCAACGACAGATGCGGAGAAGGGCGCAAAGACAGCAATTCGAGATAATCTTGGTGAATTCTCAGAGAATAGAGATCAAGTATCGAAGGTCGTTCATGTAGATGAAGAAGGTAATGTGATATCTACATCAGAGGAAGATGAAGAACCTGAGAAGCAGATAACAGCTATTCGTGATAACCTTGGAGAATTTAGGTAGAGGGAGATCAGACATGAAGCGAGGACAGAGCTATCACATGGGCGTTAGTCGGGAGATACTCATAATGGGTGCTGATTTGAATCGTCCTCGCATGAGAGTCGAATATGAGAGAGTTTCGCAGTTTTGCAAGGGATTCAGCTTCAAGAAGAAAACTTTGGCGGGAAAAGAGGTACTAGACAGAGTTGAGGGATATTTCACCATCGAGGGTAGACGATTCGGACTTCGTATCATGATTCCAAAGAACTATCCATACGAGATCCCGAGGGTATTTCCCCTTGGGTGGAGGCCCCAAGGAGCACCTCATCAATACTGCGGTGGTGATCTCTGTTTGATGCGACCCGAACAGTGGAATGAGATATACTCCCTCGCTTTCGTCATCAAAAAGGCGCAATACTGGGTTCACAAGTATCTCAAATGGCGAATGACCGGAAAGTGGCCTGGTAGGTCTCAAGATTAGGAGGCGAAAGGATGGATTTCGATAGAATTCAGTATATTCTTGCACCAGAGGAACTTGAAAAGAAGCGAGTCGTTGTGATAGGCCTGGGAAGTGGAGGTGCTCCTGTCGTTCAGCATCTTGCTATGAGCGGGGTCCGCAAGTGGTCTTTGTTTGATCCCGATCTCCTTGATGAAGTGAACCTTGTCAAACATCCTGGGATGCGAAAGGACCTAGGGAAGACTAAGATCGCTGTGATAGCTGAATGGCTAATGGATAGGAATCCAGATTCCGAGATCCGAGAATTCCCTGAGGATATCCTCGATTCAACAGACTTCGAGAGAGAGGCTAGAAATGCGCATCTTATCATCTCTGCAACTGATACACTTTCAGTTCGGCAGTTCATCAATAGAATCGCTGTGAGGCATGGTATTCCTTGTGTCACTGCCAGCGTCTTTCGAACAGCTTTCGGAGGAGAAGTGTACTCGTATATCCCCGGGAAAACTGGATGCTATCAGTGTATGAACATCGTCAGCGGTAAGCTGGGTTGGGGGAATATCGAGAATCAAGTTGAGATGACTGAAGATGAACAGGACCGAATATACGGACTCGGTCAGGAAGATTATCGAGCATCAGGTCTATCGATGGACATCGCGATAATTTCAGCGATTATGGCAAAAAGAGCCCTAAGCCTTCTATTAGATTCTCCCAATCCAGTTTATTTTCCCCAGGATTCCTCCAATTATCTGATTTTCTATATGCGTGGAATGGGATCAATCCCCTCGCTGTCAAGCTTGAAGTATGCAATTCCTGCTCAGAAGGATTGCTTCTGTTCGTTTAACGACGGCGAAGAATCAGCTGCTAATGAAATCAGTGACCTGGAGTGATATGGATGAAACTAAAGGGATTTTTGCAGAAACAAGAAAGAGTTCTCTATCTCACTCAACTACGGGAATCATTTGGCCTCGATAGGGTGATTATCTCAACCAATCTACTCAACTCAATGGTCAATCGAGCCAGCGAATATCCCGTCATGGAAGAAGGCGGTGTGCTGGTTGGATATATTGAAAGCGATTGGGATCCGTTGAATGGTTTCTCTAATCCCCATGCGAAGATTCATATCGTGAACTTTATCCCAAGTGGTCCACGAGCGCAAAGGTCTTCTACCCATCTATTTTCAGACCTTACATTTCAGGAATTTGAGTTTCAAAGACTTCATGATATCGATCCTAACATGCTACATCTTGGTAGCTGGCACAGTCACCACTGTAATGGATTGAAGAATCTAAGTGAAGGTGATCTAAATTCATACTTCAATATTCTCCACTCAAAGAATCATGCCCATGACTTCTATCTGGCAGTACTTCTACATACCTTTCCTACTGGTAGGTTGAGAAAGAAAAGTGAAGTAATGCATTCCTTCTCTTTCTACTTGATATCTCGAAAAACCGGAAAGACCGTGTTCATCTTGGACAGTTCTTGTATTGAAGTAACTCAGGATCTTGTGCTATATGCAGATTTCATTAGTTCAGGATACGAGCTTCCAACTGAATTAGATGTTCAAGAGAAGCGTGAAAGATCATGGTTCATTAGAGATCAAGCGAAGGAGATTTTGAAAGAGGACAATATTTTACTTAGTTCATTACTATCCGAGTTTCCCTATATTATTCAAGGCAACTCTATTGTCATAGAAGGCACATACGCTCTTAGACTAGTACGTCGATACTATGCAGGAAACACCTTGATCGAATACCAATATCCGGAAACAACTGATGCTGAAGGAATAGAGATCCTCCTGTACGATATTTCCCAGATGGAAAACGAACATAGTGATCTGACGCTCAAAATCAGGGCTGGTCCGATTAGTATTCGGCATGAGATCTTCTCAGTGGTGCTGGGTTATTTTCAAGAATCTTGGACCTAAGGAAACATCTCACTCATATTGATTTCTTATCTTTGTAATCATCTCATTAAGATCGTTGATATCGGTGAGTACAATTTCTGCGTCATCGGAATCGAGCTCATATACAGGTTTCCCCATGATTTCAGGACTGAACCTCCGAAGCCAGTAGTATGATAATGTTACCTTTCGTTCGTACCTATTGTTGAGGATATATCCCGCTAAGACCGCGCTTGATGCCATCGTTTTTCTTCCTGCTGTAGTATCTATTATGATCCTTTCGTTTCTTGCCGTCTTGTGAAAAATCCCTTCCGTTATGCACTTTACACCAAGGCTTAGGTTCTCTTCAGGTATCCATACTATGTCGTCTGGGTGGAAGGTGATATCATCCAATCCATCCGAATGCATATGTTCAAGATTCTTCGTAAGCAGATCAATTACCTCTTTGACATACTGCTGACTCGTAGATGAGGGTTCTGCTCTCTCATCCCAAGATGTGACAAAGAAGATGTCACCTATTGGAACATGTCTATCGTCCATCAAATAGGATGCTATCGAATTCGCACAGGCAATTGGCGTTATTCCTACAACCGAAAAATAGGACCCCGTTGGTTTCAGCCTCAAGAAAAGCAACACTCCTATCAACTAGATTTCTCATTAGCTCTTTCAAATACTCGGTGTGGTCCCAACTGCATATTTAACACTTGAGTAGGAAAGATTCCTTCGTACTAGCATCCTTATGGGATATTACTCCCATAAATATTGAATCGAAAGAAAAGTAAAAACCTCATGTCTGAAATGATCATGATATTGATTAAGCACTCATTCAAAAGACATCTCAATATGGCTTCTTTCATGAATATTCTCATTGACATTTGTGTTTGGGTGGGTACTCTCAGATGTCGTATCTAACCTTTCTCTGTGAAAGAGCACTATTGATTCATATCGTATGTTTCCTCTGAGGGATTTCTCAAGGGGTCGCTTCAAATACATCTTAGGATTCAGTCCATGATTAGATCCAAGTTCAATTAGGATTCTATCATTTTCAACTTCTAAGAATGTTCCATGGTTTGATCTACTACGCCCCCTTGAGTTGAATGTCGCTTTTAGTCGCGTATCCACTAGAAGTGATAAAAGATCCTGCTGTGTTAGGAGTATACTCCTAGCAGATTTTTCGAAATGCGCATCATCTAAGAGATACAACTCCCCCGTACCAGTTGAAGCAACTCTCTCGTCTGAGATCTTCAAATGATTGTTGCCAATTACAATGGCAATCCGTGATCCATGGACAAGAGTGGATGTTTGAGCCTCCAGCGACCTGTCGAGGAAGAGAATGAACTCTGCAATAGACATTGCTTCACGACTTCTTCCAAAATCTACGAGCGCCTTAACTAACGTCTTTCCATAATCTGTTGGGATCAATTCTATATTGCATTTCCTACTTTTTCTTCTTGGATTCCCTGCTAGTCGCTGATCAAGCGTTTGAAGATCCTCCTCCGATTGAATGAATCCCATCAATATCATTTGTTCCAGATCATTCCCAATATAATCAATTGCAGTGGAATAGGGTGGAGAGTTTACTCCCGCTCGCATGGGTCCCAATTTTCGGAAGACTCCGATATCCGATGCATCTCCTCTTACAATAACACTTCTTCCATGGTTCACTCCCAGTTTCCGCCTAATAATCGAGGATAGGATTCCAGTACGATAGATCAATTGGCATCTATCACTAAAGAGGGCAAAGGCATCCGTTTTCTTCTTCTTCTTCTTTTGAGAACTAATAGCCATGGTCAATCCCAGTTCAAGTAGAGGTTTTAGACAATCAGGGGATCTCATAATAAACTGCTTTATCCATATGAGATCAGAAAATTTGGTCATGTCATGCTTCAATATCCCTTGCGATTCTTCAGATCGGATACCTCCTAAGTCTTCACGATAGTCTTGAACTACATCACAGTATTGTCTGTAGTACTCTAAACTATCATCTGTCATAGATAATAGATCTGTTTTCGATTGAGCGACTGCTATCGCGACAGGATTGATGTCCATTCCTATTCCATCAAGTCCCATCAGATTGGTTTCAATCAAAGACGTGCCGCTACCGGAGAAGCAGTCAATGACGATCCCCCTTTCCTGTGGATGTACAATGTTAACTAAGGCTTTTGCCAGTCGCGGATGAAATCGACCTTTGTAGGGATATAACGCGTGAGATAGATAAAGCGAGGGTTCCTTCCTCTCAGCTACATAGTCCAAGAGCCGTTTTCCTACCCGTGCCCCAGCAGAGGCTGGTATTCGTTTTAGCATATTGAATCGGCTGGAAACGATCCTATCAAAGAACTTCTCCATTGTGAGAGTTGGGAGAGTTTTTGTCACCTTTAAGATGTACTCGCTCATCTCAATGAAAAACTGATGGGCGATTAGGCGTATTGCTCTCTTCTCTCCAATTGCGAACACTTGCCTATCAATCCCAAGCATCTCCGATTTTTCTAGTGAGGATACCTTTCTATCACCGATGGCGTATATTTCAGATGTATATGCAAGTCGCCGCTGGAGTTTTTGAACAACTGATTCATCATCTACATCAACCCTGAATCCCTGAGTCGGTCCGTATGCCACTTCGAATAGAAAATAATCCTGGAATCGAATAGACTCTATAATTGGTTCAGATGATATTCTATTCATGAAGGACTTGAATGGCTCTATGTGTAGCTCATCTACGAGATTGACAATGGGTTCTGGTTTTTTTCCTGTGATACTTTCGATCTCTAGTTGTGCGAGGTAGATTTCATGTTCGTCTTTGATGGTTTTTGAGAGTTTAAGGATCGTATACACTTGCACACCTCATTGGCAGGGTGTTGTTATCATCTGCATTAAAAAGCACAACACCTGTTTTAGATAACAACAACGACTTTTTTGCGATCTTGCTATAGAAGATCGACATTTGTCGATCAATGTCCGGAAAGAACTCCTCATAGGACCGTGCGATCAAGCTGGATATTGGAGGACAAAGAACATTTCCAATCTTGGCTGATTTCATCGAAATTAGTATTTTACGCACTGAATATCTGATAATAGCGGAGATTAGAAATCTTCATCTCATACTATGGGACACATATCCTAGGTGAATACGGTGAGCACGGAACATAGCAATGTGAAACAAGCATTGGAGGAGTATTTCTCAAAGAGGCCTAATTACAATCTCCAAGGATTTGGAAGGTACAGAAAAGAGCAGATTAGTCGAGGAACTGGACTATTTCTTGTTGAAGTATTTGTTGAGCAGAGGACTGAGAAATACTATGCTTTGGTTACAACATCTCGAGCGCGCCCTCAAGGAATCATCGTGTTGAATGCAACTCAGATTTCAACTGTTGTAAAGATGCTAATTGATGGATTAGACGAGGAATTCTAGAGCCTGACTCTGAAATCTCCTTCCTTCGGATGGCCCATTCGGTGCTGCTGTCTTAGACTCGTTCATTGCAACGCTTAGTTTCGAGGATTCACTGATACTGTTTGTGGAAAACAAGCAAATAGATAGCCCAAGAACAACAACTACATCTGGGGATGAAAGCAGGAACTATTCGCCCAGTTTTTCGACGGGCTACTTCTGCTTCGCTCTGGCTCGGGCATCATTCTCCTCGACCCGAGCGAGGACGATCCTCTTGATGATCGCTGACGGAAGCGCCTTCTCGATGGGGATGTGGAGCGTGGCCGTGGTGGTCTCGTAGCCCACCAGCTCCTCCTTCATCGCCTTCATGACCTTCGGGCTCATGACATGGAAGCTGATGAACTGCTTCTTCCTTCGTTGCGTCTGCGAGACGGAGAAGCCCACAAGATGGCCATGATGGAGAAAGGTCGGGACGTTGTAGCTGATCCTCTCGACCGCGTCAGGCACGACCTTCTTGACCAGTGCCCGGAGCCTCTCGAGCGGCCCTTGCATGACCTCGGGGACCGTGGAGATGTACTCGTCAATAGTAGCGACGGGCTCGCCCTTCATCGAAGGATTTCCGCTAGAACTGACTTTCCTCATAGGCTCTCCTCGCTGAGGAAACTAATGAACCCGCTCATTGCGGACAGTCCCAGCGGTCATGGCGGCATCTGAGCAGTATGATTAGCAAGGAGAGGCAATGACGATGCACTGTCCGAGTTCACTGACCTTTAACTTTGTCACTCTTGCTAACTGAACTGACCACTTCGACTAGCTACAGGTCCTAAAGGATGATTCGTCTGGCTACAGTGGTAGCCAGGGCCAATTCTTCAGCACGGGGGATCATTCGGAATCAGGATTACATACCAACCACCAGTATCATTCGACCAATCCTTGGAAGAAATAGGATTTACTCAAATTCAAGGAAAAAGCATGAGCATAGCGTAGTCTTATCACTATGCTCACGAGGTTAATCGATTATCTTCAATAATATAGATGACGCGGATTTGGAAACGGATATAGACCGTCGTCAGGGATGATAATGTAGAATGAATGGTGAACAGTTATCCATCCTACGTGCCAACCGAAGAAGTATGTTTTGATATGGATATCAAAAGTGATGGTGGTCTTGATAGCACAGGTATATAGCTGGCTTCGAAGATAGCTGAAAGACGTAGAGGTCGTAATCGTTCCTTTGTTCTGAGTTACAACATAGTTCTCAGTTTGATATGTCACTACTACATTCGTGAGATACATACCATTACTCAAAGTAATGTATACGTAGTGTTTTGCATTCCTGTAATAAAACTCAGGGCTATCTGGAGAACAGTGTCCTCCCTCCACTCTAAGAGTGACATGACTATCATACAGAAGTGCGTCAAAAAACACCACACTCCTTTCAGCAGCTGTTGCGTATGGCCACGCGCTCACTGAGGGTATGACAGCGAAGCTCATTACCATTCCAAGAACTAGCATCACTGATAGTATCTTATGATGATCATCGCGAATCAGTTATTCCTCCTTTATTTGAATACCTTTAAGTTCAAGCGAAGCAAATGCTTCTTCCATATTACGGATTTCTTGAACTCTCGATTGATGTATTGCGACGTGTATTAGGTCCTTCTTGTGACACTCATCACACATCACGCTATATGAGGTATCAATCTCTGGATAACATCCAATTCCGAGGATGATGATAGAAACAGCACTGGATATTGCAGCTAATAACGGGGTCCCGACACCGATTGCCATCTCAAGTTGATACTTGATCGATGGCTACTCTCCTGAGGGCACTGAGAGGTTTGATTATGAAGCGAGCTCATTGCAGTAGAGATGCCCGAGTTCACAGCCCTCGTATTCAGAGAGGTCACCCCCGCCACCTGGGCCGACTTCGAGACCTTCTTCCAGAACGACCCTGCCTGCAACATGTGCTGGTGCATGTACTGGCGGAAGCCCCGCTCCCAGCTCTTCGGGCACGCGACGGAGAACAAGGCGGACATGCAGCGTATCGTGCACACGGACACGGTCCCGGGATTCCTTGCCTACAAGGACGGGCAGGTCGTGGGGTGGTGCTCAGTGGCTCCCCGCAGCCACTACTCGGGACTGGACAGGTCCCCGCCCCTGAAGCCCATCGATGACGAGCCCGTCTGGTCCATCACCTGCTTCGTCGTGGCGAAGGGATATCACAGGAAGGGCATGACGACCGCCCTCATCAAGGAGGCGGTTCGGTACGCGAAGGAGCACGGGGCGACCATCGTCGAGGCCTATCCCCTGGTCAATCCTGATGGGAAGTTCAGGAAGCCCGGGGAGAGCTTCATGGGCTTCGCGAGCACCTTCGAGGAGCTGGGCTTCACGCAGGTTTCTGAGCGGTCCGAGGTCAGGAACATCATGCGGCTCAATCTATGATAAATTGCTTTAATCATCCCAAAGAGGTGAAAAAAAGAGAAGGAGGAGGTCAGCACCCCCTCCAAAACGTGCTTATCTTAGTAGGAATCAGCTATCGCAATAAAGTGACCAGAAACCTCCATTACTTTGGCGGATCAGGGAATGTCGGATTAATGGCTGTCCAGATAGTCACCCACATATCAATCCATTCTGGATTATACACGCCGCCTGCCTCTTCCCAATGACCAGTTCTCCAATCCTCTGAGGGATTGAAGAGTCTGGCTTTGTAGATAAGGTCGAAGTACTCCTGGGTATAGGTCGTGTAGCAGTGAATGACAATGTCCAATTCAACTGTACAATACGTCTTGCGGATATTCAGACTCTGAGAGAACTGCTCATCTTGGCTTGTGTCGCCTACATACCAAGTTGTCTGATATCTCTCAAGTAGTGTGTTGTCTGA
>JAFGAR010000100.1 GCA_016933575.1 Candidatus Thorarchaeota archaeon
CCCCACGGATGGTGGTCAGCAACCTGCCCGGCCAGGAGAAGAAGAAACGGCAAGTCCCTGCCCGGCGGGATGTGCGCTTCAAGCCCTCCCCCAGCCTCCTGGCTCAGATCAACAACACCCAGGAAGAAGCCAGGGCTGAACATGAGTTGGAGCATGACCGCGATCCGGGGGTAGGGAGGGGCAAACGACAATCACCCGATCTGGAGATTGATTGAATAAAAAACTCGGCCAACTGATGCACCCAGGTTGGCCAGTCTAATATATCATGAGGTTATAAACACATCAGACAGATTAGACATCTAATCTGTAGACCAAACATCTCAAACAAAGAGTATGAGCACAACAATCAATAGCTCCGAGTCCTTGACACCAGCTTACACCGCCAGAATCACAACAACTCTCGGATCTACAGGCAATACATCAAAGTGGCTATCGACGAACATCGATAGTTCATTCCCTTTTTACCAGAGAAATTCATAAGTTTGTACAAAAAGAGAATGAAGAAAACTTGTTTTTGATATATTGTTAATACTCTAACAACACACGTTATGATTTTAATATCAGAAACACTTGCCTTAAAATTTGGAGTGGCCGATGAAACCCACCCAGTATCTCGAGATCCGAAATCGTTCTATTAAGTCCCGCATCAAAAAAGCCAGACAACGACACGGGCTGACCCAACAACATGTGGCTGATGCCGTTGGCTGTTCCCGATCACGGATCGCCCATATCGAGAACCTCGATGATCCAACAATCTTCACCATCTCAGAAGCCGAATTATTCGCTAACTTGATCGGCGTTCATCCCACCCAGTTCCTCCAGCTCAGCCACGACGATGCCCTTAACCTAAGTCGTCTACCATTCATGAATAACCAATCCATCTTTTCAAAGCAACTAATCTGTGAACTACCTGACGACGTCCAACAGTTCATGGATAACTCACCCTACTTCGCGCCCCGCGTTCATGCCTCTCCTTCTGGAAAGACTCTATGCTGCTGGGTAGATTCCTCCGTAGAGGTTGAGGAGGTCTTCTACTTCGACGAGAATAAGGGATCGAATTATCCATACAACATTCTACTCTGGGACTCTCGAAGTGGTAAATTAATATCCCGCATTTCCATCAGGCATCTCGAGAGTATAGAGATACTATCGGATGACCTACTGCTCACCCATCAGCTCATCAAAGAAAAATCGATCTTCACATTTCATAATATCAAGCGAGCTAAGTCACAGAAGTCACTTGAACTTCCCCAGGTAGGCCAATACACTCTCAATTCATCTCATTCACAAATGGCTGTTTATTATGATGAAGCAGCCATCGTTCAAGTTTGGGATTTAGAGACCATACAACCAATCAATGCCTATCAGATCAATTATGTTCCATTTGAAACCATCAGCGCACAACAACTAAGAGAACCAACAATCGACCTCAACAATCTACCTCCCAACCCGGGTACCATGAGGCGCTGGGAATCTGCTAGAAAACTCCCGATACTAAAATTCGACCGCTTTGACCAACTGGAGATAGGCACTCACAAGTCATCTTTCATCTATGGTAATCATGAACAATATAGCAAAATGATAAGGGAAGAAGGACGCTACGAAGACAGCGTAGACTACATTCCCTATAGACCCGATGACAAGAAAACGTTAGATGGATACCGAATCGGTTATAAAATCGAAAAAAGAAACTATCGTATTGATCGACTGAACACTGATGTAGTCAATCTTCATCTCACTCTTCCAAAACCCCTGGACAAAGAATATGACAACCCACGCATCCCACGACATGTAGAGACTTCTCAATATGTAACCGGTTTTATTCGCGAAGTTCACTTGATCGATAAACACTGTATTCTAGCCCTCGTCACCAATAATCTCCCTCATCAATATGGCATCTCATATCTTGAAAGACTGAGACTAATCAATCTAGTCAACCAACGATCCACCATGATACCAACCGACAGGGATACAACCATACCCTTCGAGGAAATCCACCAAGATGGAGCCTGCCTATCACCCAACAATGATTATGTCGCTTTCTGGTTAACCAC
>JAFGAR010000101.1 GCA_016933575.1 Candidatus Thorarchaeota archaeon
TACGAAATTCCCCCTCCTACCACGATTTCCTGTGCTCTCGTTGCCTTCTGCGGTCCTACTCACTACTAGTTCTATGCGTTTGTCCCCCACTTTCGAAAACTTGAGAAGAGTTGAGGAAAGAGGTATAAAGCGTGTCAAAAAGAACATGGAGAAACGACCACACATTTGTTTACTTTTCGTGGCTTCTCAAATAAGGTTAGAGAAAGGGAACTTTTGTGGGAACCTGTTGAATCTTAGATAGTGGTGAGAGCACAAGAATCAGCGAATCAGCGAATCTCCTGCAGTTTGGTACCCTTAAGATAAGCAATCAGTTCCCATTCTCCCCTCTTCTATGAGAATAGGCGCGTAAGGCCTTCTTTAATGCTAAAAAAATCAATCAATACATTGAATATTGTGGAAACATAGGATAGACGACTTCTAGGGTCTTCCTACAACATAAGTTGGAATCTGACATCACAAGGAGCACAGACCGAACAATCGAGGTGAGAGATGCTAGTGAACAGATTCACAGAACTAGAGAGTGTGATGGGAGTTGGACCAGCTCTTGCGAAGAGGCTTCGGGAAGAACACATACCCTGCGCTGAAGTCCTTGCCTTTCTACCTCCCAAGCGGCTACTTGAGAGGGTGAAGGCAGGTGAAGGAACCACCCTGAAGGTCATTCAGAATACACGAGCCCTTCTTGGGCTTGATGAATCCCTGAATGGTCTGGAACGAGATGAGCAGTTACGGCAGGCTCAGAGACTGACCAGTGGAATAGACACCCTAGACCAGATGCTCATGGGTGGCTTCGAGACTGGTGCAATCGTTGACTTCTATGGCCCAGCCCGTGGAGGAAAATCCCAGCTCTGTCATCAACTTGCTACAACGGTCCAGCTTCCAGAAACGAGGGGTGGATTGGATAGCGGCGTCATATGGCTCGACTCAGAGGGTTCCTTTCGTCCTCTCACCATACGTGCGAATGCTATGAGAATGGGGCTTGATCCAGAGCATGTCCTCTCCCAAATTCATGTCCAGAGGATCATCAATCGCAATCATCTAGTTGAATCGGTCTGGCGTCTCCCTGAACTGGTCCATACAGAGAATGTTTCCCTCATCATCGTTGATAGTCTTGGAAAGTTCTTTCGTACCGACTCAGAGTCCCTCGGTGAACACAAATGCAACATGATGGACCTCGAAGAGATCCTGACTATCCTTCAGGGAATCGCAACAATGATGAAGTGTGTGGTCGTGGTGACAAACCAGGTCTATGAGAAGATCGAGACGTATGGTGGTAATCCCAACACCGCTGTGGGGGGACATCTTATGGCACATGCGGCAACCTACAGGTTCTACATAAGGCGGTTCAATAAGGATAGGCGAAAGATCTCCCTTGAGGACCACGCAGGGTTTCCAGAGTCAGAGATGGAGATGCAGATTGGCTGGGGCGGTCTCTTCTCATCTGACAGAGAGCGAAAAGCCATTGGTGGAGTTCTCTCTGACTACATCAACTCTCTTGGCTACCCTGAAAAGGTGGAGGGTGAGAGTTTCTGTTGAATGATATTCTTGCTGAAACATGGTTTCGTATGTCGGAGTCCACGCCAGACAAGATTCTAGCAGAGATATACCTGCAGAATGCTCTGAAGATCTCTCCAGAACTTGTACAGAGGATACGATGCGCACGGACACGTGAGGAACTCTATGAACAGATAGAGAGTCGTAACTATGCTTCTGCCTGCTCATCCCTTGAACTCCTCGTAGAGGCTCAGGGTTGGAAGGTAACTCACTCGCAGTTGATGGATCTCTGTGCTCAATCATTGCCTCTTCGGGAGCGTACTGGTGATGTTCTCCTCCATTTCTTCGGACTCTCAACACTCCTTGGTCTGGACATCGATCCAGTGGAAGCGTTCGCAAGCCTCTCAGGGAACGATGTGTCCTCTCTACAAGTCTGTGCCAGAGAGACTGTGTTCCCACTCTTCAAGGAGCAAGTTGCTCAGGGGAACACCTATTTTCTTGATGTTGAGCAACTTCAAGACCTACCCTTTCTGATGGTTCTTCCTAACATCCTGAGCAGACGTGAACAGGAGGTCCTCTCACTCTCTGAGACTCCATCACATAACGAGATACTGCGCACATATTATGGATTTATTATCATGACAGCATCGTGGAATCTTGAGCAAGGTACTGAACGATTCGTCGAGCTATGCAGGACACTAGGGAAGAGGATAGAGGTACGTTCGAAACGATTGACCATCATGGACTATCTCTGGAAAGGCTTCTCTCCACGAATGCAGGTTCTACTAAAGAACACCGCACGACTGTGCCTGACCAAGTCTTCTGATGTACAGGAAGATGCGATTCGTATACTTGGAGAGACCGTTGATGTACGAGTCATACGTGTCCTTGAGGATGCTATAGAACACATTCATGAGACCAGCGTAAGGAGAACACTCCACAAGACTCTGAAGGCTGTAGGCTGGAGTGACAGGGAGAAAGAGAAAGAACTCATTGAGCCCTACCTGACCTCACAGACATTTGTCAGGAGTTGGGGTCCTGATCCTGAAGAGGAGTCTTATGAGAGACAGCTCTACGAAGAACCAGATGAGTATGATTACGATGATGACTATGAATACTGGTGATAGTCTACGTGAGTCACTCTTGTGAAGAATCCCGCTCTATCCCTACTCTCTTAGACCGTGCCTGCGAGAGGAAGGCACTCACATCATCATCCCACTAACCATCATCACGTAAGAGCCTGCTAAAGAGATAACGAGAGTATTTCAGGAAGGTTCACTTAAGACTTCAATGTGTGCGGATGCTATCTGGGGGTCTGAAACTGCCAAAGAAACTAAAATATTGGGACTCGTGGAGAGGTCAGATTCTTCACGCAATGATCATTGACAAAGCGGTCATATGGGTAGATGTCAGAACTCAATCCGGACTTGAAGAATGTTGAGAAATGGTGGAGATTAGCTCCGTCTAACGATGAACGAAAAAGATCAAGACTTGACAAATACTTCTCTAGAAAGTTAAAGAATGACGAGGAGTCTTAAGATAAGACTCCTAATGAATAGAAAAAAAAATATTTGTTCAATCTTCTATCAATTCAAAGTCTTCCTTAGCAGCGCCACACATGGGACATACCCAATCGTCGGGCAGGTCTTCCCATTTGGTTCCAGCTTCAACACCACTGTCTAGGTCGCCGACTTCCTCGTCATAGATCCAACCACAGACCATGCATTCATACTTTGCCATTTTAGTATCTCCGAATGTGTTCTTCTTCATTTGGTATGGTCAACGACCATACTGGTAGTTTAGAGAATCTTAGCACTTTGTGTTAAAAGCCTTCTCTTATAATATCAAATGAGGGGGAGTGAGTCTGCAAACTCATTGCTCCCTCAAATTTGCTTATTCCTCTGAATCTGATTCAATCTCATTATCATCAAACATAGTATCTGACGAATCCTCAGGTTCAGTGATATCCTCTTCATCGACTGAGTCTTCTTCTGGAATAGATACCTCTTCCTCTTCAGGTTCCTCAGCAGTTTCCTCAGGTTCACTGATTGGCTCTTCAGGCGCTGGTTCTTTTTCACCTTCCTTTCGAACTCTCCGGATGAAAAGAAGCTCCATTACAAGTGCGACAAATGGAAATACGAATAATTTAATGACATCAGGTATCCTCTCACCAACCAGACCGCCAGAAAGAGTTCCGAACAATGATTGGACAACCAAATATCCAGATGCAAAGAAGAAAGTGATAGTGGCCGCTAGCTCACTCGATATCTTCAATCTCGTATCTAGATGTGCTCGACTGGCTAATGTGAGACCAACCGAACTCATAGCATAGAGAATAAAGAAGATAGATATTCCAGCATCGATTACAAGTGAGAACAAGTCAATGGATGCACTTGCAGGTTTTAGAATATTATAGAGGAAGTAGGCAACGTAAGCTGCTATGAAAAGACCAAGAAGAGCAAGATTATCAACAGTTACCTTCTTGCGTTCTCTAAGCATAATAAAACCGTTCAAGAAGTTGAATCCAACAGCAAGTAAGGTTCCTATGAAGGCAGCTCCTACGATTCCTAAATCATAGTCAATTGGCAAGGTACTTGTTGTATACCAAATCCACAATATTATGAAAGCACCTACAATTACTACGTAACTCACTATATGCAATATTCCAAACAAGAAAGCGACTATTTTTGATCTGTTCTTGATTTGAACGCTTTCAGCGTAGCCTAGTGCAGTCCTTGATGAGAGATACGCTTGGAATCCTATCCAACCTAGGAAGGAAACTCCTACCATTATCCAGAAGACCATTCCTGTTATCCATAACAAGAGATACACGATAGCGCTGATGATTATCCAGATTAAGAAGAATCCAAAGGACTTCCTATACGATTCATCACTGGCAACAAACCGTTGGAGTCCTAACAGTGATAGAAATGCAGTTATCATGAAGAATGTTGGAAATATTCCACCAATAACTGCGATGAAACCTCCTGCCAAAACTGGGAAGAATGTTCCTAACTCTCTAAATCCAAGTACAAAGACAGCTGATAGAATGAAAATTAAAAAGAACCATCTTAATCTCTTCGATTGAAAGAACAACTTTAGTCCATTGCTAAACCGAGTCAGAACTGGAATTTCCACGCATAATTCCTCCTAGGATGATTGTGTTGAATGATGCTCTACTATTTATGTTTGAGCACATAAACTATTTCTTCTTCAAGTGTTGCTTTTACAGTTGGTTTCTCGATGAGGGTTCCAAGTTTTTTCCCGGCATTATCGAAGAATTCGAACCACGGAATTGCTGTTGCACCCCACTCGTTGATCTCCGGAGGTGAAGGGGGAACTCTCCACTTGACTGCTTTGTTCAATGGGTCAGTCTTGATTTCTCCAAATACCATCACATCAAGCCCAAGTTCTTCCTCCAGATGGAGCATGACTGGCATTGCCAGTTTACAGTCGCCACACCAAGCAGCACTGAAAACAACGACTTTGAGATTATCAACCATTGGTTCAAGTTCTTTTATCGCTTCTATATTAAGATTGTATTCCTCATATGCCTCTAGAACGATGTCTCTATCCTTATCTGATAGAGCATCAACATACCCACGTACATTAGTGGATCTTTTTCTAATATCCTCAAAGTCTATCATAATCATTTGAGACTCATCATTGTCTTTCTAAACCCTTCGATTAGCAATATCTCGACACGAGTAATCCTGATAAGAGACCTGAACAAAGAATACAGGGACTAGTTACTAGGTGAAGCAGTTGGCAGCTGAGTTATACAAGGCAATCATTGTAGGCGCACCCTCTGTAGGCAAGTCAAGCCTTGTTCGAAGATATCAGACCGGTGAGTTTAGAGAGACCCATACCGCAACAATTGCCGCAGACCTGAGTGCGATAGCATTCGATTTTCCTGAAGGAAAAGTTGTCCTCACAGTGATTGATGTGGGTGGTCAAGAGACCTTTGCAGCGCTTCGGAATACGTTCTATGTTGGCTCACATCATGTGATCTTTGTCTATGATATGACAAACAAGGAGACCTTCAGACGCATCACTCCTCTGTACGAGGCATTGAATGATAAGATATGTATTCAGGGAGACCGCCACCTAGCAGGTTCGCTTGTTGCGAATAAGGCCGACCTTCGTTCAGAGGCTGTAATAGACGAGAAAGAGGGTCGTATGATGGCTAATCTTTTGCATCTGGAATATTTCGAGACCTCAGCTCTCACTGGAGATAGTGTATCTGAGATGTTTCACTTTGCAGCGGCAGAGTCAAGAAGACTCCACCGCCGTTCGTGATATCTACTGAGTTGCTGCAGTCATTCTGCAGTCTCTTATTCTCATTGTTGGGAGTACTGTTGGAGTTCGAACCTCCCACCAGAAGATCTGAGTGCGGTCATTTCCAAGTGCATCGATGTTGGCGAACATCCTCATTGTATTATCACTGATTCTCATGTTCTTTATCGGTTTCATCTCTCCCTTCTCAATGAGAAACATTGCATCTCGCGGAATAGTAGAGAAATCCCCTGTCTGTTGATTCTGGAATCGCGAATACCAGTTACAGGTGACATAGATCGTTGGTCTACTGACATCCAGTAATTCATCCATATTATGGTCACCATTCTTAAAGACAATGTTGGAGGGTCCTGGAAGGAGCATTCTCATCCCCATACCCATCTGTGCAAGTCTTGAACTGCCTGTACTCTCGGCTTCAAACATCCTTGCTGTAGTGGTGTTATGGATCAGTTGCTTAAGGACACCTTTGTCGACGATTGTGATGGTTCTGCTTGGCGTTCCCTCCCAGTCAAAGTTTGTGCTATTTAGACCTCCTTTGAACAAGGGGTCTTCATACGCAGTCACAAATTCTGGTGCTATCTGTTCGCCCATTCTATCTTGGAGCGGGGATGCAGCCATCATGATGAGAAATGGATTCGCTTGACCCGGAATTCTACCCAGTACATTAGCAGCAACTGTTGGACTCAAAATGAGGTCATAAATTCCTGGTTTTCCTTGAACTGCACCAATTGCCTGTTTGGAGAGACGTCCAGCTTTAGCTCCAGCATCAAGCATATCTTTCTCTGATTTGGATGGTTGAGTTCCGCAATCCAGTCCTTGGCCTGAGTAATCAAGTTCGTTTTGCAGGGCTCTTACATTAAGGTCATAGGCAGTACTCTTTCCTTCGCCTTCGGGACCCAGACTTGAACGAAAGAAGAAATGCTCTTCCCTTATCATGAGAGCTCCCGCAACTCTCTTAGCTCCTTCTTGTAACGCCTGGTCTACGACCGAATTGATGACCTCAGGAGAACTCTCAGTGAAGTCATCGATTTTCGAATCGTATTGTCCATTCAATTCTGGATAGGATTGAACCTTATCTTCAACACCTGCAAAGAACATAGAATCGGGTAATATCTCAGAAAATGTTACGACATCATCAACAGCCTTTTTCACATCTGAGACTGAAGAGACTGGTCGGACCGTGGAGCCTGTCTTCTTACCCTTGACTAGAACAAACAACTCAAGCTGCAGGCTGTTCCATCTCTTACTGATATCAATCGAGCTCTGAGAGAATCTAATCTGTGAATCCTGTGCTGCATTTACTCTTGCTATGATGACATCTGTCTTTGTCTTTCCATAATCAATGGCTTCATCTACAAGGGTCTTCAATCGCTCTCCTGTGTCCATTAGCCAACACCTCCTAGTCTGATGCCTCGGAATCGAATATCGCCTCCTCCTGCGTAGACTGGTACTCCTTGAGATGGATCGCTCTTCCCACATGTTCCTGGAAAATCAAATCTCAGATTCTTTGACACACCATCAACAGCGCTGAGTAGTCCAACGCTAGTAGTTTCCATTACAGGTCTCTTGACCATTGTTTCAGTTATCTCACCATTCCTAATGAGATACGCTTCAGAGCCTGTGTACTTGGACTGATATCGCCTATCGTCTATATTCCATTCTTGGAAACTACGCATGAATACTCCAAGCTTTACATCCTCGACAAGTTCTTCGAATGTGAAATCACCTGGTTCAAAATAGGTGTTAGCCATTCTTATGATAGGTTCTCTATTGTAACCAGAAGCTCGAGCTGCTCCGTTTGATTCGGTGCCAAATCTTACGCCAAATTCCCTATTAAGAAGAGGTTCATTTATGATCCCATTCTTAATGAGTTCACGTTTTCTTGACTTGACTCCTTCATCATCATACTCATAGTATCCTGATGTCTTCTCAATGGTGGGATTCTCACTCACATTGACAATATCTGATCCAACTCGAGACTCTCCAATCTTTAGGTCTCTCCAGAAACTCTCACCAGCTTGAGCACCTTCTCGACCCATGATACGGTCTCCTTCACTCGGATGGCCGACATTCTCATGAGCGATTATTCCTGCAACCTCAGGTCCCACAATCATATCTATTGGTTGACTCATGAGTTCGTCTAATTTCTGTGAGGTTTCAGCTGCTCTCCGTAACCTGTTTACCTCATCCTTAAGGTTCTCCAGTAGATTCGTTTCTTCAATCCTTTCCCAACCCCCTGCGAGGGTGAGGTCAAGATACTTCTGTTCTGAACCGCCTGGTGCTTGAGCTGTCAGTGTTGTGAACATTCTTAGGTATGAAAGATATCCTTCAATTTGAGTTCCCTCACTGGTCACAATATATTTGTCAATGACACTTGGATTCAACATAAACATGAACGCTGCAAGGCCTTCCATCTGCTTATTTGCATCCTTAGCGAAATCCATCATCACATCTATGGTGACATCCTCAAGTGGTTCTTTCGCCTTGACTCGCCATTTGGCTTTGTTAGCAATTGGCTCTCCAAGATCAATCGGAACTTTTCGTTTTGCATTCTTTGCCATCTTATAGGCAGCTCGGATTGAGTCTTCTGCTAGACTACGCTCAAGCCTATCAAATGCGGCAAAGCCTATATTTCCATTAGCCAGAACCCTGACACCAATGCCTGAAGAGGGAGAGAAACCTCCTGATACAGGTTCACCATTCCGATATGCCAGACCCTTGGTTGTATCTTTTACATAACGAGCTTCGACGAAGCTGCATCCAAGACTCTGACCGAATTCCACACAATAATCTGCTAATTCCTTCCCATTATTCATCGTAGACGCCATTTCTCAATTTACCTATCCTAATGATAAAACCTCTGAACGACGTACAATAGACTTAAAGTGCATTGACTTTTGATTTATATTTGGACAGGTGTTCTTTATGATTGAGGATATAGTACGGGAAAAATGGACTGCAATCTATTCATTTCTGATAATGGACTTCATTCAGATTCTGTTCGTTTCTATTCTCTATCTTGATGATACTAACTTGTTTGTTGTTGGATTCAATCCTGGACAGACAAACCCATTGATTTCTGCAAGTCTATTCGTGACAATAGCAGTCATGCAAATAATCATGTTATATCTCTCAGCTGGGTCAATGCTTCGAAGCCCTGACCTGATTGAATTATATCCTCACTTCAATAAAGAAACTGCTTGGAATAAGAAATACACACCTGATGAGATTGTGAAGTGGACAATGGAACTTGCAAAGAAGAGTGAAGTTTCTATCAAGAAGATCTTCTTGATGGTATCACCCCTTCCTAATGCGTACACCTTTAGTCTTCCTCTTATCGGTTCTATTGTAATTGTGCATAGCAACACGCTTGATGTATTGAACAAAGATGAAGTCCAAGCTATCATTGCTCATGAACTTGGTCACATCAAGAATCAGGACTCAATTGTTACTATATTCACTCGCATGCCATCATTCTTTGTCGATATCATCTATCTGTATATCTATATTCGACTTGTTCTTGCCATTGCCAATTCTCTCTTGGTAGATGTCGATATTATTGCGACTGGTGTTCGAGCTGCAGTACTCCTCGCATTCATCATCCTCTCCCGTATGTTGACATTGTTATCTAAATTCTTCATGCAGAAGGCTTCTCGTTCAGCTGAACTCCTATCTGATTATCATGCTGCCTCAGTAATAGGTTATGAAGCTACAATCAATGGTTTGATTCGGTTAGGTCAACGAGTTGAAGCTATCACAGTTCTAGTGGATGAGATTCGTTGGTTAGAGTCTTTGAATCCTGAAAGATCTGGTCAGATATCTAATGCTGAGCTATTACGGATGATAACTCAATACCCACTTGACGGGATAGATGAACGTAATGCTCGTGAAATCGCTCCCCAAGTCTTTCTATCGACCAAGCTTAAAAACTTGAGAGAAGTCTATGGTGTTAGATTGGACGAGGAAGAGGTGAAGAATGCTGTTGAGCCTGCAATCCAACCTCTTCTTAAGATGCGTAATGATGCAATACCAACTACTGAGAAATCCCGTGATAAAAAAGTGGTCGATTGGAGGAAAGCTGACTCTGATGGCAATCGTCGATTATCGACTGAGGAGATTGCTGAACTACTGAAGATGCTACGTTCTCAACCAAAGAAGATGTTGTTTGACATGGAAGTTGGTGTCAATATGCTAATACTCGACCATCCAGATTTTAGACGTCGTGTTTTATTCATTGCTGATGAGTTCGGTCTGTAGGATAGATTCTTTGCTTGCGAGTTCATTCTCTCTGTCCTCTTCAGCCTGGTTCAATCCTCTCAGTGTCGAGATAATTGCTGCAATGATGGCTAGGAACGAAAATATAAAGACGCTTGATTGGAAGGCTCTGTTATAACTCTCGAAATAGATCGTTCCTGATCCGATTCCCCATGGATTGAATGTGAAAAAGAACACACCAAAAACGGTTGTGACCAAGGCGGTGGCTACAGAGAATCCTGTTGTCCTAGCCAGGTTTGTAAGAGCGCTAACAACCCCCATGTACTTCTTTGGGGCAGCTGTCATGATGAAGTTGCCATTAGCCACGCTGAAGAAGGAAAGCCCTGTACCCATGATTGCCACTCCAACTCCCATAAGGAGGACATTAGGAACTACAAGTGTGATAAGCAGAAGACCTGCTAGCTCAATAACAAGTCCTACGGTTGTCTGAATGTTAGCATTGACTCTCTCTGAAACAAATCCTGCAATTGGTCCCGTTACTGATATCATGACTGGTTGGATAATCAAGAATATACCTGTCATGAATTGATCGAATCCGATAGCCTCTTGCAGATAGAATGGCAAGAGAAATGAAATTGGTACAATCGCCATGTATGCAAGTAGTGCTGAAAAAATACTCACTGAGATTTTCCTATCTGCGAGAACATCGATTGCAATCACTGGTGATTCGAAGGAGCGTTCCCGTAAAATGAAGCCAATGAATGCAAGAAGTGCTCCTCCTATGAATAAGAAGATCATGAGACCATTGGTTGAAGTGGCGACAGTGACATAGTAAATGATCAGGAATAGGAATGTAAAGAACAGTCCTGCACCGATAGTATCGAATCGTGTTTCATAGACAAGTTCTGTCTTTGGAATGGCATATTGCACAGTGATGAAACCGATAATACCTATTGGAAGATTCACGAGGAAAATGCTCTCCCAACCAAACAGCTGTGTCAATACTCCACCAAGAACAGGTCCACTTCCAAGAGCCGCAGCAAGTACGACTGAATTCAGACCTATTGCTCTCCCTCTATTTTGAGGAGTTGTGAAATACGTCACTAATGCAAGACCATTGGCTGCAATCATTGCAGAACCTAAAGCCTGAAAGACTCGTGCAATGACAAGCATCTCCAAACCTACTGATATTGCGCAAAAGAATGATCCAGCTATGAACACTAACATTCCAAGCTGGAATATCGTCTTTTTGCCATAACGATCCCCAAATTTGCCCATCAAAGGCATTGATGAGGTTAGAACAAGGAGGTATGCTACTACAACCCATTGAATAGCATCGATTGTGACTCCGAAACTCATCATCATGGTTACAAGTGACACATTCACAATTGAGGCATCTAATCCACTGAGAAAGACTCCAAATGAAGTTGCACCTACGACTCTATATGGTCCTGGCATCCACGTATCATTTTGTCCGTCAAGATTTTCGGATTGGTTCATTTGTGCCATCATCACACTAAGTCGAAGTCAATGTTCCGTTGAGAGTTTTCTCGAAGGTCTGTCAATGCCTTAATTGTTCTTGTGGTGTGTTTGTATATTCCCCCAAGAACCAAAATTATTTTCTTATTGTAAGATTGTTCTTGAATTATGTTCGATTGGAGTGCCTTGATATAACAAAATGGCAGTAGTAAAATAGATTATCATTCTTACTATTCTCTTCTCTTGTTAATTTCGTGGAACTGCCTGCTTATCATGAAGAAGATAAAGGTTGTAAACAACAGCACAACCACACTAATGATTGGGTCTACTGGATAGGTAGAAATCCCAAGCCCCAATCGAATCAGAATCAGAGTGTGTGTTAATGGCGAGAACAGTGAGGCGATCTGACCCCAAAAAGGCAGAGTTTCAATAGGAATGAAAATACCACTTATGAACAAAAGCGGGATTCGTACAAAGTTCATTGGCATCATTATGTTGCCTACACTCTCAGTCGGAACACTTGCAAACATGATTCCCATTGTAGCGAACGCCATACAAGAAAGGAGAACTCCAAGTGCAAACATTAGGAAGTCTACAATCTGTAATGAAAAGAACACCCATCCAACAATAAGAGGCACGATTGAAACAAGTAGACCGAATACAACTCCTGCAAAGGATTTTCCTAGTATTACTGATGACAATGACATCGGAGAGGATAGATATCTGTCAAAGGTTTTTGTTCTACGTTCGAGAGGAATCACAACTGGTCCGACAGTAGAGGCAGCCCAGAAAACAGTCTGTGAAAAGAGGACTGGCATCATCTGAGCAATAGTGAGATTTCTTCCTACTGTAAAGGTGAAGAACAAGGCAAAGGGGAACATGACTCCAAACATCAAAGTTGGCGGGGAAAGATAGTATACTTTGATGTCCTTCCATCCAATTGCCCATGCGCGTGTTATCTCCTTTCGAAGTCGAAGAAATTTACTACTACTCTGCGACACTTCTACTTACCCCCTCTATTCTGTTTCATTCCGCCCATTTGCGATTTTCCTCTCTGCACAATCTGTTCACCTGTGATCTCTAGGAAAACATCTTCAAGTGATGGCCCAAGTGTGTTAACAGTCAGTAGTTTGAGGTCATGATGCTGTGCTAGTGTAAAAATCTCTGCGAGTGCTTCTGGAGGACTATGTGTGAATATCCAAAATTTATCCCCCTGTTTTTGAACACTACTGACAGTTCTTAGTTCTTCCATCTTTTCCTTCAATGAATCAAGCTGTCTATCAAAGGCGACCTCAATGGAATGCATCTTGTTCATTGCCTGCTTGAGTTCTTCTGGAGAGCCAATTGTACCTATTCGCCCTTGATTTATGATCGCAATTCTAGAACAGAGTTCGTTTGCCTCTGCCATGTTATGCGTTGTCAGGAAGATTGTGGTGCCTTCTGCATTAAGTTCACGAATAAGTTCCCGTATTCTCCTAACGCTTTGAACATCAAGTGCAGTAGTGGGTTCATCAAGGAAGAGAACATCTGCATCATTTATCAAAGCCATAGCTATGGTCAGGCGTCGTTTCATTCCACCCGAGAATTCTCTGACATTATCCTTGCGCACCTCCAAGAGACCGAACATCTCAAGTAATTCTTCTGCTTTCTGTTCTCTCTTCTGTCTACTGAGGCCGTACAGCTTTCCTGTAAAGATGAGATTATCCCATGCGGAGAGGTCATTGTAGACGTTAGAGAGATCTGTGACAACACCCATTCGTTCTTTGGCAGCAAATGAATGAATCTCATGATCCATTATCGTAGCTGTCCCAGTTGTTGGAGTTGATATTCCTGTTAACATTCGGGTAGTTGTGGTCTTCCCTGCTCCATTAGGACCGAGGAATCCAAACACCTCGCCTTGTTCTACGTTGAAACTGATGTGGTCAACTGCAGTGAAATCCCCAAACATCTTGGTAAGGTCAGTCACAGATATCGCATGAGTCATAGTCCGCGAACAGGAGTTGCTTCTGATAAATGTAGTCAAGATGTGATGATATATGCTAATTCTTCGTCATTAATCAAAGACTGGTAGTAGCTACGAGTTTCTTATTCAAGAGAAAGAAATCTGGGCGTGGAACGCAGATGTAGGTCAGTAGCACCAGTGAGAGACTGAGTATCTGCATTCCACACCTTCTTACTCTATTAGCTATTTCTGATTTGGTTGCTTATGATTGGTGTCTTTTATGTTGTACTATCTTAATTACTGCAAAGAGAATTATGATAGTAGATGCACCTATCACAAATCCATAATCTCGGAGGAGTGAGTTCAGTACATGAGATATCACACCGAAACCAACTGGATTATCAACCAAATATTCGAGTTCTACAGATGCAGTATTTCCAGCTCCATCACTTACCTCGAAAGTTAGTGTGTGCAATCCATTCTCCACTGTTGCTGAACTCCAATTGACTACAGCTGGAGAGATTGTCGATGTGAATACCTCTACTCCATCAACTGACATGACAATCTCTGCTAAGCCGCTTCCTTCATCGGAACCTGTTATGGTGAACTGAATGAAATCAGTCAATGCCTGAGTCGTAGGAGGTCCTAGGACGCTGAGTGTTGGTAGCTGGATGTCATCAACAACATAAGACAATGGTGACATAGAAGATGCAATCCCATATGTGTCATATGCAACGACCCAATACTGGACAGTCGTGTCCCAGTCCGCAGCAGGAATCTGACCGATGTAGAGTGCTCCTGAGCGAGTCATGACCACTTCTTGAATGGGAAGTGTACCAAATCTGTAGAATAGGGTCACATTGTCTACTCCCGAGATGTCAGTCACTGCCACGGTAACACTAACGGGTTCATCATATACGGGATGACTCGGATTGATCAATACCGTCGAGAGAACTGGAGGTGCAATGTCATTTTGAACATCGATGATTACACTGTCACTCTGTTGCATGCTTGCACCATCATATGCGATAGCTGTTACAGTATGTGAACCATTCCCCACAGACCTTGAGTTCCAGAAGTATTCATAGGGCTCAGAATAATCCGTATTGATTAGACTTGTGCCAACATAGAATTCAACGTAGTGAATGCCACTGCCTACATCCTCAGCATCTGCTAAGAAATGCACCGAGTCTGACACAATTGCAGCAGCTTCTGGAAGGCTAAGATTGATAATCGGAGCGATATTATCATCGATGAAGTATGAATAATATACACCTCCATTATCATCAATCTCCGTCTGCCCACACCAGTCTATAGCTTCAATGTAATATAGCATCGTTATCCCATAGTCATGAGCTGGAATCCACCCCTCATAGAGACCTGGTCCTACCTCAATCGTCGAGTATTCATCCCATATTGAGCCGCCATTAGATGAGGCATGAATACTCACCTCCCTTACTCCTGCAAGATTGTCTGTTGCAGCAGTAGCTATCTGAACTGCCTCGTAGTACAGTGCTGGTGATGTCACTGTATTCACCCAGAGTATCTCTGGAGGAATTGCATCCACGAAGTCCATGTCATCATATATGACAGATATCTCGCCTCCACCAGTTGCATATGCATATACTTGGACACGAGTCATATTCCATGTTTTTGCCCCAAAGACAGCATCAAGGTCGTGTGTAATATTTCTCTCTACATTATACCAAATATCAGTTGTATTGAAACCTTGGACAAGGTAGAAAGCTGAATTAGAGTTGTTCACGAAGGATGCCTGTTGGGCACCTATAATATAGTAAAGATAGTAGAGGTTATCGAATGTTAATTGGATATATGAGTAAGCTGCTCCACTACCCTCAATCCTATCAAGTTTCCACCAGAAATCAGTGAAAACACTATTATCGATCGGTGTGAACATATATCTCTCAAGACCAGTTGTTGTACTACCATATGCAGTGAGGTTTGCTGCCCAGTTCCCTGTATGTGCATCTCTTGTCTGATTCCTATATGGATAACCAGAACCAGTAGGAGACCATCCTGTTATCGTTGTATAGCTGTCCCAGTACCAATCCTCTTCAAAACCAGGATCTGCGGTGGGATAGGTCAGCACTTTGAAGTCATCTACTAATTGTGTAACTGTTGAGTTGGCATACTCTCCGGAATAGACATAGATATTCATATTATAGATTGACATATTGTACATTCTAACTTGGTCGATGCATTCGAATAAATCAAAAGTACTGTGTATCCATTCATTCTGAGTGTTGAAACCATTTGCGTACATGTAGGTAGAATATGTATTATTCGAAGGCAAAGATGCTGTTTCAGATGCTAAGTAGTAGTAAATCTCATGATAGATTGAATTATTTTGGAGACTTACAGAGAAATACGACTGTTGCTGAGAACCACCATTTTGCGTGCCAGTGTATTTCCAATCGAACTCCACAACACATGTTCCTGCACTTCGGGCAAAGATACCTGCTGGCCAATTAAAGTACTGACCTACGTACACATTAGCTGAGAAATCGTCTCCAAGAGCCCATGCTGTCAGATTCGTAGATTGGCTACCTTCAGTGCAGTCCGGGGATGGTGTTACTTCTGCAACTCCTTCACTTTGTCCACCCCAATAGCTTCCACTGGGGCTTTCAAAATTGCCGTTATTAATATATTCAGTAACTCCCTCATCTTTGATGCTTACATCATCAATTGTCATCGATGTAATAGTTTCAGCACCATATTGCCCGTTAACACGGAAATAGATTGCCCAAACAAACACTCCTGAAGCGGAGCCAAATACAGACTGGTAATCCGCAATAATGTCTCTATTTAGATTGTTCCATGTCATCAGCGAGCTGTTGAGCATAAAGTATGCATAGTTGGTCTGATTCGTGCGGGAAATATCAGATCCGTAAGACAAGTAATAATACAAATATTTACTTCCGCTTGGGCTTGAGAGGTACAGGTATGTATAGATGTGTCCATTTTGTCCAATGCCTGGATTCGAGTCAATGTAATAGTAGGCATCAAGGGTCAGTGAATTCGTCAAATCTGGGTATGTTGAGAGCCAATTCGAAGTACTGACATCACTACCAAATTGTGATGTTGGCTTAACTTCCATATAACATGACTGAAGTCCTCCATGAACATTTGCTGTGTATGTCCGGTTGACGAGTCTGTAGTATGACCCCCAGCAGCTCCAATCATCTGGTGCACCGTGTGAATCGTTTTTCTCAAAACCTTGATTCCTGATGATGTTCGTTACCAGCGAATTCTCGCGTCTCTCGTCTGATGTAAGGCTGTCGACCTGTTTCGCGATTGGAGCCGCCAAAGTTTCTTCATAGGCTAGTAGTCCAGTCCCGCCAAACAGAGCAAATGCCTGAACGATCAGCACAAATAGAAAAAGAATCGATGCGTGCTTCTTCAATTCTAAGATATATGCCTCCTGCAATTTCAAGATGAATTTCTTCTCTGGCATCAAATCCAGCAAATACCAAGAGATATATATTATGGTTTCAATTGACAGTTTTCCATCGACTCGTTTAATTAGAACTGCTCTAACGCTCCTTTTGCCCGTACATATCGTTCAGTGTATCTGAACATTAGCAAGCCAAAGATGAAAAAGATGATATCAAGAACAATTAAGGTCACCACTGCCTGAACTACACCTTGGTATGCAAGACCGTTCATCAGAAAACCTCTGAAACCTTCTACGCTCCATGTAAGTGGTGATGCCATCCCGATGTATTGAAGTACTGGGGGCAACACCGAGAGAGGATATGCCATCGGTGCAACAAGAATCAGTCCACTTGAGATGAACTCAACAATCATCCATCCCTGTTTTGCTAACAGGACAACGCAAGTCACTGCGAAAGCTATACCCTGCAAGCCGAATATGGCCAGGGCAATGATTCCTAAGGCTGGTATGATACCCCATACATCGATGGTCACACCAAAGAAGACGATGGCTGCACCAAGTTGTAAAATTACTCCTAAACCACCGTGCTGCAAATTATGAAGCATCGATCCCCAGACAAGGGTACTCCTCTCCATGGGAGTGCTCATGAGGGTCTCTAACGTTCCTGAGTTCTGCTCTCGTCTCAAGGAGAATCCTGTTCCCCACATGAGACTGATGGTCAGACCCAAGATCGATGTTCCCACTGCTATGTAGGTGACCCAATCGCGAGTGCCAGCAAGATCATTGAGTACCGTAGACTCTGCTCCACCAGCTACTGCTGAACCGGTTATGAGCATTGGAATGAACCACAGGAAAGGCATGACCACAAACCAGAGGACACTCAATGGATAGCTCAATTCTATCTTCCAGATGTTAATTGAGATGGCCCATGCTGCCCTAGCCTCGGCTAGAAAACCTCCGCGTCCCCAAAGCCTCTTGAATGATTCTGTTTTTTGATGTTCCAACTTAGAATCCTCCCATACTACCTCTGTCCTTAGTCCATCTCTCGCCCCATCTGAATGATAGAATACCTATGACCCAGAAAGCAATCACTAAGGCAAGCATTGCAAGAAATGCCTGAATAAATGAGATTGGTTCAAACATTCCTGTAATCGCTAGTTCTCTGATTGTGATGATTGCTATCGTCGATGGTACAAGGACTGCTGCATATCTTACAGTGCTAGGCAACGCCTGTAGGGGATATGTTATGGGTGATAGTACATAGGTGATGTTCGATATCAACTCTGTCAGTACGCTCGGGTCTTTGAAGACTAGGATGAGCCCTGCAATCAGGAAACTGAATCCATAGAGTCCAAAGACCATCATTGTCAACATGACTATTATAGGTGCCACCATTGTGATAGCATAGGTCACTCCAAAGAGCCATGAAGAGATGATCAGCAGGACTGATGCGGAGAACGTGCATTGAATCGTGTCAGAGAATGCAGCTCCCACTAGAATGCTGATTCTTGGCACAGGGGTCACGAAGAGTGGTTCCAGTGTGCCTGAGAATTGCTCCCAACGAAAATTGTTGCCCACTGACCAGATGCTCTTATCCACATACTGATAGACAAAGACCGCAATGACAGAGAATGTGATGAAGTCATCAAAGCCAGAGAGCTCCGTGAACGACTGACTTGTCCCCGGTCCTGCGATTGCTATCATCATCAGGAGGTATGGTGCATACCACAGGAGTGGCAAGATTCCCCAGATGAGGAAATTGGCTGGGTAACGAATAGCAATCCTGAGGTTCTTCGTGGCAAAAACTCTGGCCGCAGTCCAGTCCATAAACCTTGGTTGGAAAGTTGTCAGGTATGGGGTCTCTTGATGCCGACTCTCTGAAATAATAGACTCTACTACTGTCAATCCTCAATCCTCCTGCCGGTGAGTTTTAGGAAGACATCGTCCAATGTAGGTTCTTTTACCTCAAAATGCTCAACTTTGATTCCTTGTGTGGTATGCATGAGGTTCAGTAATTGATAGGCAAGTTCGTATCCATCCTGAGCTGTGACGATGAGGTTAGAGTGTCCATTCCTTGTATCGCACGTAGCTGAGATGACCATGTCCATTGACTTGATCTGGTCAAGATCTGGAGTACCAACTAGCTTCATGTGGAGACTGTCATAGTCCCTGACTTCCTCTTTGAGCTCATGAGGTGTTCCCAGACTCTTGAGGTCTCCCTCGTTTATCAGAGCAATCTTGTCACAGAGCATATCTGCCTCATGCATGTAGTGCGTTGTGAGAAGGATTGTCCTATCCCTAAGTTTCTCCTTGATGAACTGTCGTAGGTCTGTGGCAAAGGTTGGATCAAGTCCTTGAGTTGGTTCATCGAGAAGTAAAATTGGGGGGTCGTGCAGAAGAGACCGTGCGAACACGATCTTCATGCGCATTCCATGAGACAGGTTCTCTGTCTTCTCATCAGCCTTCTCAAGGAGTCCCATCATCCCTAGGAGTTCATCTGCTCTGTCTTTAGCCTCGTCATGGGTCATTCGATAGAGCTTTCCAAAGAAAATCAGATTCTCACGGGCGCTCAACTTCCAATAAATAGAACGTTCATTTCCTTGACATACACCCATGGATGCTCTAGCGTATGTAGACTCCTTGAGGACATCATATCCATTCACTCTAGCGGTCCCTGAGGTTGGAAGGACCAGTGTTGCAAGGCATTTTATCAGCGTAGTCTTCCCCGCCCCATTCGGTCCCAAAAGGCCGTAGATCTGACCTCTCGGTATGTCCAACGAAACCGACCTTAATGCCTCTACTTTTGTCTTTTCGACAGGGACCACGATTGCTCGCCTTCTGATACTAATGAAGGTCTTCGAAAGGTCTGTTATCTCTACAGCATTTTGATTCAATTTTTAGTACCTCCCCAAAAAGTTGGGTAGATTTATCGGTGTTCGAAATTACTACTATTTATACTCAGGTCTTCCAAAACCCGAGTAAGAAAGAATTAATCGGGCATTTATTCCCGAATTGACAGTTTATCCACACGAAACACCTATCGTCGGGGGAACGCTCTTGGTATATGAATATTTCCACTCATAGAAAATCAATGGCAAGCCTTTTCTTATAGTTCATCATTTGATAATATCACAAATTGAAAGCTTAATTCATAGTTAGGCTCATTTTGTAGGAGATGAATTGATGTTATGACGGAAATTAAAAAACTTACAAAAATCGCACTTATAGTGGAAGCTGTTATTTTTCTCATATTTGGGACCATGCAAGTCTTTCTATATGATATGACATTGAATACTGAGGGTTGGACAAATCCATTTCATGTAAGAGCTTTTGGGGGTATTTTGTATGTCGCTGCCCTTTTCGCAATTATAATGCTTCGCAAAACGGAATGGGAAGAGATCAAGTTGGCGTATATATTTTTGTTTAGCTTGTGTTTTCCGGTATTGGTTGTTGAAGCTGCAATATTAGCAGTGCTTGGGTCAACATTTATGGCTGCCACGGTATCTCAGATGATCTTCGATTTGATTATAATTAGTGGAAAGGTAGCTCTTGGTATTGTCGCTTATTTTAGGCAGTAAGAATGATCCAATGTTTCAAACGACCAAATTTATGGATGGAGAGGTAGTCATCCACCTCTTCATCTCTATATATTAGAATAAATTAAAATTTAATTCTTATTTCATAATAAAAATAAAACGTCACTCACCGCAGCATAGTTGTATGTCACAGAATGAGTAGGGACGGCTAGATAACCGGACGATAACAGCTTTTTCTTCTAGTTCATTATTTGATATTTTCCCAAATTGAAAAATTAATCAACGATATTTATTTCCACGTATAGCTGATGCTTAGCATCCAACAGTTACAACTTGAAATATTAGCACAACCACACTTTAGACCTATTGATTAATTAATTATAGCGTAACAAATAAGATGGTTTACGTTGTGCTTTGACTCATTCCACAATATCACAATTGAGTGAGGAGAGTTTTATGGAAAGGACGCACACTATTGTATTAGCATTAACTTTTTTTCTTGTGGGAATGATGTTCTTCTCTGTTGACACACCGATGGTTCTGAACCATCAAGAGGTCACACTGAGTCTACCATCTCCCCAAGAAGTAACACAGATTGCAGCTGGAGCCGATTCATCGGGGAACCTACGAATTAATGTAATGGATAATCCTAGTTTTGAAGATTGGTCTGGTGTTCTACCAGCAGGTTATGATAATGGAATGGCAACAACTCACAATGTAGCAGAATTCGACTATCAAGGACCTGGAGTCACTGGAACTTATGCTGGGCTTGTTGAAACTGAATCTTCAACCACAACTAATGGTTCTGGATTGATGAGTGCTGTGTTTCTACAATCAGATAATATTCTTATTGAACCTGGTATGTACTTATCGTTAGATTGGATTTCATTGGATAATCCTCTCTTTGATGATGGTGCGCATACATTCATCTCAATTTTCACTTCCAATGGAGGAAGTAAGCAGCGAAATTTCAAATACCTACTCTCTTCTAAAAATTCGTTTGCGAATACTTCAGATCAAGCCGTGTTCTACATTAATGATACAATCAATGCATGGCACCATTTCGATAGGAATATCACTGAGGACTATATCGCAGTGTGGGGATTTGGAGACCTTTCCACCAGTCAATATATGCAAACAGTAAGTCTCTGTGTTCATTCCAATGCTGGAGATGTAGGGGTCATCAGAGCGGCATTTGACAATGTGATTCTAACCAATGGCACATACTCTGATTGGATTGAAAATGGAGATTTCGAAACTGGAACACAAGCATCTTGGTGGCCAAATGCGAACTCAAAGGGGTACTTGGAACAGAGTGTTGATAGCATTCACGAAACCTATTCTTTGAACATGAGCGTTCCTGTTATAACAGGTGGACAGGGTAGTGTCTACACCAACAAGAAGTTTGCTTACCCCCAAAGTTACTTTGTTCCATCACCAGGTGTTACAACTCTTGAATTTGATTGGAAGTATAATGATACACCCAGCATGCTCTCTTCGCAATATGGTTTGATGCAAGTGTATCTCAGGAATAGTACCCAAACCTACATCATCGTCATCTACTTCGGAACATATAATGATGCTTTGTCAGTCACGAACTCAACTACTTACACATATTTCAAGATACCCGGATTTGGTGTCAGAGATACCTGGCAACATGCAAGTCTTGATCTCTATGATTATACCAGTGCAGTTGGATTGACAAATGTATCTCTATATGATGTTAGATTCAATTTGTATAATGATGCTCAAGGAGCATCAGTCTTTCAATTGATTGATGACTTTCAAATCATCACTTACCCTTTGGGTGATCCTGGATTTGAAGAAGACTGGTACATGGATTCACTTACTCCATTTGCTGGTTGGGAAAATTATAATGGCAACACAGACACCATCAAGAGAACTACAGATGCACTTGAAGGAACCTACGCATGTAATTTCACAGGAGTTTACAATAATGTAATTGGTGTCCATCGTGATGATAATATCGCTGTGCACCCTAATGATCTAACTAATTTCTCATGGCGTATTGATGAAATTGGGAACGATGGTGCTTGGGCAATCATTCGAATCATGTATACAGATTTCAACTACGTAAATTATGTCCTAGGAGCAGGATCTAGCCAACCTTTTACAAATGGAAGTAGTTGGTATACATACTTTGTTGAATCCTTCAATACAACTGGGGTATGGAATGTTATGAATCGGAATCTCACTGCAGACTATGAGGAGGCATTCGGTTCATCGTCTGACATTGTTATTGATCAGATTATCCTCCGGTGTGCTGTGGATACAAATAATGGCTTGACCATTCTTTTTGATGAGATGCATTTCATTGATGGAGCTCCACCGGTTGTAGACTCAGTTGACTTCCTACCTGCATCACCAATGTACTATGAAACAGTTGATGTAACAATATTTACCCATGATGATAGAAGCGGAATCGCATCTGTCTACGTGGACTACTATAATGGTAGTTGGTGGAGTGTACCTGCAACTGATATGGGTGGATACTATTTTGCGACCATTCCAAATCAAATGTTTGGAATCGTAGAGTTCCAAGTATCCGTGACAGATACTAGTGGAAATGTTGCAAAAGACGATAATGATGGTTCTCGTTATTCTTACATGGTAGGTGATGATGTTGATCCGACATTGACTATCACTACCCCTGGGAACAACACAGACCAAGAGGGTCTCCTATCTATCACTGCTGATGCTGTGGATCCAGGAGCTGGAATCATGTACGTCGTATTCGATCCTGATATGTATGGATCTGACTTTGACGATGAAGCACCTTATTCCTATGACTGGAACTTGGATATGGCAACATTGGGATTGCACTACATCGATGTGACAGCATTTGATAATGCTGGAAATCATGTGACTAAGAGACATTACTTCACAGTCGTCGATACAATTGATCCTGTATTTAGCATGAATTCCCACCTTGTAATAGAAGGAGGCTCAACTGGGTATTTTGCTGCTTGGCATCCCTCAGACTGGCGACCAGGAAGCTATGAGATTTATGTTGATGAAGTTCTTACAAAGTCAGGAAACTGGAACTCGACTTTTGAAACTGTTCGTATCTCATTGGATGGGTTAGCATTAGGTTCACACAACTATACCTGTGTAGTCTATGATGATGCTGGTAATTCAGCTGTACAGGAGATCAGTGTTTCAGCCGTTGATTGGACGTGGCCCGAAATTGTTGGACAAGATGATTTTGCTTTCACCGAAGGTGAGACTGGTCTATCTGTCAATTGGAATGGAACCGACCTCTATCCTGATCACTATGTGATTTTGGAGAATGGGATTACTATTGCTGGTAATGACTGGAACTCGTCACTTGAAACCATCAGTTATTCTCTGGAAGGTTTGACTGCAGGAACCTACAACTACACCTGCGTGATTTACGATGGTACTGGGAATTGGATTGCAGATACAATCATCGTCACTGTTAATGCAGTCATAACAACTACAACCACAACAACTGCAACCACGACCATCACAACCACGACAACAACCACAGTTGCACCTCCACCTGAGGATCCAACAATGCTAATGCTGATACTTGGTGTTGGAGGTATCGCGGTAGTTCTAGTCATTGTTCTAGTGGTGAGGATGAAGAGAACATAGAACGTTTGTCGGAAAAGAGGTGGAAATCCACCTCTTTATCTCTTATTTATTTGATTCGATTCAAATCATATCAAAGAAGAAGGCACAACAATTAAGAAGCACGGGGTTTATCGAAATAGAATTAACTCGATTAGAAATAATGAGGAGAGTTTAATGGAAAGAAAGCACGCTATAGTGATAGCACTAACTTTTGTACTCGTCGGACTCATGTTCTTCTCGGTGGACACTCCGCTGGTCACTCAGCGGAATGTAGATTCCTTGATTCATGAAGTCCCTGAAATTAATGAACAGATTGCAGATGAACCCGTTCCTGTAGAACCACTTCGTCTGAACGTTGTTGAGAATTCAGATTTTGAGGCATGGGATTCTGTGAACAATAGACCTGAGGCATGGGGTGCACAAGCCAGTGCCTACCAGTACGCAGACAGAGCATACACTAGTGTTGTAGCTACTGGTAGTTATGCAGGTTATATCGAAGCTCAGGGAAATGATGTCGGATACGCAAGTGCGTATCTTTACAGCAATCTTGGTTATACTACAACCACCTTGATAGAACCTGGTATTTCACTGAGTTTCAGTTGGAATACCTTGGTAAATCCAGATATCCAAATTGGAGCAGAATCATTTCTCTATCTCCAAACTGATAATGGTGCTGGAACCGCCTACAATTTTTACTATTATCTATCCTCCGGAACTACCGGACCCGCGAACACATCTAATTATGCAAGAATAATGATAAATGAAACAGTCAACCAGTGGAACGTCTTTGACCGCAATATCACTGAAGATATCCTTGACGTTTTCGGATCTGGTGTCCTTACAAGTGAAAGCTACGTTAGAGGACTCTGGTTCTATGCTAACTCACCAACAGGTGCAACAGATATGATCAAAGTTGTGTTTGACGATGTTGTCCTATATAATAGCACATACGGTAGTTGGGTTGCAAATGGTGATTTCGAATCAGGTTCTGGGAATGGGTGGACAATATACAATCTCTCTCATGGATATGTTACACAGTCCACTGTTCACACTCAAGGTGTTTACTCTCTCAATGTGAGTATTCCAACAATGACTGGTGGAAGTGGAAACGCAAGATGTTACCAATCATTTCCAACTAACTATGGCTATCCTGTTCTTTATCCTAGAATGAACATAATAGAACTGGATTGGAAATACAATGATACTGTTGGCGCAGGTGTATCCCAGTATGCCTATCTCCGATTGAATTTCTACAACGGAACAACACACTATGTTCACTACTATTTTGGCTATGGAGATGACAATGTTCATGGTTCAAATTCAACCACAAATCACTATGTCAAAATGCCTGGTTTTGGAGTCAGGGATGTCTGGCAGCATTCTGAGATTGACTTGTATGAAGTGAGCAACCAGATTGGACTTTACAATATGTCAATTGTGGAGATCAGTACCTATGCATACCAAGGTGTTGTGGATGCAGGTGTCGAGATTCTTGTTGATGATTTCAAGATGATGACATACCCAACAAGTGACCCAACTTTTGAGTATATTGAAAATTGGGGGCGATATGATCCGTTCACGGGATGGGGAAGATACTCTGGTTCTGGTGATGTGACCCAATCGACCGTAGCACATAGCGGAACATATTCTGCAAACATAACTGTGGAAAATGTAGAAGACGGAATCAATCGCAATCTACTCTATGCAAACATAGATCCTGCCCTCTCAACAGATTTCTGGTGGCGTTTAGAAGATCTTCAAAATACTGGTACAGCATATGCCTACATCAATATGGAGTTTCTTGTATCTGGATTGAATAGGATCATTCGCTATGTACTTGGAAGCTCTCCCCCAACGACGCTAGATAACTCTTCAGGGTCAGTGAAGTACTTGATTGTTGATGGTTATAATGAAACTGGAGTTTGGAATCATATGATTCGCAACATGACAGCAGATATCGAGGATGCATTTTCAACTTCTGCTGCTGATTGTTCACTATTCTATTTCGGTGTTCATGTGTATGCCGCAGCTGGTATGAGAACTTCACTCTTAGTTGATGACCTCAACTTAATAGATACGGAACCACCTTCAGTCAATTCTGTTTCGTATGATGCGACACCCATGTACTATGAGGATGTTTTGGTTCGTGTATCCACAATAGATATACGACCTGGCGTATCTACAGTCTTTGTACTATACACAATAGATAGCTGGTCTTCCGCTGATGTCAGCATCGGCGTATATGACCAGGGTGATTGGTACAACGCAATCATCCCTGCTCAAGTCTACAACACCCATGTAGATTTCTATATTCAAGTTTCTGATGGTTGTGGCTTTGAGATAATAGATGATAATGGTGGTTTCTTCTACTCGTACACTGTAGGGGATGATATGGATCCAACATTGACAATCACTAATCCTCTTAATAATACAGACCAATCTGGTCTACTGACTATCATAGCTGATGTTGACGACTCTGGTTCTGGTATAGAGTACGTCAGTTTCAATCCTGATGGATCTGGACCAGTAGCTGATTACGCTGCTCCATATTCACAGAACTGGGATCTCGATGATGAATCTCTTGGTGCTCATTACATCATTGTCACTGCCCTTGACAATGAAGGAAATTCTGTTACTAAGACACACTACATCACTGTGGTCGATACTATTGCTCCTGTTATCGACTCACCTGCAGATATAGTGATGACAGTAGGTGATACTGGTAATCAAGTGAATTGGAGTATCAGTGATTTGCGTCCTCATAACTTCACGGTCTTTGAAAATGGTGGGGTAAAGGTTAGTGGTGATTGGAACGCAGAGAGCTACTTTGTCTTGATCTCTTTGGATACCTACGCAGTTGGTGAGTATAACCTTACTATTTTGCTATTCGATGATGGCGGCAATAGTATCTCTGATACGGTGCTGGTTACAGTGAACGATGTTCCAGTAACAACAACCACAACCACAACTCCTACTACAACCGCAACTCCTCCACCTGGAAACGGCGATCTATTAGTACCGCTTATCGTTGTTTCAGTGGTTGGGGTTGTCGGGATTCTTCTAATTGTCTTTGTAGTACTTCCAAAGATGAAGGCAAAGTAGTCGAAAAGAAGAGGTGGACCCTCCACCTCTCTCTTTTTTCTGAAAAATTACTGAAAGGTTATCTTATTTCAAGACCACTATTCATTGAGAAACGGTTTGGTTAAAGAAATGAGTGATGAGATTCAATGTTGTGATTGGTGTGGGAAACCTAAGGATGGTCCGTGTATCTTCAATCTCTATGGTGGACACTATTGCTCTCGTGGTTGCCTTATGGCAGATAGCGCTGTTTGGTCAATGGTGTCCTCAATCATAATACTAGCTCTGACAATCGAATTTGAAAGGTTACGCAAAATTGAGTATCAGCTTCATAATGCATGGTTTATTCCGATACTATCTTAGGGGGGTTGAATTTCGAAACTGATATGCAAGTCACACCTGAGCTTTTGGTTGGAAGTCTAATTGGACTTCTTGGTTCTGCTTTATACGGATTCTCAGTTGTTGTGTACAGATCACAGGCTCACGAAATTCGCCCTATTGCGGTGAGTTCTATCAAGATGTGGGTTGCACTTCCATTCATGGCTGTGATGGTCATTCTATTACCTGGTATCGATTCAATATTCCTCCCGTTGACAACTGTGGTCATACTTGGGATCTCAGTTACCTTGGGTGCAGTGATTGGTGATACTATCTACCTATGGAGTCAAGAACGGATTGGTGTATCATATGCATTTCCAATTTCAATGTCATTTCCAATAATCACATATTTCCTCACAGTTATATTCCTGGGCGAACCTCCAATTCTCTCACGACTAGCTGGAGCGATAATTGCAGTTATTGGAGTTGTTCTCCTGTCAAATGAACAAAACAACCATCCAGAGGAAGGTGATAATCACCATAGACTTGACCTCTGGGGGATATTTGGTGCTATAATGACTGCAATTCTCTATGCAGTAGGAACTACTCTCCTTCAGGTTGGCATTGAAGGTGTAGATCCAGTTAGTGGTAGCTTTGTTCGAGTGTTCTTTGGTTCAATAGCGTTTATTCCCATGTTTGCTATAGCTAGTTCTCAGGGCATGAAACTTCCAACACGCAAAGCTGCAATTCGTGTCATAATTGCAGGATTCTTCGGCATGGCTGTCGGCTCTTTGCTCTACGTCACAGCGGTTGCTTCAGTGGGTGCAACTATTATGTCAGTCATTTCATCGACCGCACCTCTTTTCGCTATCCCAGTTTCAGTCTTCTTTCTAAAAGAGAAATTGACTCGAATCACTGTCATTGGTATCTTTGCTACACTAGTTGGTGTGATTCTGGTCGTAGTAGGCCTCTAATTATTGAGGTGCAGAGGTCAATTCAACATATGTTTCAAGTACATCGCGGTTTCTGAAGAATCTGATTCGTAACTTTTGTCCGATCTTTCCTCGCAATACTTTCTTTCTTAGATCTTCCATCCCACTCATATCAACATCATCAATCGCAATGATAACATCACCCGGTTTCAGACCAGCTATTCTGGAAGGTCCTTTTGGTACTTCCAGCAATAGAGCACCGGTATCTATTGCGAGGTTATAATGTGAAGCAATTCCTCGATTGAGCGTTACTCCTACGATACCCATCCATGGAGTCCGTACGGTTCCAGTTTCCACAAGTTCACCGAAGACATCTTTGAGAGTATCAACTGCAATAGCGAAACCAATTCCCTGACTCCAGGGTATCATCGCAGTTGGCACGCCAATGAGTTTCCCTTCAGAGTCCACCAATGCACCACCGCTGTTTCCGGGATTGATTTGAGCTGAAGTCTGAATGAGCCCTTCAAGGAATGACCTCTCACTCTGTATCGTCCTATCTACTGCACTGACCATCCCGAATGTTACTGAAGATCCTAGACCGAGAGGATTTCCAATGGCAATGGTAAATTGTCCAACCTTTAGTTTACTTGAATCACCCATGTTTATTGGAACAAGTCCTTCAGCTTCAATCCTTAGAATTGCGAGGTCTCTTGTCTTTGTTTCACCGACAACTACTGCTTTGAAAGTCCGTCCATCATTAAGAGTCACTTCTACATCACGAGCACCATCTACGACATGAGCATTACTCACAATAAAACCCGTGTCTGTGAGTATAACTCCAGAACCCTGTCCTTGGACTGGAACAATCTGTGAGAGTTGCGTTCTAGCTAATCGCGTTGTTGATACACTAACAACCGAAGGAACGACTCTATCGACTATTTCGACTAATTTTCTTTCAAATTCAAGAAACACAATATTAACAATAATTAAGAGAATATTAACTTGTTCTTATATGCGTCAGAAGAACGTAGGATTTTTCTATCGGATTGGTCGTTAGTCGTTCATTATTTCTTGGTGATGATGGATGTGATAGAGTGGGTAAACCTCATTTCACTAATTATTTCTACAATTCTCTTTCTCTATTTCTATGTCAAGAGTGTTAGTCCAGCTCAATTAGAAAAGCGAATTGGTGAAGTAGCATACGAGAAATGTAAAACCTATAGACTCATTGCAGGTTTATTTGAATGTATCACTGTTATCAACTATATTGGCTATTTCCTCTACCCTCTACCAATTGGATTGCCATTGACTTTTTCTTGGGATTACTGGTTATCGGTGCTGCTTGGTCTGCTATTTTTTATTCCAAGTATGTATCTGATGTTTATTGGCATGAGAGATGCAGGCGAAGAAACACTTGCACCAAAGAAGGAACATACTCTTTACACAGGAATCTATGAACGAGTCAGACACCCTCAGGCAATAGGAGAGGCAGTTCTCTGGTTCCCAATTGCGCTCTGGGTCAATTCTCCCTTCTTGCTATTGTATTCATTCATATGGATTCCTGTATTCTATATCATGTGCATCGCTGAGGAAAAGGATCTAGTCATACGTTATGGAGAATCCTATCTTGAATACCGAGAACGTGTTGGATTCTTGATTCCCAAATCTAGAAAGTCAAAATAACAAAAAGCCCTTCTTTCTATTGAGTACTAGTAATGTGCGTTCAATCCTTAAGTTGAAACTCTGATTGGTGCTCCACAGAATGGACAAAATCTATCCTCAGATTTTAATGCAAATCCACAATAGGGACATCCAACTGATGTCCTGACTGGTTCTTCAACATCACGAACTGGCATGTGCGTAATCTCTCCCGATGATGGATCAAACCAGACGTTAGTTGAGCCACTTCTTTTTTCGGTGACTATATGTTCTCTAACTTTTTCCTCTGTTAACCCGGTTCTACTTGAAACATCTGATACCGTACCTATGTTCTCAAGTTTGATCTGCTCGCGAACTCTAGATTTTCCACGCATACTCTGTGAAATATTCTCTGCAAGTCCTATAAAGAGAAAGAATAATGGAATGAGAAACACCCAAGATCTGGATTCGTAATAGAGCCAACCAATTATGAAGATGGGTATGAATATTCCGCAATTAACACCCTGCTCTTTCTGTTTCTTCTGATCGTAGATTGGTTTGGACAGAGTAACTTGTGGTTCTTGATATGTTCCTGAAGTATGCGTTTTCGATTCTGGCGATTTCCAATAATCGACCTGTTCCTGTTTTTTCTCTATTCTGCTATTCTCGAATGTATCAGCAATGAATATGATTAGAAGTACACCAATTGGAAACAATAACCATCGTTCACCTATTGAGAACATCACAATGAATAGTACTACAATCGGAATGAGAAGTCCATATGATATTCCGGTATTTTTAGCCATGCTGTCTCATCCTCTCATAATCACAGAATCCACTTTCTCCTATTTTTAAGATGCTTATTGATGTTACGTATACTGATCTCTAAAATGGATGGATAGCAAGGTATTTCATCACAGATAGCAATTTCTTGTCTAGCAATGAGTACTTCAGAACCATACAAAAGAAATGGGAAATATCTTGTCAGTAAAGTCCCAGTTACACTCGATTTGAAGAGTGCAGTACAAGAAGCCGTGAATCTTATCGGTGGATTAAGGCTGGTAATACATGATGGGGATACAGTCACCATTAAACCGAACCTGAATACAGGTGATCCCTATCCTGCATCAAGTGATCCCGAATTCATTAAAGCCATTGGAGAATTAATTATTGAGGCTGGTGCATCCAAATTAAAAATAATTGACAGTTCAACTCTTAGACTCTCCACAAGAAAGGTTGCAGAGACCATTGGATTGAGTCAAGTCGCAGAGGACCTAGATGCAGAATTGATATTCCTTGATGAACACGACTGGATTAAAGTTGACTTTCCCTCTGGCAAGTACTTGAAGAGAGGTTCAATAGGAAAACCCTTGCTTGAACGTGGAAAGACTGTCCTAGCGCCATGCCTCAAGACGCACTTCTTAGCAAGATATACAGGTAGTATGAAGCTATTCGTTGGATGGTTAAAGCATTCAGAACGCATCAAGATGCATTTGCGCAATTTAGAACAAAAAATACCTGACTTGGCATCCTATTTCAGACCTGACCTAATCGTGATGGATGCCCGAACATGTTTCATAACAGGCGGACCCGCATCGGGTCAATGTTCCTCACCTAATCTCATTCTTGCGAGTGGTGATATGGTTTCTATAGATGTTGAAGGGGTTAGAGCAATTCAGTGTTGCAATGCTAAAAATAAACTGGACATGGATGTCTGGGAAATCCCACAGATTAGACGTGCTGTTGAGATTGGTTTTGGAGCTAAGTCTGACCAAGACATTGAGATTGTCGCATAATTCTGTGCATTATCACACTTTTCCAATACTGAATTGAGCCAAGCAAACTTCAAAACGCATTCATTTGGCATTAGCTTGCAGAGTGTTAACATATCGAGGTTCTTTGATGACAATACGGGTCCTCTTCGTTGACGATAACGAGCCTTTCTTAACCATCAGTAGTACATTTCTCAAGAGAGACGCACCAGACATAGAAGTAATCACATTGACTTCTGCAGCAAAAGCATTGGAAATGTTAGAACATCATACCTACGATGCAATAATTAGTGATTATCAAATGCCTGTCATGGATGGTCTTGAATTTCTAGAAGTTATCCGCAATAAGTACCATGACCTGCCATTCATCATATTCACAGGCAAGGGACGGGAAGAGATTGCCATCAAAGCACTTAATCTAGGTGCTACTCATTATGTAATCAAAGGTGGAGATCCGAAGAGTCAGTTTGCAGAGTTAATACATGTCATTAGAAGTTCAGTTGCATACGTTCGAGAACGCAGAAGGCGAGATGAATCTGAAGAGCGATATCGCATTGTGTTCGAAAACGCAAATGACGGAATCCTCATGGTTGATCGGGAAGATCGAACAGTGCAGTCAGCTAATCCTCGATTCTGTGAGATGTTAGGTTATAGCAACGAAGAAGTAATGAAATTACGAATAGATGACATCCATCCCGCTGAAGATTTGGAGACAGTGTTGGATATTTTTGAGAAACAAATGTGGGATGAGTTACGAATTGCTGAGAGAATTCCAGTTCTAAGAAAAGATGGATCCTATTTCTTTGCTGATATCTCAGGAAAGAGAATTACGATTGAAGGCAAAAACTATCAATTGGGTATCTTCAGAGATATCACAAGCAGATTAGAAGCTGAAGAAGCTCTTCGAGCAAAAGATGAACTATATCGATTGATTGCCAAGAACTCTTCAGATATTATCTTTACATTGAACATGAACATGGAACGTACCTATCTTAGTCCAGCAGTTGAAAGAATCAGAGGATATACTGTTGAAGAATCACTTACGCAGAGTTGGGAAGAGGTAATGACTCCTGAATCTCTCGAGAAGATGATTATTGCATTTGGTGAAGGATTTGATCGAATTCGAAATGGAGCGATTTTTACTGATCCTTTCGTTCTTGATCTTGAGATGTATAGGAAAGATGGAAGTACAATTTGGACCGAAGTCGCTGCTTCGCCTATGATTGATGAAAACGGTAGACCCGTTGGTGTAATAGGGATTACTAGAGACATTAGTTCTTGGAAAACATCTGACACCAAGATGCGTGTGAGTGAAGAACGTTTTAGACAATTCTTTGATCATGCTCCGGTGTATTGCTACATGCTCGCTCCAGATGGAAAAGTTCTCTCTGTGAATAGGACAGCTTTGAACGATCTGGGTTACAGTGAAACTGATCTAGTAGGTCATTCTATTCTCAAAATTTATGCACCAGACTCCATTCAAAGGGCCAAAGACCTAACGAAAATCTGGCAGGAAACAGGGGAGATTCGAGATGAGGAGATTGGTATCTTTGCAAAGGATGGCAAAAAGAGAACAGTTATTCTCAGTGTTGCGTCGGTCAAAAATAGGGCCGGTGAATTGTTACAATCTATAATAATTCAAAGGGATATTACTGATAGGAAGAATATGGAAGAGCAGCTACGTCAGTCTGCCAATCGATACCGTACTCTTTTCGAAACTGCAAATGATGCTATCTTCCTAATGAGAAATGATATCTTCATTGAATGCAATGACAAAACGCTAGAGATGTTTGGTTGCTCAAGAGAACAAATTCTTGGTCAACCACCTTACCGGTTCTCTCCACCATTCCAACCAGATGGACGAGTTTCTCAGGAAAAGGCAATGGAGAAGATTAATGCAGCCATAAGTGGTCAATCCCAATTCTTCTACTGGAAACACATACAATACGATGGGACTCCCTTTGATGCCGAAGTTAGTCTGAATGCAATCGAGATCGAAGGAAATCTATTGATTCAAGCATTGGTACGAGACATAACCAAACGAATCAAGGCTGAGAATGACTTACGCGAAAGCGAAGAACGATATCGATTCCTCTATGAGAATCTTTCTGATGGTGTGATTGGTATTGACCCTGAGGGACGACTTACTTTTTGCAATGATAAAGTGTTGAAGATGTTCGGATACTCCGAAGATGAAGCTCTTGGTCAGAGGATTGACAGCTTTCTGCATCCTGATTATCGTGAAGACGCTATGCAAATGGTCCATCAAAGCATTGACTCTGGCCAAGCTTTGGTGGATGGATATGAGGGTGTTGGATTACGGAAAGATGGCTCTGAATTTTATTTCCACCTATCTAGCTCAGTGATTCGTTCTGGTGACCAAGTTGTCGGTCTTCAGTCCCACATCCGTGATATGTCTGATTGGAAACGAGCAGAAGAAAATCTTAGAAAACAGAAAGAAGAGCTCAGCAGATTTGCTACAACAATGGCTCATGACCTACGATCAAATATCCATGCTATCACTGGTCTAGCTGAGCTTCTGGAAAATGAATATAATCCTAAATATACTAATGATATCATCTCTGTTGCGGAAAAGATGGAATCCATACTTACAAGGTCTGTTACACTGGCAAATGCTGGAGTAATAATAGGGATCAAAGATGAAGTAAAACTTGATGAGTTAGTGGATGAAGTCACTAATAGTACTCTACCGGTCAATATTGAAGTAGTGCATAATGATCTTCCTACGGTAAAGTGTGATAGTGCAAAGATATTCCAAGTCATACAGAATCTCCTTCAGAATGCATACGAACATGGTGAAGCAAGTAGAATCACAATAACGAGCGATAGTGACCAATTCAACTCTTTCATTTATATTGCAAACGATGGTAAACAGATACCTCCAGAGATTCGATTGCAAATATTCAAGGATCACTTCTCGACCAAAGCAGGAGGCGGATTAGGTCTTGGTATAGTAAAGAGAATAGTTGAAGCACATGGATGGGAAATCGCTCTTGAGAACGCACCGATAACAACTTTCAAAATAAAGATCCCAAAAACAGGTTTATTGCAAAGCATATCTGATTTTACTTAGGTTGAATGAGCTTTGGAAGCCAGATTCGTACCTCTAAACCTTGAGTATAGTTTCCATTGACTCTGTCTTGAACCTTGATCTGTCCTCTATACTTCTCCACAAGATGATTCACAGTATGGAGACCTAGACCACCAAATCTACGTGACATATCGAAAAGACCAGCTTTTGTAGAATCTGGAATCCCTGGTCCATCATCACTAATTGAAAGAAGGTAGTCCAATCCTGAACTATCAAGTCTTATCCAGACTCTCTTACGTTCTTTTACATTGTGTTCTATTGCATTCATCAAGATATTTGAAATTAGAAGCTCAAGATATTCATCCGCAAGGACTTTTGCTTCTCCCCCCATAATGTACGTTTCAAAAGTGATGTTTTCTGCGTGTGACATTGCTTCAATACAGATATTGACAGCTTGTGTCAATGATCTCTCTATAAGGGGAACTGATAGTAATTGCTCTGTTGATTTAGCCTCTTGGATAATTCTTGAACTTCTCTTTACAGCATCGCCAATGATTTTGTAAAATGACTCCTTCACGCTACTGTCAGTTGCATTTTTCATGAGTGCAGCGCTGTTTAGAATAACTTGAAGTTGCTGAGTTAGGTCATGTCCCATTAAGTCTAGATAGAAGACAGCCCTATCTTTAGCAGAACGTAGCTCTCTCTCTGACTGCCTCCTATCGCTTATATCAACGATGACAGTCTGAATAGCAGATCTACCATTATACTCTACCTGACTTGAAAAACTCTCGACCCACCGAATTTCTCCATTTTTTCTCATGTATCTATATTCGTATCGGGGAGCCACGGCTCGTCCAGCTATCTTATCTTGCATGCGTTTTGTTAGTTCTTCTCGGTCATCTGGATGTACAAGATTCCATACAGCATCCACGTCCATTTGGGATAGTTCCTCATCATCATAGCCAATCAGTTCTTTGAATGCTGGATTATGGTAGAGGAATTTGTTGTCTCCCATAATTATGATACCTTGAGGTGACTGAACTGCAAGACTTCGATACTTTGCCTCTGAGTTACGAAGATTTTCCTCGAATTCTCTTGCTTCTGTTATATCAATAATGAGTACCTGAACTGCACTGGAACCTTCATAGTCAATATTACCAGAAAAAGCTTGGACCCATCGTATAGAACCATCTCGTCGTATGAAACGATATTCATATGGCATTGGAATCGGTTTGCCTTCTTTACGATTTTGCGCAATCTCTAAGAGTTTCTTTTTATCATCTTGGTAAATGAGATCCCATGCTTCATTCGGGGGCATGTTTAATATCTCTTCACGTGAGTAGCCAACCATTCTACAAAATGCTGGATTGACATAGACATATCTATCAAATTGGATGACCGTCAATCCTTGCAACGATTGTTCTGCAAGTAACTTGTATTTTTGTTCTGCTGCATGATATCCTGTGAGGTCTGTAATTACTGCGAATGCGCCTCGATAGTTCCCGACTTTATCTAGAATTGGTACTCCTGAAATCAGTGTGAGTATTTTTCGACCAGACTTTGTTGTCCAAGTCAGCTCATAACTTGATGATTCACCTTTGGTCCTTTTTCTGATTTGATGTTTCTGAGTTAATTTTTCTTCATCGTCTAGAAAGTCAGAAAGAAGGTGTCCTATCATTTCATCATTTGAGTATTCCAGAAGGTCACTGAATCTCTTATTTACATAGGAGAAGATATTATTCTCATCCACAACTCCAAATCCTTCACTTAACGACTCTAAAAGCACTCGATGTTTGAGTAGCTCTTCGAGTGATTCAAAATCATAGATTGTATCATCGAGTTCTGTTGGAGCCATCTAGAGTAGTTTCTCCTTGATTATGTAAAATACATATCAAATACTCTTTTCATTCTATGTGTTGTGAATCGAATGCTTTTTGATATAATCGAGATACAATTTCCATCAATCATTCTAGTGTTTTGAAGTATCCACTCTGACCTTATTTAGGTTCTTTCTAGAGTTAATATTGGACTAATGCCATCTTTATGTTTCCAGTAATGCAGATTGTAGCTCAGTTCTTCTATTTTCTGCAGCTTTTCTAATTTCTTTTAGCAGTTGGGCGAATTCCTTCTTTAATCCTGAATCAAGACTTTCAATGGTATCAAGGTCTTTGATTATTCCATTCAATCGATCCTGTATACCAATAATACCCAAATCGAAAATATCTGAAAAGCTGCCATTGATAGTATATAGAACACGCTTTCGCCCTCTACCGGTCTGATCGTAATCTCTCTGACCGTCAACAACTCCCAATGCTTCAAGCTGAGACATAATTAGTCCAGCATTTGCACGCGAGTATCCTGTCATTTTGCAGATATCATCCGAGCTTAACCTATCTCCAGAATTGTGTTGCTCGATAAATAGCGCGGCTAAAACTGGACCCGCATTGGATGATAGTCCTATCCACCTTGCGACTTTTTCAAAGAGTCGCGTAATGGGCCCTTTCATTAATCCATTCTCTTCATTGATCATTTTTCCACCTTCTCAATCTAAGGTGCGGTCTACGACGTTAGCCTTGCTCCCAATTTTTCTAATTCCACTTAGCTATATATGATTATTGGGATTCTGGTTTTGAACTTATGAAATAGAGTAATTCTCGTCCAGGAAGTTCTGCTCTAAGAATGTGTGTAAGTAAATGGATAGATTTTCCTTTGCGTGTTAGCGCTTGGTGTTTAACTTGGAGAACTTCTCCCTCCATGACTTTCTGAATTATTTCTGATAGGTCTCCAAGGTGTTCGAATTTGTATATGTCTTGAAGGTTCTTCTTGGTGATAGTCTTTGATGAATAGCCAAGCGAAGAAAGAAAAGTATCATTCACTCCTACTATTCTTGCACTTTTGTCCGTCAATAAAAAGAGCTCATCCAATGAATCAAAGATGTTCATTAACTCTGACTGTGATTCATTATAAGAAGTCTCAGCCTTTACCCTTGCCATGTAAGCTCCAATCTGTATTGAAATCGCTTCGAGAGCTTGTTTATCCATCAAGGGAATTTCATCATAATCATGTGAAACGAGACACAGAATAGCAACAACTTCTTCCTCGAAAAAGACCGGTAGAATTGCAGCAGCATTGGTGTCTTCATTGAGCTCACTGATCGTTGTCAATGCACATATTTCTGATTTAGTTAAAAAAACTGGTCTATCAATAATTTGTTTACCACTCAGTTTTAGGTAGCTATGTAAGAAGTGCGTTGAGATACCTTGATTAGAAGAAAGATCGAATTGACCGGTACTGTTGTCTAGTTGATATATACCTCCACTATCAATGCCCTCTAATTGCACTGCAGTCTTCAAGATCTTGTCTAGAGCTTCAGTTAGATTTCCAGTTCTGCAAAGTGTATTTCCAAGTTCTCTTTGTAGGAGGAGCGATATCTCTATCTTTTCACGTTCCTTAATCTCATGCAGAAGCTTAGCATTTATCTCTTGTAACTCAGCTGTACGTTCAGCTACTCTATGTTCAAGTTCTGCATATGCATTCTCAAGAGCTTCCTCAGTACGCCTTGATTCCACTTCTGTCTTAATTCTATGAGCAATTTGGGAAAAGAGTTCTTTGAAATCCTCAGTTCCTTTCTTTAAATAATAGTCTGCACCTAAATTCAAAGCTCTTATCGCAACAGCTTCCTGGCTTCGACCAGTTAAAATAATGAAAGGAATTTGAGGATGCCCTTCTCTCACCCATTCGAGGAGATCCAATCCTGTCATACTATGTGGACCAAGATAATGGTCGCAGACAATTGCATCGAACTCCTCTTCTTCAAGTATCTGCAATGCTTCTTGATCTGTATTTGCAGAAACCAGTTCGAATCTATCATCTTCCTTTGTTAGAAATTTTTGAGCAAGAAATAGAAGATCCTCATCATCATCGATTACTAGGACCCGTATCTTCAATTCCTCTCCACCTCTCACGGTTAATCAGTATGAGTGATACTAAATTACTGCACACTTGGATATTATAGTTGTCGTGTGACACCATTAGCGCGAAGATTAATTGACAAAAGGAAAATCGGAAATTTAAATTGGCGCCATGTTTTGGATTAGATTTATGTCAGCTAATATAGTAAAGAAGCTCTTTCTCATCAGTTCATTTATTGTAATTATCGCAGGTGCAATTATGGCATTCCTCGGTAGTACGATAAATGATGAATATGAAGGAATGTACTTTATAATGGGACCAATAATCCTGGTCCTTGGAATTCTCTTTCTCCTTACTGCATTGTTTTCAAAAGAAGCTGCAGAATCAACACAAGCTAGATACCTAGCAATAATCATGATTTTTGGTAGCATTATTGGTATAGTTGGTGTCTTCTCTGGTGAAATTGGCGGAATGATATCACTGGGAGGCTCTATCTTTGTATTTCTTGTCTTCTTGCTTTGGCCTTGCTTCTGTCTACAAGGCGGAAAGAATATTCGATCAAAGATAATTGGTGTAGCTAGTGCTCATGATAGTATTAGTATCTCTGAGATATGTAAGATAACAGGTCTGGATGAGCCTCTTGTACGAGATACAATATATGATGCCATCGGAAGACATCAATTGAGTGGAAAAATGACTGGTGATACTTTTATTCGCTCAGGGCCATCGGCCACAGCCTATACTTCTTCCTCTACTACTAAGGAGCGAGAAGTTGTGAAAGTACTCGTAATCTGTCCATACTGTGGAGCAAAGACTGAGCAAGGCATTGGTAAGTGTCAAAATTGCCAAGCTGACTTGTAAAAAACCGAAAAAGCGGAGGGTTAATGAAACCCTCCACTTACTAATTTCACCTATCCATTAACAATTAAAGATATCAGACCATCACAAAGATAAGGGTAGATTGTTTATTCAAATTCTCTGAGGTGGAGGTAATGGCGGAACAACGTGAAGATGTCCTACCGGTAATTCATCTTCAGATTAGAATCTCAAAACCTATTGAGGAAGTATGGACAGATTTTCTTGATCCCGTGATAATGCTTCTCTGGTTGGGAAATGAAATAAGCGCTGATATCAGTGTTGGAGGTTCAATCCGGTTTCTAGGTCCAAATGCACTCACAACTCCCGAGATTGCCAATTATTGGGAGATCAAAGAAGTGAAAGAGCGAAAGGTCTTACTTCTTAGCTGGAGGATTATGGGTGTTGATACACTCCTTGTTATACGCTTCAATCCAATTGGCCCTGGTACCATGATACAGGTAAATCATGGTGCAATTCCTGTTTCTGCTAGGAATTATCATCTCCCGGAGCATTGGAATCTATTATTAGCCAATTTTAAGTTGGCTGTTGAACTTGGTGCTCCAGCTCTCCGATTTGATTATTCGAATTATCATCCAGTGAGAGTAACCCGATACGATCCAGTCGATGTTCGTCTCAGTGTCGTTTGCAAGACTCCACCATCACTTCCTTTTGATGTTTGGACTAATCCTGAGAAGCTAAAGCATTTCATACGGGCTGAGCAACCAAAGGTTGATCGCCAATATGCAGGAATCTACACCTGGTGGGCTGAGGGAAAGGGTCCAGTCGTATTCAAGAAGATGATTCAGGATAAGGAACTAGAATTCTCGTGGGTGCATGGTGATGAACCGGAGACCATTGTCAATGTGAGATTTGAAGAAGTAAATGACCATACACTTGTGACTCTTCATCATCATGGATTCAAAAGCCCTGAAGCCGCTGTTGGATATGACATCGGTTGGTCAGGAATACTCGCAGAACTAAAACTGGTCTGCGAACTTGGCGAATCTGGAATAGAACGAATAAGCGATTGGGGTTAGAATGTCTTTCTGGTTACCAAAAAAATAATAGATCTACAGGGAATATGAGTAACCGCATTGCAATAGCTGTGATCATTGGGATAATGAAATTATCGGACCATCCAACACTCAATATCTCAGTAACCGTCACGCATATTGCTACGAGTAAGATATGTGGAAAAACACAAAAAATGCATGTGTCGCTTGAGTACAGGACAAATGATACAACTATTGCCAAGATAGCGAAAAGGAAGACAGCAATGCTCCCTTCAACCGATTTATTGTGATATTTGCGTTTGAATATTCTTCCTCCATAAGGTCTTCCAATAGCTTCACCAGCTCCATCAGCCCATGCTACAGCTAGAATAGATGCTACGAAAATCTCTGGCCTAGAAAAGAAGACCAGAAAAACTATACAAAATGATACCATTCCCATAAACCCTGCAAGGAAAGTTGTTGACCTTTTCTCTCCTTCACGACTGCCTGCCATTAACAAATCCCATATCAATTCACTCTTGTGGGCCCATGCATAGAAGAGGATGAGTACAAAGACACCCAATGCAAAGGCTGGACCACTAAGATTTGAATATCCGACAAGAGTCAGACCTACGACAGATCCCATTGAAATGTGAACAAGTTTTCGGGGTTTCCATTTTGGCATTCCTGAAAAAGACATATAGTATGCAGTAGTTAGAACTATTGAAACAATTACTCCAGTCGCAATAGCCATAACGACATCTGTTGGGGTCAGCTCCCCAATGACCAGATCTACCATTTTAGACGTTTTTGATGGATATTATTAGCTATTTCAGTATAGTTGTTTAGTGTACAACTTGTGTATCGATGGTTGAAGATACACATTCAGCTGATAAGATCAAATCCAAACTGGATCTTATGTGGATTCTAACTTGATCGAAAAATCATGAGGAGAGAATTAATCATCTCTCCTACTAACAGATAATGTTCCTTCTAAATGTTCCAATTGTATCTGAGAGTTAAGTCGATATCAACATTCCATACATCGGTCTTTGATGATGCTTCGAACCAGATGACCCAGACATAGGTGTCAGCATAGTTATTGAGGTTGAAATAATCACTTGCAGTATTAGTGTAGTCTCCATCCTCAACTAAATATGAGTCCAAACCAGCCCATGTCGGTATTGAGTCAAATGTCGATTGGTCAATCGCATAGATTGCAAAATGTATTGTTACTGATATAGAATCAGAACCAGTATCATCCACCACGATATCAAATTGAATATCTGGTTCGGTCATTGTCATTGTCTCAGAGCTTGATACATAGAATTCATCGTAATAGTATGTAGTATAGAGATCAATATCCTGATTGCTATAGGATGTGATTGTCCGTGTACTATAGTTGCTTCCGATACCACCTCCGCCAAAGATGCTCAAGATGCCTCCCATGAACACCATGGCAATGACAAACATACCAATAATCAAGATAACGCAGATGATTACAGTCCACTTGCAGCAATCAGAGCCAGTGGAGCTCTTTTTAGTTGGTTCATATGTTTCAGGACCTGGCATAGGTATCTCAGTCATAGTAATCCTCGCACTTTTTGATGCCTATGGCGCTTATTTCCATTTCTGGGGGATATTGATACGTAAAATATGTATTTCCAGAATGGAATTTAGAAATCTCAAATCAGAACTGCATCTTTTCTTTCGATATGTACTTGGCACTTAAGCATCTATCTTTCCGTCTGTATATTTCAATATCTAGGAATAAGTACGTTTGATTCTGATTCAAAGAAACAGAAGTGAGAAATTCATCAACTGATTTTCTTCATCGCTTTTGTGTATACATTCCTAACCCCATTATTCTGTTCATTTTCAATGAATTGTTGAAAGAGTGGGATAAGTTGCTTGTGTGTTGTGGGATTATACAAGGCTATCTCTGTGAGTGCGTAAGCTGCACACCATCGAATGACAGTACTTTCATCAGCTGTGTTGCCAAGGAGTTTGGGTATTGCTTTTGCAGCTATATCAGGATACTCTTTTGCTAAATTGCCAATAGACTCTGGTATTCCCCATTTTACTCGCGGAGCTTTATAATCAATGTAGTGAATCAAAACATCGATGTATTTGATCAAAATTTTTGGATTATCTTTTGAAATGAATTTCAGTACCTCTGCAATAGTCCCCCGCTCTACCTCTGTTCCAGTTTGAAGGAGGTGAAATATTTCATTGATCATTTTTGGGTGGTTTTTTGAAAGTGCTACTATTAACGAAACTTTTTCTTTATGCTTTGCATTAGATTTCAATACCTCATGTACTCTGTCCATCTTGTTCACCCTTATTTTTGACAATGAGGACAAAAGAAGACCTGTCCTCCACCATGAGCTATCATTTCGATTTTTGCACCACACTCTGGACAATCTTTATCCTTCATGTTTGAGCCCATTACTGGAGTATGTCTTCCCGCTTCGCCATAGAGATTGGTCCAATTATCCTTTCCACCAGAGCAGATTCTAGCATTTAGAATGTCTTTCATTGCGTCGTAGACATTGTGTATGTCACTCTCTGAAAATGAAGATGTATTTCTCTTTGGATGAATTCTAGCCTTGAAAATGATCTCTTGAAATGCTGCATTACTTAAGCCTACAACAATAGCTGTCTTACCAACAAGTGATGCCTTGATATTCTGATTTTTAGCAGAAAGCATCTCTTTGAACTTCTCAACAGTAAACTCTTGCTCACCAATAGGCGACGGAGTATCAGAGAAATCTCGTTTCACAACATAGAGACTATCTACCTCGTTATCAGCAGCTGAATAGATGAGTCCCATACCTGTCTGCCTAATAGTGAGATACGATTTGTCAGTGAATTGTATCTTTAGATGATGTTTCTTTGGAAGTGTCTCTTCTGATGTGTGGTAGAGTATACTAGCGCCATAGTCTGGACCAAGAACTAGATTCATCTTTTTATTCATCTGAATCCGAATCACGTTTCCTCGTTGATGAATTGACTTAACGCTACAATCAAGTAGGCGATCAAATTCTTTGATGTCTTTATTAAAAAACGTGAGCTTCTGAAGTTTCTCATAGTCCTTCATTTCACAGGCTTTGATTTTTTTGCCCACTATTGTATTATTTAATTGTTCAGCTAAAATCATAGCTTCAGGTAATTCAACACTCATCCTACTCATCTCCACGCGAATATAGATGTGCTTCTATTATCTAGCAAAAGGAATGATTCCTGATGAAGTTTCCGACATCAGAGGTGTGGTGTACTAATTTTTCCAATGAAACCCGACGAAATATGCATATAAATCAGACCCAAGTAAAATACCTATAATCTAAATTAGTAGCAGATTAGACCACATTAACACTATCGGGGACCTGTTATTTTGATTATCCATAGGATCGCGCTAAAATACGGACTGGCATCGATATTCATTCTACTATTTTTCATTAATGCACCCATGATATTGACTACTGGAGAAAACCATCAAAATTGGACTTCACCTCAACCAATCAATCCTGGTATGGCTATAGCTTCAGATGAAGTGGATTATGTTGATATCGCAACATCAGACATTGATAGTTCTCCTGATATTGGGTCTCACTCGGATTTTGTGAATCAACAAACAGGTCCTGATGCAGTTTATGATACACTAAGTGAGATCAATGCTGATCCTGCTCCAACAAACACAGAGAATGATATTGACATAGAGGCTAGTAATGTGGATTCATCACCGGACTTGGGAGTTGAAGGCATTTTTGCAAATGCCCAAGGAACTTCTCTTGATTCCTCCTATCTTGGTATTCAGGAAGAGAGTATTTCTCAAGGCTATGGTGGTGAAACAGGTTCTGTTCTTGTCACGGGTTCTATACCAGATATGGCTGATAAAGACCAGTTTTGCCTATATCAAGCAATATTCTGGAATCCCACTGATACTATCTATCAAGTATCAAGAGTCGAATTCAATTATACTGGTAGCCAGTGGTTGAATGCCATCAGTCAAGGAAGTGGAGTATCTTACCCCATATCAGAATGGTACCTCTCAAATAAACAAGTCGCCTATTGGGCTGGTTCTTCACCTATCAATGTCCAACCTCATACTGTACAATCATTCTATATCACAGGTGATTCGAACAGAATCAATTCAGGATTTTATATCGACATTCGAATCACAGCAAATTCAACAACCTATATTGAAACATATCATTCAGCTCAGTCAAATGGCAATAGACCAGCTGCACAACTCTGGTTAGGTTCAACTACACCACCAAATCAAATTCACTCAATATCACCAAGCACACAAACAACAGTATATGTAAGTGTAGAAGAGGCGGCCAATAAAGCTGATATCCTATCTGGTGGAACTCTGACTATAGATGTACCGTTTGGTTTCACTAGTATTCAAGATATTGGTGGTACTGGTTGGGACTCTGCGTCGATTGTAGGCTCTCAAATCACTGTAAGCAATAATGTGCTTATTCGTGCTTCATACCTTACTTATGCCTTCAGAATTACTTCTCCAAGTACTCCAGGACTCTACAAGTTGGACGTATCATTTACCGATGGTCTCTACGCAATGCCAATTGGTAATTTCACAATACATGTGACAGGTACGCCTGCAACGACCGAGAAGATAGACCTTGAGTATCAATGGACTTCGGCAATGTACAGTGCGCCCAATGAAAAGGTGTGCATCTATATCGCATCTCACAGTGGTACTGAAACTCTCAATGCCAACTACTGGAATGGATTTTCTTGGAATTCGCTTGGTTCTATTACATCGACTGGTTGGACGAATTTTACCGCTACAGGATTGACCACATCAACTTATACAATCCAATTGATTGGTAATTCTGAATCGAGTGATAGTTCAAAAGACACTTGGAATATAGATCTGATCACACTCCATACTTGGTCTACTCAGACCTATAACTACAAACTCGACCTAGAGGTTCAATGGTCTTCTGCAAACTACACACAAGCAAGCGAGGAGTTATGCATCTATACTGGTGATCTTGATAGTGAGAGTATTAGGGTCGATGTCTGGACAGGTTCTGATTGGACCAATATTGCCACAGATTTGACAGCTAACACCTGGAATAATTTCAGCATTTCATCATGGCTGACTTCATCAATCTTTACAATTCGATTTAGAGGTGACATTGAGACAGGAGATCTAACACAATCTTCATGGGAGATAGATTGTTCATTGATTCATATATGGGACAACAGTGACCCTCAAAATACAGCTTCGCCTGTGATATCAAATATTGATAGTGGTAATTACCTATACGCTGAATACCGTCAATACTTGGTAACTGCAAATGTAACTGATGCTGATGGTTTTGCTGATATTGATTATCTAGAGATGACACTCACTTCAAATGACCGACTAACAGAGTTCTGGACTGTCCGTTTTGATGAAGACACAAATTCGTTTAGCGAAGAGTCTGATCCTAATGGTTACATTGTATTAGATGTGGCATCATCAACTTACTCAAAAACTAGTAGCGAAATCAGTGCTTCATTTAATATCACAATAACTTGGGATCATCCTGATGTAACTAATGCTGATGTTAAATGCTCTGTCTACGATAGTAATCCTTCTTCAGATGTTGATTATTTTGAAGTGGATTGGAACATTGAAACTCGACTTGATCTAAGTTCTGGCTTCTCACTCAATGACGGAAGTGGTACAACCAACAGAGGCGATATCGATGGTTCAATTATTGCCTCTGGAACAATAATCTACCTTGGAAGCACTTTTCATCCAAAAGATGGCGAAATTGATGTCTGGATCTCTGAATCAGAATATGGTTCAGTGACAGGACCTTGGGAGGCAACTAATTACGAGGAAAGTGGAGGTACGTTCGCTGTTACAGTTTATGCTGATGATACAGTGGGATTAGATACATTCACTGTCCTTGCTGTCAAAGAAGGAACTGGACCTACAGGTGATAATAACTTCAATTCAAGTCAGACTGCGCAGTATATGGCTGATAGGGTCCAGGTGCAGTCTTTCTCAACTGATGATTCTCGAATAAATACGAATAGTTCTGCAAGTCTTCACATTCTCCTCTATTATGACTATGACAATAGCTACGTGACCGATGGCACAGTCACAGTTAATGGATTAACAGCCACCTATAGTGGTTCAAATGGCGTGTGGGACTTTAGCGATTCGCAGAACACCGCACAACAAGTGACGTACAATGCAGTGACATACTCTGACGGAGCTCACGGTTTAACTGAGCTAGATATGAATGGGCAATCGATAGCACAAATTTGGGATAATATCAAAGTTGCTTCCTATTCAACCATTGATGCACACGTGGACATCAATTCCGATGCTACAATTGATGTTACAATAATCTATGAATATGATGATGCTCCAGTCACAACTGGTACTGTTACAATCAATGGTATTTCTGCTACTCATCAGGGTGGCGGGGTTTGGCGAATCGTTCAAGCTGCTGGTTCTGTGCAGAGCGTCACCTATAATTCAGTTGCGTGCAGTGGGAATATATATGGTATCACACTTGTAGATCAAAACGATAAATCCCAAGTTGTGGTATGGGATCGGGTTATTGTAGAGTCATATTCTGTAACTGATGAACGAGCTAATATCAATGATGTTGTGAATCTGACAGTTTCGCTCAAATACGAATATGATAGTTCCTCTATCACAAGTGGTACAGTGACTATTAACTCACTTCCTGCAACGCACATTGGCAGTGGAATCTGGCAGATTTCAGTCTCAAAGAGTTCTGTTCAAAGTGTAACCTACAATCTAGTTGCGTGTTCTGGTAATACTTATGGTATCAGTGAAATCAATCAGAATTCTCAATCGCAACTAATCATATGGGATCAGATAACTGTCCGGTCTTACTCGATATCAAATGGCAGAGTAAACATAGATGATAGTGTCAACATAGATGTCACACTTGAATACGAATACGATGACACTCCTGTGACTAGTGGTTCAGTTTCAATTAATGGTAACTCTGCGACACATCAAAGCGCAGGTGTCTGGCGATTGATTGATACGAAATCTTCTTTGCAATCCATTACGTATAACACAGTCACCTGCTCTGGTAATGATTTCGATATAACCTCGGTAAATCAGAACTCACAGTCAGCCTCTGTGATCTGGGATACCATAGTCGTCAGATCATATACTGTTGTCGATACTCGCGTAAACCTTGACGACTCTGTGAATATTGACATACTCCTTGAATACGAATATGATGACTCTCTCGTCACAGATGGTTCAGTCACCATAAATACAATCGCGGCATCTTACGTTGGAAGTGGAATCTGGCGTATTACTGAATCTAAATCATCAGTACAATCAATAACCTATGATTCAGTCATATGTTCCGGAAATGTTTATGAAATTACAGAGGTTAATCAAAACAGTCAGTCAATCGAAGTTATCTGGGATCAAGTTGTTGTGAGGTCCTATTCGGTACTCGATGCTCGAGTCAATATCATTACCTCTGTTGAGATCAATTTTACTTTGGAATACGAATTCGATAATTCACTTGTCACAGATGGAACAGTGACTCTGAATGGTATATCTGCAATACACCAAGAAGATGGAATATGGCAAATCACGCAGTCAAGAAGTTCAGTGCTGGGTGTGACCTACAACAATGTACTATGTTCAGGTAATCTATATGGGATAAACGATGTTAATCAGAACTCCCAGAGTCAGCTGATAATCTGGGACCAGATTACTGTTAGACAGTATGAAGTGACTGATGCTCGAGTCAATCTTGATGATAATGTCAACATCGAAGTCACGATCGAATACGAGTATGATGATTCTCCTGTCATAGATGGAACAGTGACTATCAGTAGTTATAGTGCAACACATCAAGGGTCTGGAGTCTGGCGAATCACACAATCAAGAAGTTCAGTTCAGGGGATTACATATAATGCAGTAGTATGTTCTAGCAATATTCTTGGAATCACAAGTATCAATCAAAATGGTCAAAGTCAACTTGTCATTTGGGATCAAATCACAGTCCGAGGATATGAAGTATCAGACTCGCGAGATAATGTGGGTGACAATATCATCGTCACAGTCGAGTTGGAATACGAGTATGATGATTCAGATGTTATCGATGGTGTAGTAACAATCAACTCTGTATCATTTATCTACACAGGAACTTTGGGTAAATGGTCTGCATCTAGAATGCAATCTTCCGTCACAGATGAGACTTTTGATGCTGTGTCGGTAGCGAGCAATTCATTTGGAATTACTGATGTCAATCAAAATAGCAAGTCACAACTTATTATTTGGGACAGAATCCAAGTTGTTACAACCTCTGTTGATGATGCCCGAATAAACATTGGAGCCTACTGCGAAATCCGAGTGACATTGATACTTGAATATGATTCGACTCCTTTGGGATCTGGAGATATAGTGACGCTGAATGGAGCTTCTATGACATGGGATGCAAGTGATGCGAGATTTGAACTTGCACGTCAGAAAGCTACTGTCGGACGTTGGATATATTTTGTAAATAGCTCTCTTGAAACGACATATGGAATCTCTAACATAAATCTCAATTCTCAACAGGTCAGTGTCATCTGGGATTCCATTCTGATACTGACTACTGTAGTTGATGATGCCAGAGTGAGTATCAATTCAAATGTTGAACTAAGAGTTACTGCACAACTAGCTTTTGATGGTCACCCTCTAGAATCTGGTGATTCTATTCTACTAGATAGCAGTTCGATGACATGGGATGGTGTAAACAGCTGGTTCGAGTTGGCACGAAGCAAATCCAGTGTTGGCCTTTGGAACTTTCAGGTAGCCTCAGCATCAGAAACAACATATGGAATAACAGCAGTAGATCTCAACGGTCAGAGTCAAGATGTTATCTGGGACCGTCTAAATATTAACATAGTTGCAGATATGGACTCAGTTCCGAATAATATTCAAGTCAACTTTACAATGACAGTTGCATTCGAATATGATCTTGTGGAAAGCACCTCTTACTCAGTTAGAGTCTATCGAGATAATATCTACTGGCATACTTTTACCGAGCCAAATATCACCTCATTCTATGATAGTAATTCTGATGTGACTTACGCTTATAATGTAACAACAGTCAATTCAGAATCAATCTTCGGGATTACAGTCTTTGTTTCAAATATTGAGACAGTTATCTGGGGCGGGTCAACAGCTGCTCCAGTGAATGATAATGTTCCAGTCTTAGTCAATCCAGATGATTCTAACTACATGTTTGCACGATTAAGATTCTACATTATTACATCGAATGTTTCTGATCTGCAGGGTTACTCTGATATTGATTTTGTCGAACTAAGCCTCTGGAATAATGCACGTTCCTCAGAAATTTGGAGAATCCGATTTACTGAGTCCACTAACACATTCTCAATAGAGTCTGGCTCTGATTATATTGAACTTAGCACAGGATCCTCCTATGTGAAATCAGGCAACAATCTCGATATCATATGGTTGATCAAGATTGATTGGGACCATCTTGACCTTTCAAATATTGATTTACGTCAATATGTCATCGACAGCTCACTTCTCTCAGATACGAATTGGTATGAAGCTGACTGGAACATTGAAACACGTCTTGATTATTCAACCAATCCAATATTGTCTGATGACCGTGGCGACCTGAATACTAATGATCTTGAATGTACAGGTATAGTTGTCTACCTTGGCTCACTTCTTCATCCCCTTGCGAATGAAACTGATGTCTGGGTATTGCATGATATATCAGGATCTTGGTCTGGTATTCTAAATGCGACCGGTGGATTTGCAATCTCAAACATTGCATCATCATCCAGTGTCCGATTGAATACTTACACGATTAAGGTTGTAAATAGTGGTGATGGATTCAGCGGAACTGATCTCTACTACACTACAAGCAGAACTAACACATTCATCACTGACCGCATCGAGTTCTACCTCTCTGGGGTAGAAGATGAGCGTATCAATGTCAATAATACTGGTGTAGTCTGGTGGAGTGCACGATATGACTATGACAATGTAACAATTGTTACTGGGCTAGTTGCACAGATGAACGGTTCAAAAGTACTGGGCTGGGATGCAGCTAATTCACAATGGTACTACGAAGAAGTGTCACAATCTATCGCTAAGATTGGTTATTCATTGTTTTCTGCTACAGAATCTGGATTTGGACTGACTGGCTGGACACAAACTGCAAGTGATGTTTTAATAATCTGGGATTTGATTGTAGTTCGTTCATATTCCGTAGTCAATACGCGGGTAAATATCAGTGATGTTGTTAGTATTGATGTGGTTCTTGAGTATGACTTCGATGATAGTTACGTTGAGGATGGTACCGTACTCATTAATTCAGTAGCAGCTTCCTATCAAGGATTAGGAATCTGGAGAATCTCACAGTCACAGAGTATTGTTGGAAGTATGACATACAATTCTGTAAGTTGTATTAACAATGGATACAACATCACCCTTGTGAACCAGAATTTGCAAAGCCAGTCTGTTATTTGGGATAGGATTCTAGTAGTATCATATGTCGTAACTGACAATCACATTAACGTTGATGATACTGTGAATATTGATGTGACCCTAGTTTTCGAGTATGACAGTTCTAGTGTGTTGACTGGTTCTGTTACCATAGATGGAATCTCCGCAACTCACCAAGGTATTGGCGTATGGAGGATTATTGAGAGTAAGAGTTCGATACAGAGTATCACCTATGATACCGTCACGTGTACTGGTAATATCTTTGGCATTTCTGTTGTGAATCAAAACAGCCTGTTCACAACAGTCATTTGGGATCAGATTGTAGTACAATATTACACTGTCTTGGATACGCGAGTTAATGTTGATGATTCCGTTTCTATCGATGTCAAACTTGTATACGGGTATAGTGGTTCTGATGTAACAGATGGTTCTGTCTTTGTCAATGGATTGTCAGCCACTCATATCAGCAATGGCATATGGCGTTTCTCCGATTCCGAATCAGCTGTTCAAGATAACATATACAATTCCGTAATTTGTTCAGGTAATTTCTTTGGTTTAACCAACGTTGATCAGAATGGAAAGTCTGCCACAGTCATTTGGGACCGCATCATTGTTCAATCATATGATGTTGATGACAACCATGTCGATATCAACACACTCGTCTATGTCAATGTCACTCTTGAATATGAATATGATAACTCTGCAGTCCTCAATGGAGTGGTCATAATTCAATCAACATCGGCAATACACATTGGCAATGGTGTATGGCAAATAAGTATCACAAAGAGCTTCGTTCAAATGATCACCCTTGATACCATTCTCTGTTCTAGTAATTCCTATGGTATCACAAGTGTGAATCAAAATGCTCAGGACATATCAATCATCTGGGATAAAATCACAGTCCGTGGATATTCAGTGTCTGATATACGGATCAATGTGGATGATTATGCTCCTATAGATGTTGAACTTGAGTATGAATATGATGATTCAAGCGTGACCAATGGTGTAGTGACTATCAATGGAATTCCAGCAACTCATATTGGCGTAGGTATCTGGAGAATCAATGAAACAAGCGGAAGTATTCAGGCACATATATACAATCTAGTAGTAAGTACTGGTAACCTCTACGGTATAACAGTAATAGATCAAAACTTGCAATCCGTGACGATCATCTGGGATCAGATTATTGTCCGTTCGTACTTGGTATTAGATGAAAGAGTCAATCTTGGCACTGTTGTCAACATTGATATCACGTTAGAATACGATTATGATAATACTGATGTAGAGACTGGACTCGTCACAATTAACGGGAATACTGCAGCATATCGTGGTTCTGGGGTATGGAGAATTTCAGTATCTGAATCAGTAGTGACCTCGAATACGTACAATGTAGTTATCTGCTCTGGTAATGCATATGATATAACAAATGTGAATCAGAATGGTAAATCGGTTGTAGTAATTTGGGACCAGATTACTGTTAGGTTTCTGACTGCATCTGACCCACACGATAATATTGGTTCTACAATTATAGTTTCTATTACTTTGGAATACGAATATGATGACTCGGATGTTACAGATGGCCTTGTTATCGTCAATTCGATTTCTTTCAGCTACACGGGTTCTAATGGTATCTGGTCTGCAAATCGGTTACAGAATTCAGTCACATCAGAGACCTTTGATGCTGTTGTAACATCTGGGAATACACATGGAATAACTGGTATCAATTTGAATGGTCAATCACTTGTGGTGATTTGGGACCGCATCCGAATATTGACAACATCTGTTGATGATTCAAGAGTCAATACTAATTCACCCGCAACAGTACTTGTGACAGCTGAACTGGAATATGATGGTCACCAACTATCTGCAGGCGATTCTCTCTTTCTCGATGATACGTTAATGGTCTGGGATGGTCCTAATAGCCGTTTCTTCCTCGATGTTACTCATTCTGTGGTTGGTCAATGGAAATACTATGTAAATGGCACAGGAGCTTTCGAATCAACATATGGCATTACTGCAATTGATACTCGCGGTTTGACTCGGAATGTGATCTGGGATGAGCTATCAATCACCATCACTCCCGATGAAACCTTAGTTCAAGATTTTGAGTCCGTCAGTTTCGCAATATATGTAGAATTTAGCTACGATTCATCACAATGTACATCCTACATACTCGATATCAGTAGAAATGCCACATCCTGGCTATCTTTCAGCTATCCAAATAGGTCCTTGTTCATTGATGTCAATTCAAATCTGATGTATAACTACAGTACGATGAATGTCGCAAGTGAGAGTATCTATGGTATCACAGTCTTTGTTGCAAACACTGTAGTAGTCACTTGGTCTACGCCTACCAACTTTGCTCCAATTAATAATGCGGCACCAGTACTTCAGAATCCTGATGATACTAATGTCTTATACGCTAAACTAAGGACCTATAGTATCACATCCTCCATTCTCGACTATGATGGATTCTCCAATCTTGATTATGTGGAACTCTCTTTATGGGATAATACCAGAACGAGTGAAATTTGGCGACTTCGTTTTACTGTTTCAAATCATTCATTCTCTATCCAAACTGGTTCCAACTATCTGGAGATTTCATCTACGAGTGCATATTTGGAGAGTGGGTATCTCCTTAACATCACTTGGATCATTAAGATTGACTGGGATCACCCGGATATTCAGAATGTAGATGTCAGGCAATATGCTCTGGATCAGTCTCTAGCCTCTGATAATGACTGGTATGAATCTAATTGGAAGTTTGAAACTCGTTTAGATTACAGTACTGGCCCATACCTATCAGATGATCGTGGAGATGTCAATACTGCTGATCTTCAGGTATCCGGTAGTGTCGTTTATTATGGATCTCTATTGGTGCCCTTATCTAATGAAACAGACATATGGGTTATCCACGACTTTTCTGGTTCTTGGTCAAGTGATGTCAACGTTCTTGGAACTTTCTCGATTTCTGGAATTAGTTCATCTAACGTAGTTCGACTGAATACCTACACTTTCAAAATAGTGGTCAATGGAACTGGCCCTTCAAGTACTGATCTGTTCTACACTGCTAGTCTAACTGGCACGTTCATCACTGACCAGATTGTGTTCTATATTTCGGGTGTTACTGACTCTCGAATCAACATCAATACACAATGTGATGTATGGTGGAAAGCGCGCTATCAGTACGATGGAACAGATGTGCAGAGTGGATTAATCGCTTATCTTAATGGTGCTTACCTTCTCTCATGGGACTCTGTAAATGCTAGATGGTATTACCAAGAATCTCGAAATACTGCTGTCCGCCGTGAGTATCAAGTCAGCAGTGCGACTGAAAGTGACTTTGGAATCACATTATGGACACAGACAGCTCCTAATCAAGCAGTGATTTGGGATTCACTAATTGTTACAATAACTGATCCTATTGACCAACGAATCGATGTCAATACGAACGCTTCTGGAATAATCGTGAGTGCAGTCTACAGATATGACATGACACCATTCGATGGTACAATTATTTTGAATAATTCAATATTCCAATATTCTAGTGTTCAGAGACAATATTATACAGTTGCATCAGTTTTTGGAGATGCCTATGGAATAACAACAATCTCCGTTAATGATATGACTTGGTGCATATGGGATCAAATTGAAGTAGTGTCAATTAGTACAAATATCACCTATCTTGACCCCTCCGAATTTGCTAGAGTCCAAATATACCTATGTTACGATTTTGATGACGCTCCGGTATTATCAGGAATGTTCAGCCTTAAATTTGAAGAGCTCACCCATATTGGCGATGGAACTTGGGAGGTCAATGTCACAAGATCATCCTACCAGGCTGTTCATTTTGACAGCTTGACTACATGTAATGGTACTGTCTTTGGAATCTCAAGTTTCGATATGTATGGTAACTCCAGATCTGTCTATTGGGATCGCTTGGAGTTCTATGAGTCATCAACATCTGATTCCAGAATCAATATTGGTTCAACCGGCTTTATAATGTGGTCAGTGAAACTTCAAACTGCAGGTATCATAATAACCTCAGGACTAATAGCTGAAGTAAACGATGGATCGCCACTCGTTTACATTGATGGCTACTGGCGATCCTCTCACATCCTCTATACAGTTGGGGATGCCACATTCACGATAATATCTGCTTCACTTGAGGGGATTGATTTCTTCACGAGAAGCACCTCTGATGTCACAGTTATTTGGGATAGAATCCGTGTAACAACAACCTCAGCGACATCAACAAATCCCGAGATTGAGCAATATATCCAGATTCAAGCGACTCTTGTCTATGAATATGATAATACTCCTGTTGTAGATGGTGTTGTCAGTCTTTGGGATCAAGAGGGACAGATATCTATGGTATACAATGTAACAGGTGGTTTCTGGTATGCCAATCTGACTAAGGTCGATGTTGGAAATTACAGCTTCTATATCAGCGCTGTGTCTGGTAATCAGTATGGGATTACTGAGATTGACCTAAATGGACATATTGTGACTGTTCAATTCGTACCACCTCTACTCCCACGCTTGACACCTATGATGGCCTTCACACTATTCTCAGGATTTGGAGTCGTTCTTCTCGCTAGTGCTGTTTTGATCCGTAAGAAGTATCTCGTTAAGGTTCCTTATGAGATTAAACAAATCAATCAAGCTCTAAAATCCATGGAAAAGAATGAGAAGGTTGAACCTCTTGATGTAAAAGATTTCGAGACTACAGTGTTCGCTGAATTAGAACCTGGTCTGATTGAATTGGACCTCAGCTTGGAAGAGATCCTAGGCAAAATCAGTGTTGACGAAACACAGGAGTACTCCTCTCTAGAAACTGAACTTGATCTACAAGACATTATGGATGAATTCAAACTTCCAGACTATAAACAAGAACTCGATGAATACGAACTAGATGTTTCAATACTCTCTGAAAGCGAGTCTGAAGAAGCATGGGCTGCCATGCTCAAGGAAGTCCGGCAAAAGGAGTCTGATGAGGGTCGCAAAGTTCCAATAACCAAAGAGGATTGGATCGAGCGGATTCCATCAGCAATCAAGAGTGTCTTCTTTGAGGAAGAGTTGCGGGGATTGGATGTATCCGAATTGGAGCAACTATCGAAACTCAGTCTTGAGGAGGTTCAAGCCATCGTAGATTCAATCGCTAAAAATGAGGAGTTGTACTCGTTCACAACTGAAGCAGCGGCTGAAGCAATTGCCTCCGCACTCTCAGATAAGACTGAGATTGATATCGAAGAGGAAGAAGAAGTCGATGAAGATACAAAGAAGATGCAGCTTCTGCAATTGTTACCAAGCTTCGTAAAGGAATTCTTTTCAAAGACATGGCTTGAAAAATTATCTTTAGCAGAAATTGAGGAATTATTGACTATTCCTGAAGCCGACTTACATACTATCGTCAGATCGCTTGCAGAGAGTCGCGAATTTGCAGAAGAAGAATAGAGGTGTTCTGTGCGTTTGATGATTATCATTCAAAGCGTACACCTCTCTAATTGCAAATCATAAAATGATAGTACACAAACTTCACACTATTCGTAGACGACTCTACTCGTTCGTCGCACATACATTATGAAAAGAAACACAATTGCCATTGCAACAAAGTAGGTAATGGGCTCAATAGCTGCTGAAAATTGAATCTCCAAATTTCTTAGTGCATCAAATAAGATGCTGATTACTTCACCAATTGCTAAAATTGAGATGAAGATCTCAACAAACTCCATGGATTTTGTTCTTCGATTCTCCATCTCAGCTTCACGGCGTTCTCTTTCTCTTGTTCTCCGTTCAACAACTCCTGATGCAATATCTGAGAAGAGCGTTTGATGGTGAGAAAGTATCCCGAGTCTACGCTCAAGATAATTGACCATTCTGTCAACATTGAGATCGTCCATAATGTTCTTCATCAATTCTGCGTGATCACGATAATTTGAGGTGAGAGTCCCCCGGATTAATTCGATATTCATGTGCGCAGAAGTATCAAAATGAATCACTGGTAATAGCTGTCCTCTGGTTTCACTGATTCTCTTTTCAGCCAACTCTAATTCCATTGTTTCTAAATCACGAGCCAAGTCAGAGGTACCTTCAATAAAAGTATCCAAGATTTCTCCTGCAATTTCTATGAAGGTTGAGATGAGACAACGCAATCTTACCGAGGTTTCTATGGTCTCTTGATATTGAAGTACTATCCATCTTGGGTCATCTGGAAAGAAAAGAATACCATGATTCTCAGTTGTGATAAGCAAATCAGTAGTGTGTGATCTGATTGGTGCAAGATTCCTGATTCCCATTGGGTCTCTCATGATCCAGTCATCAAGAGCCGCTCTTGCTTCCATCTGACCGAGTAATAGTCCTTTGTAGTCTGGAAATCGGACAGCTCTTTCGAGAGGTAATAAACTGTCTTCATGATTGCCTCTAGACCATACACCTCTCTGAATAAGGACATAACTATACCAGTTGAGATGCGGGACAAATCTTAGTGATAATCCCATATCCAAGTTCGAAAAGACCTTACTTATACTCGTCACAATTTCCTCAGCAATTGTACTTAATCTAGTATAGAATCTCCCCTCCCATTGAATGTCAAATTCAGCACAATGTGGTCCACTCAGTGAAAGATATACTCTCAGATCCGAAACTGTCAATTCATCTACATCAGTTTCCAAATGGATCGTAGCTACTCCATACCTATAGATTCTGACACTCATTTGAAGTTCTACATCAATCCCTCTGAAATCGATAATCAGTGGATTGAGCGTGATAACTAGGTCCTTCATCTTATCTACGCCAAGTACTGTTTCAAAGAGATCTGATAGACTGTCTTCATCAATTGTTTGAATAGAGATGCCATGGGTTTTCATTTGGTCAACGAATTCATCATTATCTTCAGTTAGTGAATCATAGATTGAGTTAAGATATTCTGGTTCGCCATAGAAGCTGTATAGCCAAGTCAATCGATTACCTTTTAGTATTAGATAATCAGGATGTTTCGAAATTATCTCTCGATGGTATTTTAGAAATTCCAAGTAGCTAGCCAGTTCAGAATAGGAATCTTCATCTTCTGCTTCAAGAATTCCCTCAAGACATTTCTTAATCTTTATCTCCGATTCTTGGAATATTCTCTCGAATTCAGTTGTTCTTACTGCAGACATCGCTTTACTGTATGCTGCTACACCATTACCATATAGTTGCCAGGCTGAAAGTTGAGTCTGAAACCATTCAACTAGACTACCTTCAGCAACTTCCATCTTCGATATGTATTCAAGACCCTCATTGGCAATTGCGGAGAGATTATCCGCAATTTCTACCATCTTATGAGGGTCAACAGAAATTAGAGCATTTTCAAGGTTAATAGCTGCTTCTAATACACCGCTGAGAGAATTAAGACACATCAATCCATGCTTCTCTGTTTCAGAACAGAATTCAATGCTCTCCTGGATAACATCTATGGCCTTTCTTAGGAGACCACGTGCCATTCCATAATCATATGAAGACTCCCAGCGGGAATGCCCTTCGAAGTAATAGACAAATGCTTGGAGTAATATCCTAAGAGATCTTTCTCTTGTCAACCCCAATTCTTTCCTTGCCAAAATCGCAGCTGACTCATAGTCACAGTCATCATAAATCTCCAGGATCGGATGAAGAATATCAAGAAACTCGCGGAATGGCATCAATCAACCTCCAAATCACTTGATGACTGGTTTTCGAAGCAGAAACTCAGATTCAATACGTTTGTACCCTTTTAGGTACAAAATATCTAGAATGTCTTGATGGTTGTCCTGAATCCAGAATTCGACAGTTTCTAATTCCAATAATTCCATACATGCATCAAGAACCTGTGGACCATAATCTGGTCTAATATTGAACTGGATTTCAGTATGAGGTTTCTTTCTCTTTTCCATCAACATTCTGATATAACCAACAACTAGACCCTCGTTTGTTCTGAAGATCCTATGTTCCGGTTTGAGAAGTTCTCTCCACGAATCTTCATTCCTTGTACTCCAATATGAATCAGGAGTGAGTTTCATGAGATCTGGAATAATGTCTTGAGATGGTGGCTCTATCTTAAGTGTACTTTGTCCTTCAGGAATCCATTTCTTTCCTCTCAAATGAAGTTCAACAAAACGAATTCCATAGTCAATTTTCTCATACAGCGATAATGCTCTATAATTGGTTGTCTTAACACCAATCGCTAGTTCTCTAATATCTGGGTAGTGTTTCTTGAGTATTTTTTCTGACTCTTTTATGAGATATGTTCCAATTCCCTGTCCCCTATAATCCGGATGAATTGCCAGCTCCCAAATGAATCCCCAACGAAGAATGTCGTTGAATACGTTAATCACAACACCAACAATCGTTTTTCCAAGTACCGCGACTCTCCAGAGTCTTTCCAACTCACCACTTTCATAACATCTTTCCCACCACTCTGAGAATCGTTTTTCTGATATCTCATCAACACCTGGTAAGCCTGTATTATACACTTCGAAGAATTCTTCTCTCTCATCACTTGAAGGAGCACGGATTCTAACATCTCTCATTAGTGACATTGTTACCCCATAGTGATTGAGTGAAGGCATAGTTAAGAATTGTTTGTCAATCCATATTCAATTAAGAATTAGCATCAAATGAAAGAATCAGTCCCTGTGCTATTTATGGCTTTTAAATCTTTAACAACTTCAACATCAAGATCATCCACTCTAATTTACCTCAGCTTTTGCCATTCGCTCAATACCAATTACATAGACAATGGTTCCAATGATTATCAATGGAGTACTCATAATTAGCATGAATATTGGAATATTTGCAGATGCCATGATGAATTCAATTCCAATAAACAGTGAAACCATGAGAATTATCATGATTGAGAAAATTGACGCAAATGTATTAACATGAAATGCACTGCTTTTTTGGTTCTCATAAGCTGGATTATTGGCTGTTATACCAGTACTAAGTAGCACTGCTCCACAGGTAGACCAGTATGTGTACCCCATGATTGCGAGCATTTCAAAAAATGTGAATTCAAAGATGAGAGAAGCTATTATTGAGGGGAATGTGGCAATCGGTATATTTAGGAGTAATGATTCAGTTATACGAGCTTTGCCAAATTTTCTAACCCCATTTGGAGCTGATCTGATTATCCATAGTTGGTCTTTTGATTCAAGAAATCCAATACCACCAAATGTGATTCCATTTATCATAGCAAGCATAAGTCCTAACATCAAAACAGTCAACATCAAGATGATAGTGTGGACAACTTCAGGCGCTTCTTCCGAGAATGAACCAGGACCATATTTGAGAATCACTGGTAAAAGGATAGAGATAGCAATACCGTAGATGAGTCGAGAAACATTCTGCATCTTTCGGGTGAATTCTTTTATCATATTCACAACAAGAATCCCAAAATTGCCTGGTGAGATCTTCCTTATACCTCTCAGAAAGAAGTTCTCTTCACCAACAGTAATTATCTTCTCTGTACGAGGTCCTGCTCCAAAGGAGAATATTCTATCAGCTGACGTAAACGCAATTATGATGATTAATCCAGTGAATGATAGCAAGAGCAGAAGGTCGATAATTGCATCCAATTTCAGAATGCTGAGAAAAATCGATGGTGAAATACCGACACCGTTGAAGATTATAACACTCCATGATATGATATCTGCTCCCCACGTAAATGGAAACAAGAGGAATATGTCCATCCCCAGAACTGCTGACATGGAGTTTGCAAAATACATTAGCCCATACATCGGAATCAGAACAATAAATGCAACTATCATTGAGAGAGCCTTTGCGATATCATTGCCCCGGGATGATTCGCCAAGTTTTGCTTGAATCGCGGTTGTGATCAGATTCGATAGAAAAAGGGTGCTCAGAGCAACAAAGAAGATAGTTAGATACATAATCAGCTGCCCAAGAAGACTGACTTCAAAGAATAAAGCAAACGGTGAGAGTATTATTGGTGCTGCATACATGACAAGGAAACCATAACTAGGGACTTTCCCAAGAAACATGCCAAACATCATATCACGGGTACTCACATTGTTGCTCAACATGATTTCCCATTGCCCAATGCGTATCTCCTGCATTGCATAGGAAATTGGATAGATTAGGAAGATGACCCATAGAAAAAGCATAGCAGAGCGCATTAGGCTAGGAAATCCTGCCATAAAGAGAAGTTCCACCTGAACACCTAATCCGCTAAGAATCGATGACATGATTGTTGGCACGATTACAAGAGCCCAAATAATTCCAATGAGAAGAAGGCTGATACTTGCAGCTTTCCTGACTCTACGAAGCTTTGCAGTTTGAACAAGGAATTCAGTCTTAGCAATTGCCAGCCATTTCCGTGTCAGACTTAGTCCCTCCAACTAAGGAGTCTTGACTTATCGACCTCGCCGCCAACAATCTTGAGGTATGCATCTTCTAGGTCCTTCCCTCCAACTTGCTGGATTATATCGGCTGGATCTCCGAGTGTGTTCAAGACACCCTCATTTAGAATACCTATGATCTCACAGACATCTTCTGCAAAGTCAGTCATATGTGTACAGATGAAGAAAGTCGTATCCATTTCTCTCGCCATTGCTATGATAATTTCTCTGACCAAAACACTTGCGGCAGGATCCAAGCGAGATGTAGGCTCATCAAGAAACACGAGTTGCGGTTCATGAAGTACCGTTGACGCAACAAGGACTTTCTGCTTCATACCACTGCTGTAACTCTCAAGTAAATCGTTCTGTCTGCCTTCAAGACCCATAAGCTCAAGAAGACTATCAATTCGTCTATTGAGAACTTCGCCACTCATATCATTCAGTGCACCAATGAACTCCAAAAATTCCACAGCTGAGAGCTTTGAGTAGAGTCCTGGAGTTTCAGGTAGGAGTCCAGTTTTTGCCTTGATCTCCTCTCTCTGTGTGTGAATATCATAACCACATACAGTAGCATTACCACTTGAAGGTTTTAACAAACCTGAGAGTATTCTAACCGTTGTTGTCTTCCCTGCTCCATTAGGTCCTAGAAAACCAAATACACATCCTCTTTTAACTGAGAGGTTCAAATTACTTAGTGCGATCACATTTCCAAAATTCTTTGAGAGCCCTTGTGTTTGAATAACAGAACCATCCGACATCTAACCAACCCCTGATTGTTTGATTATTAATTGCTTTAAAGATTTTATAAAAACGCATTCGGACATTCTTGTTTCATCACAATTATATTCAACCAATGCACATTGCCTATTATGGTTCATGCTATCAGTAATACAATTCATCAAGATCTGATTGCTCATAGCAATCCTATACGTAAGGAGAAGATTGCGGAATATCTGAAGACCTCCTCTTTGGGTTTCATTGGTGTTGAATTGCCTGACATACATTTGATGGTGAATACACATATCAAAGGTCTGAAGATTGATGACTTACCTTCCTTGATGGATGCACTTTGGAGTATCAAGACCTTCGAGACTCGCGTGGCAGCAATTGATGTCTTGAAAGTGTATGCAAAAAAAGGCGATGTTGCAATAGCCCTAAAGATTGCTGACCGGTGGGTTGAAGATGCTGATACCTGGGGGGTTACGGATCCTCTCTGTTCTCCAACAATTGGGATACTTCTTCTCCGGGACCCTAAAGTTGTTGACACCTTGAAGTCGTGGAGAACTTCTGAGAACTTCTGGAAACGTCGTTGTTCACTACTACCATATCTATACCTTACATTGAAGACGCAATATAGACCAGAATATAGTAAGAAGATACTTGAAGCTGTGACCCCACACATCTCTGATGAGGAGTTTTTTGTTGGAAAGGCAGCAGGATGGGTGCTTAGAGAACTCAGCAAGAGAGACCCTGAATTGATACAGGAGTATTTTAAGAGTCATGGTAAAAGGATGACGAAACTAGTAATTAGAGAAGGTTCAAAGAAGCTCTAAGACTCTAGTATATCTCTCCCTTTTCCATAGCCTCTAAGAATTTCACGCGATTCTCTTCAGATACCGTATTGAGTATGCAGCCAAAATTGGGACAGTGTGAACAACTCCAGTGTCGGAGTGTAACAAAGAACGAAATAGCCAACACTAGTTGGATGACTACAAATTCCCATCTATCCAATAGGTAGAATATTGGTGCTAGAACAAAGAATCCAGCGAAGAATGCGAAGGTCGCTTGGCCTGCTCGACTTATCTTGCCTGGTTTATACTTGAACCATTTTGGACTAGCCCAATTTGCCAGACAATAGAACCGATTCTCATTTCCGTGCTCTTTGCCAGAGTATTCATAGCATGGGCAATGACGACACAGAACATACCATTCTAGACCCCCAGCAAAGAAGAGCATACTGATAATGAAGATGACTAGAATCATCAACATACTCTCAGTGAGTACAAATGATCCTAATCCAAAGAATGATCCAATATCAAAGCTCAATCCAAAGTAGCTCACCGAAGATCCTATCATCCCAATTGCGCCAACTATCATCGGTGAAAAACCTAGTATCATAAACCATCGAGCATCGTTGAAATGATATCTTGCAACCACATCAAAATGCATCTTTTCCTTCTTCTCAGTCATATTTGTCCCTTCTGTATAGAAGTGAAATCAAGGACCAATATAAGTAAAATCTTTCAGAAAACAATCTTCTATGCAATGAAACAGCACTGCTTGGTTTTAGACAACCTTGAAACTCATATTGGCGTTTCCAGCTCAATGGCAGAGAGAGAAACGCCCTTAAGATGAGCCACCTACTCTCTCTTCATGATCGAGGTCTCTCCTGAGCAGGCTCGCTTTTTCATGTTAGATGTTCAAGGATTGAGAACTGAGAAACCATGCAATTCTGTAAAAGAGGTTGCACAGAGAATTCATAGTATACAGGTGGATACAATATCCGTTGTTTCGCGCAGTCACAATCTCATTACATTTAATCGTTTCAAAGACTACAAGGATGGATCAATCTGGGAGTATCAGAAGAACGGTGAGCTCTTTGAGTACTGGTCTCACTCGATGTGTTTGATGCCAATCGAGACCTATCCATTATCAGCTTGGCGCAAGACCTTCTATCAGGAAGAGATGTGGAGTTCATTCCGAAAGTGGAGCATCGAAAACGAAGATATCATCAAGCAAATTCTACAAAAAGTCAAAGATGATGGCGAGGTAAACAGCGCATCTCTTGGAGAAAAGAAATCGAAACCATCTTCCGGTTGGTGGGACTGGAAAGTTGAAAAACGCGCACTTGAGTATCTCTTCTACATAGGAGAACTCATGGTAGCTTATCGCCAGGGATTCCAAAAATACTATGATATTCCTGAACGAGTTCTCCCAGCTGGAATTGATACTCAACCCTTAACCGATGATGAAGCTGCGGAGTACATCGTCAATAGTACACTAGGTTCACTTGGTCTTGGGACGCATCAGGATATTAGATCATATCATGGAAGCATGCCCGCGAAGAAGCTTTGGAACAATAAGAAGGATAGAATCGAGGCGTATTTGGATACTCTAGTCAAAGAGGGGGAACTAGAGGAAGTTCATGTTGCCGGGTTAAAAGATCGTTATTACATGCTTGCATCAAATGGTGATAGACTACACCTTGACCCAAGCCTATCCGATGAGTCTCCAGTCAAGATTCTGAGTCCCTTCGACAATGTCATGCGTGAACGACATCTACCAAAACGAGTCTGGGATTTTGATTACACCATCGAATGCTATGTTCCTCCAGCAAAACGCATCTATGGGTACTTTGTCCTTCCCATCCTAGATGGAATCGATCTTGCTGGAAGATTGGATGCAAAGGCACACCGCAAAGAGAAGCAACTCGAAGTCAAGTCGATCTACCTTGAGAAGGAAGCAATAAAATCTAAGGCTGGATTAGAACGACTGAAATCTGGTCTCATTGCATTCCAGCGATTTCATGAATGTGATGCTATCTCAGTTGGGAAGGTCTCACCGCGTAATATGACCAAGCAAGTTCGTGCGATTCTAGAGGACTAGCTCTATCTTAATCACTAACCTTATTTACACGGTGACCAACATATATGAAGGGAACCAAAAAGGGAGGGTAAATTAAGCCAAAAAATATACTTAGACTCGATAGACCCAGTGGAGCGCGCAACTATGAAGGATCAAGACGATGGCAGCAAAATAATGAAAGCTGTCCTTATTGGAGACGGAGCTGTTGGGAAGACAAGCATTCGTCGTAACTATTTGGGGGAAGATTTCACTGAGGGACATATCGCTACTATTGGTGTAGATTTAGCTACTAAACGTGTTCTCTTTGATCAAGAAGTCGTGAAATTTATTATTTGGGATCTTGCAGGTCAACCGACATTTGAAAAGGTTCGTGGCCATTACTATGCTGGATGTAATGGAATCCTCCTAGTCTATTCGGTCACAGATCGTGATTCTTTCGATAATGCATCAAAATGGCTTGTTGAGGCATTCAAGAACATGGGACCTCTTCCGCCCACGATAATAATTGGCAACAAGACCGACCTCCGGCATTCATATGACAAGAAAAAATACGTTACAACGGAGGAAGGTCAGAAATTCACGGAGTACTTCATTGAGAAGCTTGGCGTTCCTGCTGTATTCCACGAAACGAGTGCAAAGACCGGTACCGGAATTCAAGATGCATTTACACAACTGCTGCAAATGATGAGTGACGAAGAAGAGAAGAAAGAGAGCGAGCACTTCATTGGCTGAGCTTCGCGTTCGTTTAACTGCATCTTAGAGTTTATAAGAGCAATTTACTACTTAACTATAGTTCATGAGAAGTGAATGGGAACAGTGTATCATCTTGAGTATACAGGAACGGAAAGATACAGGTCAAAAAAGGATGTCTATGCGAATTGAGGGGATGCACTGTGCATCATGCGTAGCTACAATAGAGAAGTCTTTGTTGAATCAAGATGGTGTCATTAAGGCCTCTGTAAGTCTCCTTGATGAGAAAGCTGTTATTGAATATGATATCGATAAGGTAAATCGAACACTGCTAGAGAAAGCTGTCGAATCCACGGGATATCGAGCTTTACGTTCTGCCATAAGCTTCACCCTGGATCCAAAACCTGACTTAAAAGGATGGGATGAGATTGCCTCAGCGATTCGAAATCTCGATGGAATAATTGAAGTCAGAACGTATCCAAATACTGGGAAACTGATTGTTGAATACGATGAGGACCTTCTTACTCAGAAGATTGTGCGAAGGAAATTGGAATCCTTAGGACTTACAATCGAAGAGAGTTCAGCTTCTGGAGTAGACCGAGAAGTCCTTGCAAGGGAGAAAGAGATACGATACTACCGAAATCGATTCGTCTTCTCTTTGATTCTTACAATCCCAGTAGTTATTCTCATGTTTGGAGGAGCACTTCTTCCTTCAACTTTTCCAGTAGATATTGTGATGTTTCTATTGACGACTCCAATTCAATTTATTGGAGGCTATCCATTCTATAAGGCCAGCTTCAGGGGACTAGTGCATCGTACCACAAATATGGACACCCTTGTCATGTTGGGTACTAGTGTTGCCTATTTCTACTCAGTGGCTGCTACATTCTTTCTAACTGGTTACACATCCTTCTTTGATACCTCTGCATTGTTGATAACATTCATTCTCCTAGGACGGTGGTTAGAATCATTTGCAAAGGGACGAACATCTAATGCAATCCGGAGCTTAATGGATCTTCAAGCAAGCATTGCCACAGTCATAAGGGATGAAGAAGAGATAGTAATTCCAGCAGAAGACGTTGAGGTCAATGATGTCGTATTGATTAAACCAGGTGAGAAGATACCTGTCGATGGAGAAGTAATAGATGGTAGTTCATCAGTAGACGAGTCTATGATCACTGGAGAATCTATTCCAGTCTCAAAATCCATTGGTGACTCCGTCATCGGAGCAACTATTAACAAGAACGGTCTTCTGAAAATCAAAGCTACTAAGGTCGGCAGAGACACCGCACTCTCTCAAATAGTACAACTTGTAGAGGAAGCTCAGACACAAAAACCTCCAATTCAACGACGGGCTGATGCAATTGCAGAAGTCTTTGTTCCGTTTGTGCTTGCCATTGGTCTAATCACATTTCTTGCTTGGACTTTCTTTGGCGGTGTTACATGGGATGTATCCTTACGATTCGCGACAGCAGTAATTGTTGCTGCTTGCCCATGTGCACTGGGTCTTGCAACGCCAACAGCTATCATGGTCGGTCTTGGAAAGGGTGCGCAGCATGGAATCCTGATTAAAACAGGTGTTGGTCTGGAGACCATTCCAACTGTCGACACAATCGTTTTTGATAAAACTGGAACTCTTACGATTGGTCACCCAGTCGTCACTGATTTCATTACAGCACCTGGCATAAGCGAGGATGAAGCTCTAGCTCTGATTGCTTCCGTTGAAAAGGGAAGTGAACACCCGTTAGCAGAAGCAATTGTGCATTATGCAGAGGAACGGAATGTTCGTATTTTTGAATCAACGAATTTTATGGCAGAATCGGGTCTTGGAGTGAGAGCAAATGTAAACGGAATTCCAGTCCTTGTTGGAAATGGAAGATTCCTTGCTGAAAATTCTGTGGATTACAAGGACTTAGCAACACATGCTCCAATACTTGAAGAACAAGCCAAAACAACTATCTTTGCAGCTTCAGGAAACAAAGCAATTGCCATCATAGCTATCTCTGATAAATTGAAAGAGAGTTCCATTCAAGCAATTCAGACTCTTAAAGAGATAGGGCTTGAAGTATGGATGATTACTGGAGATAAGATACTTACAGCAAAAGCTATTGCAGATAAATTGGAAATTAAAAACATTTTAGCGGAAGTTCTACCTCAAGATAAAGCCGCGAAGGTCAAAGAGCTACAAAATAGCAACAAGATAGTCGCATTTGTTGGTGATGGGATAAATGATGCCCCAGCACTTGCTCAGGCCGACGTTGGTATCGCCCTTGGGTCTGGAACTGACGTTTCTGTAGAGACTGGTGATATTGTCCTTGTAAAGGATGACTTGACTGATGTGATATCAGGGATTCAACTTGGAAAGAAAACTGTATCCAAGATAAAGCAGGGATTCTTTTGGGCTTTAATCTACAACATGATTCTGCTGCCAATTGCGGCTGGTGTTTTCTATCCCTTTACGCATATCGCGCTTCAGCCTGAATTTGCTGGTCTTGCCATGGCGCTCTCAAGTGTAAGTGTTGTTTCGAGTGCTTTACTTCTTAATCGATTTGACATCCAGAAACCCGGAAAAACTTCCAGTGAATCGTTGCGTGTAGAGAGTGCTCCCAGAATGGCCATAGATCCGATTTGCAAGATGGATGTTGATATAGCCTCTGCTTCATTGTTTAGTGACTACAACGAAAAGCGATACTATTTCTGCAATCCCTATTGCAAAGAGACTTTTGATGCAGATCCCGCGAAGTATCAAGATCAAGATTTTCGTGACTAATATTGCGAGTCATATCTACCTGTAGTAATCTCTCTAATCCGCTTCTCGAAAGTATTCTCAGCAGCGGACTCCGATCCCCAAGTGATACCAAATAGACCTTGCCCGCCTCCAGAAGCTATTACAGTGACTCTACTCATTCCTGACATTCCAGAAGATTCAAAGATGACAGTTATTGACTGATTACTACTTGTTCGTAAGACATATTCCTCGTGGACGAATATAGCGACAATCCTGTTTCCAGCTATCCACCTCTTTGAGAAAATCTTACTGTAATTTCTTCCTAGATAATCTAAAACCCGATTATCAAATTCACTATCAAATTCAACAACTTTCAAAGGTTACATGCCTCGTTATCATGAAACTGATTTACCTTTTCCTGAAGGCTTATGGATATTTTCTCAATCCATAGGAAATTACTTGAGCAAGTTCTGAAGATTATATTATTGGGACGTGTATCGAAGTGAGTGTGATTGAGCGGACCATCGTTCGATTTGCTGAACCTCAGGATCTTGAGTGGTGTGTCGTAGAAGATGATTCTGTGACTGAACAGGTAACCCGTAACAAGATTGTCAATGATGAGATCATTGTAGGTGAGATTGACGGTCAACTTATTGGCTATGTTCGATTAGAATATCTCTGGTCAAAGATAGCTTACATCGGGATGCTATTTGTTGAAGAGGCTTACCGTAGAGCAGGCGTAGGTCGGAAGATGCTAAATTTCCTTGAAAACCATCTTAAAGAATACGGTCACGACGTGTTTTACAGCTCTTCACAAGCAGATGAACCTGAAGCTCAGGCATGGCATCGAGGAAATGGATTCACTGAATGTGGAATGATTAATGGACTTAATGAGGGTGGCATTGGTGAGGTCTTCTTCAGGAAGTTTCTTGCTTAGAAACAAGTATCTCATTTGTGAGAACGATTGCATATGACTTCCGATTGAGTAGTAGCTTGACATGTTCTTGTTTCCAGATAATAGAGCCCAAATGCAGTAAACACAGGCTGAAACAAAATAAAGTCTGCATCAAAAGTACTTATCAAAATACTCTCAAATTGCATTTGGTGGGCGCAGAAGAGAACTAGTAAAATATGTTCCTTAATTACAAATAAAGAAGTCAGTGGCTGCTAGGTCTTGTAACCTAGAGCCACTTCACTTTAGATTCACTGCTTGTTTCTTTCCAATCTACCAGTGATAGAGAGCCAAAATACTAGGAAGGAGACTACAACGAGACCATATCCTGGATCTAGGAATGGAAATTCCAATAAGAGAAGCGGAAATCGGATCAGAATATAGAGAAGCAAACCAATCGCCATTCCCAAAGGTCTTGACCTTCCTGGAGTTCCTGCCCTCTTCATTCTTCTCCAAGTTATCGAGAACATAATTACCGGAAGGAAGAATAACAGCATGACAAGGCCTCCAAGATACCAATAGTTGAGAAATGCAACACTCACAGGGTCTGGATACGACTGAACCATCAGGAGAATTGTAGGAACATAGATTATCACAGGTATAGAAGCTGCAGTACGATATCCTGCAGCAAGGAATGCAACTGCTGTGAAAACAATCAACGCAAATGACGATGCTACAAGATCAAAATAGACTCCAGTGACAGTTGTAAACAGGCCAATATTTCCAAACATTCCAATCATTTGACCTGCTGCAAATGAAGCAAATATTATCATTAGCATAGCTGTTGGTAGTTGTTTTGTTTCTCTCCATCTTCCAAATGTATAAGCTGCAGTACCAGCCGCAAGCATGATAGCAAAGGCTCCCATTATCCCTGTCACAAAGATGCCGATGTCTGTGTATACTCCCGTTGTTACTAGACTAATAACAAGGAATAATGGCCCTGCAAAACTTGCTCCATATCCAAATAGTTCTGCAGAAATTTTCTGGTCGGGTCGTAAGAAAGCAAATGAAATCATAGCCGGTCCCATCATGGCAAATACGGAAATCACCAGTATAATTTCAATTGGAATGATAGAAAATAGACGTGGTACTGCAAGAACCTGTACAATCATCGCATAACCCAAAGCCAGGCTTGTGCTTCTTTTTGTGTCATAGGCTATCCATGAAAAGAGCGTAGCATTGGCTGCAAGAAGAATCATGGACAGGATATTTCCGAAATTGATAAGGTATTCAGCCACATTACTTACTCTAGAACTGCCAATAGTAATCACTGCATTAAACCATAAGATGTACGCGAGTAGAATCATCACAATCATGAATACGAAGAGTGCTCGTTGTTTGAGGATCAAAGTTGCTGAGATTGTGAGAAAGACTAATTCGATTAATGTAAAGATATAGAATATCGAGTAATTGTTCAGATAATCGTTGTATAATGCGATATTTGAATCAGCAAGCCATATGGAAATATTTCCATTTAGCACAAAATAAGTAAGTACAACCCCAATACCGAAAATAATCAGTCCGATTGCAAAGATGTACAATGGTCTGAATGCTTTCTTGATTTCAGGGTCTGGAGATGCCGCTGACCTCTTGCGGCTGTAGTTGATGATGGTTCCTGCTGCAACGAATGTTGCTAATCCAAGAAACAAATAGGCAATCTCATAGATTTCCATTCATTTGGCCTCCTAGAAAACTTTCTTCCCCCATTCCTTCGCAGCTGAACTAGTTTCATTTGTCCAACCACGAATTCCACTTCGTACTTTTTCAATCTCCTCAGGACTACTCTCACGAGTTATCATTTCAGCTATTAGATTTAGAACACCATCATCAATGTCGTCTCCTTGTTCGTTCACGAATTTAATGACAGCTCTGTTGTGTTCTTTAGCTCCTTTGTCATTGAATGCATGAAGGGTCACGACATAATTTTCGCCAGCCTTTCCAATGAGTAATTTCAATTCTCCAAATTGAAGCTCGTTTATTTCGTTTCCAGAAATTTTCTTAATGAACATCTGGAGTGCAGATACAAAACCACCAAGTAGCGCTGAGTCTCCCTCAAGGTTTTCCCAGCCCATACTGGCTATTGTTTCGCCGGCGTCGTTGATTAGGAAGATACCGTACATTGTCGTTGATCCCCGCTTGTGATATGCTATTTGAAGTTACCATGATGCGGCAGACCATGGTAGTTCCGGCGTGAGAGGCTATTGCTTATATATTAAGCATTTCTAGTAGCATATATTAGCAAATTTACCCATGCATTTGAAACCACGAGATTTGAGAGCCTAAAACGATTCAAACCAACCCTTTGTCTTGTCGATAGCATCCTTTTCTTCTTCGGTAGCTTCCGCTGCTACTTCTACATCTCGAACCTGAAAATTAGCATCAACAAAAGCAACTAGAGAATGTCCCTTTGTGCACTTTGCTGTCACAATTGTTGGATAACGCTTAGCCTGAGTTATCTGACGTTCTTCGACCTCAACGTATACCAAGTTATTGTCAGGGCACGATGGACATGCAAAAGGTTTGAGTTTAATCTTTGGCAATAGGTTGTCTCCGTCGTCTCGAGGTCCAGAGATTAGACCGAATCTCTGCATATATTGATATTTGCTACAAATCCAACTAGAAGAAAAGACATTGTAATACTTAGAATTGTGGCTTTACATACCTGTCTGCTAGGAATTTACCTACTGCATTGAACATTTCAGGGACGCCCTGCCCGGTCTTTGCTGACACCTCGAAAACTTGAGCATTGTATTTCTTTGCGTATTCTTGAGCCTCTTCAAGAGATACTCCCATACCTGGAAGACGCTCATCTATTTTGTTTCCAACAAGAAATATATCACAGTTTGGGACACTACTATGAAGTCTTGAAATCCAATCATCCAGTCTATGCATTGTGAATGAACGGCTTACCTCGTATACCGCAATTCCTATCTTAGAGCCTCTGAAATAGTCCATCACAACATCCTGAAAACGAGGTTGGCCTCCAAGATCCCAAATGAGCAGGGTAATCTCAGAGTTTTCTACTTGTACCTTTTTTGTGGCAAAATTGACTCCTATGGTCATCTTCATCTGCTGATCGAAACGATCTTCTGTATACCGAACGGCTATGGAAGTCTTGCCTACCCCACCCTCACCAATCAAAGCTACTTTGAAAATAGGGTTACGCGTGGTCATATCTTGCAGCTCTGTTACTATGGCCGTGAGAACCGGCATATGAAGGTTTTTCTGAGAGACGTAGAGATTAATTTAGGTAGAATGTGCCTTCAGCGACTAGTCTGACTCTACCTGCGACATAGATTTCTTCCATACTCTCATTTGGAATTGTGGCAATTAACCGACTTGGCCGATTGACTTCATAACCCTGTTCAATATCAATTGGCTGTCCAAAGTCATGACCTTTGAGTATGTTGTATTTTTCAAGATAAGCTCCGAGTGGTCCAGCTGCACTTCCAGTTGCTGGATCCTCTAATACTCCTACACTCGGTGCAAAGATACGGGCGTGGACTGACGAGTTTCTGTTGACGGTTTCAGTGGTAAAGATGAGAATTTTTTGCGTCGATAATTCCTTCAGGTTTTCTAGAATCAGATTTGGATTTGGCACAGCTCTCTGGACTGCTGAGAGAGTAGAAATCGGAACTATCAAGAAAGGAAATCCAGTTGTTACCACCTGAACTGGACATTTTGTAGAGATATCTTTCTGCTCCAGTCCAATCGCCTCACAAATCTTCTTTGTATCACTAACTTCTTCCATAAACGATGGAGCGGGTTGTGACATCTGGATTCTGTTACTATCTAAATATTCAACACGGATTGGTCCGATGCCCAACTGAACCAATATCGTCTTTTCGTCCGAACGTACTGTTCCTTTGTATTTTGCGACAAATGTTGAACCAAGAGTTGGATGTCCTGCGAATTGTAGCTCATTACTGGGTGTGAAAATGCGTATCTTAGAACGACACCCTTTCATCGTAGGCTCTTCAAGAAAGGTCGACTCTGAGAAATTCAACTGTCGTGCAATGCCCTGCATCTCATCCTTGTTGAGAGCTTTGTTGAGTGAAGTATCCCAGAATGTGGCCAGATGATTTCCTCCAAATGGATATTTCTCATCCACAAAGACACTTGTCTGTACATAAGGAATAGATTTCATGTGTATACTTCTTGCATACCAACTTAAGAATAAAGCTCCACAAGCAAATCAATTCTAGGGGCAATGTATTTTATCTAACTCACTCTGACAGATTTCTCTGTCTTCTTTCCCCTTCACTGCCTTGGTAGCTTTCTCAGCAAGACCTCTGTATTTCTTGCAGTTTACATTATCGCCTGCTAGAGAATAAGCACGAGTCATCACTTCGTATGCAAATGCTAAGTCAAAATCGCCAATTCCTGTTTCTTTTGTAATCTTCAAACACTGTTCTGCATGAAAAAGAGCTGGTTCAATCCATGACAATGCATAGCAGACCCTAGAGATCATATATTCCGCTCGAGCAATATTGATTGGTTGTCCTATCTTACTCCAATGGTAGAGTGAAGTGTGAGCCATATGAAGGGCTTCTTCAAGTTCTTGCATGATAGGTTGTTCTTTATCCAGAATTGGCCAAATACTGTTGTTGGTCGTTATTGCAATCTTCTTGTGGAAATCATCCAATGTCATACGATCTTCAGTCATGTCATCCACCAATGCTTCTCAATAGGTTCCATTCCGTTATTTGATTATCGTCTTTTCATCTTTGTAGTATAATGGTAACATTATGTGACCCCATTTTGTGCCCATTCTTTATATACCAATTATCGAATAAACTAATAGAATTCGGTCTGAGACTTTATCACTCAGAACGATTGTTAACGTGTGCTGGATTTGAGGTTTGAAAAAATGAAACCAACCGATGACAATGAGGCTCCATCAGATGATACACCAATCGATGATGAGGAGCCTTTTGATGTTGAAATAGAAATCAGACGAAAAAGGAAACTAAGGCGAAAGAGGTCTCCAGGACGTGAATATGCTTCTCTGATCAGCTTTGCTGCTTGGGCAATATTTACAGTCATCTGGCTATTCTTCTTTGCCAGTGGATACGGGCTCTTCCAGAATATCGCAGTTGTCTTCATTGCACTGTTGATCATTGGTGCTTTTAATGCATTAATTTGGATACCTTCTGTTGAAGGGCGTAAACCCAAAGCTAGTGCTGTAAGCGGAATTCTTTGGATCGCCTTTCTAATAATCTGGATTATGTTCCTTGCAGTAGGCTTCGGATTTTATGAGAATATTGGTATTGCTCTTGCATCATTCTTGATAATAGGGGCTGTAAATATTCTACTATGGATGCCAAAGCATGGTGATGAGGGCGGTGCTAGAATAAGTGCCATATCTGCTGTCGGATGGTTGACTTTCCTTGTACTCTGGCTTCCATTTGCTGACAACTTCTCAGCTTCAATCTATCCGATTAATTTCTATCAGTCCGCATCAATCGTACTATTCTCATTACTATTGATGCTCATATTAGTGATTGCACCATGGAGAAACAAGATGCAAATTACCATTGATGATCATGTATCTGTTGGATCTAGACCGAAGGCAACAATTGGATTACTATTCCTGTGGATACTTTTCTTGGCAATATGGATGTGGATCTTTGCTATTGATTTCTCAGGATATCAAAATTCAGCAGCTGTTCTATTCTCTTTTGCAATCTATGTTGCTATCACAATAGGATTATGGCTTCCATGGGCTCGACGTAGAGATGAAGGTCCAGAGAGTTGGTTCTCAATTGGACTGGCTTTTGCCTGGGTTCTTACATTGGCCTTGTGGTTCTGGTTCTTTGCTGATAACTTCGACATGTACCAGAATCTAGCGATATTCCTTGTATCACTTCTAGCTATGGCAGCTATTAGTGGAAGTGCTCAATGGCTGAAATGGCATGACTTCGAAGCAATGGATTGGGAAGACTAATTCAATTCAATGGTAGGATTCTTCCTACCATTATTCATTTTTTTCTAGTATGCTAACCAACCACCATCGACTGCAAGAGTATGACCTGTGATATATCTTGCATCATCACTGGCTAGGAAACATACTGCACCCCGAATCCATTCATTCTTAGCAAGCATTGGAAGCGCAGTTCTTGGTTCAATGAGTCTTTTTCTGATAGCATCGTCTTCCATAGCTCCTATTGACATCGAGGTTGGGAAGAAACCGGGTGCGATTGCATTCACTCGAATGTTATATTTTCCAAGTTCTACAGCTAGAGCTTTGGTCATAGTGACTAATCCACCCTTTGATGTGTAATATCCAATTTCTTCGAACTCAGTTCCACCAAATCCAAAGGTTGAGGAGATGTTAATAATTGACCCAGTCTTTTTTGGTATCATCACCTTCGCAACTTCACGACTGGCAAGGAAAGCTGAAGTCAGATTCACACTCATCACAATATTCCAGTCATCCAGTGTCTGTTCGATTAGTGGTTTAACAACATACATTCCTGCGTTATTCACAAGAACATCAACAGTTCCGAACTCTTCCGAGGTTTTGTCCACCAGGCTGATAATATCACTTTCTTTGGAAACATCTGTCTGGATAGGTAATGCCTGAACGCCATATTTGGAACTTATATCATTAGCAACTTTTCTCAATAGTTCTTGACGTCTTGCTGCTAAAACAACATTCGCGCCTGCTTCAGCAAATGCATGTGCGAATTGCTCTCCAAGCCCTGCTGAAGCACCAGTTATTATGACTGCTTTTCCCTTCAGGTTATATTTTTCCATTGTCTTCACCTGATATAGCGATGAATGGTGTTCATTCAGAACCCCCTAATAAAACTCAAGATAAATCGTAGATATGACTAGTCTGTTATTATCTTGATAAAGTAATTCTCAGATTTTACAAATCCATCTCTCTCATAGAGCCCTCTACTCATCTTTGTATCATGAAGAGTCATCTTATCAATTCCTTTCTCCCTGCATACTTGCGTTATATGTGTGAGTAGCAGTCTTGCTACACCTCTGCCTCTTCTTCGGGGTTCTACAAACATATTGAAGAGATATGCATACCTACCACTTGGATTATTGTAAGTTGGAAATGCAATCCCAAAACTTACAGCACAACTTCCGATTACCTTGCTATCCTCTATTGCTAAGTAACAACTGATATTTGGATTCCAAGGTTCCTGGAGAAATTTCAGAGTTGCCTCACGGGTTGCAGCAATTTGCTCATCCGACCATCCCATTGATGTGACCATTCCCACACGATGATGAAGTATTACTGGGATGTCTTCTATAGTGGCTTCTCTTATGTGAATCATTGACATAGATCTTCGAAGTGCAAAGGCTTTGGTTTGCATTAAGGATGTATCCAATGACGCATTGAATTGTTATTCGGGCGTGGGCAAGTCACATGGTTCAATGGACTCTACGTTCGTTTGTTTCTTACGAAGCTGATAGAGCCTGAGTAGTCCAACTGGTACGACTATAATCAACCAGATAGTGACGTCGCCTAGGGTTGAGAGTAATCCTCTGTTACCTTCAGGATCTAGCCACATTTGTCCAAGTTTCATCATCGTTATTAAAGGCAGGACCAAGATCAATCCGAATATCTGCTTTAGTCTAACAGCATTGACTTTGCATGAAAGTCTTGATCCAATTTGGCCTCCTATCAACATGCCAAAACCTAGAGCAATCGCAAAATACACATTCACTGAACCAAGGTACAAATTCATTGCAGTTCCTGCGGAAGCTGTGAACATCATAATGAACATAGAAGTCGCTACTGCGGCATGCATTGGAACTCCCATAAGTATGCTAAGAACTGGAACTACTACTGCTCCACCTCCGAGACCTAACAGACCTGCTGATATGCCTCCAACAAGCGCACCAAAGAGAGCGATTCCCCATTGTCGTCTACTGATATTGGATATGTCCCATGCTGCTAGCTCTGATTTTAGGTCCCCCTTACCACGTTTCTTAGCAAATAACATCTTCAAAGCGAGAGGCATTAGAGAAACTCCAAAGATAATTCGAAGCACATAGGGAGCTTGAATCATTGTTCGTAGTACAACGCCGAATAGAGAGCCTGGAACTGTAAGGAGTGCAAGGAGTAACCCAACCTTAGGAATGATTGGACGTGGAGTCTGTTTCCAGTATGTTACTGCACCTGCAATTGATACAAATAATGCTCCAACAAGTGCTGTAGACGGTGCAGTCTGCTCGTTGAATATCGAGTAGAACACAATAAGAAGAAGGGGTGTATTCAAAGTGCCTCCGCCTATACCAATCATGGATGATAGAACTCCTACACCAGTAGCAAAGACTGCGACGAAGACAATATCAATCATCAAGAATTCTTGCATGAAGGCACCTTCTATTGGCGGTTGACCATAATGAGGGATACTTAAGGAATCCGCTATGGTGATTTCCAGGAATCCTAATCTGGGCTATTTCTACGTGCTATGAAATACAATCCTGCAAACAGGACAAGTAATCCGAAGAATATTACAATAGCCGCAAAATTAGCCTCTTCAATTGTTGTGGCAAAGGAATTGACCACTAATCCCGCTGCGATGATGATGAATCCGATGAGTGCTGTCAGTTTTCCAGGTTTTGTATTATAATTTAAGAAACTAGGTGGTTTATCCTCCCTTGGTATGACTGGTGCTTCAGAGACCTTAACAGAGCTCTTGAAGAAACGCACTTTGTCTTCAGTGAGAGTTCCATTCAATCTTCCTTCACTAACAAGATTGCCAATCATTGTGATAACATCATCAGGATCAATACCGAGTCTCTCACCCATTGTTACAATGGCGCTGACATTCTCTTCCATTATGATCTGAATTAGAAGCTGTTTTTTGTCTTCCATAGGCCTACACACAACTGATTCTATTCATGTAATGAAACGGGCAAGTTGTCCTGTTTTCATTTCGAATATACATATTTCCTTACATGCATACCCAAGAGGCTTAGACCAATTACCTTATAGAGTGCAAATTTTGCCTCGATGTGACTGTCAATGACACTAGGCGATAATGTTGATGTAGTTGCTCCGAAAAAATGGATGGATGGCTGGGATAAAATCTACAGTCAGTTGCTCCAGAAAACAGATGATGAACTGGCTCGTGTCGATGTTGGACATCGAGTGCAGCAATTGGAACATGCACTGGCAATTACAGAAACTAATACAATAGGCTTGAAGGTTCTTGAACTAGGTTCTGGTGAAGGTAATGTTGCTTGCTATCTTGCTAAACTGGGTTGCAAAATTGTTGCAGTTGATGCTTTAGCTAGCGCGATAGCTGTAGCTCAAAGAAAAACCAAGATTTTGGGCTTGTTTGAGCAAATTGAGTTTCGGCTTGATGATATGGATGGTTGGCCAATACCAGCTAATAATTATGATATAGTAATTGCAATCCAGTCTCTTCAATACCTATTCGATAGGACTATACCTCGACTCCGAGAAGCAATGGATGCAGTACAGCCTGGAGGATTCTTTGTCTATAGTGGCAATATTCTCCCGCATTTTGAAACTGATCCTCCGATACGATTCATCTCAGAGGAAGAGATTCGCAGAGAGTTCAAAGATTGGACACTGCATGCCTTTGGAACTGAAGAAATCCTGCGAAAACCTGATGATCTACGAGGCTATGTTTGGCTCATCGCACGAAAACCAATGATACACAAATGACCTAGGATTTGATACCCCAGAAGACGACTTCGCCAAAATGCTTCTCGTACTCTCCATAGTTTGAGAAGTGTTTTTTCATAATTGTCCTAATTTCAAGTCCTTCAACAATTCCAAGCTCAGGAAACATAGTATTTCCTGTAATTCGAATGAACTCACTTAGTGTTGGTTTTGCAGGTTCATCAAAAAAGACAAGAGGCGCTGTAATCTTCAAAATTCCTCCTTTTGTAAGTACTCGCTTGCATTCAGAAATAGCGTATGGGAGTTGTGTTCGTGGAGGCACACCTCTCATACTGATCTGATTAAAGGTTTCATCTTTCGTTTCAATTTTTAATAGGTCACTTCCTACAGTCTTGTAGTCGATACCTGTCTTACTTAGAATCTCATCAGAACCAATAATACATATTCTAACATTCTTGGAAGATGCTAATACGTCTCTAATTTCTATGAGATTATCAACAGTCAAATGAGGGAAAGCAGCAAATAGAATTGTTCCCTCAAAATTTCTGACATTAGGCACATGCCCTAGATTGTACAGTCCTCCAGAGTAGGAGGATCTGAAAGCATTGTAGAAATGAAGAATTATTTCTAATCCATTTTTCAGACTGTCAATTAGATATTCATCAGCATCAGGTCCCTGCTCATACATTCTCCTATATGGTCCCAAAGGTCCGGGTTGTAGGGCACTTACTACGAGCTTTTCAGACTCCATAGATTTTAGCAATTTAGGTAGTCTTGTCCTCTTAGGGTCTGAGAAGTCTGATATTGAATGAATGATGTCGTAGATTGATAGAGGACACTCATCTAATGTTAACAAAATCTTTCTTTTTAGATCAGAGGTCTCAGCCTTCATAAAATCTCACCTTGATATTGCAGGGATAGGGATTCCTTAATTATGAAACGTTCAACGCCAACTAACATTGGCAAAGAGACTGCTTCAATGATGTTTCTTATTACTAAATTCTCATCGAATATTCAGGGTTCTAATATGAAGCATTGTCAAGTGTGTGGATTGCTGCTTGACGAGTTCACGAAGTGTACTGAAGCGGGTCAAGGTGACTACTGCATTTATTGTGCGAGTCTAAAAACAAAGAGTAATCTGAAGAGCGACGTACGCAGGATGATTCTCGAATTCTGGACGAAACGGGTAAAGAGTGGCCATACTCCAAAAAAAGAGGCGCAATTTGCTTCTTGATTCCCTAGCTCTTCTTCTCACCAAGTTTTGATGCTTTCTCATACAACCGTATTATCAGATCTATCTCATTATCCATCTGTTCTAAATGCGTTAGGAATTCTTTATGCTTCTGGACGTCCTGTTTTTTCATTTTTGCTATTATGAGTTGCAAGGAATTCTTCAGGTGAACATTCTGTTCAATTGAGTCTTGGAATCTTTTTACAACTATATCACCCATGTCCGATGCCATGTAGTATTTCCTTTCGCGTTTTCCACGTTCATTGATTTCTTCTGTGTAATTCAAAAAGCCCATTTCTACGATTGTATCTAGAAGCCTTGAAATTGTGCTTACAGACCTATCTATGTAATCCGCTATTTCCTGTTGGGTTAGCCCATCTTCCGGCCTTGTTGCTTTGTATGATATAATTGCATAGACCTTGCCCATTCCTTTTGGCATCCCACGATCCTCATAGAATCTACCAACTACACCCATGTATTCCTGTTCAAAAGGAGTAAGCAGAGATTCTCGTAGATTCATATTCGCCAGTTACTTCTTACCACATTAGCATATTAAGTTTTATTTTTTGCAAAATTGTGCAAATAATAAAATAATAAAATGTTTTCTTCAGTTGGACTGTGCCAGTAATTCTCAATATTTATTCTATGCAACAATTACTGATCAATCACAAGTTATTAACTCGGAGGCAGTAAGAAACCGAAATGCATCATGATATTGATATTATTTTATTAATTGCAAAATTGTGCAAATAATAAAATATACTGCATTTTAGTCATCCTAACGTATGTAATCCTCACTTTCTAATAGTATGAGATGTTGTGCAAGTAAGTGGGTCTGATGAGTCAGGATGATACTCGAGAGAAAGTGGGATTTCCACCGGGTACAGTAATACACACAGGACCAAAAAGAACTGAAAGGGTAATTATTAACATAACCGAATTCTTCGAAGGAGAAATTAGGGAATATGAGGTTGATTCAATCGAAGATTGTTCTCCAATCCAAAAAGAAGGTGCAATAAAATGGGTTCATGTGAAAGGTGTCCATGATGTAGATATCGTGCAGCAAATCTGCGAGTATTATGATGTACATCCCCTTATCATTGAAGATATACCAAGTGTTGGCCAACGCCCCAAGATAGAGGTCATGTCTCAGGGCATCTATATTGTCCTAAGATCTTATGATATCGATGAAAAAACCGAAGAAGTGTCGTCTGAGCAAGTTTCGATTGTATTCGGCAAGGATTTCATATTAACGTTTCAAGAGAATCCATTAGACATATTTGAATCAATACATACTCGAATTCGTCAACCTGAAGGACGGATTCGTAATGCAGGTCCCGATTATTTAGTCTATACTTTCTTGGACCTGATAGTAGACAAATATTTTGCAGTCTTGGAGTGTATAGGTGATCGAATTGAGGACCTTGAGGACGATCTTATTGAAATTGGCTCCACAGATATGTTGACTCATATTTATCAACTAAAGAGATTACTCCTTGCTTTCAGGAGACACATATGGCCACTAAGGCAAGTAGTACTAAAGCTTCAGAGGGATGTTCCTACTCAAATCCAAGAAGAAACTCAAGTTTTCCTTAGAGATCTATATGATCATGTCATTCGAGTAACAGACCACGTCGAAACATATAGAGAGTCAATAACAGGAATGCTCGATATCTACCTTTCAAGGATAAGCAACAAAATGAATGAAGTTATGCAGGTTCTGACTGTCATCTCTACTGTCTTCATTCCATTGACCTTAATGGCATCAATCTATGGCATGAATTGGCAATGGATTCCTGAACTGGAGTTCTATTATGGATATCCAGTCTTTATTGCTCTCATGGTAATTGTTGCTTTGATTCTAATCTCCTATTTTAGAAGGATTGGATGGATATAGTGCTCTCTATTTACTAAAGCAAATTTAGATTGCAATCACGACAAGCATTACTCCAAAAACTGTCAATAACACGCCTAGAATAGAGCGAAAGCTAAAACCCTCCTTGAGGGCATAAATAGAGATTGGCATTGCGAATAGTGGTGAAGTAGAACCAAGGAGTGCTGCAATTGAAGCACCAATCATTTTCACAGTATATGTATAAAGTAAGGATCCTAGAGTCATGCCCAAAAATCCAGCTGCCATCACAATTTTGATTGATCTCCTAGTTGGAAGCGGCATTCCAGTCTTGTAGGCTGTAATAAAAAGAGGCACAAAGATAGCACCGCCAAAGAGCATCCTAAGGAAGTTTGCATCAATAGGTTCCACATTCTCTACGCCTAATTGAAGCAGCACACTACCCACTGACCAACATACAGCAGCTAACAATGCAAGACCTATACCAAGGGCATCAAGTTGAGCTCTTCCTTCATTCCTATTCTTAACAGCCTGTTCTCTAGAAATTATAGTGACTCCAAGGACTGCTATGATTATGCCTACGAGTCGACTGTAGATTATGGTCTCGTTCAAAAAGAAAATGGCGATGATATATGTTAGAATCGGGTAAATATTCGCTATTGGAAAAGCGTAGGAAACTCCGATTTTCTCTTGACTGATTAGATAGACAAGATCTCCTGTGACTAAACCAATCGTTACTGATGCGAGGAGAAAGATAGCTGATTCTAATGGCATATAGAATGGTGTTGTTCTAAACGGCAAGATGACAATAAATGCCATGAATGCCATAGCAGCCCACATCTTTAGAGCTGAAATTGCCAGAGGAGTCGCCTTGCCACTTTGAGACTTGTAGACATTTGTGGATATAGCCCACAAGAATGATGTGAATAGACCAATACCAATTCCAAGGAGGAATTCAGGAGTCAGTTGCATATGGCAATCAGAATTTCTGAAAGAAATGCTCCTATTGAAGCTATTCTAATGACACTTCTAATCATAGACTGCGTTCTTCGACATCAATTGTAGCCATGCAATAGGGACATTTAGCCTGCAATGGACCCACCCAATCAACCTCTTCAGTACTGATTGATGCTGCGCAAGAGGGACATCTAGAAGGTACTTGATAGATTGATTTTCTCTCTCTTCTGGAAGATGAGTGCCCGTGGCTTACGGAGCCACCGGTCTGGGGCTCATGATCATAACTGTAAGTCTGACACCTTTGAATGGGTAAATCTTTCTGTTTTTTGGTAAATATTATAGCTAAGCAAAATACAACTCCAAATGCACCCATTCCAAAGGCGATTAGAGGAAAGAAAAATGGCGCACTCATTTGTAGTGCAAAGTACCCCATACCAAAAGCGGTCAAGCACCAAATAATCATAAAACATCCAATAACGATTTTTCCTGATATTGCTCCTTGACTCATACTTTCAACCTCGAGCTGTCTGTATTTTGAAATGATTTAAAGTCTTTAGTCTACATTCATAGAAACAGACAGAAATTATGGAAGTGCAATGTTGAAATGGGTGTCCACGAGAATTTTCAGGAAGAGATGCAGGATATCTGTAAAAAATACTTTGATCTCTTGCAGCAAAAGAAAGCAATTGATGAACAACTTGAGTCATTGCACAATTATCTCGAAGTCACAATGCAGAAGTATGATCGGGAAGAGTATGATGATCCTGAAGTCCCTGTGAAGGTCGACAAAATAGTCTATACGAGTGAACGCATGAAACGAGGTGCTAAAGAAAAACTGCGAGAGCTATTGACCACGAAACAATGGTCTGATATCTTTAAGACAAAAGAAATCGTTTCATATCGAGTTACGCCTCGTGATGAATGATTTTCATTTATGCATCCACAATTCTAAGTCACTCTTAGAACATTAGTGTGTTTTTTTTAGAATACCAACATAGTACTTCGGTTCACCAATGGTCTTCTCGAGGTACCAGCCAGCCTGTTCCCCAAGTTCTTTCATGAGCTCCTTAGTGCATAGTAAGAGGTACCACCAATCATCTATGTCTCCCTTGTACTTATTTCTGAGCCGTACTAACCCGGGTGGATTGCCTGCCTCTCTATTCATCTCATGATATTTCAGATGAATTTCTTCACCTGTCTCCAAGGGATCAATAGATCCTCCCAGGATTTTAGCATCATCTGTGGTTACATCATGGAATCCTCTTAGCATTCTCACTACTCCCTCTGGTTGGCCCATCAGTCTAAAATTATTCCCGAATAGAACTACTGTCTTAAAGTACGAATGCGGCAGTACCAGTTTATCAGCTGACATTTCATAGACATTATTGAAACCTCTTTTCCGACTGATTTCAATAGCGAGAGGCGAAGTATCGATGCCGTAGTATTCTAATCCCCTTTCTACAAGAATTTCTCCGACTCGGCATACTCCACATCCAATATCTAGAACAGGTCCTTCCATTTCTTCAACAGCAAGTTGTTCAACTCTTGGCCATTCATCAAACTTGCGGATATATTGTAATCCTGAAGTATTTCGAATGAATCCATCATCTCTCTCAATAATGTAGCTAGAGTCGTGTCCTTGTACTGCATCACGCATAATCTTTCCAAATGTGTCGGGCATGACTCTAATATTGCAATACATTGACAAAAATTAACCGTTTTCAGGTAACGACTTGTGTCCTCATTAAGTGTCCCCTAATAGTGCCTTCTGATTATATACTCATTCTTACGTTCATGTGATGTTTCTTATAGATTTGAAGAAGGGGATTTGCACCGATGAGTAGAACTTCAAGCTTCATGGGCTTTGCAGAGGCAGATGATAAGGCAATTCACCTCGGGAAGATCCTTATGATTCTCTTACCTACAGCCAACATTATCTTTACACTAAGTACTACATTCTATACTATCTTCATCGCTGAGGCACTCGGAGGAGCTGGTGGATTCATTGAAGGTCTAGGTCTCTTGGGAGTACTTGTTGCTGTTGAGATGATTACCCAGACAATACTTGATTACCCAAGTGGAGCTCTTGGTGATGCTATCGGTCAGAGATGGGTCATTGCATTAGGAAACTCATTGTATGGTGTCGTCTTCTTCATGGTCTCCTTTGTGACTTCATCGACTCCGTTCCTCTATCTAGTTGTTGTTTTTGCACTTCAAGGTGTTGCTCAATCACAGATAAGTGGCGCTTGGGGCGCTTGGTTCGATAACAATTACAAAATTGCTATGCCTGCTGATACCGATAGAAAGCAGTACGGGGTCTTCTGGGGTCGTATGGGTATGATCTCCCAAATAGCCTCAACTGCAGCATTAATCCCAGGAAGTATCTTGGCAGTGGTTTTTCAGAGAGCATTTGTTTTTCAGATCGAAGCAGTTGGTGCTTTCATCTTTGCATTACTTGTCTTGAGATATATTAGAGATTTCCCTGAAGTCGAGGCACTACGTGAGGAGCGCCCATCAATGAGCGAGTATACATCTCTTCTCCGAGAAGGTGTCAGTTATCTATGGAGAACTCCATTCGTGAAATATCTTGTCATCGGCTCTATGCTAACAGCGAGTGCTATTTCTGTCTGGGGTCAGCTCATCTTATTTCCTCTCTATTTCAGCTATCTCATTACAGATGTCGCAGTCGCTTCATACCGAACGATTGCCTTCATTCCCGGGGTTGCTGCAAATGAGAGATCTGGAATCTGGTCACAGAAATTCGAGCCAAAGAAATGGATTCCTAGATTTCGACTTCTTCAAGCATGTGGATTTGTATTCTTCTTAGTGTTGGCAGTACTGATGTTCGTTTTTCCACCAGTTCCAAATGCAACAGAGATGGTCTCAGTTCTATGGCCATTCACTGATATTGCCCTCATAGAATTACCAGTGCAACATGTCATTCCGATTATTATGCTATTTAGTTTGTTCACGGTTACAATGTTCTTTGGTGGCTTTGCCGAAATTCTTACACAGAGAGTGCTATTGGATGTAATTCCAAGCAGAAATCGTAACTCATTATACTCTCTGCAACCAACAATCCTTCTATTGCTGGCTACACCTCAGATTGCTATTCTCGGTTGGGTCATCCCGGTAATTGGTTTTCCTGCAACATTATTGATCTGTGGCTTTGTTTCATTAACAGGTGTATTGATAATCAGATACGCCTTGACCTTGGAGCGACCTATTATCGAAAAGAAAGAGACTTCAGATTCTGTTGCCAATGATGAAGAGCGCATCATTGAATCAAGCTCGGAAACTCTTATTGAAAATATAGAGCCCGTTGTTAGATCCATTCCGGAGTGATGGATTCGTTTCCATCACTCCACCTCATTATTGCGTTCGAATACAGTTGATTTGGAATTAGACAAATCGTCAAATTACTTGTATTGAGCATATCTTCAAATAATATTCCATATTTTCTAATTGAGATAAGGAAAAGTAGAAAAGATGAATCACTTAATTAAACGATGTAATAACCGGATTTGATGTTGATGAATCTCGAGAAGGAACTTGCTCAATGCAATCAAAAGATTTCTCGCATTGAATACGAAAGTCAGAAACTCCTCGAAGCTGCATCAATCGTTCTTCAATCAGAAGATTTCGTTCATGCTGCAAAGGCTGTTTTCGATATAGCTAAAGATCTCACTGGTGCATCATCCGGATACGTTGCTTTACTCTCTGAAGATGGGCTTGAAAATGAAGTATTGTTTCTTGATTCTGGTGGACTTCCCTGTTCTGTTGATGAGAGTTTGCCAATGCCAATTCGTGGTCTACGCGAAGTAGTCTATCGAGAGAATAGACCTGCATATGAGAATGCATTCATGGAATCTGAATGGTTGCGATATATGCCAGAGGGACATGTTACAATGCGGAATGTTCTATTTGGCCCTCTAGTCATCGCAGGAAGAGCTGAGGGATTGATTGGATTAGCAAACAAACCTTCGGACTTCAATGAAGACGACGCAAGAATTGTCATGGCCTTGTCTAATTTAGTAGCAATTGGATTAAAGAGAGCTAAGACAGAAACAGAGTTGAGAGATAGCCAACAAAGGCTTTCTGAAACGATTTCTGAATTGAAGCTCTACACATCCCTACTTAGACATGATCTATCTAATGATCTTCAACTCATTATTGGGGAAATCCAACTAGCGCAACTCAAAGTAGCAGAAGAACCAGAGTTAAAGGAATCCTGCGTAAAAATTGATTCAGCTTGTTCAAGAATGCTGAGACTTGTACAGGTCTTCAATAAGGGTGATATTTTAGAAGATAACAATTTACTATCTCTAATCAAATACCTCACTGACGAGACTGTTTCAAGTTATCAAGAAGTTAATATTGATCTCCATAATCATACATCTAAGGATACTATTATCATTAGAGGCTGGTCACTCCTTCCCTTTGTCTTTGACAACCTCATTCGTAATGCTTTCCAGCATGTTAGTCCTGATGTTGAAATTAATATCCATCTTAATACCGAGAACGAGAATGTGATTTTAGATTTTGTAGATAATGGTCATGGAATTGACAGTGATATTGCCGCAAATCTCTTTCAAAAGGGTGTTTCAAAGGCAGGTAGTGGATTTGGCTTATATCTCTGCAGAAAGATCATTGAAACCTACCAAGGCAAAATATTCCTTCTACCGCGTGAGGTTTATAATAAAGGAGCGGCAATTCGAATTGAATTGCCATTCGTCAAATCAGATGTCAGTATTAAATTACACTAGTACATCGTTGGAGTATCTTTACTTTCTCACATTTCGTAGAAATATTTGCCCTTACTGTAAATGAGTTCATCTCCAGCATAAATTTCTCCATTAAGCATGGATTTGATCATATCCACGTGAACTGCTGACTCGTTGACTCCATTACAGTCCTTGTAGGCTCGTCCTAGAGCACAGTGAATCGTGTCGCCAATTTTTTCATCGAAGAGCATATTGAGAGTATATTGCTTGATACCACGATTTGTGCCAATAGCCATCTCACCGAGTCGGCGAGAGCCTTCATCAATCTCTATGATTGATTTCAGAGTTGCTTCTTCTTTCTCAGCAGAGAAATCTACGACTTCTCCTTTTTCAAAAGTGAGTCTTACGCCTTCAATCACCTTTCCTTGTTGTAGGAATGGGATATCAAAGTAGATTTTTCCTTCTACAGAATCGTCAACAGGAGCTGTGAAGACTTCTCCACTGGGCATATTATGTTTTCCATCGCTTGCTACCCAAATTCGACCTTCTGTTGAGGCATAAAGGTCAGTTTCAGGTCCTATGTATCGGATATCTTTATGATTCTCAAGATGCTCCTTCATGACATACATCATTTTACTCTCTTCAGCCCAGTCGATGAGAGTAGCCCCATATACAAAATCACGATACTCCTCTAAACTCATGTTTGCCTCTTGAGCTAGTGTTTGACACGGGTGAACGGTGAGTGACCACCTTTTACTAAGACGCATCGCTTGAATCTCCTGTTGCGTCTTTGAATCCAACATGATCTTCTTGTTGTCGACATTCGTTAATCCGCGAGTGTTCACCGGTGATCTAAGAGAGATGAATACATCACATTTCTCAGTAACTGCTTTCATATGTTCAGGAACAATCTTGAGGGTTTCATCAGAAGCATTTGTGTAGAAAGCACGAAGTGCTTCTTCACTTGTCATCAGTGTGATTACTCGTCCACCAGCTTTTGCTATTTCCTTATATAATGCAACAACAAGCTCGTGTGCTTCAGGCGTTGCATTGATAATGACATTATCGCCTGGTTTGACTTCAGTGCTCCATTCAACAAGGATTTTTGCGTGTTCTTCAATTCGCGGGTCCATTGCTATGCCTCGAATTCTGAACACTCCTTCTATGTCATATATATTGTGGAATGCGCTTCGAGAGAAAGACGTTCATTGGACAATTCTACAGACTAAATTTCTCGTTTCTCTGTCTTATGTGTAGCTCCACAGTATGGGCATTTTATTGTGAGTGGTCCAACCCATTCAATGCCTTCAGAAGTCAATGATGCTCCACAATCCTTGCAGAAACTTGGAGGTTCGTAAATGAATGACCTCTCTTTAGGTACGCTAGCCATTCGAGGATTCATAGCTAATCCAAAAGCTCCCACCGTTCCTATCCGTTTCCTCATCCCATACACAATGACTCCAGCACCAACCAAGAAACTGATCATGGGTACAACAAGAACATAGAATAGAATCATACCAACATCGTGTGTATCAGCCCAGAAGAATTGCATGAATCCACCAAAGAAACCTACAACAATAATTATCATCCCGATAATTGTAGTGCCACAACCAGAACTACTAGAGTCATCAGACATTGTAAATCTATCCTGTATCTTTCATTCAGATGCTCCACACAATGAGTTATAGGTTTCTCTCTGACGAATTGTCATACATGGAATATCCGATCTAGTTGACTAATTCACCTTTAGCTTCGGGGGGATTGGCACATTCACGACTGGTTTAATAGTAAGTGCTTCTGATTACATCTTACAATGGACGTTGCTGGTTTAATTACCCTCATTATATTGATAGTGACTTTATTGGTCATATTATCAGAGAGGATTAACGAAACAGCAGCTGCTCTATTGGCTATGTCCATTGTTGGCGGAATCTTGTATCTCTTCTATGGATTCACTTTCACAGAATTTGTGCAGCTCATGCCATGGGATACAATTCTCTTTGTCACAGCGATGTTGATTGTTGTAGCTGTTGCTGCTTCTTCAGGAATGTTCCAATATATAGCCCTAGTTCTAATTCGAAGAACAGGCGGTGAACCCAAGAGGATTTTCATAACGTTCATGAGTTTTGTTTTTGTTATATCACTGTTCCTTGACCCACTCCCGACGATGTTAGTCATGGGCGTTTTTACGGTTGAAGTTTGCAAAACAGTTGACCTTGATTTTAGACCTATATTAATCTCAGAAGTAATTGTTGCCAACTTTGCTTCATTTCCTTCTCTTGTAGGATCAGTACCTAATCTGGTCATTGCCGTCAATTCGAACATCGATATCACATTGATGTTCATTTTCCTCATGCCCCTCTCAATACTTCTATTCATAATAACTATCTACTTACTTCTATGGAAGTATGGTGACTCACTCAAAGTTGAAGGCACTTCAGATTGGAATGTTCTCTATATGATTAAACCAAGTGTCATGATTAAGTCCAGACATGATTTCTATCTGTCTTTGATTGCCATGACCATTCTGATTCTTGGATTCACGATTGGCGCAGTTCGTGTAGAGGCTAGTCTAATTGCTATGTTGGTTGCTTCAGGAATGTTGGTCTTTTCTCATGAACGCTCGAAAGATCTACTTAGAGCACTCTCTTGGGATACCATCTTCTTCTTGGTTGGTCTCTTTGGAATAATTGCTGGATTAGAACAGACAAATGTAATCTCTGATTTCGTGAATGGCACCATGGCTATAATTGGCAATAATATATTCTTAGCAATGGGAATAATGATCTGGATACCTGGTTTCGTCTTGTCATTAATAGATAATATTCCAGTTGCAGCATTACTCTCTGAACTTGGACTTCAATTGGGTGCAATTAATCCCATAGTTCCTCTTACACTGATTATCGGAACAAATGTTGGAGGGTATATGATTCCCTTTGGGGATGCACCGAATATGATAGCTGTGGGTCTTGCAGCAGATGAAGGAAAACCCATTAGTTTCATTGATTTCACAAAGATAGCATTACCACTTGGATTTCTACATCTTGTAGTGAGTACCGTGTATTCATTCGCAATTGCCCTATTATTCTTTTAAATCGGAAATTGTCTATTTGATAGGTTCCTACCTCGTTGATGATTAAATTCATCAATGTTTGATGTAAAGAAAAATTATGTTCGATATACTAGAACGTTCACTCAAGTTTGGTCTTAGAGGTAAACACATCCACATGGATCCACAGAAAGCCCTTGAAGGATTAAATGCAGAGACAGCAAGCATGCTTCCGTTCAAAGGGGATCATTCTTGTTGGCATATTTTGTATCATATGGTATTTTGGCAAGATCTAATGCTTTCCGCAATTAGAGGCGACGATGTTGATTGGCCCAAGAACAACGATTCAAGTTGGTTAAGTAATGACATGCTCGGAGATCCAGAAGATTGGCAAGATCTTGTTCAGAAGTTCGTTGATGGATTGAATGAGGCTGAGGAACTCGTGAAAGGAATTCAATCGCTGGATGACTTACCTGCATGGCCAAAGGTACCTCCCTTTGCAGCATTCATGTCCTTGAACCAACATAATGCCTATCATACAGGAGAAATTGTAGCCACACGACAGGCTCTAGGCATTTGGCCGCCTCCAGAATACAAGCCTACATTCTAGTGGATTCATTCATTATATGGTTTGATGCGTACAAGAATTGAGTTGAATCCGGGAGTGTTACCAAAGGCAGTATGCTTATCGTCGGTCAAGTGATTGATATTACCATCTGCTTCCCACCAACCATCAGAAGTCCAAACAACTCTAGGATCAATTTCATCAGAGATCTCAAGTTTAACATTTTCAACTAATCCATGTACAGATTCTATTGTTACTCTGTCACCCTCCTTGAGATTGAGTTCAGTTGCTGTTCTTGAGTGCATTCGAAGGAATGATCTATTTTTACTTGTTTTACTTCTTACAGGCATCCGTATAGGATCTGTCACGACATCGAAAGGACATACATCAATCTGGCATTCTCTACATCCTATACATTTTTCATCATCCCATGCAGGTACCAGTAGGGCTGTCATATTTTCCGGTATGCTAATTTTCTCATTGGAGTAACTCACAGCAAGTTCAGCAATGAGTACCCCCAGTTCATGACGAAGTTGTGCTCTACTTTCTTCTGTTCTATGTTGGTCGTGTCGTATTTGTTGAACAGTTGGTTGAATAAGTTTTATAGCTTCATCAGGGCATTCATTAACACATTTCTTACAGGTCGTACAGTGAGAGTAGCTCTTCACAGTTGCTCCTACTTCGACTGTTGTATATTGAGAATGAAGCCGTGTTCTTGATCTTCCTGAAATCATAATTAAAGGATAGTTCTTAAAAGTGTCAGGCTGTGAACTAGGACTCTCAGCAGGTTCTTCGTGAAACGGAAGAGGGTCATATCCTGACTCTTTGAGATCTTTCGAAAAAAGTTCTATCTTTCCGGAAGGCGTTTTGAATATATGATCTTCGAATGGAATAGATGGACTTGATGTCCGAATGCCCTCTGGATGTTTAATTAATTCTTCAATTTTGATATGTTTGCATTCCTCACTCTCAAGAGCTGAAATGATAGCTTCTCGTTCATTAATTTGGAAATACTCACTGATTCCTAATCTCTCAGCAATTCCTTTCCATATTTCTAGTTCATTTCGAACTTCACCCAGAGGTTCCACAATCTTTGGAGCGAACTGCACAATCCTATGAAGTTCAGAGTGTACCAAATTATCATGTTCGAAGATGAATGTTGCAGGAAGTATGATATCACACAGCATTGCAGTATCAGTCAGTTCGAGATCAATAGAGACTTTGAAAGGAATGCGTTTCAGTGCCTCAATCGTCTTACTTGTGTTAGGCCATTGAGTCAAAGGGTTCGCTGCTTGGATTATCAACACTTTGATTGGACTCTCATCATTCTTTAGAACAAGGTCTGGTATGTAGGTTCCAGATGGAACAATAGGTTTTACAGATTTATCCAGTAAATGATCTAGAGTGATAGCGTTTCCGTTAAAGGGACTATTATCTGAAGAGAGATATTGGAATCCTCCACCAGAAACTCCAATATATCCGCAGATAGCAAGAAGACTATGAACTGCTCTTGCAGCCCATGTTCCGTTTGTGTAATGGTTCATACCTGCTGGGGCGGTAGTAATCATTGCTGGTCCATGTGTAGCAAATGTCCTTGCTATTTTCTTAATATCATCCACAGAAACCCAAGTTATTTCACTAACTCTCTGTTTGTCATATTCCGAGACCCTCTTTCTATACTCGTCGAAACCTATGACATATTTCTCAACATACTCTTTATCATAGAGACCTTTGGAGATTATTTCATTCGCAATACCCAGCGCTAGAGCTCCATCAGTCCCTGGTCTAATTGTAGTATAGACATCAGCACTCTTTGCATAAGGTGTCCTTCGTGGATCTATTACTATGAGTTTAGCTCCATTATCAATTGCTTCTTGGACGTACTTTCTACAATGAATACTGGATTCGTGTTTGTTTGTTCCCCAAATAACAATACATTGAGAATTTGCCCAGTCACTCAGTTCATGAGGTGGGAATTTTCCAACGTTAAACCTTGCTCCTTCATACGCCGCTTCAAAACAGATCTCAGCAATTCCTGGAATCATCCTACACCCGAAGGCATTGGAGAACCGAGATGCATACCGTGGTGCCATCCCATCGTTTCCCGATCCTGAGTAGATTCCAACACTTTCAGGTCCAAATCTGTCTTTAACCTCTTTCAACAGTTCTGCAATTTCGTTCAACGCAGTTTCCCATGATATCCGCTTGAAAGTTCCGTCTGATTTCTTCTGAAGAGGATGGAGTAGTCTATCATCAGAATACATTCTCAAAACATGCGCGTAGCCTTTTGGACAACATCTCCCTTCAGTATAAGTATGATTAGGGTCTCCTTCCAGTCTCGTAATTTTGCCATTCTCGAGATGCACTACATAGGCGCAAATATCCGGGCAATTGAGTGCGCATGCTGAATAGTGCTTCTCTATCGACATTAATTCAAATCGACATCTTCCGCGGTCAATAACTCTTCCGTAAAGAATTGAATTCTAAATAGAAATCTAATTACGCATAGTTTTATAGTAGCTCGATAATTGAGCTGAATTAAATGTCTAAGAGAATCTACACAAGAGCTGGCGATAAAGGAAAAACGGGTATCCTCTCAGGAGAGCGTATAGATAAGGCTGACCCACGAGTGGAAGCATATGGAACCGTTGATGAGCTGGGTACATTCCTTGGTGTTGCTAAAGTGTATTCATCAAAAAGAATTGCTGAGTACCTACATATCATTCAAAAGAAGCTCTTTCTCATCAATTCTGAGCTAGCGACTAATCTTGATTCATTAGAACCTGACAGTCCCCTTAGAAATTTGGAACGAGTTGCTTCTTCTGATGTTGAATTCCTTGAGAAGCTTGCAGATGAATTATCTGAAGAATTGCCGCTACTCACGAACTTTGTAATTCCAGGTGGGACCATATCCTCTGCATCCCTCCATGTTTGCAGAACTGTCTGCAGAAGAGCTGAGCGACGCATTATCGACTTTGCCAAATCTTGTCCAGTTAACGAGGAGCTTATACGATACATAAATCGACTTTCTGATCTCCTCTTTGTGATGTCGAGATATGAGAATATTGAGGAAGGCGATGGTGATCAAGTTATTTCGAGTGATGGTACAAGAATAATGACTAAAGACTAGATATCTGATAAATCAGGGATATTGGAGAGGCTTTCTTGTTTCTAGTAATCCAAATGAAGAACCAATCTCTTTGTTTATATGGTGTTCAGAAATGTGGTCACAATTACCCAGTATTATCATTAATTCTGACCAGTCACATAGAACATGCCTTGAGAGATTAGCTAATAATTGACTCAAGAAACTCAATAATCAATATTGGAAGTTGTCGATATGCCTGATACAATTGATATAGAAATACGCGATTACGATGAAACTCTCGCTGAAGGTATTGCCCAGATGTGGAATACTTGGGATGAACTTTGGCCCACAAGTTTCACTCAAGGAGTGCCTTACACTGCTGAGCGTGTGCGTAAGCAATTTGGAAATCTAAATGCAATTGCTATCTTAATTGCGATTGATATGAATGCTAGAAAACCCGTTGGTTCCTGTACACTCTTCGCTCATATTAGGGATAAGGATGCCGCCTATGTTGGGACTTTAGGTGTATCACCAGAAGCACTTGGTAAAAAAGTGGGTAAGAGGTTACTTCTTGAGTCATTACAACGGGCTTTGCAAAAAGGCTACAATCGAGTCGATCTCAATACATGGGCTGGGAATATGAAAGCAGTCCCTCTCTACAAGAAGGTAGGGATGATGTGGAATCCTGAAATGGGTGGAGTTCACATGGAAGATTACATTCCTGGTATTTTAAAACACCCTCTCAGTTCGCTTTTCTTTGGTGATTCTACCAATAATGGTGGTTGGTATGATTTTCATACCCGAGAACCCATTCAAGCCCCAGACGAGTATCAGAAAATGGGGATGGATATCTATCCTTATGAGTTTTCAAACGGTGACAACAAACTATCTGTCACTGTTGATAGACTTGGCAGAGGAATCACTGCAATTAAACGTGTAATTGATAATGAAGTGCTTCGAGTGGAAGCGAGTGTTTCCTCACATCAGGTTCTCTGCGGGCTTCCGTATATATTCAAGTTAGAGATTGAGAACAGCAGTCTATCCGAATTACCAGTTTCATTGAATCTGAAGGGCTTCAAAGGTCTGATTTTCGACAAGACTCCCAATCTCAATTTTAGTGTTCAATCCGGTGAAACCCTTGTGTGGGATGTTCCATTTCATTTGGATTCATCAGCAACATTGTATAGGGATAACATTCGAACTCCTGTCATCATCACAGAACTGGATATTGAAGGATCAAAGTCTGAATTGCACACAGGCCTGAAGATCAAAACCGCAGCAGAGATTAAGACACGTTGGGGTGAATGTAAAATCAGTGCAGGTGGGAAAGCTACAATTCCACTCACAATACTCAACAACATTACCAAATCAGTTAGTGCACGCATCAATTTGCGTTCAACATCCCCCGAACTCAGAGTTACTGCAATGGACGAGAATGTAACACTTGATTCAGAGGGTTTTGGTGGGACCATTCTTGAAATCACATCATCAGAGAATCTAGAAAACGGAACTCATGATATATGGGTCAGCTTTGACATATCCATTAATTCAGATCATTCATTAACCACTAGAGAATTCAAAATCCCAATCTTCAATGTTGACTCAAGTAGTATTGCTGTAAGTCATGACGAGAGTCAGAACCGTATCATGATAATCTCGCGAAAGTATAATGCATCCTTCTCGCTTGAAGGTGGTATTTTGAGAGCGCAAGCCCTCTCAGAGGGAGATTCTTTGCCTTTTATTCTTCAATCAGAAATAGGGCCCCCGTTTGGCATCAATCCCTTTAGATTTGCTGAAAGAACTCCCTCCATCTCGAAAGATGAGGGCGCGACGGTGGTTTCCATGAAAGCAAAACATCCTGATAGACCTCTGTTGATTGAAGATCGTGCTATCTTTGAAAATGGAAGTGGAATAATTCAACATGAACTCTGGGTAACGAACACTGCTGATGAAACTCAGTCCATGCAATTACGGCTTTTAGGTAGAGGCGGTGGAATCTCATTCTCACGGGGTGTATCATATATTCCATTTTCCTCTGGAATAGCTCGTGTAGATAACGGTAATTTCCACTCAATATACCCTGCAACATCTAGCAATCCTTCTGATTATAGTGAGGGCTGGATTGCAGTTGAACAAGATGCTGTGATATCTGGGCAAGTCTGGGATTCGGAGTGTATCGAAGAAATCCGATTTGGACTTGGTCAACTCAATATGCTAGCTTATCCCTTTGTTTCCCTTGAACCTGGTGAAACCCGAAGACTATCCCAGACATGGTTCATTTTTGGAGTTTCACACTGGAGTAGCATTCGTCGTTTCTGGCAAGCCGAGGTTGAGCGCAGGCATGAAGATACTGTATCAGTTCTTGAAAAACCTGATGCACATAATCTAACACAAATCGATATGAAATCGTTAGTGTTATCAAAAGTCAATCCAATTGAAACTCAATTAGGAATAAGGAAGAACACGCAAGCACCTCTTGGTGGTAGATTGACCATAAGATCCCCACAGGATTGGGCTGTCAAATTCACATCCAGCAATATTGAAATTAGCGATAAATCTGAAGGTTCAATTGCATCCTGCAATTTGCTAATGGCTCAAGATGTCAATCTAGGTCTTCATTTTGACCCAACCAAGACAATATCTGATGGTTTTTCGATTCATAAGGGTCTGGTGACATTTGCAACCGGTTGGGAAATCAGAAAACCCTTCTATTTGGTTAAATTGGGTGCATCCGAAGGCACTGTGAATGTTGCAAAAACACACGATCAGAACTCCGAGGTGTATCGAGTTACTAATGATCTAATTGAATATGCAGTTTCGCCAGATTATGGAGGATGCTTAATATCATTAAGAAACAAAAATGATGTTGAATTCTTGACGAGTGCATTTCCCAAAGCAACTCCGAAACCTGGCGGATTTTTTGACAACTACTACGGTGGCATCCAACCAATTGTTTTCGATGACGATTTGGGGGAGGATCTAAGTAAAGCTAAGACCAATCGAGAGTCAATGACTGCATCCATTTACGAGAGTGGACTCTGGAAAGGTGTTGAGATATTTTGGACTGGGAAAATTCAGAGAGCGACACGAGGTGTTCAGTTCAAATTAAGATACCTTACTACTCCAAAGAGCCCTCTTGTCTTAATTCAATGGATCATATCAAACACAACGAATGCTCCAATAAAATTCTGGCCAACTATCATGATAGATCCTAAGATGGATGAACATCTCTCTGAAAGTACAATTGTGATTGAATTGAATGGCAATCCAAACGAGCTCAGAAATGGCTTGATACCTGTCGCTGCTTCTCCTTCAAGAAATGTAGTATGGATAAAATCAAGGGAGGATATAAAGGACACAACTGGTCTTTGTTTCATGCTAGCTGGTGACACCGCGAGAATAATCTCTGCAAGTGTCGGTGACATACTCCTCCTAGGTGCAGTAGATGGATTTGCTTGGATTAAACCCAATGAAGAATATGTCATCACAGGTGCTCTTCGAGTAGATCCCATATCCAACGAAGAGAACATTGATTTGCAGCAGATACTTGATCAACTCATATGAATTTCCTTGATCGCTGTTGATGAGGAATATCAATCTCAATTGGTGAACATCCTCATCAACTACTTCTAGGAAAGAATAGGTGTATGTTTAATTGCCTTCAATCTAAGATAACATAGGTCTGGTAGATGAGCGTTTCGAAGGTTTCTATTTTATCAATAGTAGTGTGTTTTATTGTGATTCTACCAACTGGAAATGCAGTTGGTGGTGGTATTTCTGGAAACATAGATGGACATCATCCTCGGCATCTGATGATTCATTCTGACTCATATATCCCTCATTCTCCTATAGAAATCACAAGTAATGATGACTTCGTGACTCAGGGCTGGCCTGGGAATGGCACTGAGGTCAATCCCTATGTAATCGAGGGACTAGATATCACTAATGTATCAACATGTATCAGCATCAGTGATACAGATGTATACTTCGAGATTCGAGAGTGTTTCATCTCAGCTCCTGCACAATCGAGCTATTTTGGGATATCTCTAACTAGGGTTCTTCATGGGACTATAAAGGACTGCATTAGCAATTTGCATTCTAATGGGATTTATCTCCATGAATCAGACTTATGTTCTCTAACAAATAATACTGTGGCAGATAACCAATTCGGATTTTATCTGGATTCATCATCATTGTGTGTTCTAATTAATAATACAGCTAACAGTAGTAGTCATTATGGTTTCTATCTTAGGCAGAGTTCCTTCTGTGTTTTGACGAACAATACAGCTACAGGGAATAATGAGATTGGATTCTGGATTTATCTTTCGCCCTCTTGTAATCTGACTGGTTGTTCAGCTATGGATAATGAATGGCACGGTTTCTTTGTCTCGTACTCAACTTCGTGTATTCTCATGAACAACACTGCAATGAGGAATAGTGATTTTGGATTCTTTCTTTCTTACTCATCCTCGTGTGATTTGATTAATAATACAGCTGTGAATAATTATCAACATGGATTCATTCTGTACTACTCTGATTCTTGTACTATTACTCAGAGCTCCATAATAGACAATGGTTGGTATGGGATCTGTCTATCAGAATCGTCTTCTTGTATGCTTACTAATAATACTCTCAAAAATTGTGGATTGGTAATTTCAGGTACCTCTCGTTCCAATTGGCTTCATGTGATATCAAATACTACTGTAAATGATTTACCAATTGGATATATTCGATCTGTCTGGGATACTAATATTGACGGTAGGCAGTACAGTCAGGTGATACTTACGAATTGCACTGGTGTAACTGTCGAAAATGGAATATTCAAGGATGTGTCAATAGGTATTCAGCTTGGATTCTGCATAGGCTGTAGCTTGACGAATAACACGGCTAGTTACAATATAATTGGATTCAGTCTCTTATTCTCTTCTGGATGTACCCTGATGAATAACACTTCCTCAGAAAATATGTATGGTATCTATCTAAGTAGTGGATGTTCAGGAAATCTGATCTTCTTTAATCGCTTCTTTTTAAATATAGAATTGAATGCGTATGATAATTCTGGACCGAATAACTGGGACAATGGAATTCATGGTAATTTCTGGGATGACTTTAATGGCACTGGCATGTACAGTATCGCTGGAGCAGCTGAGAGCTTCGATAGACATCCCTATATCTATGGCCAACCACTCCCAACTAATACAACCACAACTACGCTGAATGATGGATTTGAGGTATTGTTACAATCGATTGTCCTTGGATTATCACTTCTTTCAATAGTAGCGATTGTAGTTGTAGTCGTTCTGAAAATTAGGCCAAGAGTAGCAAACAATATAGCAGAATAGCGATTCTCTCTGTTCCCGAAGAAAGGGCAACTTCAAGAGGTAGTTTGTCGCTCACTCTTTAGAGTCTGGTCGAGATGCTTGCAGAGCCAAAAGATTTCATTGGCAATATTTTAGCAAAACTCATTAACCGATTTTTAGAGGATTCCAGTCAATACGAGAAAGTGAAGAAATGGAACATGACTGTTGTTGTTGAGACCGACTACTATCCTGTTACACTAATCTTTGGCGACTCCATCTCCATCCAGAGAGGGATTATTGAAAATCCTACACTTGTGTTCGTGATGAATTTCAAGAAAATAATCTCACTAGCAAAGAAAGAGACCTCGATACTGGGTTCTCTGATTCATGGCTCAATCAAGACAAAAGGCATCCTTAAACATCCGAGAGCCGCTTTCCGTTTCTACAGATTAATGGATTCAATTCTGAAGTGATTCATAATGAGCTTGAAATCTAGAATCGAGAAGATTGTCGGAAACAAGTATGTATCCGATGGAGCTGGAGAGCGTTATATCTATTCATTTGACATGACTGAAAATCCCCCTCAAAAACCCATTATGGTCGTTATGCCATCCAACGTTGAAGAAATTCAAAGCATCATCCAACTGGCTAATGAAACACTCACTCCAATAATCCCTTTCGTGACAGGTCAGAGTGTGGGCGGTCTGACAATCCCTCAGGTCGATGGAGCAGTTATTGTTGATCTCAAACGAATGAACAAGATCATTGAGGTTGATGAAGAATCAATGTATATGCTCATTGAACCCGGCGTTACTTTTGGACATGTCAAGCAATATCTAGAAACACATCATCCTTCTCTTCGATATACCTATCCCCTAGCTCCTCCCTATACATCGGTGATGGCAAATGCCCTACTTCAGGGTCTCTGTGATCTATCAACAACTCACGGTTCTATGTCGGATTTCATCAATGGTCTTGAGGCAGTACTACCCACAGGGGAACTGGTACGAGTTGGTTCAGGAATAATGGGTGATGGAAATTGGTTCGGCCGCTATCCTCTCCCGGATCTCGTCGGTCTTTTTTCTGGATGGCAGGGTATGACAGGAATTGTGACCAAGATATCTCTAAAGATTTGGCCAAAGAAAAAGGTCATGGGTCATGCAGCACTCTTCACATTCGGGGAACAAAGCACAATTGATCTTTTAAAATCCATAACAAAATCTGGAGTTGTTGAAGATATCGATTGTATGTCGCTCTCCTTGGTCAAAATGTTGATGGGTATCCCTCCTTTAGTAAAGCCCTTCAAGGGAGAACCGGATTATGGTACTGTGATCGTACTCTCTGCAAATAGCCAAAAGGAACTCGCTGAGAAATATGAACAGCTGAGCAATAACGTTCATCTGTCAAATGAGACTGAGCCTAGAAACTTACTGATAGATTGGAAGACGATTTCGAAACTCATGGGTGAGCAAGCCAACGAGTGGATTGACTTCCCATCTGATGCTTTCAAGGTTCTAACAGAACATGATGGACTGACTTGGGTTGGTACCTATATCCATCCAAAATATTGGGCGACTGCTCTTGAGGGAGGTCGGAAGATAGTAGAGAAGTATGACTTCGAACTCATGGCATTCCTAAAACCAATGAATATGCTTCATTTTGCTGAGTTCAAGTTCATCATTAGATTTCCAAAGGATGTTCAGACTGTTGAAAGAGTTCGCCAGTGCAATGAGGAGTTGCTAGATTTTGCATTGAGTCTGAAAGCAATCCCTTACAAGACTCCAGTCTGGTCTGCTAGGAAATTGAAGAAGTTGGCAGATCCCTCCTTTTTCGAATTAATCAAACGTATCAAGAAGCTATTGGATCCCAACAATATTATGAATCCTGGGAGACTTGACGTATGATGAATAACTCAACTTCTATTCAGGATTGGTTGTACAATTGTATCCGATGTGGGAACTGCAAATACATTTTCAAAGATTATAGTCCTTCATGCCCTTCTGGAGAGTATTTTCATTTTGAGTCCTTCTTCGCTTCTGGAAGACTTTGGCTAGCGCATGGCATTCAGAAGGGGGAACTCGATTGGGATTCATCACTTCTCGATCCCATCTTTGCATGCACGACTTGCTCGAGCTGTGAAATTCAATGCCTAGCACCCCATCATGAATACATTGTAGATGTCATTGAAGAACTTCGTGCACTAGCTGTTGAAGCACTAGGTCCTTTAGAGGCTCATGAAAAATTTGCAAAGAGGATTCAGGCTAGTCACAATCCCTATGGACACGAGCATCATAACCGTGCGCTGCTGGAGATTCATAATTTGCCAGAGAAAGCACCAATTGTATACTTTGTTGGATGCACAGCGAATTATCGTGAAGAGGTGATACGCGATGCAACAATCTCCATTTTGAAGAAAACTGGAATAGATTTTACCATTGTCGATGAATATTGTTGCGGGTCTCCCCTGATTCGAACCGGACAAATTGAACAGGTGAATGATCTTGCTGAACACAATTACTCGGTCTTTGAACAGGCTGGAGCCAAACGAATCTTGACCTCTTGTTCTGGATGTTATAGAACTCTGTTGAAAGACTATCAAAAAATCGGTCTACGCCCAGATTTCGAAATTCTTCACATCTCTCAATTTGTTCGTGAACTACTCGATTCAGGGAAACTATCCCTAAAGATATCAAATACGGAGCTCGAGGTAACCTATCACGACCCATGTCATCTTGGTAGGCATATGAATGAATATGATGCTCCACGTGAGGTACTAGCAAACCTACCAATCACATTCAGAGAAATGGAATTTACTAGGGAAAATGCTTGGTGTTGTGGGTCAGGTGGAGGATGCAAATCACAATATCCTGAGTGGAGTCTTGAAACAGCGAGAAAGAGAATCACACAGGCAAAATCCACAAAGGTATCAACTCTGGTTTCAGCATGCCCTTTCTGTAAGAGGGCTTTTATGGATGCTAATGATGGTAGTCTTGATATAATTGATCTGAGTGAGATTGTAGATAGATTTACAGAAACTTGAATACTATCTCTCCATAACTGAGATGTAAGACCTTTTATGGTACTTTATCGCAAGGGAGCTGGTGGTTGGTGTTTTATGCTTGGAAAGAGGGGTTTCATGTGCGTTATGCTGATTCTAGTTATCACATGCTTCCCAATAATTGGCATCTATTCAGATGAGCAACCTGTTATCCCTATCAATGGAGATACCCGACATAAAACTGCAGTACCTAGCTCGTATATTCCGCATGAATCAATAATTATCAGAAATAATTCAGACTTTGCAAGTCAAGGGTGGCCAGGTAGCGGCGTTCCTAATGATCCTTACATCATTGAAAAGCTAAATGTCACGAGCGATAGGAACTGCATTGATATCCGAAACACTACTGTTTATTTTGAGATTTATGACTGCCTTCTTACACATGCTGGTGACTCAAGAACGGAGGGAATCTTGCTAGTGAACGTCACCCATGGTAAAATAATCAACTGCTCCGCTGAATTGCACTTGTACGCATTTCATTTTTGGAATTGCTCAGATTGTACTGCTATGAATAATACTGCTAGAGATAATTATGGAGGCTTCTATTGCTATGAATCTTCCAATTGCACAATGAATAACAATACTGCCAATGATAATTCATATGGTTTTGATATCTTAGCATCTTCATCCCTTACAATAAGAAATAACACTCTCAATAACAACGGTCTAAAGATTGGTGGGAATTCCTTTTCATATTGGGCTCATAGCATCTCAGGCAATGAAGTTAATGGATTACCTCTTGGATATTTCCAATCAGAAAGCAATTTGGAGCTCGACTGCGCATACTATGGTCAGATACTTCTTGTGAACTGTTCGCAGGTAACTGCGAAAAATGCCACATATACCAATCGTTCAACAGCAATCCAACTTGCATATTGCAATCACTGTAGTTTAATCAACATAACCACTTCGGTAGATGATTCAGGATTTTCACTTATCTGGTGTCCTTATAGCATACTGATAAACAACACTTCGAGTGGATTCCGTTTGTCTTCCTGCAATTCATCAATTATGATAAATAACACAGCTTCGAGGGCTGGTGTAATTCTTTACTCTTCGTATAATTCCACTCTGGTGAATAATACAGTGAATAATGGTTATGCTGGATTTGATATTGAGTCTTCATCATATTGCAATTTACATCATAATATTGCTTCTAATAATTATGAAGGATTCCATATCTATGACTCTAATTACTGCAATCTAACGGATAATATTGCCATAGAAAGTATCTATACAGGATTCTATATCTCAAAATCTTCTTATTTTAAAATTCACAATAACATACTTTCAAGTCGTGGTATCAATATAATGGGTGATTCTCTAGATTGTTGGTTACATGATATAGTAAACAACACGATTGATGGGAAAGATTTGGGGTATTTTAGATCTATGAGTAATTTCATGCTTGATTCATCAAACTTTGGGCAAGTCATCCTTGCTAATTGTACCTCTGTAACTATTATGAATGGTGTATTTGATAGTCCTACAATAGGTGTTCAGCTTACATATTGCACAGAATGTAATCTCATCAATAATACAGTCAATAATACTTGGGACACTAGTTGGGTTAATGGATTTTTGTTAATATGCTGTAAATCCTGTACTCTGATGAACAATGTTGTTAGGGATAATATGATTGGATTCGGCTTTTTCAATTCATCTTCTTTGATTTTACAAGATTGCGTAGCTGCTGGTTGCTATGAGGGTATTTTTTTGACACCGGGATCTTCATCTTGTATAATAACAAATAATGTGATTATTGACAATACAATCGGTCTCCATATCGACCGTGATTGCTCATCAAATCTGATTTATCTCAATTATTTTGCCAATAACTCCATGTTAAACGGAGTTGATGATGGTTTCTCTAACAACTGGGATAATGGAACTCACGGGAATTTCTGGAACGACTGGAATTGTATTGGTGGCTACTCTATTCCAGGCACTGCTGGTAGTGTTGATAACCATCCCTGTCTGTATGAGTCAAGTTGTCCAACATCTTCGACTACACCTTCGATTGGAACAACAACCACAACTACTGGCGAATCGGGATTCCTACCTGTAATCGTGACCTCTAGTGTTCTTATTGGTTCTGCCGTTATTATTTGTCTTGTAGTATTTTTGTTTATAAGAACGAAAAAAAGTAATTGAGTTATTTACGCAATGCAAACTGAATTAGACGAATAAACGCGTTAGCAAGTGAAACTTCGGTCAATTTGGATACTGTAAGAAGTCTTAGTTTCTTTTCGACAAGTTCTGGTATCTCTAGTAGATGTGCGTCGACATAGGCTGTCGCTCCAAACGAGAAGTTATAATACTCTAAAGGGCTGATTACACCTGCTAATAAAATATTGAAAGCCAGTACCATTTCTGTGAACAAATCTGCAGCTGCTTCCAAGAGGAGCTGTTTGTAGGGAATTGATGTAGCGTTACGCTTTAGGTTCGCATTATTTGCAATCTTCGATGCGTACATCTTTTCTAATTTCGAAACCTTCTCTTGAGTAAACACTCCATCCTTGACAATGATATCATACAGGACTGATTCTCCTAATAATGGAACAAGATGAGAAGTAGTTCGATCAATGAATTCATCATCTTTTTTTTTCAAGATTTCAGTCCTCAATTCTGCGTAATTATTACAGGTTCTTTAAGATAATATCTTGCTTGAATAGTAGGTCATTATGTGCTACTATTCAAAAAAAAATGGCATTGACGAACATCTTTTAGTATAGAATATACTACTCAAGAATTATGGTCAGCTCAGTCAGACGTTGTACATCTGAAGATAAAGACGCAATTTGGAATATTGTTTCTTATGCCTATGGTGTACCTGAAGCATCGCATGAGAGATTCCTTGAGAGATTAGATCTCATTGGAAAGGAATTCTTTCTGAATGAAGTCGATGGTGTACCAGAATCCGTTGCCAGAGTCTTAGAGTTCGAACAAAATATTCGAGATCTAATGAAGCCTATGGGAGGCATAGGTATGGTCGCCAGTTCTCCCGAACATCGAAGGTCTGGCTACACACGAGATCTCATGTTAAGTATCTTCAAGAACCTCCGAAAAGATGGCTTTGTGACGAGTACTCTCTATCCATTCAAGGATACATTCTATGGAGATCTAGGGTTTGTCAAAATGCCTCCCTCAAGAACTCTCGAATTTAATCCAACAGCGCTTTCTGGAATAAGCATGCCTATTGGGTATGTCGCAAAACGTGAAGAAGGAGAAGAAATGCTGCAAATTCGAAAGGAGCTACACAAGGTAATGGTTCTGGAAACTCATGGCGCAGTAATGAGAAGTGAAGACCGCTGGACAGAGATGGCAAAGAACTTTTCTTTGAAAGCTGTTGTAGCACGAAATCAGAAAGGCAAGCCTGAAGCAATCATGATCTATTCAATAAAGGGATATGGTGAAGGGCACGTATGGGCTGAACCCGGGCAAATTAATGTAGTAGAATTCACTTGGACCTCATTAGAGGGTAGAGATGCAATTCTGAATTATCTCTACAAGCACGCAGATCAGATTGTCAAAGTGACACTGGTGATTTCAACGCGAACTCAGGACTTCTATCATTGGCTATCAAATATCCACACACCAACTCTAAAATCCAATATTGTGAGTATGGCAAGGATTCTTGATGTTTCAAAAAGCATGTCAGAATTTCCAGTCGCTCATGCTGGTAAAGTAGTGATTAATGTAGTTGATCCGCAGATTGAAGAGAACAATCGAACCTTTGAGTTCCAGACAAAGAATGGCCAATTATCAGTTGTTGAATCTAACGGTACTGCAAAGACAACTGTTACAATTGAAGGTCTTACATCAATACTATACGGTACATTAAATGAATTGCAGTTGAGAAGATTAAGTTGGCTTGAAGGTGAATCACCTGCAGATTTGTTCGAGTGGTTCCCACCTGCAACACCCTGGCTGACTGAAGACTTCTAGAGTTGCAACACAGAAAATCACAGTCTATTTGATAGTAATCGCATCCAATGGGCACACATCAACACATTGATTGCATCTGGTGCATAGGTCTGTAAAAGCCACGTCCACTCTCCATTCTGTTGGATTATTACTAATGTAATCTGGTGGATATAAAATGAAAATAGCTGGCGGACAAATCTGCAGACATTTCTTGCACGATTTCGGGTCCCTGCATTTATCGTAATCAATGAAAATCTTCGTCCTCATCTACCACACATCCTTCAGAGTTGGATTTTCGTTTCTATCAACCATTTGAATTGCATTTTCTGGACAGGTTGTTGCGCACAAGCTGCAACCAAAACAACGCATGGCATCAATAAATGGTGCGTTCATGAGTGTATTGAAGTGCAGTGCTCCAAACTGGCATCGGGATGAACACTCTTCACATCCCGTACATTTCTGTAGATCAACCTGTGCAATATATTCTCCCTTATAGAGAAAATTGAGGTCATACTCCATTCTGATCCTTGTCGCAGCACATTCAGGTCTCTCACAACTACAGAGGGCTGCGATGTATGGAATTGGTCCAAACCAGACAGTATTCACTCTACCCGAATGATTCATCTGCTCGATGAACTCCTGAGCCTCATCTACATGCAGTCTTTCAGCACCTTTTTCTGGAATGAATCTTGGAAGTTTAGGGACCATTTCAGATAATGCTCCAAAGGTCAGACAGCAAGGGTCTTGAATACCACGGCTCATTAATCGGCAGGCACAATTAACCTTGAGAACTGGACTAGCAATCTCCAAGACCTTCTTCGCATCGTCTAAAGTCACAACCTGTCCTGGATGCCCCTCTGCTCTGTGAGGATTTCGTTTTCCTTTCTCCTTGCCAAACCATGAATTCACATATGCCTTAAGGGCTCTCCCCACAATTGGTGTACTGAACTTGTATCCTGGCCCTTTCATTGATATGCCATAGATTTTTTGAAGGTAGATCTTTTCGAATTGTTTCCAAAGCTCGAAGATATACTCATGCGCATTCGTTTCTCTGGCTGTTTCCTCAAGATAGTTCTTTGAATTGAGATACCACCTCTTACCTGCACCGTGTTTGAAGCACCACTCACACATCAAAGTCACCTGTGTATTTCATTTCGAGCGCAATTCTCCAAGCCAAACCGACTATATTATGTTGTGTCTGATTAGATATTCTGCATCTGTTAGTTGCTTGCGAAATGTTCATTGCTTAGGAGTAATGGTTTTTGTATCATTATTGTTCATGAATGCATTATGAATGATAAACTTCTGATAATCATTGCATCTGGCGATAGAGAAAAGGTATTGACAGCTCTAATGTATGCAAAGAACAATATCAGGTATGGATGGATTACTGAAGTTCAGGTGATATTCTTTGGTCCTTCTGAAAACTTACTAGTCAGTGATACCGATGTGACCACGTCAGCTGCTGAGCTAGCAAATCTAAGCCAGACCTTTGCCTGTCAATTGCTCTCAGACCGTGACAATATTACTGATAGAATTGAACGACTCGGTATTGAGGTTGACTACGTTGGCACAATCATTGCTGATTTCTTGAGAGATGGATACATTCCTATGGTCTGGTAGACATGGAATCAATAATCTTGAGTTATGATAATTCACTTTTTTCATCCTTCTTAGCAAATATCCAATATTGCTTTTCTCCACCTAATGTCAGAATTCCTTCAAAGACTATAGAAAATCCAATTTCCTCAACAAATTCAAGAGTTTTTCTTGGATCACTTGTACTCCATAGCATGGGTTCTCCAAAGAATTGACTCATCCCCTCTGATTCATATATCCCGGTATTGAGAACAAGTATTCCATTAGTTTTCAGCATTTTATGAAAATTGTGAATAATGGTTCGATGGTTAGACCTTAGGATGTGCCATAAGGTGTACACACAAATTATACCATCAAATGTATCATCCAGGAAGTCCATTGTGAGTAGATTCTTCTGGTAGAATCTGCCTTCAGGAACTTTTTGTTTTGCTAGTTCTATCATTCTTTTTGAAATATCAACACCTGTTACGTTGAATCCTTTTTCCACTAAGAATTTCGATGTTGGTATTCCAACTCCACATCCTGCATCGAGGATTTGACCTGAGCTTGGAAGCAGTTCGATGAATTGTTCTAATTGGTTATTGAATTTCTCATTATCCCTGTAATTATGATACATCTCCCCCATTCTATCATAGCTCTCTTCAACTGTTTTGAATAGGTCCATGTTTCTCGCTTCTACCTCCTGTGTTTAATGATGGTGCTCATGTTCGTGACCAAGTGGTCTCAGTCTTCCAAAAGCACGTTGAACAACTTCAGGAAGAGCTGGATGGATATGCATGGCTTGGAACATTGGATAAATCGTTCCATCCGGTGTGTACATCAGATTGATTATCTCTTGGATAAGAATTGGAGAGTAGGGTCCAACAATGCCTGCACCAAGGATTCTCCTGCTCTCTGCATCTACAATCACTCTCACTAGACTTGCAGGATTTCCCATCGCAAATCCTTTCGCAGCAACTGAGTAGTCTACCTCTCCTATGTATAGCTGATGTCCTGACTCTTTGGCTTCCTCGAGTGTCATGCCAACTGCTGCAATTGGTGGATATGAGAATACAGCCCTTGGGACAGCATGGTAATCCATTGTGAGGAATTCTTCATCTTTTTCATTTTTGATGACTTTGGAAAGATTAAACCATACTATCTGCGACTCATCATTTGCTACATGTCTGAATTGGTACCGGCCAATAGCATCTCCGAATGCAAAGATGCCTTTCTTACTGGTCATGAAGTAGTCATCAACGATTATCCAGTCTTTTTCATCAGTCTTGACTCCAGTCTTTTCAGGTTTAAAGAGATCCGCATTGGAACGCCTACCAACTGCTAAGAGCAGGGTCTCTCCACGAAATTCTTTCACTTCACCAGAACTACGATCTTTGACAAAAACAACCTTCTGGTCTTTCTCTTCTTTGACCTCAATGACTTCATGATTTGTGAATACGTTCATTCTCTTTGAGAGTTCTTTCCGAAGTATTTCGGAGATATCCTTGTCTTCATTTTTCAGTAAGTAAGGATTTCTTCCAATGATTGTGACATCCACGCCAATAGCTGAGAAGAAGTGCCCAAATTCCGCTGCAATATATCCTCCTCCTATGATAATCATTGATTTTGGTTTCTCCTTCAAATGAAGTGCATCATCATCAAGGAGATACGAAACATTATCCAGTCCTTTTATGTCGGGTATGACTGGACGTGAACCTGCTGCAATCACAATATGTGGAGCTGTGATTTTTTCACCATTGATCTCCATTATATAATCATCAACAAAGTAACCTGTCCCTTTGTACCAATCTATTCCTTCAGCAGCATCAACTGAATCTCCTTGCTCTTTGCTAGAATCATCGACTTCTTTTCTCATTCGATTCATTATCCAAGGAAAATCAATGTCCTCAATCTTTATTTTCACTCCCAAGGATTCGAGGTGTTTAGCTTGGGTAATGATATCTGCAACATAGGTGAGGATCTTAGTGGGAATACAACCACGGTTTAAACAGGTACCTCCCATTGGTCCATGTTCGACAACAGCAACTTTCAGACCTTGATCATAGGCTGCTGAAGCTATATTCATACCTGCTCCAGAACCTAGGACTACCAAATCGTACTTCTTCATAATATTAACAATTGTGAATATATTAATAAGTATGTGGGTGTGGTATGCCTACTATTTTTGTCAGACCACACAGCAAACGGATATTATACAGTTGGTGTGTCCTGATACTATTACATCTCTGGTTTTGCAGAGCGTATAGACCACTATCCGCAAGGGCTTCTTGGAACCACTAATAATTGCACTCAAGTAAATCTGCTACCAGAAGAGATTAACCAAATTGTTTTGGTGAGCTCAGCGATCATCGTAATTACTATGATAGCTGTGGTAACTCGAGTTAAACGATGATTATGAAACATGGGAAATTAAGAATTACATTAACTCCCAGGATGTAGCCATACTTACTCCACCGCCACCACATAGTGTTGCCATTCCTGACCTGAGACCTCTCTTCTTTAATGCGTGTAAGAGTGTGATCACGATTCTTGCACCTGTACAGCCTACAGGATGACCCAGGCCGATACCTGAACCATTGGCATTCACAATATCCCTATCAAATCCCAGAGGTTTTAGTCCCTTCTCAACAGCCAAAAACTGACTCGCAAATGCCTCATTGAGTTCAATTAGATCCCAGTCTGAGAATCCCTCACCCGTTCTGTCTATGAGATTTTTTACAGCTGGGACTGGTGACTCTCCCATCAGGTGTGGTTCACTGCAACCCATACCATACCCACGTAATTTGGCAATAGGTTTCAGTCCGAGTGTATCCGCTTGCTCCAGCGACATTATGACCATCGCGGCTGCACCATCATTAATTCCGCTAGAGTTGCCAGCAGTCACAGTTCCATCCTTTTTGAACGCAGGTTTTAGTTTAGCTAGATCATCCATCGTCAATCCAGGTCTGAAATGTTCATCAGCTTCTACGATTGTTGAGCCTTTTCTTCCTGAGATTTCTATTGGCACAATCTCCTCTTTAAAATCACCTTCTTTCGTTGCTCTTTCAGCATTATTGTGCGATTTGAGTGCGACAATGTCTTGGTCTTCTCGGGTGAAACCGTGTTTATCATTCAAAAACTCTGCAGTCTCACCCATAATGTATGGTTTTCCGGTCTCAGGATGAGGATAGAAGTGGCTTCCAGCATGAAGACCAGTTGTTAATGCATCCAGAAATACTCCATCGAAGAGTCTAAGTCCCCATCTCGCGTTCTCCACACAGTATGGGACATTAGACATTGACTCAACACCACCTGCTAGAACAACATCAGTAAAACCCGTCTGTATTTGGAGTGCTCCACTTACAATTGCCTCCATTGCTGATGTGCATACACGGTTTATGGTGACTGCTGGAACCGTATATGGAATTCCAGCCAGGAGTGCAGAAACCCGCCCAATATTCAGAGCTTTGACAGGCTCAAGGCAATTCCCAATCCTTACATCCCCGATGATGTCAGGTTCTATTCCTGCTCTTTCTATAGCAGCTCGAATCACTTTGGCTGCCAGTTCTGGAGCCTGAATATCTTTCAATGAACCTCCGAATGTTCCGATTGGGCTTCGACATGCGGATACAACAACAATATCTTTCATATTTCAATCCTAAGATAAAGTACCTTATATCGTGCTTGGTTCTGGGAGTCTTCAAGTCCAGTATTTTCTATGTGTGCCTTCGACTACAAGCCAATTTAAGATAGGTAATGATGTTAGTTCTTCCTCTGGTCAGGCTTTGATGTGAAGATATCAATGGAAGGAGATAGGAATTAAAACGGGAAAGTAGTGGTTGGTTTGACTCCGAATTATTGAACTATTATGGGACCCACAGCCCATGGAGGAGAGTAGTCACCTGACCTGGGGCAGATCACCTCTTTCGGGTCTGCCCCATCTACCACTCAGTTTTGTAGCCTTGCATCAAGCTTAAGTGGTAAACAGGTTTCATTAATCAAATACTGAGGTCGAAACAATGAGGATGCTTCAGATACATAGCGATGGCTTTAGCTACGAGGCAAAACGAAAAGCATTGAAAACTGCAGAAGATCTTGAAGAGAAAGTCTACAAGACTGATGACTCTTGTCTTGTCAACTTCATTGCAGCTGAGACTATTGATGAAACAAATCTCAAAGGTGCTGCTGAAAAGACTGCAGATATGATAGCGTCAGCGGCTGAAGAGGTCAAAGAAACTAATATTGTAGTATATCCTTGGGTCCATCTATCTGAAACGCCCTCGAAACCGAGTAGTGCAATGAAACTACTGAAGGATGTAACTTCGAATCTCAGAAATCGTGGGTTGAATGTCGTGCAGGTTCCCTTTGGCTGGTACAAGGCATTTGAGATTCATTGTAAGGGCCACCCACTGGCTGAACGTTCAAAAGTTCTTGATATCTCGAAAGAGATTGCAAAGGCTGCACATGTCGATGTCACCGAAGGAGAAGATCTCACTGCTCTCCAAGCAGAGGAGAAGTCAACCTCAAGATTCTACATCATGGAACCCAACGGGAACATGACTGATGTCAAGGAGTTCAACTATAAGAAATACAAAGAGCTCGAGATTTATGTAAACTATGAGACTGCAAAAGATCGTACTGTGCATGAACCACCTCCGCACATTGAGATTATGAAGAATTTAGAATTGGTTGATTATGAACCAGGGTCAGATGCAGGCAATTTTCGATGGCCACCAAGAGGTCTCACTCTAAAGAAAGCGGTCGAGGAGCGTGTCACTTCAGAAATGGTAGATTATGGAGCTCATGTCGTTCAGACTCCACTTATCTATGATTATGCACATCCATCTCTGAAATCATATCTTCAGAGATTCCCATCAAGACAATATGTTGTGCGTTCTGGAGACCGTGACTACTTTGCCCGTTTCTCCGCCTGTTTTGGTCAATTTCTCTTAATATCACAGGCACAGATTTCTTACAAACAACTACCACTGAAGCTTTTTGAAATAGCCCCCTCATATAGACGAGAACAAAGTGGCGAATTGGCAGGTATGCGACGTCCACGAGCATTCACAATGCCTGATATCCACGAAATAGTTGCTGACACTGAAATGGCAAAGGATGCAGTGAACAATCAACTAGTCTTTGTGACCAAATTGATGAACGAGCTCGAACTAAGCTATGAAGTGTCTTTCAGAATTCTACAGTCTTTCTTTGATGAAAACAAAGAATTTGTTGAAGGTGTCATTACCAAAGTAGGAAAACCTGTGATGTTGGAACTCTTCGATGAGAGATATGCCTATTTCATCTTTAAGGGTGAATGGAATGTTGTCGATGAGCAAAAGAAAGCTGCATGTTTAGCCACTATTCAAATCGATGTAGAGAATGGTGAGCGTTTCAATATAAAATATGTAGATCAAGATGGTAAAGAACAATATCCACTAATCCTTCATACCTCGCCCTCTGGCTCGATTGAAAGAATTCTCTATGGCGTATTAGAACAAGCTTCAAAGGATATGAAAGTGGGCAAAGTTCCTCACCTTCCTCTCTGGATGACGCCTGTACAAGTACGGTTGGTCCCTGTTAATGAGAATTTCATCGATTATTGTACTTCAATATGTGAAACGCTCGATAAAGCAGGAGTGCGATATGAGATTGATGACCGCCAACTGACTCTTGGCAAGAAGATACGTTCTGCAGAAAAGCTTTGGATACCCTATATCGCAGTAATCGGTGATAAGGAGAAAGAGAGTGGAGAGTTAGCTGTAAGACGACGTGAGAATAAAGATCAGGTTCTGATGAAGATTGAAGAATTGATATCTGAAATCGATGCAAAGACCAATTTTGCACCAAAGCAGAGATTACTACTTCCAAATATGATATCCCGGCAACCAATATTCTCTCGTGAAGTCTAATGACTTCCTCTAATTTCCTCTAATTACAAAATTCAGCGGCAATTGGAGGAAATCCTATATTTTTCTTAGATAATGACTCTATTCGATACTGTTTTTACTAGCCATGCACTTAGTCTAAGTTGTCTTGACTTGAAGGAGAGAGTGAGATGAAGATAGGCATCATAGGTAGTGGTCAAATGGGTCGCGGGGCAGCCTTTGACCTTGCTAAACAGGATTCGGTTGATGAAATTCTACTTGCAGATATAGACCTACAAAATGCTGAGGCACTAGCTAAAGAAGTTGGTCCAAAGGCTAAGGCTGAGAAGGTTGATGCAAAGAATCGAAGTCAACTTGTTAAATTCTTTAACAAGGTAGACTCGGTCATAAGCGCAGTCAGTTATACTGTCAATGTACTTCATACCGAAGTTGCGATAGAGACTCAGACACACCTATGTGATCTTGGCGGCGGATGGGTCATAGTAGAAAAGCAACTTGAAATGAATGAAGCAGCAAAAACTGCTAATGTCACAATAGTTCCTGATTGTGGATTGGCTCCTGGAATGGTTAGTGTTCTAGCTCGTCATGGGATAGAATATCTAGATAAAGTAGATAGTGTCAAGATTCGTGTTGGCGGACTTCAACAAGAGCCTAGACCTCCATTAAATTACTCTCTGATCTTCTCAGTTGAAGGCCTTATCAACGAGTATGTTGAGCCATGCATTGCCCTGCGTAATGGTAAGATAGTAAAAGAAGAACCGTTGATCGGTTTCGAAGAAATAACATTTCCTGAACCCTATGGAAAGCTTGAGGCATTCAACACAAGTGGTGGAACATCAACCCTTCCTCAAACCTATCTCGGTAAAGTTGACGAGCTTGACTATAAGACAATCCGCTATCCTGGTCATGGACATAAGATGTGGACTCTCCTAAAACTCGGTCTTATGGATAGTAAATCAATTGAAGTAGATGGCTCAAAAATTGCGCCAAGACGTGTTCTTGAAACCCTTCTGGAAAAGAATTTGCCTCCCTCAGGAAAAGATGTGACACTGATTCGAGTAATGGTTGAGGGATGGAAAGGAACAGAATCTAGAATTGTTGAATATGAAGTGATTGATCTGTTTGATGAAAAGACCGGATTGACATCGATGATGAGAACAACTTCGTTCCCTGCGGCTGTCACTGCAATAATGATGGCTGACGGTCGTATTGAAAATCGAGGTGTATTGACTCCAGAACGTTGTATTCCACCAGGACCCTTCATCGAGGAGTTACGAGAACGTGGAATAGATATTAAACAAAGAATTGTATAGAACTTGTCCAATTATTCTCTAGCTTCGTAAGTCAATCAAAGAGAAATCACGAATAGTGGGTCTCCATTGAAGTATAACTATGAAATCATTATTACAAAAATCACAATTAAACCATTTTAAACAACTAGAGACACATTTTAATCTTGCAAGAAGAGTTTATGAGTCTCTGCGATTTTAGATTGCTAACAAATCTTAACATTATCATGAAAGAATCGCTAAGAAGTATGATTTGTACATAACTATGTGTACATAATAATGTATATATACTTCTGAGACCTAATCATATTCGATTCAATATGCTTCTTCCACTATCATCACCACGAGTCGATATTGGCCAAGCAATGGCAGCTGTTCTGCAAGTATTGAAAGATTGTCCGAATATGACAATTGCAGGGCTTGCAAAAGCCACAGGTATCGATCGTAGAACTGTGGGTAAAGCAATTGATCTCATTCTAAAAGTGCAAGAGAGTCTTTCTTCTCAGAAGATGGAAAAAGAACGAGTTGGAAAAACTTGGATAATCTCTATTGCAAAGAGGACTTCTGAATTTATTGGTACTGCGAAAGGGAAAGTTCGTAGGTGAGGGGAGTTCAGATGAGTTCACGGGTTTCAAGTTTCATACTTCTAATGATATTTGGTGTCCTTAGTACAATCACATTGAATGTTATGTGGACCACCTTTGGACACTTGACAATCTACCACATGATGCTTATTTTTATTATTGCATCACTCGGAGAGAGTATCGTATCATCACAGGGATATTATCACTATACCCGACAAGAGAGAAATGGACCTTTCATTAGAAATGTACCTATCTGGATTGCTTTCCTCTGGACATTTTCTATTCAAGGTAGTCTGCTCATAGCTCTTCTAGCAGGAGCTACAGGCATACAAGCTATTCTTGCATCAGGTCTGATTGCATGTCTAGCAGATTTAATTCTCTTCGAACCCTTTCTATGTCGAAATAAGCAACTCTGGAGATGGACTCCTGTGACAAATGGTTATTTCAGGTTCATCCCTTCAAGATTCAATCGTTTTACCGCGCCGTTAGGGAATTACATCACATGGTTCCTTTTCCCCATAATTGCAAATGGATTTCTAGGTCTTCTTACACTTATCTTCTAAACCCTATTCCGAGGAGTCATCAACAATATTATTGATGACTCCTCACCTCAATTTCGCAAGCGTTTTGGAATGATTAATCTGGTAGAATGTCACTCACTTCTTTGTGATTTCCATGAAGGAGTACAGCAAGATCTACTCGAAGATCCTTGATGCGCGTGAAGTTTTGCGGGATATTAAGCACGTCACACGACTTGACCATTCATCAACTTTTAGCAAACTTAGTGGCGGAGATGTCTATCTCAAGCTAGAGAATTTGCAGAAAACAGGATCCTTCAAAGTACGTGGTGCTGCTTATGCTATGTCTCAATTAGCTGACGATGAGAAGAAAGCTGGCGTGGTTGCAGCCTCAGCTGGTAATCATGCTCAAGGGGTGGCTTATGCAGCAACTAGACTTGGTATCAAATCTACCATTGTAATGCCCATTTTTTCTCCGGTAGCTAAGATTCAAGCTACAGAGAGCTATGGTGCTAATGTAGTATTGCATGGTAATGCGTTTGATGATGCTCTTGCTCATGCTCGAGAGACTGCAGAAAAGACTGGTGCTACATTTTTGCATCCGTTTAATGATGAGGATGTAATTGCTGGTCAGGGTACAATTGGTCTGGAAATATTAGATGAATTGCCAGATGTAGATGTGATTGCTGTACCTGTAGGTGGTGGAGGTCTTGTATCTGGTATTTCTATCGCAGTAAAGGAACAAAACCCTAAGGTCGATATCTATGGAGTTGAAGCAGCATCTGCTGCTTCTATGCAAGCGTCATTTGAAGCAGGACGTATTATCAATGTTGAAGGATTAGATACTATATGTGATGGTATTGCTGTGAAGCGTCCTGGAAAATTGACATACAACATCGCGAAGAATCTACTATCAGGGATTGTGACAGTTGAAGAGCTTGAGGTGACTAGGACTTTATTCTTACTCCTCGAACGTGCGAAGATAGTCGTCGAACCTGCAGGTTGTGTTGGTCTCGCAGCTTTTCAGCATCGGAAGATTGATGTCAAAGGGAAGACCGGTGTTGCAGTACTATCTGGTGGAAATATCGATATGTCATTTCTATCGAGAGTCGTTGAAAAGGAACTCTTTAGACTTGGTAGGTCTGTTAGGGTAAGAGGTTCAATTCTTGATAGAGTTGGAAGTATGAACAAAGTACTGAGTGTTGTAGCAGAATCAGGAGTCAGTATCATTGAGATAAATCAAGATAGGTCTGATCCAGATATTCCTCCAAATCGAGCTGAACTTGAGATGATACTTGAGGTTCCAGATGAAAATGCAGTGAAGAAGATGCTGCAACTCCTTACGGAGCATGGTATGAACTTTGAGAGATACGAAGACTGAAGAACGCAATCTCTAGTGCCCTCTGAATGGTACAAGAAGTACCATTCATGGGTGCATTTGTAAAATACTCTATATCAGTGGGAGGCTGGAAACTGCAACCAATGCAAACATGAATGCACTGACGATAATTGCTGGCCATGTATTCTCAAATTTAAGAGCAGTCCAGATTGTCATTGCATTTGTTAGAATTGATACAATCAGGATCAATAGTAGTAGGAGACCCAGGAGTACCATCTTTCCAGCAATGAATCCGAGAGCAGTTGTTCCAAATACGACGAATACAGCAAGAAGACTCGCAACGGCCATCTTAGAAGCAAATGCAAAGATGACGGTCTTTATCTCTCCTCTTCCTCCACTCCATTCTCTCTTACTCAGAAGTAAACCTCGTATCCAAGCAGCATCTGCGACAAGATAGGGTACTGCAATAAGAGCAACAATCACAGTGTTAATGCCGCGTACACTAACAGGCCACTTCACCAAGGCGATGAGTATCCATGGTTGCATTGCTTCTGGTAAGCCACACAAAGCTAGCCATGCAAGTAACCAGGATATGCCTATCAGAGCAATTAAGAGAGCCTTGAGAATATCATTCAGATGTTCTTTCCATGGTAGGTGTTGAATACCAACTGAAGCAAATGCTTTCTGAGTTTGCTCTTTGCCCATTGAAATTAACATTGTGAGAGTTATGCCAATAGCAGAGAGAGTATAGAAGAGAATCATTCCTGTAGCAAACATTGAATTTGGCCAAGCTAGACCGATATTCTCCAAGTGAAAACCCCCTGCAGAAGTAGCTGTGTAAATTGTGACCACTACAGCTCCAAGGATTGAGCTTATTGCAAATGTCTTTTTGATTCCTAAAGGTTGCGTATCAACCTGTATTTTTCTTGGCTTTAATTTCTCAGGAAGATAGCTATAGACCAATAACATAACGGGAAGGACTGAAACCAGAAGAAACAACGCTCCTGTAAAAGTAGCAATAGTCTTGTTGAAATAGATCTGGTCTGCAGGATCTAGAGTATATTCTAATTGTGCCTCACCCTGAATTCCTTGAATTAACCAAGATATCGACTCTTCGACAATGGTTCCATCAATAGCCTCAAAGACATGATCAGTCGGAGCTAGAGCTAGTCTATAAGCAGTCCCATTCACAAGAGACCCATATGTGATACCCGCCTCAGCAGTACTATTACCTGTTGCAGTACGAATCGCATGGAGGGCATCATCGACAGTTATCATCTCGTCGTATTCTCCAACAGCAATCAGTAGATTTCCTGGGAAATCGACATATGTTCCTAGACTCATCTGTCCTATGTCACCTACAGCTGCGTATGCCATTGGAGCTATTGGGAAATCTTTGAGTTGGATTGCTACGCGAAAACCAAGTGAATGCGATAAGACACCATAGCTCTCATTATCTACATTAGCCCAATTCTGTTGAACATATCGAACAGCAGCATAGGCATCTTCAGCCATCGCTTGGAACTCTGTTATAATAAACGGAAGAACTGAATCTCCGTGACCCGCAAGATCTACTGATACTACGGTAAAATTACGACGGGCTAGTTCAATATTGAAAGCATACATCCCTTCTTTTGACCCAGCTAATCCATGAAGTGTAAGCACAATTGGCATTGGATCCAGAAGTTCACCAGTACGCGGTGTGTAGACTAGGAAATCAACAGGTCTTCCAGGAGCTCTTTCGATTCGCATTCTATCAATCGTGAGCTCTCCCATTCCTCTATCTACCGTCCATGAAAGATAGTACGAGGACGCAATAAGGATAGACATGATGAAGATTGTAAAATACAGAGTCTGTCTTTTCATTAGATACACCGCTTGAATAATAGAACTCGTCCGTTCTTTTGACATAAAGGTGACGATTTGACGAAAAGAAGAATATGGAGCTACCTGCAAAGGTGCTCCCCACTTTTCTAATTTCAGTACTTTGTACCCAATTTCTTCGAAAGTTTATCCAACATCTCTTTGGTCATAGCCGCAAGATCATAATCTGGTTTCCAGCCCCATTCTTCTCTTGCAGCACTATCATCAATAGAAGCAGGCCAAGACTCTGCAATGGCTTGTCTGAAGTCTGGTTCATAACTAATCTCAAACCCGGGTATGTGCTTCTTGATTTCCGCAGCAATCTCTTCTGGTGCAAAACTCATCGCTGTGATGTTGAAACTACGGTGTTTCAGTTTCTTTGCGTCTGCTTCCATTAGATCAATAGTGCACTTAATACAATCATCCATATACATCATCGGAAGGTAAGTTCCTTTGCTAAGGAATGAGATGTATTTCTTATTCTTCAGAGCCTCGTAGAAGATTTCTACTGCATAGTCTGTAGTGCCTCCACCAGGAAGTGCTTCAGAACTGATAATACCCGGATACCTCAGAGAACGAAAATCTACACCATAGCGCTTTGTGTAGTATTCGCCCCATAATTCAATGAACACCTTAGTCACGCCATAGGCACTAGTAGGACGCATTATCACATCATTCGGTGTGTTTTGTCTTGGGGTACTTGGACCGAAGGCAGCGATAGAGCTTGGTATCATAACTTGTTCCAGCTCAAGAATTCTTGCTGCTTCAAGAATATTGTAAGCTCCTTGAACATTAGTACTGAATGCAAGTTGTGGGTTCTTCTCACCAACACCAGAAAGAACAGAAGCATTGTGTATAATGATATTGATGTCATTGTCAACAAGCATCGAATGAATTTGATTTTCATCAAGAATGTCAAGATGGAGGTATGGTCCATCTTCAGTCAATATCTTTGGCGGTTTCTTTCTTCCAGTAGCAATTACGTTATCTCCGCCATATTTTGTCCTGAGAGCTCCAACTAACTCAGTGCCAATTTGTCCATAGGATCCTGTTACTAAGATACGTTTCATATTTCCTCAGTCCAAGAAGCTCATTTCTTGGACTGCAAGCCACAATTGCCCCGTTTTAAAGCTTGACCTTCAAACAGAATTGTGAACTATTCGTTCTATGATTAGAATGATAATCAACAATTTCCACTACTGGATATGGTTTGAGGATGGAGTATCATTTGAATTTCAAATGGATTGGTATTATTGCGTCTATCATATTCGTGATCATATTTCCTCTATCGATAGTCACTTTTCCAATTCTTCCCATAATTGCGATTGGCAAGTTGTGGTTATATCCAACTTTGATTGTTCCTCTAATTGTTTGTATATTCCTCTGGTTGATAATGGATAATAAGTACAAGTTCTCTCTACTAATACTCTTCATATCGCTGTACTTTTCTGGTCTATTTTGGATTCCACGACCCGAAATCAGCATCGATTTCTTCTTTCTAACATATGGTATGAGTGGAGTGGAGTTAATAGCATTGACCTTCTGGTTCGGATATGGTACTACGATGGTATTTGCTGAAGTGCTGACTCTAGCAGTTTTTGCCATTCTCTCAATCATTACAGCTGAGATTATAGCCCTGTTTTTAAAAGGAAGATTGAATGAAGAAATTTCTGTTGGTATTCTTCTAATCATTATTGTACTTTGGAGTATTATTCCTATCACTTTGCTTCAGGATCATCCCTTCATTGGTCATATTACTCCCCTTCCACTAGGATCTTTTCTTTCTCTTAATGCAATTCTTTTCCGTAAAAATTGGATTTCTGATACAAGAGATGAAGAGCCTGACAAGATTGTCGATTAGAAAGGGTCTGTTGCTCCGAAGTTGTCATTTTATTTCTTTTTCTGCCTCCTCTTAATTTTCTTATGTTCTAAAATTAGATTGATATCAAAATGACGCATAACATATTATAGATACCTGAGGGGCTTTGTAAGGTATGAATTGGAAGACTGGTCACACACTCATTTTGTTTCTACTTTTAGCCCCGTGTATTGGTTCGTCGTTCATCGATCCTTCTTCTAATTCATTTACGAACAACATTGAAACCATGCCTAATGACACAATGTGTACCTCTGATGAGAATGGATTCTCCTTGACATGGACATCACGCTGGGAGCCAATTCCACAACCGGTGACTAACAACTCAATAACAGTTGGAGATCATATTGTATTGAATGCATCATTTCCAGGTGGTCCAAGTGATCCCACCATAGTAAACTGTAGCATTGAACTAACAAATGGGTATACATACTCAAACACAAGCCCTCTCGTCATTCCTCAAGGTGATCCTGCAGACCAGTTTCTCACTTATATCACGAAATCAGAATGGGATTGGGTATACCTTGAAGGAATCCAGAAGGGGTGGTGTGTAAATATCACGTTAGATTTTACAAATACTGATAGTGATGTCATGGCATTCTGGAACAACACTATCAACTTCATCTCTACAGGAGATTTATTAGGACTACAAATGGCGAGTGCAAACAAACCCGAAAGAGGATCTTTTGTTGCAAATAGGGAAGGAACACTTGCAATAGGTATTCTAGATTTTGATAGTGCAGTCGGAAATTACACAATCGAAGTAGAAGTGGGTAATCAGGCGTTTGCAAGTAATAACGGTTCAGAGGTAATCTTAGATACATACTATGCATTCAAATCAAATGAAACCTTGAATGGCATTATAACTGGATTTACGGATACAAACGACACAACACTACATCATTTGTATAACTTCACAATCTGCAATTTTTTCTCTCCAGTACTGTCATTATACCACATCTATGACCTAGGTGATGATGATTACAACATACTCTGGAACTGCTCAGACTCGAATATGGATGACATTAATCTTTACTCAATTTATCTTAGCAATGATGGTGCATACACTTTTCAACTATTAGCCAACAATTTGAGTTCTGCATCATATATTTGGGATTCAACAGGTTGGTTGTATACAACCTATTATTTTCGAATTCGTGCCTATAGTGTTGACCCGACCTATTACACTACTCCACATTTGCTTACTATTGATACATACTGGCCAGGTGATTATACTGATCTGTTGGTTGGTCCCTATTACGGAGGTAGTACTAACATAGATCCTCCTCCTGTTGATATCATAAAGAACGTATTTCTTTTGTCTCCAGAAGATACAAGCCTCGAAGAGGCTTCAGCAGATTGTTTCATCAGGTGGGACCTAATATTTTCTAATGGCCAAAACTTTCCTGCTGGTTTTTCTTACACGATTACATGTGATGGTATAGAAGCAGTAGTTGGATACTGGTCATATGGGTCTGTCAATTCGATTACATTTGATGCAAGCGAATTATCACCTGGTGTGCATAGCATTACTCTTAGCTACACGAATCCGGGAGATGCTGGTGGATTCTATTCAGACACTGTAATGGTCACGATTATACCAAGAAGAGGAACGCTTGTCTATTTTGATATTATGACTTTGTCTGTAATTGTCCCAATCTTTGCATTAGCTGTAGTTTCGTATACTATTATTAAACATAATAGGATACAAGTAATTGATGATGCAATGATAAAGGAAATTACTGTGCCTGCTTGTCTATCAGAAGTCTGGAATGCTTGGACAACTACTGAAGGTGCAAAGACTTTCTTCGCACCTGAAACAAATATAGAACCTTGGGCCGGTGGCTACTATGAGATCTTCTTTAATCCCGATAGTCTCCCCGGAGAACGCGGCGCTGAAGGCCTTCATATTCTTGAATTCGAACCAGAATATCTGCTTTCATTCGAGTGGAATAATCCACCTTCAATCCCAGCAATTCGAAATGAGAAAACTAAGGTTGTCATCAAGTTCGAAAGGTCGGGTCCTGACTCAACCACCATCAGACTTGAACATTCAGGATGGAAGACTGGACCAAACTGGGAGAAAGCTTACCAGTATTTTGTAAAAGCATGGGATATTGTGCTTGGCCGTCTCGAGAAGCGATTCATTGAAGGACCAATTGATTGGAATGCTCTGAATCGGGAATAGCATTTGTTATGCATGAGATGCTTTGTTAACATTCGTTGTACCCTGTCAACAAGTTTCATAGGGAAAATTGAGGATTCTATAATTTAGGTTTTGGGGCCATACTACTTGAGATGAGAACTCAGTGCTCTACTTTTGAAACTTGTTCTGACTCCTAACAATCGTATCTTGGTTCCTTATTTGATAAACAAGAATATACTGATTGAGAAGTGGTCTACATGCCAAATCATCATCACGCTGGACAGGCGACAAAGAGAATGACAAGGGTACTCCTAGCAATAACCTAGGAGTACCTTGTTGATTATTTAGAGTACTTTTCTTTTATCGCAGCTTGAGCAGCAGCCAGTCGAGCAATTGGTAATCGATAGGGTGAACATGAGACATAATCAAGCCCTATCTCGTGGAAGAATTCTACGGATCTTGGGTCTCCGCCATGCTCACCACAGACACCCAGTTTGATATCTGGTCTGGTCTTTCTACCCCTCTCGATGGCAATCTCCATGAGTTGACCTACACCACGTTTGTCAATGCTGACAAAGGGATCATTTCTTAGAATGTGGAGATCTAAGTAGTCTGGAAGGAATGAATCGATGTCATCTCTACTGAAACCAAATGACATCTGTGAGAGGTCGTTTGTTCCAAAGGAGAAGAACTGAGCAGACTGAGCCATATCACCAGCACGCATGCACGCACGTGGGATCTCGATCATGGTTCCATACATATATGGAATATCAGCTCCTACCTCATTCTTGACTTCATCATAGACCTTCTCGACAATGAGTTGCATTGTCTTTAGCTCTGCAGCACCAATAGTCACAGGAATCATGATCTCTAGATGGACCTCCTTCCCCTCTTTGAGGAGTTCAGCTCCAGCCTCGAGGATTGCACGAACCTGCATTTCGTAGATCTCAGGATAGGTGATTCCAAGACGTACGCCACGATGACCCATCATAGGGTTATTTTCGTGGATTTGTTCTCCACGCTTGTGAACATCCTCCGCACTGATACCAAGAGCAACAGCTAGTTTCTCCTGTCCAAACTTGCTCTGCGGAACGAATTCATGGAGTGGTGGATCCAGTAATCTGATGGTCACAGGGTGTCCGTCCATTACCCTAAGGGTAGCCTTGATGTCCTGTTTGACATAGGGGGCAAGTTCTTTGAGGGCATGAAGCCGCTCAGCTCGAGTATTACTAAGGATCATCTTTCGTAAGAGGAAAAGCGGTTCATCCGAACCTTCTCCATAGAACATATGTTCAGTTCTGAAGAGCCCTATCCCTTCAGCTCCGAAGGCTAACGCAACCTTAGCATCTTCTGGTGTGTCTGCATTTGCTCGTACGCCAAGTCTCCGATATTTATCAATGAGTCCCATGAACTCTTTAAGCCGCGGATTCTCAGTAGCTTCAATCATTGGAAGTTCACCCGAGTAAACCAGACCTTGAGTACCATTTAGTGTGAGATAATCGCCTTCCTTGTATAATTGTCCGTCAATGGTCACTGTCTTTTCGTAGGTGTTGATATCAAGACCTGATGCACCAACAATACAACATTTGCCCCAACCACGTGTGACCAGAGCTGCATGACTTGTCATTCCACCACGAGCTGTCAGGACTGCATTTGCAGCACGCATACCCTCAATATCTTCAGGTGAGGTCTCTTCACGGATCAATACGATATGCTTCCCTTTCCTATTCCATTCCACAGCGGCTTCCGAGGTAAATACAATCTGACCTACTGCCCCACCGGGTCCAGCAGGAAGCCCTCTGGCGATAGGGGTTGCTTTAGCTTCTGCTTCTGGATCTAGGATCGGGTAGAGAAGCTGTCCAAGTTGTTCAGGAGCTACTCTAAGGATAGCTGTTGGTTCATCAATGAATTTAGTATGAAGCATGTCCATAGCAATATTGAGTGCAGCTGTAGCTGTTCTCTTACCTACACGATGTTGGACCAAGAATAGCTTGTTCTCTTGAATGGTGAACTCGAGGTCGATCATATCCTTTGTATCCTTCTCAAGAGTATCCCTGATTGCTACAAGTTGATTGTACATCTCAGGCATTACTTCTTCGAGAGTTGGAAGGTCTTTGCTCTGGTCGTTCTTGCTCTCTTCATTCATGGCATTCGGAGTACGCGTACCTGCTACAACATCCTCTCCCTGCGCGTTGATTAGAAACTCACCATAGAACTTGTTTTCGCCAGTTGCAGGATTTCTTGAAAATGCTACTCCAGTAGCGCTATGATCACCCATATTGCCAAAGACCATAGCTTGCACTGTACACGCTGTGCCCCACTCATCAGGTATGTTTTCAATGCGACGATAGGCGACAGCTCTTGCACCACCCCATGATTTGAAGACGGCACCAACTGCTCCCCAAAGTTGTTCGTAGGGTTCGTCAGGAAATTCTTTGCCAAGAGTCTTCTTTACTGCATCTTTGAATTCCTTGCAGAGTTCCTTTAGTTGTGCTACGTTCAGACAGGTATCCGTTAGACAGCCTGCCTTCTTCTTCTTTGCTTCAAGTAGGCGTTCCATCTGCTGTCTGATACCATGTCCTTCTTCTGGTTCAATTCCTGCGGCTTTTTCCATGACCACATCGCTATACATCATGATTAGTCTTCTGTAGGAGTCATAGACGAATCTCTCATTCTTTGTAGTTTCAATCAAGCCTGGAATTGTTGATGTTGTAAGGCCTACGTTCAGGACTGTTTCCATCATCCCCGGCATACTCTGGCGAGCGCCTGATCTTGCTGAAACTAGTAATGGATTCTTTGAGTCCCCAAATTTCATGCCCATAGTCTTCTCAACAAATGAGAGGGCTTCTTTAATTTCAGCCTTAATTTTGTCACTTAACCCGCCTGTTTTTAAGTACAGATTACAAACCTCTGTGGAAATCGTGAAACCAGGTGGTACTGGCAATCCAAGAAGTGTTGCACCAGCTAATGAGGCACCTTTTCCTCCAAGAAGATTCTTCATACTTCCAGTCCCATCAGCTGTTTTAGCTCCAAATCTGAATACGTGCTTATCTTCACTCTTTGTCATATGATGTCAACTCACCTTGCTGACATTCGTGTAAAGTCTATTTCAATATCCGACGTCTCGGATTAACTCATTCGAATGATTTGCAATAGTTATTGTGCAGGGGCTCTAGAACCACTGCGATTATTGTAAATCATTAGTAACTTCCTTTATAATCTGTCTATAGTGGCGGTATTTTTTGAACTGATGGTTATGCCGAAAGCCTTTTCCCGAAACTCACTGCCTTTTGCAAAGCAACTCAATGAGTAGTGCACATACTGCAAGAGGACTATATCATGATTGACCTCACAAAGAATGAGACCCAACTAAAGAGAACTGTTGAGCGTTGCCGCGAACGAAATATTGTGATTCCAACTTTTGCTCAGATGAAGGACCCCAGCACAGTCCCAAAGAAGATCAAGGATGACCTTCGCAACATCGAATTATGGGATGTTGTTCCTCAGAATCTATTTAGAATCACTTGGAAGAACGAACCTATTGAGAAGGGAGGTCTCTATCAGCCTCTTGCAAACTATATGGAGATTCCTCCAGAGCTCACTGGTGTTGAAGCACGGATCATTGCTTTAGTAGGAAAGTGGTTTCCCACTGGTGCACATAAGGTAGGCGCGACGTTTGGTTGTTTAGTACCTCCCCTTGTAACAGGTCAGTTTGACCCCACTTATCATAAAGCCGTCTGGCCATCCACAGGTAACTACTGCCGTGGTGGTGCCTATGATGCAACTCTTCTTGCGTGTGAGAGTGTCGCAATTCTACCAGAGGAAATGAGTCAGGAGCGTTTCGATTGGCTCAAGACGGTAGCTGGTGAGATCATTGCTACTCCGGGGTGTGAGAGTAACGTAAAGGAGATCTACGACAAGGTCTGGGAACTAAGAAGGACTCGTGAAGATGTCTTTGTATTCAACCAATTCTCCGAATTTGGTAACTACCTCTTTCACTATGATGTTACAGGTCATGCAATGGATGAAGTTCTTCATCACGAGCTTGGAAATGACACATATCGCGGAGTCTGCTTAACGACTGGTTCTGCCGGTACTCTTGGTTGCGGGGACTATCTAAAGCAGGCTTATCCAACATCTAAGATTGCCGCTGGCGAGGCTGTTCAATGTCCGACACTATGGCTCAATGGATATGGTGGGCACAGAATTGAGGGGATTGGTGATAAGCACGTCCCGTGGATCCACAACGTGCGAAACACGGACTTGATTATTGCGATTGATGATGAGGATACAATGAATCTCATGAGATTGTTCAATGAACCAGAGGGTCGGAAATATCTCATTGATGAGATTGGTGTTCCTGAAGAGATTGTCACCCAATTGGACCTCTTAGGGATTTCAAGTATTGCGAACCTGCTGATGAGTATTAAATTCGCGAAGTATTATGAACTCACAAAGAATGACGTTGTCCTCACTGTCTTCACGGATTCCATGGAGATGTACCAATCACGAATGCGTGAGGGTCGAGAAGCACATGGTAAGTACACTGGGAAGACTGCAGTGAAAGATTATCACGGCTATTTAATGGCTCAGAAACAGGATGCTATAATCGAGTTGAACCATTATGATAAGAAGCGAGTTCACCATCTCAAATATTTCACATGGATTGAACAGCAAGGATTTGAACTAGACGAACTCAATGCTCAATGGTACGACTATCCAGCATATTGGGAACGAATCCAGCAAGTAACTCCTAAAATCGATGAGTTAATTGTCGAGTTCAATGATAGAGTCGGATTAATCTAGATACCAACTAGCAAGAATGAATTTATCATACGAAATTCAGGGCAATTGGAAAGAATAGGTCCGAGTTCTAGTAAATTCCTTAGCCTATTGCTTGATGAGTATAACTGCAATTTGCTAAAATAGAGATTCTCATAAAATATTCTGAGCTGGAGAATCGATGTAGAGTAACAAGACAGTTTAACTGTGCGGAAGTCAGTTACTAACAGGCTCCGCTTGGGAAAATTGGCATACTCATGGAGGGTATCTCTTGAAATATAATATCATAGATATGATTCAGATATTTTGTATCATGATGCTATGTACTCCAGTAGCTCCTCCTCTAAATCACTCTTCTATTGTTTCAATGCAATATGCAAAGAATACTCAAGCTAATGTATCGCCCGAGCCCTCTCAGATCATCGACGCTCACACCGGAACACTCAGTCCCGTTTTGATAGAACATACAGCAAGAGGTATAGATTCTTCCACATTTTATTCTGTACGAACTGATATTGCCGCAAATCCCTCGTCAGAAGTATTTCTTCCTGTTGGTGCAGAAGGCAACCTCTATTCAGTAGATTGTACTGATGGACACTTCCTTGTAGGAGCAGGAGGCTTAACTGACTTTGGCTCTCCTGAAGGCACATTGTCTCTTTGGATTAAGTGGGACAATGGTGCTCCTAATGGTCGTTTCTGGGGTCAGCACACTAATTTTGAAACAAGATGGTCAAGTAATAGACTAGTTATTGATTGGGGCGGCGACACAACTCTCCAAGGCACTAAGAACAATTGGATTGTTGATAAATGGTATTTCATTGCCATCACTTGGAATCAAGACACCAATTCTCTGGGAATATACTGGGGCGATGAAGAATTACTACCCATTGAAGACGCATCTTCCTCAATATGGACTGGATCTGTCATCGGTTTACTTTCAGAGAACGATATAATGTGTTCTAGAGGTTCAACCAGTTATCGAGTTGATGGTCACGTAGACGATTTTAGATACTATTCCGTAGAACGAAGTATTGATGATTTGCAGAGTGATTACAAAACACCATTGATTGGCGATGAGCCATATCTTGAGCATTACTATAATTTTGAGAATAATCTTCTGGATTCTGCTGGTACTTCCAATTTAATGCAGAGCGGGACTACATTCTTCAGTCAGGATGTGGTCTACGAAGTAGGTGGATGGCAAGGGGAGCAGATTGAAGTTGATATTCAAGAATTACACAGTCTTTATGCATTGTATGGCTCTTTTGAAACGGGTCTGCCCGGAACGAATGTGGACTGGAATGGAGATGGAACATACTATGCAAACGGATGGCGAGCTCGTCGAGATGTTATAACTTACCAAGGAAGACAAAGGACATCATATACTAGTACAGGTTCTAAATATATCACTCTTGAAAATGAAGGCTATGAAGATCCCAGCTCCCCCAATGCTTATCGTCATTATAACAGCACATACATCTATTGGTACCAGAATATCGACAACTCTGACCAAGCAGAAGAATTCGAATTTAGCATGAGCTATCTCTATCAGAGAGGTCCCATTGGGTCTAATTTCTCTGGTAATTTCATGTTTAGTTTTGAGATCTTTAATGGTTCCTTACTTCTCTGGAATTGGTCCATTGACCCAACAGAGATCTCACAGAGAGGTTTGTGGTATGTACTCAATCCAATACCTGTAGAACTTCCTAGTCTCCTTTCATCCTTTCAAGCACGAATAAGTTTGAACGTAAACACAAGCTCGTCATATATTGAAATTCCCGATGACGATTCCGATTTGGATGGGGATTCAGCGAATGGTATGTTCATCACTTTTCAGGTTGATGATATTTCCTTAATTTCAGTGAACACTCCCAGTTTTGAAAGCGTTGAACTAGAAATAGACACCCCTCCTTTAGGTACAATTCCCGTCAATGGATCAACTGGTTCGACTACTATATTACTGAATTACAGCTACTGGGATAAGGCAGCAATTCCCTTTAGCTTCTCATCAAATTCGAGCATCTCATTCGAGTTCTCTGCACGAGTCAGTATTATGTCCAGATACTCCAACTCAACATTTTCGCAGAATCTTGAGCATCATGGAATTGCTTATGATATCGAGCTTAATCAGAATGCTTCGCTGTCATTCTACACCTATATGCCATCTTACTCTGGTGTTACTGATATTGGCTTCATAGTATCTTTTCCCAAAGATTGGAGTGATCCGCTCGTTGAAGATCCTTTTGGCCACGATGTATCTGACATAATGGAATGGAATTGTGGATGTATTGAAGCTCCTCCAGGTAGTGTGGGCTTTGTTGGTTGGTGGAAAATCAGTCTGAATGGACCTAACTATGCAAAGTCATTAGCCACTGAGCAGCATACTTGTACTTCATGGGTGACTTCAGCAGGCTATAGAAGTAATGATCAACTTCGGACTAGAGCAGTAATTGGTAGCAGTACAAGCTATCCAAAAGATGTAATCGACGCAGAATTTGTCTGGTATAATCCATCAGGTAACCCTTGGTATTCCTGTATCAGCAGTAGCTCCAATACTTCGACGGTAATAAGTAGTAGCACCACTTTCGGTGCAAATAACGCATCTGTGGGCATCTGGTCGATAACATTGTTTTGGAATAATGGTACAGAGATTGGTTTCGGATTAACACAGTTCCAGCTCTTTCATCGGCTAACAATTTTTCCACAAACTCCAAGTTTTGAAATCGAACCTGGTGAATCATTCACTGCGGCTATTTTTCTTTATGACCATGACAATGGAAATCCCATTCTGAGTGATGCTACTATTGTTGGTAATTGGTCGACAGAAACTATTCAATTCAACCCCAACTTAGCAAAAGGATGGTGGGAGGCTGATTTCAATTCATCAGCAATTGGCACTGGTGACTTTGTCGTTGTGATCTTTGTTACACTAGATTTCTATGAGACTGAAAGCTGCACAATTAATCTTCAGATTCCTCTGGCAGAATCTCTGGCTATGATTACACTGCGTGCAAGCATCTTAGGTGCAATTTCAGTAGCAGTGTTTTTTGCAGTATTGATGGGCAGTAGAAGATTATATTTGACTACGAAGACAAGAAGGCGTCTGGAACTACTTGAGCTTAAAGCTCGACTTGAAGATGCAAAGAACATAATTGGCCTTTTGGTCATTCATCGCTCCATGGGACTCTCAATATACTCAAGGATTATCAAGGGTGGATTTGAAGAGTCTATGTTGAGTTCTTTTATTTCCGCACTCTCACAATTTAGAGCTGAATTTTCATGGGACGAACCAAAACTAACTGCTATCCCAATAACCGAAGTCATCACAGCTGTACTTACTGATACTATGATTTGCGCGTTAATAACGGTAGAAAACGCATCTGACAATCTAAAAACTCAACTTGAATCATTTGGGAGAGAGATGGGCTCGTCATATGATGAGGATGATGCTACACTGCAAAAGATGGCTAAGATGTCGAACATGAATGAATCAATAGATAGAGTATTCGAAACTCATTTTGATTGCCCATTAATGGATCGTTATATTGGAATAAAGACTGACATTCCAAAGCATCTCATGCTACTATCCGACCTTTTTGAAACAGTGGATGTTGATACTGGCCTGTTGCCCGATGCTATGATTAAATCAATAATCGTGCTCGGTCAGAGTGAAAAACGCGCGTATGAACTCGTCTTTGAAGCAATTGACCAAGGATATCTTATAGTAGCTGAGCAAGAGCCTCCATCAACCACGAGCTCTAAGACCTGAATCCACTCCTAAAAATTGCCAACATGGGTCAAAGACTCGTATTTATCAATGTAATATGAAAACTGGAGATTGGTTGCAGCCTCAATGGAAGACATAGTTATTAGATATTGGAGCCCCCATGGAAGACAAGAGGAAACAAAGTTTCAAAGCAGTCACTCTAAAATTGATCTGGTCATGCGGGCTGCTCAGAGGGTTGATTTACAGAACATTACGAATTGCACCAATTTGGAAGTACTTGATCTCTCCAATAATATGCTTGATGAAATAGACCTCTCTCCATTATCTATGTGTTCAAAACTTGTAGAACTTAGATTGAAAAATAACCATCTTACACATCTCAATCTCTGGCCTCTAGTTGATTCTACAAGCCTTAAAGAAATTGATATATCTAATAACAGAATTCATGGTCTTGATTTAACACCTATCTTTCTAAAATCCCGTGTGCGCATGGATGCATCTGTAGTTGTTTCAGCCGATTACATTCTTCGTTTTCTTTTTGCTAGTGAATCTCTTACTAGTTCCTTCCATCTCATTAGACCCGATGGAGCACCATGGACCGCTCCACCTGTGATCATCTGGAATACCTATGTAGACCTTTCAAAAACATTGCTTTGGCGGATAATCTATCCAAGAATAGAATCAGTACTTGCAATGGTATCCAAAGACAAGTGGTTTGGTGCACAAAGAGGATTGTTGGAGGGGATTGGCATAGGCGAACTTGCAGGATATGATGGCAATCCTAACAATCTCCTCGATAATGTTGACTCATCTGTTTCTTTTGAAGAAGCCAGACACATGATATTTGATAATGCAGTAGAACTTCTAGATGAACAGATCGAGAACAATGGTCCTACATTGTTCCTTGATATTGAACATCTGAAACGGACAAGAGCCTCGAAATTGATACCTCATATTGTAGAAAGACGAAAACGAGAGATTGAAGAAATTACAATTCAAATGAAGGGTAGTAAGGTGTTTCTGCATCCATTATTACTTACATACTATGGCTATTCCATTATGAAAGCCACTGGTTCTGGATTGATAACAGATTCCAATGGTTTCAATATCATCAAAAATGCATTCCGAGAATTGGATATTGAGATTATAACAAAGAAAGTCGTTTCCGTAAATAGGTCCTATCTGGGAATCGCATCAAAGAGCATGTATAACCATGTTGTAGATTTCTTTGAAGGTCGGTTCGACTAATAGGATGATAAATTACCTTCTTCGACAGTTTAAATTATAGAGATGTCCGAATACAGAGTTCACTGGAAGTGCTCATATCTATGGCAAACGACAAGAAGATATTCTCAACACCTCTTGTAAAAGTCAAGATTAGTAGATTTCGAGCTCCAAATATCTGTCCCGTCTGTGGTGCACCTTCAACGCACACCACAATGATATCAACCAAACCTACAAACAAGGTATGGTTACGGCCATCGTGGAATCCTGGTTATAGTCCTACCAGTAGAAGGAGATATGGAATCTCTCAACCACAATCAAAGATCTTTCTCATCGATGTATGTGATGAGCATTATTTCACAGATGATGCAAATCTCCGTTTTCGAGGATTTACGATGTGTCTCGCAGCACTACTTATCGGTATGTCTGTTTTTGCACTGATGTTCGCAGGGTATGACTTGTCAGCAGGACATGGAATTCATCCTTTGTCGTACCTTTACATTGTTGTACTGAGTCTCTCCATAATCCTAGGTTTCTTTGCATTTCGTCCAACTGCTCTTGAATCTGCTTTCAGAATTATTGGTTTTGATTTTGATGTGCAATATGTATGGTTAGAATTGAAGAATCCTAATTATCGACATAAATTCATTGAAGAAAATAAAGCTGGTGCTGAACTAGTTACTTGGATTGTAAAAGCTTGAACTATTTTTCTCTCTGTTCCTTAATCTTGTAGTAACGGCACACTCTCGCAAGTGCATTTACGGCCTCACTAATATTTCGGAAAACTGGTAACCCTGCGTCAACAAAGACTTGCCAAGCCTCAGCTCGTGGAATAGGGTATGCGATATCTGGAATCGCAACAAGAACTGGTTTCTTTAGTTTATCAACTACATATTTGCCTGCCTTTGCCATAGCTCTCCAATAGTCGACTAAGGAGTCCTGAGCATCCATAATAGACGCAACTTGATGCATATTGTGAACATCAGCTTCGAAGATTAATGATGAGAATCGCGGTTCTTCTCCAACTATCTGTATGACTTCAGATGTTGTCTGGTCCTGATAATAGTCTGCCGCTAAGTCTATGGGATTTCCCAATCCTGTACCCACATCTCGAATGAGTGGTTCAAGTCTCTCAAGTGTTTCTTTTGACGTCGGAGGAACTAATAATCCACTCTCAATACAGAGATCAGTATAGATAACACTCGTTCCACCACTAATAGCTACAAGTCCAACAGCTTCAGTTTTAGGTTGTGGGCTAAGAGAAAAGATACTAAGTGTCGCAATAAGATCTTCAAGCGTATTTACAGTCAGTACATTCGCCTGATGAAATGCTGCTGCCCATATTTCTCTATTCCCAGCCAATGCTCCTGTATGAGATGAAGCCGCCCGTGATCCCTCAATAGATCTTCCACCCTTAAGTACAACCAGTGGTTTTTTCTTAGCAGCACTAATCATAGCCTCAAGAATTTCACGACCGTTCTTTGCACCTTCGATGTAAGCTCCAATTGCCTTTGTTTTTGTGTCGTCTCCTAAATAGTCCAAGAGTTCTTGTGGTCGAATATCTACTTGGTTTCCAAAACTGAATACCTTACTAAAACCGACTCCGGCCTCAACTCCTGATGTATAGGTAGCAATCGCTACGCCTCCTGATTGAGAGAGAAAACCAACATCTCCTGCCAGTCTCTTTACGGTGGGCATAAAAGCGAAGCCTAGTTCAGGAAACATGAGTCCCATACAATTCGGACCAAACGCGCGCATTTCCAATCCATCAAGAATATTCTGAACCTCTATTTCTCGCTGCCGCCCTTCATCAGTCCCAAGTTCTGAAAATCCACTTGTGAATATCGTTACACCTTTAGCTCCTTTCTCATGGCATTCTTTCAAAGTCTGTGGGACGTATTTGTAAGGTACCGCTATGATGGCATAGTCAATATTCTCCGGTATTTCTGAGAGGTCTGTGTATATCTTGTGACCCATGACCTCTCCGCCACGTTTTGAAACTAACCAGATCCTAAGTTCATGATCCCATTGTAACATAGAATGAACCCAATAATAGCCAAGCTTCGCTGAAACTCCAACTATGGCAACTGATTGTATCTTGAGCATTTCTTCAATAGTTGGTCGTTTCTTCTGTTTCATCTGGCTAGCTCCGCGTTAAGCGACGAAAATAGTCTTCGATTTAAGACTACCTGATTGGTGTAATGATTAGAAAAACAAGGGTGAGGAGAGGCGTCGGTTGATTTCGAGGACTCGAGGAGTTAAAGTCTGCCTGCGGAAACAGACTTGGACCTGGGAGGGTTTCCATGAAGTCAATGTTCGATTTTATAACTAACCGACGCACTTATTGTTATATACTATTAACATATAATATATAGTATGTTGGTATATATCATACCAGTGTAATACGTATACCGTTCGATTAATACGTCTAAAATGCAGGGCAGAAACATGCGTCGCGCCTGGGTTTCAATGATTGTTGTATTCTTTCTTACTGTTCTTGTATCTGCACCATCAACTAATTCTACTATTTCGCCATCATATTCGGATCCTAACATCCGGGGACAGATTACTTTCTCTATTGAGAGAAACTGGACTGCGAATATAGTCCTTGTGAATTATGATGATTCCATAATCGACAAATCTGTTCTTCTATCAGGTTTGCCAACAGAGAGAGTGTATGCAACATCGATGGGCTACATCAAGTACTGGATTGAATACAATGTGTATTTTGCCAGCTCATTATTCGTTACGCAACTCACAGATGTTATTCTGGATAACTCCATGAATGGCACTGATACTGGAACCTGTGTAAATGAAACTTCCTTATTATATCAACAGGCAAATCCGGATGAACCACAGACTATCTTCTATTCTCGTGATGGACGTAAGATTGATGGATATGTAATTGAGGATTGGCTTGAAGATAATCCTGTTATCGATCCTCCAGATCTTGGATATACGCTATATCTGTTCAATTTCTCCTCTCTAGATAGCTCAGGTCATTCTCTTGAACATTGGTATGATTATCACCCAATTGATCCTGATACTGGGCAATCTCAAAACTGGTTTAGATTAGAATGGGACAATGAACTGAATCCTGATGTTTCTCTGGACTATCCTTTCTTTGGTGGACGGTATAATTCATTCATTGTTGACCCAAGCGCCCATCAATGGTACCTGAAATGGTGCCGAATCTGGTGGAGTTCATCTATTAGCACTGAATACAATTTCTGGACGAAGGACCTTGAAGATATTCTCTCAGAGATTGATGTAGAATCGCCAGCTGGTATTACTGCTCTGAATGTGTATCTACGTGAATGTATCTGGGATCCTATAACACAGTTGTTTTTCCCATATCAACACCAACCTGCAAAGTATGTTGAATCTGGTCTTTTGAGGTCTCTTGTTTTCTGTATGGATGTTGATGAAGGAATCTCAATTGATAGCTTAACATGGATTACAGATGCAGAGATGCAAAAGACCCATCTTGAGGAGTTGTATCCTTTCATAACTTGGGATGTGCAGGTAGACTTCCTTGACATTGATGACCATCTTGATTGGAATAATACGTTCTGGGCTGATGCTATAGTGGAACCTAATGGTACAGTGATTGCAGATGGATACAATATGTTCTATGCAATCTATGATGATATGAGACCTTTGTATATTGATGTTGATGATGAAAATATCAATGTCTTTGGAGTGGTCTTCATAAAACAACAAATGGAGATGCATTACTTTGGTCTGGCGTACACCGGACTTGGTGGTGGTGGTCAGACTGTCATTTGGAAATCGCATGAGCGATATTATCGTCCTGATGGTGTGACTCAAAAAGATGGTATTTCATCAGTTCAACTTCATGAGACCATGCATGCAGTCGGATTTCATCACACTTGGCAGCATGAGCACTACGCTAGTGATTTTTGTTATAGTCCGATGGGTTATTTTGCATTCCATAATGGGACATCAACTTTTGACAAGAACTGGGTGCAAGGAACATACCTTGATCAGATGGAAATCGAGCTCTTTGAGAACTTCACTACAGAACAGGAAAATGTTGGTCCGGATGAACGTGCCGAGACGTATCTAGCTGAGAGTAATGCAATATCCAGTTTTAACAGAGTGAGGACACTGTATGATAAAATGGACTGGTTGGGGGCTTTTGATGCTCTCTGTGATGCTCGAGACTGGACTCGACGTATGAAGTTTTCAATGCTAGACACAACCCCTCCCATAATCAATGACTGGAGCATCACACAAACAACATCAGGAGCTTTCAGTCTTTGGGCAGATATCGCTGATGATCTATCAGGGATTGAGAATGTAAGTATCTACTATCAGGTAGATGGAGCTGTCCAAGAGTATTCGGCTGCATGTGTTTACAATGGGAGTCACTGGATAGGTACTATTTCATCTACATCTGCAAGTCAATCTATTATTTCTTGGATCAAAGTCTGGGATTGGGGTATGAACTCCGCAGAGAGTGAAAGAATTAGATGGACTGTGGCTGCAGCTGCGCCTCCTTGGTATTTGTATATCTTGCTCTTCACCGGAGTCGCTTTAGTTGCAATAGTCATTATCTTTGTTATTAGGCGTAGATAAAAGTAAGACATAAGGATAGCACGAGTTCGCAAAAACGACATTCATATTACTGACGATTTTTCGAGAGAGATTCAATTTTTCGAAAGGGATTCAATCAGCATCTATTCATATAGTAGAAGGCACAACACTCCACTGTCAATAGCATAGGTGTAACTATAGCTATGACCATGTAGGAGACCATCCAAATGAGAATAACGAGACTGATGGGTTTGCTTCTTATACTCCTCCCTCTACTTCTAGGTGTCTTCATCACCCCGCCTGTTTGGAGGGCTGGAACACAAGATTCTGCGGAAAGCAAGACCGTCGAACTCTCAAATGGAGAGAAGATTCAGATCGCTCCAGATGAGTATATCGAAGAGTATCATCTTTCTGATGCTCCCACACAGATGTCAGGAACTGGAGACTCACTCAGAGCCAATGAGTCTGGAGTTCGTGTAGACACTTTCACAGATGAACCACTTTACTATAATTCAGCAGGTTCTACAACCACTACAGCTAATCTATCTGTACCGATTGGAGAAGGCTGGGAGTCGTATGCTGTCTACACTGATGTGACGAGCATTACAGAAAACAGAACATGGGTTCAAAACTCTGGTCTTGATGACTCATCAAGTTGGACATTTCTATCTCATGATGAACCTTCAGTCTTTGGTCCGTCTTATACAAACGCTATGACCTCTCAATGGGAAAATAATGGTCATGGCGCTGGAGATGGTTGCGCATATTTCTACATGGATGGTTATTACTATGATTTAGGTGGAGGTCTTAGAGGTGACTGGTATGATGTTGGTGATAAAGCCTACATGGTTCAGGATCTTACAATTGATCGTGGTGATGTTTCTAAGATAGGAATCTCATTGGACTACTGGGGTGATGTTGCTTGGGGTATCATGACAGGTTTCTTCGAGTTGTTCGTTTCCATCGGAGATCCTGATAATGGCGGAACATATCTTTGGAACATGCCTTTTGATGCTTTCACAGATGATCTCACATGGTACTCAACTGGCTACATTGAAATCGATATCTCTTCTGTAACACTGCCCAATATCCCACTCTGGGTAGGTCTACGAACGACAGCTTTTGAGTGGTGGCGTCCTGACATCAATCCTGTTGGCCGAATGGACAATATTGTGGTGTATGTCACAGCTAAAGCTGCTCCATCAGATATCAATTTGCAGATGAATGGAGTAGATGTATCAGATGTCATTCAGGGTTCAAATCCAATTTTTGGTCTTGGCACAGCTTGGTACGTCCCAGTTGTTCCCTGGACTGAAGGTGCTGCCTATGCTAACTTTTCTTGGACTCCTATTCCTAATCCTCCTGATCCTGACTTCAATATCAATATCGCACTAGATGTGGATGTGTATGTGTTTGCACGAAAAGTAAACAGCTTGACTGTAAATGACACAGAACTAATTACATTAGGTGACAACTTTGTGGTCTCAAATGCGACTTCTGTTAGCTGGGAAACAAATTACTATCTCACAATACCTGGTGGATATGAAGACCAATTCTTCTTCAATTTATCAATCCCGCTGAATCGGGATATCACATTTGTTTCTGAACCTGCTCATCGATATACAAACCTTACAAGTGATTGGTATTTTGGAAATCCTGGTGATGGGGTTGTTAACATTTCAGTATATGATATGGGACTTTCTGACCCTAACGGTTTCTGGATGATTCGTGGAACTTCACCAAATATGGTTACAAACTTGCAAGTCTGGGATGACACTCTAAGTCAGTGGGTCCAAACAAAGACTTTCAGAGCAAACGAAGACACGCGATTTAGAGCAGTCCTACCATCATTCTATGAAGATGATGTAGTGACATTTACCATTTATGATTCAAATGGTAACATTTGGGATACAGTAACAGGTACAGTTGATTCATCAGGTTTCGCAGTATCCACCTATGTAAATTTGGATGCTGTCACCGCTGAGGTTGGATCTTGGGAAGTTCAAGCATATGTGGGAGATAGCATCTCCAGTCCAGATGTCCATAACATTGGATTTTATCGAAGATCTTTCAGCATAGTCCATAGTACACAATTGAGTATCAAGTATCCTATTGCAAGCCGTATAACATGGAGTATCAATGTGACATATGGTTCAATAGTCTTCCTTCAATTACGCGTGAATGATACTGATAATGGAGACCTCCTAGCTGGTGGAATGCTGACTTACACTGGGGGTCTTGGCAGCGGCACTGCAAATGATCTGGGTACAGGTGAATACAGTATCACATTGAGCACAACTCTACACACAAATGGCGCTTATAGTATGAATCTTGCTTGGTCAAAAGGCTACTATGATTCTCTCATCGATACCTTTACTGTAAATATCATTTATGAAACAGAATTCCTCTCTCCTGATGCCCCTGGAATTGATGTAGCTAGTGGGAACGATGCAGTCCTTCATGTTCATTTTGAAGACATGCTAAATCAACCAATTGATGGGGCTTCAATTGTATGTAACTGGTCACAGAGTTATGCAATAACACCTGAAGGCTCTGGAGATTATGTACTTAGTCTAGACACTTCTGGAATGACTCTCGATCTCTATCCGGTTCTCATAACTATATCAAAGGACTATTATCAGACTCGATCAATTATTCTTAGAGTTGAAGTAAGAGAATTGCGTGCTTCTGCGATACCATCTTCGAGCTTACTCTCACTTCCAGTTGGCTATACTACTTCATTCACGATAACATATACCGATACAGATCTTCAAGCTCCAATAACTGGTGCTGCAGGAATTATCAAGTGCAATTGGTCTGATATTCATTCGTCTGGAGATCAAAATTATACAGTGACCGAAACTACACCTGGAATCTATGAGGTTGTTATCTTCTCGATGGATGACGATGTTCTTGATTCTTACGATGTATTGTTCACAGTTGAGCGCTATGGCGCACAGAATCAATCGTTTGTTGTGACTGTTGAGTTACGAACCCATTTGACTTCTCTATACCTAGAGAATTCAGTGGAACCTACTGCATATACCGGAAATATCACTGTCAATCTCGTCTATTATGATGTAGATGCTGATACGGGAATTGTTAATGGTACGACAAGTGGTGGTTATGTTGAGTTAATTATAACGAGTCCTACCCTTGTTTCTCCGACCTTCTATGTGTATTCAATATCGCCGGAAGGACTCTATGTAATCCATATTCCAGCCAATCAATGGGGAAATATTGGAACTAAGACTCTTAACATTGAAGTCAACTGGATAGGAGTGAACCTGAAATATTCCAATCTAACTCTCTCAACCCCTGCCACGATTACCGATGCTCCAACGGATATCTTCATTGGAGAGAGCCCTGTCGTAACAGCTTTTGGTGAGAATATCACATTCACAATAATATACTATGACATTAGTGCACTTACAGGCGTTGTTAATGGAACAGGTCCGTTCTCAGGAAATGTTCACATCTATATTGATGTCTTAACAGCTGGGGAAACAATTACACAAGCTGATATGACTATCACTGAAATTGATTTTGTAACAAATCCCGGTGAATATAGAATTACATTCAATTCCACACTGCTTAGTGGACTAGGTACAGTACAACTAAGACTCTGGTTCAATTGGACTGATGCGGCACTACCTTACTATCAGAATCAAGTGATAGTGATTGCTGTCATCACTTCACATCGCTTAACAACTGTTGATCGGAATCCACTCCCTCTGACCCCATTTGATGAAATGGTAAATCTCACATTCACATATCGTGATTCGCTCAGTGGTTTAGCGATTCTAAACAGTTCTCAACTCTCGGTCAGTGTACCAGGTTACCCGTCTTTCAACATCTACTATCTTGGTGATATCTCAGGTATCTTTGTTGTAGAAATTAATACCTCTGTATTTATTGTCGGTAGCCATTCATTCTACCTAGACATTGTCTGGGTCGGTGCCCCTTATTATCAAAACAGGACAAATGTGCAGATTTTCATTACAGTGAGAGAGCGCTACACTGATTTGACCCATGGTACCTATTCGCCTATCCAAATTGGCAATACACTCAATTTGAACTTCACTTACCGCGACCTAGATGATTACACATCTATCGGAATGGATGGCGCAACTCTTTCCTTGGATGGATGGTTAACTGGTAGTTATTCTGTTGAAAATATTGGAAATGGCATATACACCCTACATCTTGACACGACCGCATTCAGTAATACAGGAACATTCTTAGTAAATGTCACAATTATCTACGGTGGATCACGTAATTGCGCTGATGCATCAGATGTATTCTATCTAACACTTACTGTCCGACGTACACAGCTCACAAGTGACCTACCTGAATTGGCTCCCTTCCTAACAAATGCTACTATCGTGGTTTATTATACTGATGATACGACTGATGCTGGAATTTCCGGTGCCGCTGCGAATGCATCTTGTTCAGCAGCCATTGATCCACTGCAATATGGTGTAAATTATTGGGTCATAGATAATATGGATGGTAGCTATACTATTATTATTGATACTGCAGCGTTAGGCAATTTTGGACCCTATACAATCGCAATAACAGTGACATGGAACTCCGGTTGGCCTTTCTATCAACAGCGTGTTCGCAATGTTAACATCGAAGTTTCTCGCCGACCAGTTTCACTTACCGTTTCAAAGTCTCCATTGAATACTCCATTCCTATCTAATGCTACCTTTGAAATCACTGTGACAGATCAACTAGATAGTTTTGGAATCACCTTGGTAAAGAATAATCTAATTCTTACTCATGGTATCGGAGGTACACTCATCACAAATAATCAATACTCCATAATAGGATCCAATGGTGTCTATACGATTTCTATCAATTCTCAGATACTCACTAGCATTCTAGAAAATGAACATCCTATATTCATTCTATTTGTTTGGGGTGATGCAATCCCATATTATTCGAATGCATCTTCTACCACTGAAGTATCTATAATTACAAGATACACTCAAGCTGTTGTTTTGCAGACTCCACCAGGTTATTACTACTTCAACATGAGTGCTCTATTGCGATATAATGACTACTTGACGGGTACAGGAATTATAGATGCAACTGTCACAATATCATGCTTGAACACAACTAGTTTCGATTATTGGTTCATAGATAATAGTGATGGAACTTATACTGTTCTTATCGATACAAACACTCTATCTGGATTGGGGCGTTACTATTTCCGTGCTAATTTTACATATTTTGGAACTCCATACTATAGGAATGTCACTAATGTTCAATTCAATCTTGTAGTTAATCCAGTTTCTACAACTCTAAGCTTTACATTACCTCAAGGAGTTACCTATTACCTTGGAGATATGGTCTATGCCAACATCTCTTACTTCTCTATTGAGTTTGGAACTGGGATTGAAAGCGCAACAATCAGTACTGATTGGGACACACTCTATGGTACTAGTAGCACCATCAGCGTTCTAGCGCCTGGAATTTATCAAATAGCTATAAACACATCTGGTTTGAATGCTCAGCAGTACCAGTTCACTGTGAATGCAAGTAAGTACCTTCACCTAAGCAAATCCATTCAAGCAGAAATCCTAATAGCTGCAATTCCAGTCGAGATTGAACTTGTGTTTACACCTCAGAATCCAATGTGGGGTGATTCAGTTCAGTTCCAAGCTAATATCACAGATGCAAGAACGGGTTTCCCAGTAATTGGAGCTTATGTTAATTTCACTCTGGAATTTACGACATTAGTCATGTCTTCTGTTGCGGATGGTCTTTACAATTGTACATTAGATACATCAACATTGACATCTGGTGAATTCAATATCAGAATACAATCCACCTTACTCAACTACGAGACAAGACAGAAGGATTTCCAGATACGGATTGAGAAAGTAGCGTCTAAGATTCTTGCTTCGATTGACCCTCAATCTGCGGTCGATGGTCAGATTGTAACTCTCGAGGTTGATTATCTAATATATTCCTCAAGTCTGTCTATTTCCACAGGTACTGTGACCTTCTCCTGGATTGGAGGTTCTGGTTCAATAAGTTGGTCCATTATCGATGGCAAATATGTTGGCACTTTTATCGTTACTGGAGCAGATGTTGGTAGCTACCAGATTCTTGTGCAAGCCTCATCTCCAAACTATAAGAGTGTGAGCTATCTTGTGACTATAGAGATTACCGAGATTCAGACGGAGCTTGTTCCTATTTCTGAATCTATTGTTTCAGTGAACTACAGGGACATTGCAATAATTACTGTGTACCTCAATAACACTGATCTTAATCAACCAGTGACTGGAGCGTCCATGAGTTTCGGAGTTGGAACAATTGTTGGTGATCTAATTGAGTTACCAACTCCTGGTTACTATAATGCCTTGGTAAATACAAGTGAATTAAGTGTGCAAGAATGGACTGTGTCAATATCCAGTGACAAACTCGGATATACTCCAGCTTCAATACAATTCACACTTGATGTACAAGAGATTGAAACTGAGATTGTCATATTGACCTCCGGAACAGTATCCGGGTATTATGGACAAATCGTCACTTTCTACTTCCTCTTCAACGATACTCATGCCAATCTCTCTATCCCTGGAGCAATCACTAACTATACTCTTGAAACTCTGAGGGGATCTCTTGTTGATCATGGCAATGGAACATATAGTCTGACTCTAAATACAACAGTTGTGGTTGCAGGTACTGTGCCTCATGACATCACAGTTTCTTTCAGAAAAGACAACTATGAATATTCATCTGGTCTTGTAAAATTGCTTGTCCTTCCAATTCCAACATCTATCATAGGTCCTGTTGAAGCAACATTTCCAGTGTATGATAACTATTCAATGCTATTCAGCTTCAGAGATACTTTGAATGATGAGTGGATTACTGACGGAACTGCAACTGTAGTATGGGAATTTGGTACTGCATTATTGACAAATCTCAATAATGGATCTTATATGTTCGGGCCAGCTGAGGCTAATTTAACCAATTCTCTCCAAGATCGTTTGAATCCATATAGAGTCAGAATATCAATCTCAAGGACTAATTATTCTAGAACAGACATTGAAGTCTTTCTTACGATACGCGAAATCAGCACCCAAGTTATTCATATAGATCCTATAACACCAATCTATGTAGGAAGTCTATTTTACGTAAATGTAACATTCTACGATACTGATCATAATCTTGTGATATTGAATCCAGTCATCACTTTTACTTCAGACAGTGCAATCGATGATGGTCTCGCCAGAGAAACCAGCCTCGATATTGATTGGGGCAATGGAACCTATTCTATAGCGTTCAGGGCTCCAAATCTTGCATTCTACACACTGGAAATAGCTTTCACCAAGACTGACTATGTACTCGGTTCTATTAGCCTTGACATTTATGCTAAACTGAGTCCTGAACAAGAGGCTTTGGTCAGTACTTTCCAATATAGTACAATTGGAATTCTGGCAATTGCTGCTCTGGCTGCACTCTATTTCAGAGTACTATCAGTGCCAAGGCTCCTTAGAATCTTACGTCGAATGGTTTCAAGCTTAGGCAGAGGTGTAATACCAAAACCAGCCAATGTTCCTATTAGACGTCAAATGATTCTATCAATGATGAATGAGGACCTTGCATCAATTTCTCTTGTGAAAACTATGGACGACATCTCCATATCTACGGTTGATGTTGCGGCGATGGATGTTGAGAGTCTATTAGATGAACTAGCTTTTGTAGTTGGTCTTACTGAGAGTGACGTAGATACACTCAGAAGAGACCTGGATCAGATGCGCCCCAGTGAGCGGGCTGGGTTCATCAATGAAGTTCTGAAGCAAGAGAGGGCTCGTCGAGCCAAAGAACTGGCTGAAGCTGATCTTGCGACCAAAGAGGGCGTTCCAAGCGAAGCCGTTGAAGAGCGGTTAAGCGAAGATGAACTACTGCATCTAAAGGAGCGTTTGATGAAGATGGGTATCGAGGAAACTGAAGCTGACCTGATGGTTGAGCAAGCTAAGAATTTGACAAAAGCAGAGATAGATGCTCTGCTTGATGAGATAGGAGGGATGGAAGAATGAAAACTACACACAGACTCATCCCCATTATGTTCGTTATTGTAATGATGGTAGCACCGGTATTTCTCACCCATAATCCATCAATGGGAATGACTACAGGCCAAGATACAACCAGTGATTTAGGAACTCGTGAAGTTGATATTGGAAATGGTGAGATGATTGAACTTGCTCCTAACGAGATTCTCCACACGTATGTACTCACCGAACAAGGGTGGGTAGAATGGAGTAGTACCAGTGATCCACTTATTGGTTCTGAATATGGAAACAGCATTAATATTTTCAATAATCGACAGATGAAATACATACCCGGTAGTGCCACAACCTCAGTTCAAACAGGTATCTCAATTGGCACGGGTTGGGAAGCTTATGAAGCACGAGTGGCAATTAGTAGTCTTACTGAGAATAGAACATGGATTACTAATCCTGGATTTGAAGGAGGCTACACAGGTTGGACTCGAGTGGCTACTTCTAATGCAGGATACAGTACTGTTAGCGCAAGTTGGATCGATGATGGTCATGGAACAGGTAACGATTGTGTTGAAGTCGATATAAACTCAGATAGCACAAGTGAGCCATTCTATTATGACCAAGGTGATGATGCATGGTATCAGCAGGTTGCAACTGTAAATCGTGGTACTGTGGTTTGGGCTGCTCTTAGAATGAATTTCTGGGCCGATACTGTGGACGACACTCACTATGGTATGACCGGTTCATTCAGGTTATATGCAAATATCGAAGGAACTGATATCTGGCGAAGAGTCTTTTCCGATATTGGTGCTGAAGAAACTTGGTATGACACTGGTCTACTCACGGTAAATCCATCAGTCTTTGGGCTACCCGGCGATACGAGCATAACCACAAGAATAGGTATGTTGTCACTAGCTACTGTTGGATATGCACCAAATATCCATCCTAAAGCCAGATTCGACAACATTGTACTCTATATGAAGACTCTAGTCAATCCTAGTGAAATCAATCTTCAGATGAATGGACTTAGTATCAGCAATAGTGGAACAAGAGGCATTTGTTCAATTACTCAAACACCTGGTACTCCTTGGACAACATCTCCAGTTACACTCACATTCACGTGGACTCCAGTACCAACAACGCCAAATCCCAATAGCGAGATAAGAATTGACTTTAACATTAATGTGAATATGTTCGCTAGGCATTACGATCTTGATAGTCTCTATGAAATTAGTCCAACATCTTTCGGAGAACGATTTACTATCCAAAATGGCACTAATGCTGAATTCACATCTTACTTTAGAGCCAATATTCCCACAGGATATGCAAATCGGTACTTCTTCAATGAGACAATTCCAATAGATCGTGACGTTTACTTTGTAGCTCAACCATTAGCACCAACCACCAATCTTACCTCTGGATGGAATGGAGGGGACCCTGGCGATGGCTTCCTAAATGTATCAACATACTTGATTACAACCGAACCCGGAAGGTATGGATATTGGAGAATCTTGAGTAGGTCTCCAAATATGATATCAGATGTGCAGCTTTGGGATCCAAACTCAAGTATGTGGACTCGCGATGCTGATTTACGTGCTGGTGATATCAGCCGAGTATTGGTGAATGTTGGTTCACAATATGCTGGCTCTTTAGTAAACATCACTCTATACAAACCGGATGGTTCTGTTTGGCAAACATTCAGTACTACTGTGAACTCGACTGGATATGCAACAACGAGTAGCTTCACACTCTCAGGCGCAACAGCACCTGCAGGTAGTTGGATGGTACAAGCTACGACTAGTAATGTAGGTGCAGGAGGAGAATGGACATCTGTGGGTCTATTCAAGAGACCATTTACAATAACTCATGAATCCACTATCAATCTACAATATCCTACAGACGCCATTGGGACTATGATAACCAATGTTACCTATGGTGATCTACTCCTGATTATTCTGGAAGTAGAAGATATTGACAGCTCTGTATTGGTACCGGGTGGTACCCTTACTCTGGATTGGTCTTTTGGAATTGATACTTTTGATGATAATGGAAATGGTCAGTATACTAAAGTCATAGACACATCTGAACTACCCGGAAAAGGTCAATATACAATGGATTTGGATTGGGTGCACCCAAGTTTTGATCCATCCAACACTGCTCTCACAATCAACATTAATTATGCAGCGACTCTGACATCGCCTGACTATCCAGGAATTTCAGGTCCTGTGGGTGATGACCAATCATTCACTACTCGATTTGCTAATGTGAATGGCACCGGGATCACCACTGCCAATCTATGGTGTAATTGGTCGAATCCGTATACTGTTGTTCCTCTTGGTTTGGGTAATTATGAATTCCAACTAGACATGACTGGTATACCAATTGGAGAATATCCAATTGAGGTACACGCAACAGGACCATTTGTTGAACCTCAATCCATGTTGATGTATGTTGAAGCAAGAGAAATCTATAACTCAATCTCTTACACCTCAAGCCAACTCTCTATACCCTTGGGTGAAGCAGCATCATTCGTCTTGACTTGGACTGATACTGATCACAATGTCCTCATCTCTGGCTCAGCTTCATCTATATCATGCAACTGGACCCCATTCCACTCATCTGGAGACACAAATTATACTGTTGTTGAGATATCTCCTGGTAAATATAACATTACCATCTTTACCAAGAATACAGATCCATTGACAGGAACAGATCTCATCACTGTTAGATTCAACGTGTTCAAGACGAATTACAGAAGTCACATATTTGACATCGGTGTTGCGATACGAAAGAGGAACACGCTCTTTGTTCTCGATGCTCCGATAAGTCAGACTCCATTTGGAAGCACTATCACTGTTTTGGTATTCTACCAAGATACTGATTTACGTGTAGGTATTGGTAATGCTACTAATGAAGTAAAAATCACAATAACATCAACAGAGATTGGAACAGTAGCATTCACATGTACGCCATCCTCTCTTGGGCTAGGCCACTACAATATTTCAATTGATAGTGGACAATGGGGAAGCATTGGTTGGAAGGACCTTAGTATATTCATAGAGTGGACAGGAGTAGTCGATAAATTCTATAGTCAGACCATCAATACTTCAGCACGGATAACTGGTACTGATACTGACCTCTATCTTGAGATAGCCCCAACCGCAACGTACTATCTTGACACATTTACATTCACAGCAGTCTACTATGATACAGTTGGGCTGCAAAGGATTAGTAATTTAACAAACAATGTCTTCATACTTCTCACTGCCCTAGATACTGGACATTCAGTAACTCAGAGTGATTTCACCATTGTTGAATCTGGGACAGTACCTGGTACTTACATATTCACTTTGGATAGCACTCTGTTTCCAAGTACTGATACATTCCGGTTCCAGCTTGATTTCATGTGGAAGAAGGGTGCGATCCCTAGGTATGAAAATGCAACAATGGTTGTATCATTGATTGTACTAGATCGCCCCACATATATCGACTACTCTCCCATCTCATCTACACCATACGGAGAGGATGCAGAACTTCGGTTTAGCTTTGTTGATACACTCACATCGACAAAGATTGATGATTCTGCTCAATTAATTGTGTCTTTGAACGACCTTGGAGTATCATTCTCATATTCGTTTAACGCATTAACACATGAATTCACACTTCTGATTGACACTGGCTCAATTGGTAGTATTGGTGTCCATATCATCCATCTGAACTTGACATGGAGTGGAAGTCCATTCTATGCATCAGTCACCAATAAACCAATTACCTTGTCAGTGATACTTCGACCTACGCAGCTTTCCCACCTGTCCTTTGCTCCAAGTCAGTGGGGAAATAACATCACCATTCAATTCGTTTATACTGATATTGTCGTTGGATCAACGGCTGGAATGTCTGGAACATTGACTCTGAATATTGCAGTTGACAAATATTCTGTTGTATATGGTCCAGAAGGGCATTTCTTTGTAACTATCAACACAACAGCGTTTGCATCTGATGGACTGTATTCAGTCACAGCTACTGTGGTTCATACAAATCCGAACTATCAGACTGCAATTGAGACCTTTGACATATCAGTTCTAAAACGTTCTACACAACTTGGTTATGATAGCCCTGATCCAGCTTCCTATGGGTCCAATGTGAGCTTGCATATCATCTACACTGATGATAGTACTGGTAGAGGAGTAGTTGGTGCAACAATTGCCGTCACAGGAAATGGCACCTATAGCTTGGTGTTGAACACTAATTATTGGATTACCTACACAGGAGATGGGCGCTATCTTATAGAAGTCAATACAACAGCACTTGGAGTTCCTGGTGTCTACTTGTTGGAAATCGATGTGAGCTTCAGCGGAGAACCATTCTATCTTCCAGGTTCTCAGGATGTCATTGCCAGAGTTGTAGAGAGAACAACTCAGATTCTAATCACACAAACACCTGGTGAAGTACCATTCCAAGAGAATGTTGTATTCCGATTCAAATATACTGACTTTCTATTAGGTACAAAAATCAGTATTGACCAGTCAGATATTACCCTTACTCATGGTGTATCTCACACTGTGATTACTTCTGGTCAATACACTCTCAATGAATATGCAACATATTATGAGATTATCTTTAGTTCTCTGATCATCAATCCAAGTGCACTTGAAACCGGGCATCCGATTCAGATTACAATTGATAAAGGCTCAGGAGAACCTTACTATGCTCCAAGAAGTACTTCAACATCAGTGACGATAATACAAAGATCCACTCAAATTCTGTTACCACTCGTCGAAGATACACCATATTACGACAACATAACAATTCAATTGAGTTATATTGATTATCTAACTGAAACAGGAATTGACGATGCATTACTTGTCATCTCAAGTGACAACTGGACTGTACCTGAATATACTCTAATACGTGAAGGAAATGGTGTTTATACAATCCTCATAAATAGCAGTTTATTTGGTGACATCGGTAATGTATACTTTGATATCACACTGAGTAAATCTGGTTCCCCATTCTATACAAGTAGGACAAGATATGATGTCCCAGCGACTATTACAACCATCCAAACTTCTATCATTGCTGAAGCTCCAGCAGCTGGTTCTACCGCAGTTGGAGCTCCCATTGAAGTTACCATAACCCTTCGTGATTTCGACCACGATAAGCTTCTTGAAGGTGCAATTATCTCCACGAATTGGACACAACTATTCGGAACAGGTTATACTATTGATGAATTAGGATCTGGAGTATACACAATTACCTTAATCACTGAAGGCCTACTAGCTCAAAAGTTCACCTTTCAAGTCTGGGCGGAGAAATCTTACTATGCTACAGCGATAGCGACGGTGTCTGTTCAACCTGGAGCAGCAACTGTTGAGATATATCTGGAGAAATCAACCTATTATTCCGATTGGGGTGAAATGGTCAATATCACGTTCCAAGTGAGAGAACCATATTACAATACTCCAGTAACAGGAATGACTGCTACACTCCTTTGGAATGGAGTACTATATGGTTTCACAGAAGGTACGAATGGATACTATACTTTGTTACTTGATTCATCTGAGAATAATTATGGTATCTATAATCCTCGGATTACAGTTACAAAATTATACTATCAGCAGAAACAAAGAACCTTCACATTAGTCGTTTCAAAGGCCACTGGTCAGATTATACCTGAATCTTCACTCTATGAGGTCGTCGCAAACACTTCTGTGAATATTCAGATTTATCTCAACGACACCGTTTCTGCATTACCAGTAACTACTGCTACTGTCAACATAGAATTCAATGGAACACTTTACTCTCTAACACATATTGGTGGTGGATTCTTTAGTACTAACTTACCTGTAACCAATTTTGCTATTGGCCAGTATCCTCTGATAGTTCGCGCTAATGCAGTGAATCATGTATTCCTTGAAATCATCATAGATGTCAATATTGTGCCAATCTACACAGAATTGAAATTCACTGAATCCATATCTCTAATCACTGCATACTTTGGCGATAGTATTAACATCTTAGTGATCTATAATGATACTTACTACAATACGCTAATTTCTAATGCAAACATATCGTACACTCTTGGTAGCTTGACCGGAGTATTGACGGAAGAAGCAAATCATACCTATAGTGCATCAATTGATATTAGCTCTTTGGGTTCCCAATCGATATACCTCAGGTTGACTGCCTCAAAGGCAGGTTATGCAACTGCGCTGAGGTCAATCATTGTGACAATCCTACCAATTCCCACATCAATAAGTGTACTACCTAGTGATGCTTTGAAGTCAGGTTACTTTGGTAATAAATTGAATTTCACATTCTTCTATAACGATTTGCAACATGGTGTCGGTATTGCTGGTGCTAATGTTGTAGCTACTTGGGAAGGAGTTGGTTATACAGTCTATGATTTTGGAAATGGCAGATATGTCGTTCAGGTTACGTTATCAATAACAACTCCTGGTCTATATGACTTGGCTGTAAGATTCAATCTTCAGAATTATACTGCACGTTCGATAACGACAAAAGTTGAAATCTATGCAACACCTGCACAGATTTATGGTCCTGCAACCTACTCATCGCCTATTAATGATACAATCACTATTGAGTTCGTTATCAAGAATTCATTCACTAGTAGTATCATCTCTGACATTGTCGGAACTGCTTCTTCAGTTCAATTAGGCGATATAGACCTGCAATTACTACCAAGTGGAAACTATACTTTGAATCTTGAGGGAGACCTCCCATATGGATTCTATAGCTTTACAATTTATTTTGCTACAACAAAATACGTAATATCTCCATTCTATCTTGAAATAGAAGTTAGACAAGTAAAGAGTCAATCTCAACATGGGTCTCTAAACGTACTCACTCAACCCGGTGGTTCTGTTGAGTTTACAGTGACTTACCTAGATGCAGATCACAATCAAGGTATTCCTGGTGCTAATATCTCCTTTGTCTATGATGATAATTTAGTCCAATACTTGGAGGAGTACACTATTGATAATGATGGTACATATACCTTCTATTTCCTATCAAGAGCTGGAGGGACTGCAACGATTGAGATAACCCTTAGTAAAGATGGGTTCGACACGCAAGTTATCATTCTAAGAGTCCAATCAGATATCTCCGCCGAACAGCAGTTCCAACAGACCTTGACAATTGGTGGTGGATTTGGTATCCTCATCGTTGCCTTGCTCCTCATAGGTTATGTTAAGGTCTGGTCTATCCCCTGGTTGATTCGTCAAATGAACAGAATGATTCGTGTTCTCTCGAAGGGTCGAGTTCCAGGGCCTCCAAAAGTTAAGTCCAGACAAGATATAGCGATGGTTATCGTCAATGAAGAGATTGCATCATTGCACCTTCAGAAACCACGAGAGGATATTGCACCTGAGCCCATTGTGACAACTGTGCCAGAAGTCAATGAACTTCTTGAAGAACTTGCTTCTATTACTGGACTTGGAGAAGCTGAGATTGAAGCTTTCCGTGCAGATCTCTCTAGGATGAAAGCCAGTGAGCGACCAGGATTCTTGAAAGAAGTCATTAATCAAGAGAGAGCTCGTCGAGCTGATGTCTTGGCAAAACCAGTAAAAGAAACAAAAACTCCAGAGCAAGTTCCTCTCTCTGAATTGCCCGGAGAACTTGAAGATCTCAAACAGAAGCTTCTCAAGAAAGGCATGGCAAGCGATGAGATTGATATCATCATCAACGAAGCCAAGTCTCTCTCAAAGGCAGATCTCGATGCGCTTCTTGATAGTCTTGGAATTGATCTAGATTAGATATGGTGAAGCTGGTTTCGAGGCCAGCTTCATTCTTCTAATCAAATTTCATGTCTATCGAACTTGATGGAAAACAATTAAGAGTGATTCCTTGTTCGTGTGCAACCATGGACATCGATGAAAGAATCAAGCTTATTGCTGGTGTTGGCGAAGAAGTTGTCACCATAGAAGAGCTAAGGACTCTATTAGAGGAGAAGAAGAATCCAATCGCATATGATGGATTTGAACCATCCGGGATGGCACATCTTCCATTTGGCATCTACAGACCACTATTATTGAAGGATCTTATTAAAGCTGGAATCCGATTCAAGATTTGGCTTGCTGATTGGTTTGCTTGGATCAATAATAAGATGGGCGGAGATTTAGAGAAGATAAAGACAACAGGAGATTATTTCATTGAAGTCTGGAAAGCTGCAGGAGTTCCCACTGATAAGGTTGAGTTTCTATTTGCTTCAGATGCAATGGACACCATAGACTACTGGGAGCGTGTGATTCGTATTGCGAAGGCTACAACAATTGCCAGAGCAACCAGAGCCCTCACGATTATGGGAAGAAAAGAAGGAGAGATGTCTGAGGTGGCAGCTTACTTCTATCCTGTCATGCAAGTTGCTGATATCTTCACTCTTGAAGCTGATATCACACAACTAGGTCTTGATCAAAGACGGGCAAACATGTTAGCACGAGAAGTCGGACCTAAACTTGGACTCTGGAAACCAGTTGTAATAAGCCATCATATGCTCATCAACCTTGAAGGAGCAAAAGAACCAGAGGGCTTTGATGATGAGATGGCTCGGGATTATCATTTGATAGATTCAAAAATGAGTAAGAGCAAACCATCTTCAAGTATCTTTGTGCATGATACTACTGATGAGATTCGTTCTAAAATTATCGCAGCCTATTGTCCACCAAAAGAAGTGAACGGAAATCCACTATTGGACTATGCCAAAGAGATTATCTTTAGAAAGTATGATGATTTCACCATTGAACGAAAGACGAAGTTTGGTGGCGATGTGACCTTCACCAGTTATCAAGATCTTGAGAGTAGTTACACAAAGGGCGACCTTCATCCCATGGATTTGAAGAATGGAATCATCCTTTATCTAGATGAAATGATTAAACCTATTCGTGAGCATTTCGAAAAGAAAGGAAGTGCTAGCGATCTATACGAGCAAGTAAAGAGCTATCAGATCACGCGATAATATCTGTGGGTTTGCTGGTCCTTCTTGTTCGTCTAGTTATGAATGCAAGAGCCACAAATCCTACTATAATACTAAACCAGAGCGTGAATACACGGATTAGTATAGTTGCCGCACTTGCCAACGTTTCACTCGTTGATAGGAGGAATACTATCAAAGCCATGGATGTAATTTCGTATGTACCAACACCTCCTGGTGAGAATGTTAGTGCACCAATAATCGATGCTGCTGAATGAATAAAGGTCGCAGCTAGTAATAGGGAAAGTGACTCAATCGAAAATGATGGTAGTGACGCATCCCGGAACAGTCCTAGAAGTATCCAGAGTTCAAGACATTCCATAAACCATCCTGGTACACTGACTGCTGTACTGATCAACATCGGTTTGGGACTTAATGTCTGAATCATAGTTGATTCAATAAGATCACAGCTGTCTTGGAATCGCTTCAGAGGACCAAATGAGGTCATCCGTTTCAATATCTTTTGATAGAATGTTCGATTTCCAAGGACAATTGCTCCAGCAAGCGCAATCCCTCCCAATAGTAGCACAGCTAGTATTTGGTCTCCTGCGTTGATACCAAAGGTAAATCCGAGAACAGCAAGTATCACTAATGCAAGAAGATCTGTAACTCGCTCTGAAACGACTACAGGCATGGTCTTCGCAACAGGTGTTCCATCATGAGTCTGCACAAAATATCCCTTTACAATTTCTCCTATTTTTCCGGGTGTAGCAGTCAGAGTGAATCCTGCAAGAAAGATGCTGAAACTATCTCTATGACTCAAGTGTACATTAATTCTATGAAGGTAGTACTGCCATTTGAAATACCTGATAATATAGTTCAGAAAGGATAGAATCATCATCAGGGGCAGGACCCAGTACCAAGGAATCGCAGCTAACGCAATCAGTACATCATCGATTTTTCCATAGAGGGCGACTAGGGCAAAGATCAACACGCTAAAGATTACAAATACGAACAGCTTCTTTGAACTGATGAACGTTGAGCCTGATAGAACCTTTTCTTCTTCACCAGGAATCATAGGCAAGCCTCCGTATCCTTTGCCAGAACATAGTTGGAAAATGTAAGAAGAATATCGAAGGATATCCAGTGATCTGTGTCCTTCCTCTCTTCAGTTCGTTAAAGATGTCGTCAGCACTAGTGATATCTTGCAACCAAGTTTTAGCGTGTCCCATCTCCAAAAAGGAATGGCCATCGCTTCCAGCTGTCATTGGTTTATTGAGCCTTTTCGCTAGCCTCTGTGCTCTTTTATTGAAGAGGTTAATGATACAGCGTGAATTGATACCCTCTATGAGGTCAACATGTTTGATTATGAGTGCATCGGGCAATCCTCTCCTGATTGCAGCATATTTTCTTAGAGGATCCATAGGATGAGGGAGAACAACAAGTCCATTCATATCATGAACATCATCCGAAATCTCTTCGAAAGTTCTGTTTTCAATATGCTCTGTGACGAATAGTCCTATGACTTCTCCATAGTCTTTTGATTTGTACTCGCAGGCAGGAATTATGAACCGACCATCCCGTTCAATGACTTTTAGCGTAGCCGCTCTGTGGTGTTCTGTCGGAGCAACACCTCTTAGTCCCTTCTTCTTCATCATCTTAAAGAGACCATATGGGCTTTGAAAGCCGTCCTTCGAATTGAGAGTATGCATATGCAAATCAAATGCAGAAAGACGTTCACTCATTGAATTCACCTAAGGGAAAAGGGGTGGAAATAGAGTTTCCAAATAATCGAGAGCAATTTGGAACAATGATCCTACGAAATCAAGCACCATCTCCCAGAAGAACAAAGTCCAGGCTAATACCAATAGAAAGAGAATTCCTCCAATGAAAATACCCTTATCTTTGATTGCCAGATGGGGCTTTCTTCCAACCGGGCTTCCGATGTGAATTAAGTAAACGTATCTTAAGATTAATCCTGCAAGGATTGGAACTGTAAGCATTACAGGTTGTTGTTCCATCCGCTCTGCAAAGTTATTGTAGCAATAGAGTGTGTAGAATATTACAAACCATGTTGCAGACATAGAAATCCCATGATCAAGTATGGTGTCTGTGTATTGTGTAAAGACGGGTTTGTGTGTGACAGCATCTTTACCTAAGTACTGCAATTCGTTCTTACGTTTACCAAATCCGAGTACTAGTGCAAAGAAAAACACTCCAATGACAAGCCATGATGTGAATGGAATTCTTAGCAGAACTGCTCCGGATATTGCTCTAATTACGAATCCAACAGCAATCGTTACTACATCAATAATTGCCCATTTTCTAAGATATGCATTATAGAGTTGTGAAGTAATTATGTATAAGATAACTAAGATAAAGAAAATCCAGTAAAGAATGAAGGAAAGAAAAAGACCTCCTGCTAGAAGAATAACTGCGAATAATTTTGCTGTACTTCTCTGGATTGCTCCAGAAGGCAATGGTCTATTCCTCTTCTCTGGATGAGCCGCATCTGCTTCTAAATCTTGGATATCATTAAGAATATATGTTGCACTTGAAACAGCACAGAAGGCCAAAAATCCTAGAATTAGTGGCAAGTGGAGGGAATAGAATCTTGTGAAATCCAGAATTGGTGGAGTTTCAATCCATGGATATACTTGAGGTACTTGATAAAATACGATTGCCAAGAAAACAAGTAAATTCTTGTACCACTGAGCAGGTCTCATCAATCTGATAAAGTCACTAGCAGCCATTCTGGATTCTCCTATTTATTCTGTATACGAATTCCAAAGAGCACCCCATTCAGTTTCCTCGAGGAACCATTTGACCCATTTCTTACCCTTCAAAGGAAGCCAAATTCCATCATGATAGAGACCTGAAAGCTGTGTCGGAAGCCACATCAATGGTGACTTAAACAAGAATGTTTCCATCCCCGGGAATTTTAAGAAACCACGATTCCATGTAATAACAGGGCTCTTTCCTGTACTAAGATGGAAGTTAGGGAGATCTTCCCATGATTCAAAATCACCCACGATTTCAATCTTTTCTGGATCAGACTCTCCTAGTCCCAAGTCTTTAGCAATTCGAAGTTTATGAACAAGTCTTTGATCAATGCCCATTAGACGTGTTTGGACCGTATCTGCTGCGACCATATCGCTGGTAGCTATAAGCACGTTGCCAACCTTAGGAATCATAGTTCTTGGGCCTGCGCCATCTCCAATGATCGTACCATCAGTCAAGACATATTCAGAATGCGAGATTGTTTGTTGCAAGAGTAGTAAGTCCACAAGTACTTCATGGATCTTAAGATGTGCAAGATGTCTATTCTTTGTCAGATAGAGCCCAAATGAGTCCTTTAATGCACCCGTCATCTGAGTGTGTCCATGCGTCTTGACTGTTGGAAGATGGATAATATTCGTACCAAAGATTTCCTTTGGTGCAATCGTTTCACCAAAGATGTCCTTCAGGACAAGTGTTTTTTTAGGCAAGTCAACATCGACATAGGTTGCATTGATTAGTGGCAGAAACTTGATTCCATGTTTCTTGATTACTGGATACCAGTTATTATTCCTAACTCCCGCGAATATGTTTGTTACAACTGTTTCGTTCTCAACAGCTTGGATTTTCCGATTGTCAAAACCATCCGCAATTAATTTTCTAAGTAGCCCATCAAAGATGTAGGGATTAGTCGAACACGCTGGATACAATTTGCTCCAAGACAGGTTCAATTTGATAGTTGTGGCGACATCTTTCGATACGAACTTATCATAATCTGATAAGTCCATGACCCTAGCTATATCATCAAATATTGTCTTTGGATTTGTTTTAACAACAGCAACCTTTGGCATTATGGAATCAACTCAGTATGATGCATTGGGTCTATGTGCTGTTGTTTTCATCAAGTTCTTCTTAATAACTTGACTCAATGGTTACCTTTGTACTATTGCTCCAAACTTCATCTATTGGACTTTGTCATGAATTTCCTAAAGACTCAGTAACTCAGTAGATAATTCAGACCCAAGTCGAACAATTTTAGGTCTAACGCGAGGACCATAAGTAGCACTAAAAATACTAATCAATCGATCATTGAAGAATAGCCTGTATCCTTCGGGAAATACTTCATGAGCGCGAAACATCTTCTTAGCGTCAATATCTTTCATGAATCTATTGAAAGCCTCAGCACCATAGGTACGAGCTCTATCACTTCTCATGTTGGGTCTAAATTTGAAATCATTGTCTTGGGGGTCATTCCAGACTATCTGAAAGATTACATCATCAGGAAAATTCGGATTTCTTCTGTTTCTACTCTGTATCTCTTCAATAGTAGAGATTCCTTCTGGAATACCACCATGACATGCAAAGATAGACTTCTCATGATAGCATGCAATTGGAAGTATTTCAAACACTCTCGAATAGTGTTTGAATAAATCAAAAGAATAGACACGAGTGACCTCATTATAGAAACCATAACGAGCAGCAACATCATCGGATTCATGGTTACCCCTGAGCATTGTGACTCTTGATGGAGAAACCAACAACAATGACATGACAAGATTGAAAGTTTCAATTTGATTAGGTCCTCGATCAGCATAGTCGCCAAGGAAGACAAAATGATGCTTCTCGTATTTTTCCATGTATCTTTTTACTGAGAGTGCGCAATCAAGTTCGCCATGAAGGTCACCTACAAATATCACATTCTTGTCAGGGATATCCACAACATTTGGACTCTCTCGATACTGATCTTGAACTAATCCAGACAAGTGCCATATTTCATCTCTCGAAAGATTGGTCTTTCCATTGAGTACAGCACTTACGGTTTCGTCCATATCATTACACCTATTCCCAACCTAGAACCTTGACAATGATATCTAATGCCTCTTCGGGTGTTTTTGCTGAATGGACAATATCGTTTCTTCTCTCATCGATTTGTGTTCCTGCAAGTTTTGCGGCCCATCCTCCTGAGGATTCCATTGAAACTACAAGTTTGTCCGAGAACCATGCAATAGCGATTTCACTCAAAGTACCAGCTGAACCATCAATGGCAATAACCGCATCTCCAGCCTTTGCAACCAAGAAATTTCGCGCATATCCGAGACCGGTTGGGATTGCTATGTCGATATACTGATTTGCATGTTCTTTGAAATCCGACGGGAGAATTCCTATGGTCAATCCATTGAATTTCTTGGCTCCTCGGGATGCTGCTTCCATGACGCCACCAAGTCCCCCAGATGCAAGGGCAATTCCCCTCTTCGCTATTTCTTCGCCTAGTTTCTCAGCAAGGGTAAGAATCTCTTCATTAGAATCTGAACCACCAATTACAGATATTATTCTAAGAGGCATAATCAGGCTCTCATTTTTTCTTCATTGATTTCTCAAGAGCATGAAGTTTTCTTTTGAGCATATTGTAAGCGGATTCAGGTAGTTTCCCATCCTCGACTCTTTTGAGTGCAATCTCCATCAATGACTTCTTTCCATAAAGGTCTCTCTTATCCGCTGATATAAGCTTGAGAAAATCATCGGATTCAATGATTTCTGATTGTGGGTCGAATTTTCCGCAAAAGCTTGCCCGTTGTATTTGCATTTTAACATGGTTTGGTATATTTCTCTCATTGAGAGCAATGATTTTAGCTACTGTCAATAGAGCTCTTTGACCAATTTTCTGAGAGGACCATCCAGAATCTACAGCAATTATACAGAGCTTTGTATTTCTCTTGCAGTCATTAAGGCAATAATCACATATCTTTGGTTCTAATTTTACTATTCCAGACCTTAAGGAAATCAATGCTTTTCCCTCAGTCAATTCTACAACACATGACTCGCCTATCATACGTACTCCTTGATCCAGTAGTATCCGTTGTATCTCATCTACCTCATCATCAGTTGATTCTGGTTCAGAACTAGATTGTAGTGCTGGTTCATATGCTGGGCATCTATCCTCGTTAAGTGTAATGATTGTTGGAATGTCTTCTTCAATTTGCCCTCTTTTAGTTAGTCTTTGCGCAACAATCTGGATGATATCTGATATCTCATGAGCATCAGAATGCTGATAGGTTTCAACCGATGATGCAATAAACTCCTTAACTCTCAATTCTGCATCATCACTCTGACCAAGAACTAATACAAATGTATTTGATTTAATATTCAGAGAGAGTGAACTGAGAATATTGTGTAGCTCAACGAGATCTTCAGATCTTAAGACAACAATAACTGCACGGTGTCCTTTTATGAAGTTCTGGCTAAGACCTGCGACCCGTTCATTTTGAGGTATTGCCCATAGTTGAAGAATAATACTAAACTCATCATAATCTTCGTATTTAGCTACTCCAAGACTGAGACCCAGACTATTGTATAACTGATTTGACACTAAATTTCCTGATGCTTGTGATAAGAAACCGGTCTGTAAACTAAGGTTTCTACCTACTACTAAGACTTTGTAAATCATTCTGGCTTTTAGTATCTGCGTAGACATTCTCACTAATACACTACACATCTGTCAACTAATAACTATTGGTCAGAGAAGAATATTCATTTCCCACAATGTCAATATCATTTTGATAACAATGGTCCAATTATTTCGAGCGGAGAATAGTGAAGGTATTCCTCGTTCTGGTTACAGTGCAAGATACATTGCAGATGTGAAATTCAGAACAAAAATAGAGAGTGGAGGATTTATTTTAGTAACCATCCCAACGGGCACATCATCAACTCCTCATTCTCATGTAGAATTAGAAGAGGTTTTTGTTGCTCTATCAGAAGTTGAATTGCACGTCAATGATACTATATTGCATCTTTCACTTGGTGATACTGTTATTGTAGAACCCGGGGAGAATCATTCTTTCAGAGGAATTGGTCATTCAGATAGCATTATTCTCGCTATTAAATTTCCAAATATCAAGGATGATAAGATTGTACCATCTTCTTAGTATTCATCAAGATCAAATTCATCATCATCATCATCATCAAAGATGATATCAACAGATCCGATTCCACTTCTTAGATGGGATTGGGGAACTACTCTTCTGATTACCCTATCAAACTCTCGCCATTCTCTATGACGTTTATATCTACCAAAGAAGCCTGCAATGGTCACAGCAGCAAATGCAAGTACACCTGTGAGAATTAGTTCAATTCTTGAATCGAACATACTTGATCCTGCACTTAAGGCTAATACAAGAATTCCACCAAGAATTAGAATGTTTAAAGAACAGTCACAAGTTATATTGAGTTGTGGCGGACCAACTTGAAAATCATCGGGATCAGTACCTGGTGCTAAATTGAGATAGTAATTGAAAATAGCTGTTGCTAGAATGACTACAATCAATATCACAAAGATTAGTGGATCCACCTTTCTATCCTTCCGTTTCAATAGACTAATCAGGTCCTGCAACTTTCAAGCAACTGAATCCATATTCACCTTCATATGAAATTTCTGCATGCTCATCAGGTACGATTGTCACTACTATAGAATACTCTTTGACTACATCAGTTTTTGCATTTGAGACTTCAAATTCACCATTTGTAAGTGCAATCTTGTGTCCTGTTTTCAGGCTCCTCAGTTCTGGATGATTCTTAATACTGATAGCTATTCGTGATTGAAGACTCTCATTTCGCACGATAAGGACTTCCTCTCCATCAATCGTTTCTAGAGACAATACATCCATCCATCCTCGTAAATCATCAGAGATCTTATCTATTGGAACAAATCCTTTTGTAGATATATTATCAATATGAGGAAGTTGACCTTGAACTTCATTCAATATTGGAGTGACTAGGTTAGTACTCCATTCCTTCTTAATGAATGCTTTCAAAGCATGCTCGGATATCTTCTCCAGAGCTGGTTTGAATCTATCATGAGATGATGATGATACTTTATACAGCATTCTGAATGATGAAAGAGCACCTTCCTCTTTGTTATAAGCGACACCTATCTTGTATGCAGTCACAGCGAGTTGCCATGCATTGTCATGATCATCAAACAGGAGGCTGTATTTTGCGATGTCATTCAATAGACCAATTGTAACGTCTGGAAATTGCAGTTTTGTCTTAGTAAGACTGAAATTCCCCAAGACTTCTGAGCGTAAAACTTGCATGGTGATGTAAAATCCTTCAGTGGTTTCCATCATTTCATCAAGACCGATTCTATTGATCATAGAATCATAAAGACTGTAAAAATAATCAATCTCATTATAGTCCTCTCTTATGAGAGCAAGCAGGATTCTAGTGAAAAACACTGAAGCTTTGAGCTCATCATTTGCCACTTCTGCGAACATCAATAATCTGAATGCTTCTTCGCTTACGGTCAAGGCATCCTCGATTCCCTCACGTGTGCCGCGATAAAGGTGGCAAATCATTTCCAAGTAATAGAGGAACAGTGTTAGGTCGGAGGCATGACCAACAAGTTTTCCATGCGTCTCTGCGTTTTCAGTAAGCGTAGATACTATCAGAAGTCGTTCAATCTCATTCTGTACTGCTTCAATTTCAACAGCTAGAGTATCATATTTCCCTTGTCTAAAGTCCTCGAACATGTTGGGAATATCTGCTTTAATATCCTCCAAGAAATCTAAAACGAAAAGAGGTTGACCCTTAGATAGTTGTCTATCAACACCCTCAGCTGGCCTCTTTACCGTTCTGAGTACGCGGAGAGCATGATCTTCAATAATACGAATTCTCGTCACGGGGTCGTACGATTCTTGTCTTGAAATACTGTATCGTACTTCCTCTGCATAAATCCGGTCTCTAATTGGACTCAATGCCTTCTTGATCTCATCATCATTGACCGATTCCATAAGCTCAAGCACGTAAGCAGAGCCTACGATGCCTTCTACTTCAACTTTGAGATCTTGAATGGTGTTGAGTAGTTTCATATCACTTGTAACTATCTTTGACTTCTTAGTACGCATCGCTGCCAATATCAGAGACATGTCATTTGGTTGAGGCAGTGATGAGTCAGGACGGTTGATGCTATCAATGAATGATTTGATATCTTTTGATAGAGTTTCATCGATTAGAATGATCTTTTCAACTTCCCTTCTCAGATACCAACGTAGTTCCTGAAAGACCTGTCTTGTTATCCATAATTCAGCTCCAATCTTATCCGCAGCTTTTTTCACAATTGTAATGTCTGTTGGTCTATCTGCGAAGCCACTGATGAAAAAGTTGGCATCAAGGTATACTCTCATTCGTTCATGTCTCCATCATATATTGGTCTGTCCAGCTAAGGTCCTGAATTTGAAACTTCTTCTCTCAGGGTTTTGTTTCACAGAACTGCTCTCATAAAGGTCTTCTGCTACTTGCCTTGGACTTTATACAAAACGTGTGAGTTGATGGAAAAAGGTTTTGATTACGTACTTAGTTTCTGAAGATTTCCATTAAACATGGTACTATCGAGTTAGACTGATTTCCAATGGTCGTCATAGAACGGTTTTTATGCATTAATGTTATCTCATATTATGATATAACATCTTTCAAAGGGAAGATGTGCTAGCGAAAAAAGACAATAAAATATTGGAGGTCTCATCGACCACAAGGTATAACTGTTAATGCTTCCAATGTTTTACTGACGAAGGGCGCAGCATATCATTATGTGAGTCGTCGTTTACTTTGGCGTGCAGTAAACAACTCGCAGCAACTTCAAAATGAGTTGACTGGAAAGCGGTGTACATAATATTTAGGTGGTGGCGCGGCAAATACACTGCTTTGCTCACATGACGTTGCGCCCACCCTCTAATTCTCTAATACTTGTTCAAAGCTAAATAATGCGCTAACAAGCGAGCTAATTAAGGGAAAATTTACAGAGGGCAGGATTACAATGGTCCTCCGAAAATCCCATGTATTATTTTCCTTAATCCTCTCATTATTTCTGGTCCAAGGAATCATGATGACAAATAGTCAACCAATAGTCAATAGCGGCAATCTAATACTTTCAGAGGATAACCATCAAATCGCCGCAAGTCCATCTATCTGGAGTTCTGGAATTTTGGGTCGTGCAAATGAGAGCGATCCATTCACTGTTTGGGCTAATGTCACTGATGATGATGAGGATCTCGTCAATGTGACTGTTCATGTCAATGGTCCAAATGCAACATTGCATGAAATCATGACATTTAATGGGACATACTATGAGAGAGATATGAACCCACTCCCAAATCCTGGTACATTTGATATCTATGTGTCAGCAATTGATACCCAGAATAATACAAGAATTGGTAGACATATTTCAGTGACCATACTTGAGGATATTCCAGATCCTGTTGATCCTATTATCACATTACCTATCGTCGTTATTTCAAGTATAGCGCTTGGTGCTGTAGTCTTCATAATAGCACTACAATATGAAAAGAGACAGCAGATGGGTAATCAATCTATTTAGAAAGAAATCTATCAAAATAGCAGATTTTGATATATGAATAATCCATGCGCTTTATATACATTCAAGAAAGTGACCCCATGAGTTCTCTGAGACATGTTCAAGTATGCCTTCAAACGAGTTGTCCGCAGCTATCGACTCTTTATTGCTTTGACAATTGGGGTTCTTCTTGCGACCACCTTCTTTGCATCAACAAATGTAGCTGCAGATATTCTTTCGAAGGATGCACTGAATGCAACTGTTGATGGAATATTATATGATTTTGATGTGGATTCGGTAAGATCAAACTGGACAACTAATGACATAGACGAATTGACAGAAGAAATAGAGACCTTAGATGGTATAATTGACACATCTCGTTCATCAAAATTCACTTTTGATTATAATGGCACTGGTACGAACATGACTCTTGCAGGGATACAAACAGATTCGGACCTGGCTTCGGGTCTACAAGTAATATCTGGGAGTTCCACACTTGGTCCTAACGAGACATATGTTGTCCAAGGTTCTGAGAATGAATCGTTATTTTCACTCGGTCAGGTTATTGAAGTTGAGGTCAGTGTAAATCGAGGTTTCGCGCCTCCATATATTATCTCTAGAAATCTTACAGTAGTCGGTTATGTAGCTCTTCCAGAACGAAATCGTAATGCAATACTCCCATCTAGTGGTGGATTATTAGCATTGCTTGCTGGTCTAGGTGGTGGTGCACGAGGCTTTATGGTTGATATATCCTACAACTTACTCGTAGCTGATTGGGATATGGTGTTTGCCTCAATCCTGATAGAGGCAGAATCAATTGAGGAACATTTCTATGTAGGACTCACAAATTCAATCCATCTTCAGATTAACCGGGATGCGTATCTGAATCCATATGATATAACAAACTCTGTTGATAGAATTGGAGATCTTGGTGATATTATCAGTTCGCGAACTGATCCCTATGGCGGTGATGTAACATCAAACCTTCAATTTCCTCTACTTATTTATCAGATTACTCAATTGGCGATGAGTATTCAATTTCTCACACTATCTTTACCGATCTTCCTTCTTTCATACTTTACTGGAACAATGGTCAGTGACGTTGGTTATAATTTCCGGAGAAGAGAGATTGGTCTTCTTCTCACAAAGGGGTATGAACGTGGAACAATAAAACGTATGTTCTTAATTGAAGGTGCACTCATTGGAGCAATTGCTGGAGCTATCTCTATTTTCTTGGGTACTGCCTCAGCCTATTATATACTCGGAGTTTCAGATGTTAATATTCTACAAGCTATCGTCAATAATCTTGTATCAGTAATTCTTGCTGTCATCCTGGGTTTATTCCTAGGACTTCTTTCTGTATGGCGTCCTGCAGGACGTGCATCAAAACTAGAGATTCTTGATGCTCTAAAACAATATATCCTAGTTGAAGAGACGTCAGAATATAAACGATTGTTACCTACCATTTCTCTGATTCTAGGGACTTACAAACTCGCAGTCTGGACACTTGGAATAGATATGAACGGACTCCTAGGAAGCATAACTTTTGGTAATCTATTCATAGCAATTGTCATTATAGCTTGGTTATCAGTTGATAGTATATTGAACATCATAGGCCCCTTACTGTTTCTTTACGGTGCTACAAAGGTGTTCATTAGAGGATCTCAAAAGTTCCAAGAAGCCGTGATGAATGCAGGTAGAAGATTCTTTGGTGCTTTTGGTAATCTAGCGACAAGAAATGTCAAGCGTCATCCTGCTCGTAATGCAACTTTGGTATTTATTGCTGCATTGATTGTATCATATGGGATTTTTGCAACGGGTAGCTTGTACTCTCAATATGACTACACTGAACGGATTGCGAGATTCGATGTTGGTGCCGATGTTCGTCTAGAACTCAATTTTGGTGCTAATATAACGCAAATACTGAATGACACTGCTAGTTACGATTCAGTTTTAGCAGTGACACCAGAATACGCTCTTGATCTTCAATCTGGAACTAATTCTATTGAAACCAGAGGAATCAGACCCAACGAATGGAGAAATGTTGCTTACTGGGAATCAGAATGGTTCATTGGTGACATTGATCAGATGTTTCAGGATTTGAATGATGATGGTATCATTTTATCATTAGATGTGGCTAGAAACCTCGATCTCGAAGTAGGAGATGTGCTTTATGTACAAGGGCCATTTAGTTCTAGCACTCATGCACTTACAATCGTAGGCTTGATTGGATATCTGTCATCAATTGAACAGATCATTGGTGGATTTGAATTTACTCAATCTGGAGATTATATCTCTCTTGTTTCTGAAGACTTCTTAAATTCCACCAACCTCATCTATACTTCAACTGCAAATATCCTGATTGATACAAATGATTCTACAAATGGCACTCTTCTTCAGGAGCAACTTGCGATTGAGATTGGTGATGTTTATGCAAGCTATTCAGTAACGACTGAACTGGCTGACTATCAAACAAGCGTCATTAGAAGTGGTACAACCAAGATTCAGTGGTTGGCAATAACATTTGCAATTATTTTAGCTATGGTTGGTACAGCACTTGTTGTGATTCTTACACTTCAGGAAAAAGATGCTGAGATCGCTCTATTATCAGTCCGTGGATTCAGTAAGTTGCAGTTGTTCAAGACACTATTGGCTGAGGTGATGGTGACCGTTCTCTTTGCTCTTCTTCTTGGTGTGTTGGTGGGTTATATAGAGAACATCGGTCAAATTGCGTCATTGAATGAGGGTGCTACAGGGTTAATACGTTATAGAATTGCTCTGGGAGGTGCTGCTGGCAACACTATACTGATACTCCTGTCTGTTGTACTACTTGCAGCTATCGTTCCTGTCTGGTGGTCCTCTCGAAGACCGGAATCGAAAGTGGACATTTTGAGGGCTTAGGTGATTATGATGATGAATAACGAAAAAGCATACATTCAAGCTGATGACCTTGTGAAGGTCTTTAGACTCGGAAATGTGGAGGTGCAGGCACTACGAGGCCTTTCAATGAGGGTCTCAAAAGGTGAGATGATTGCTATAGTTGGCGCTAGTGGATCTGGAAAGACTACGCTTCTCAACATCCTTGGTGGAATCACCAGAGCCACAGCAGGTAATACCGTCGTTGCAGGATATGATGTCACCAATGCCAGCCCTACACAATTAGTGGCTCTGAGAAGAGAGATTGTTGGTCACATCTTTCAGGAATTGAACCTACTTAGTACATTAACTGCATATGAGAACGTTGAGTTACCTATGCTTGCCGCTAAAAAAGATGGAAGTACCAGAAAGAGGCGAGTTGAGGAACTCCTGAATATAGTTGGCCTTGCAGATAGAATGCATCACAAACCAGATGAGCTCTCAGGAGGAGAACGTCAGCGTGTTGCTATTGCTGCAGCCATCGCAAATGATCCAATGGTGTTACTCTGTGACGAGCCAACAGGGGATCTTGATACAGAGACCGGTGCAATCATTGTTGAATACCTACATAAAGTGAACAAGGAGTTTGGGAAAACAGTCATCATGGTCACCCATGACCCATCCATTGCGCGACAATGCGACCGTATCTTCAGAATACGAGATGGTCAGATAATTTCAGTTCAAGCTCCCACATCCGACCAAGAGATGGGTGCAGGATCGAGAGTCGATGTCGTTCGTGAACGTCTTGAAGAAATCAAGAAGGAGATTAAACGACTAGATGAGGAGGCACAATCTGGGCAAATAGATCTTGGTATCTTTGCAGCTCAGAGAACTCGTCTTGCTGACAAGAAGAAGCTATTTGAAGAAGAGATGCATCGACTTGGCCTCTAGCTCGATACGTTTTTGATACCAAGTGCCTTTCGTAACCATGGTGATAAAATGTCCCTTCCAGTTATGGTTGTTCATGGTGGAGCTACGGCCTTCAAAAAAGAATATCACGATGAGATCCTCGAAGCTGTTAGAAAAGCAGCCAGAGTAGGTCTTTGTGCTTTGAATAATGGAGGATCGTCTCTAGACGCTGTTGAATCAGCAATATATGTTCTTGAAGAAACCACGCTTTTCACTGCTGGAAGAGGAGCTAGTAAGAATAGAGATGGTGAGATTGAGCTAGATGCAATGATTATGGACGGAAATCGCTTAGAGAGTGGTGCAGTGATGGCAGTCAGAGATATTGCTCATCCAATCTCTCTCGCCAGATATGTGCTTGAACGAACGAAGAACTACCAGATAGTTGGGTCCGGAGCAGATAAACTCTACAGACAGATGTTACAAGAAGGGTATCGAAAAGAGGTGGACACTTATAGAACCACACAAGTGCCAATTGCTATTGGGTGTGATACCGTTGGTGCTGTCGCTGCCGATGCTTCAGGACGGCTAGCATCTGCCTCTTCAACTAGTGGTTGGCCGGGAAAACTCCCAGGACGAGTTGGTGATTCTCCAATCATCGGAGCAGGGGTCTATGCCAATGAGATTGCTGCCGCAAGTTGTACAGGAAAGGGGGAACAGATACTCAGAATAGTGATGGGACGAATGGCAGTGTATCATGTTGAGTGCGGATTTTCAGTCTATGAAGCAGCAAAGAAAGTAATGGCAGAGTTGAGACAGAAGACCAGTGGCGAGGCTGGACTACTCTTAGCAGATAACAAAGGCAATGTCGCAATCGAATATGATACAAAGCACATGCCAACTGCAGTAGCTACTGCTACCTCTGATGATGTGTTTATATCAATGACTCCAAAGTGGCCATTGAAGTCAGCGAATTCATCATTTGTACACAATTGATAGAGTCACTGAAAATACAAGTGCTGTCAGACTCACGGGTGCTGAGATGTAGTGTACCCAGACATATCCTCCTGGCGTTAGACTGTAGTTTTGAATCTCATCAAAAAAAGTCTGAATAGTTCCAGCACCGTGACGTATTGATAGACCCTCTTCACTCATTAACCAGTTAACTGTGGCATTTCTGGGATCATGATAGAAATCCAATATGGATACATTTCCACCTGTGTATAGAATATAATTTAACAAAACATCTTCTGTACTTGAAAGCCCTTGACAAATCATTTGAACTCTGAGATAGGCGTCTAGACTTGGATGTTCTTTAACTTCAAATGATGCCCTGAAATAATAGGGATATGACTTGACATTGTATTCAGTATAACTGAATACCAAAGTCTCTTGACGTTGAGATTGTACTATGCCTACTGCAAAAATGACGATAATTATGACAAATATAGATCCAATGAGTGCGCGATAACGTACCTTCTTGTCAAAACTTGCGTCTCCCATAATTGGTAATTAATTTGAAGAAATATGAGCTTTTCCAAATCAAAGGTTTTCCGATTACTATCATCAATTAGATGGTTATTTTGAGACTAAGCTATCCTCAATGATCTTCAGGACTTCTTCTTCGATTGTCGGTGTCATTTTTTGCTTTGTCTTGATCCTGCCTATCTCTTTACCTTCCTTATTGAAAATTAAAATTGTTGGACTACTAGTTATTTCAAAAGTATCAACCTCTTGAGGTGAAGGTGGAACTGCCCAAAATTTCGAAGACCCATAGGAGGGTTTGGTCATTCCACCGAGAGCAGTAATCTTCTTTCCAGTATACTCTTCAACCAATGCTAACACAGGGATTGCCCTTCTGGCATCGCCACACCAATCTGCAAATACTGCAACGATGGTGAAATCATTACTATACGTCTTAAGTCTATCAAGTATCTCTTGCTTTGGAGAGTATTCCTGTTTCTGCCTCAGAAATCCCCCTCTATACATCTGAGTCATAGATTCAATATATTCTGTGCATCCAATGGCATCATTTTGAATATCATCTAATGTAGGCATATTGAGAAACCCCTGTGGTCGCTATTCAGGTCTGATTAAATAGTTTCACTCAGGATCACATACAATGTCCGTGCCTTTCTGACCTTTTTTAGTTTGAAGTGGTGCTTGTTTTATCAAATGTACGAGCTTTCCTAGATCTGTGGAATGTGACTTTTCTTCATCCTTCATGTGCTGAAGGAGTAATTTGGCTATTGGATCATTTATCTTGTTCAAGGCTTGGTCCAAAAGACTGACCATTTTGCCTTCATCCTTAACTAAGGCTTCGAGTTCACGTTCAAGTTTAATTCTACCCGCATATCTACCCACCTTTGCTGACCATTCATCACAAGGTGTTGTCGTTAGTAGTTCTATCATTCCTTCTAGGAATTTGATATGCTTCCATGTATCCAAACGAAGATCCATGAAGGCCAATCTAACGGCTGTTTCTTTTGCTTCTTCCTCCAGCTTAACAAGTTTGTCTAAGGTCTTCTGTTCAACATCTATCTGTTTCTTGAAGATATCTTCAATCTGCGTTGTACTCACGTGTTTATCTCCCTGAGTTATTTAACAATAGTTATTTTTTATTGGTACGCATATATAAGATTATGGCTGTTACAATTCTTAGAGAGGCTTCATTTTAAATGTTAAGTTCCAATAAACAATGACCTTCTGTAGTCTGGATGATCGAATTCTTGGTCTTTCTCGTACTCATTTCCCAAAAACTGATTCATCATCAGAGCTGCATAATTCCCAGTACCAACAGCCATAGCTACCTGCTGCGTTATAGGGCGAACATCTCCAGCAGCCCATATTCCTTCAGTGCTGGTCTTCCCTCGATGATCAGTGAGAATATTCCCTTTTACATCAGTTTCAATACCTATCTGTTGTGCAAGTTCTGACCTAGCTACATCTACGAAAGCAACAAAAAACACGTTCGTCTTCAGTTTTCTACCATCATCAAGGGTGACGGATTGAACAACTCCTGGTCTAGGAAAGGCTATTGATTTGATTTTTCCCTTGGTCCACGGAAACGGAGAATCGTCTAATTTCGATAGATCTTGATTCTCAATTGGAACATATGCATCTTCTGTCATTAGAATCTGAATCTTATCTGTGAACCGGCTAAGTGAGTTGGCAACATGAAGAGCACTGCCAACAGTGCCTGCATTTACAACTAGCACTTCTTTACCTTTGCATAGGGGAGCTTCACAGTCCGGGCAATAGAACGCCCCGTTGCCTACATTTGCGACTGGCAACCATCCTCTCCATTGTCCATTAACCTTGGGATGTTTTCGAGAGGTTCCTGTAGCAATTAGGAGAATCTTGGTGTGATATTCGTTCTTGTCATCAGCCCTATAACTTGGAGTTGTTACTATTTTGAAATCAGGATAACGTCCAGAGATCTCTATAACATCTCCCGCGACGAATTTTGCTCCTGCAGCACGAGCTTCACCCTGCATGCTACGTAATAGACTTCTTCCTTCATGATAGACAGACCCTGAGAAATTCAGGATTGAGTTTGTATGGAAGTGCATAGGACTTGTACCACGATCTATGACCAAGACAGAACGTTCATGGTATGCAAGATGAAGGGCTGCTGAGCATCCTGCAGGTCCTCCGCCAATGATTATTGCGTCGTAAATCTTAACCATAGTAAAGAAACCTCAAGCGATACATTCATTGCCATATTAATAACTCTATGGAGATGTGCATATCAAGCTGGAGAACGAATGATAAGTCATGCTATCTTGCATCTTTTTATTACTAAAGCTCCGCTCAATATAGTAGAATGAAACATAAACGATATTAGAGAGAATTACAGTACCTCAGATAGGAGTCGGGTAGTATGTCACGGAAAGTTATCATTCTATTCTTTCTACTTGCTATTCTCTCACTCAATGTCTTGATTCAGAATAATACATCTTTCTCAACTCAGATGGAAAAAATTTACAACAATAAGCTATCTGAATCAAGCTCTCTTATCTGGCATGATGATTGTAGCAATACATCCTCATTCCCAGACTTAGCCAATGCATGGTACAATGGTGCAATGGGTGATATTGCTTCAGCTAATGGATACATCTATGCTACAAATTATGGATCTGCATCTGGAGAACATGGTCCAGTTTATTATCATACATTCACATCAACTATTCCAATTAGCCAACTGGATTGGATTGAGGCGGAAATTCAACTTGATGGATCATCAGCAATAGGTGCAGCAGCTATCATGCTCTATGATAGTGATTATAAACGAATAGCTATCCTTGATGTAGCTGATTCTTGGATTGCCGATAATGAAGCCGCAGCATATGCTGGTTGGTATGATGTTGATTTCAATGCTGCATATACTCCGAAAAATCATCCCGGGGACACTCTTCTAGAACCATATCGTGAAACCTTACGATTAGAGATTAATAGTACTGGATTATTTGGATTGATTCCTCGAGTTGGCGAATACAAGATGCTTGATGTAACTGATCTTGAACTTGAAAGAGAGATATCCTATCTTTGCGTGCAATTTAGGCAAAAGGATTCTTACACTCCTTGCCAAACAATGAAGATCTATGATATTCAAATGAAATATCGAATTATTGAAGAAGATACGACTTCTTCAACAATTACTCATCCACCTGATATGATCATACCTCCAAGTCATACGAATTATTCAATCACATGGCTCGCATATGATCTATATCCAGCAACCTACAATATATACCAGAATGGTTCTTTGGTTTCCTCAAGAAGCTGGGACAATGATGCTATTATCTATAATCTTACAGCATTGGAACTTGGGACATATGAGTATCTAATCGTTATTTATGATACATCAGGGAATTCAGCTGTTGATGTTGTTATGGTATTTGTTAGGGAAATCCCTAATTTATCCAATCCTCTTGATTATCAACTTATAATCTCAATTGGAGCAATTGTTGTCATAATTATTTTCGTAGGAGTCATAATCAAAAATAGAGGTTAAGATTTGTTGTTGCTACAAGAGTATAATTAGTGAAATAGTTTATTTCACAAGATTTGAAATTGATTTCCATTGGAATTTGTCGCAAATAGCATCGGTAATATGCCTCTACCTATCACAAGAATGGGAGGTCCTGGTATGTCAGGTTCATCACTGCTTGACAATCAATAAAACCATCTATGATAAGAGAATCATACATACTGTCGTCTGCTTTCCCAGATTTATGACGCATTTTATTTCTAGCAAATCTGCTGTGTGTTGCACTATGTATTTTAGTTGCCCAAGCATGTTGAACAAGTATTACAGCCTAAGTCAAAAGCTTTTGAATTGACATCAACTGTCTTTGAGGGAACTAGGGCTAATAGTGCTTTTTTGACAATATTTGCACTAATTGGAAAGTCGGCACATGCTACGGTAGCACCAATGAGAACCGAATTCTCGGTTCGAGCATTTCCTGCTTCCAAAGCCAAATTGAGAGAATCTAAGAGAACCACATGATCTGTGACCTGATTTAGTCGTTCCATGATTTGTTCGACCGTAATGTATTTGGTTTTCTTCTCCTTGTCCAAAGCTACAGTTTTTGTTTCTGTCACAGAGGGCATGATTCGATTACTCATGATTACTACGCTATCTTCTTTGAGATATTCTATGTATCTCAGTGCTTCACTAGCTTCCATTGCAATCATCATATCCGCTTTGCCATAAGGAATAAGAGGTGATATTGGATTGCCCATTCGGAAATGGACATAGATTGACCCCTGCCTTTGTGAGAGACCATGCTGCTCGCCTGTCATGACCTTGAGTTCTGAATCAACAGCTGCTTTTCCAAGGATTGCTGACAGTAGCATTAGACCCTGACCACCAACTCCACAGAAGAGGATATTGTATGTATTCTCTTTATCCATTATTTCTCCACCTCCAGATGTCTGGGTGCATCAACAGGACACACTTGTCTACATTCCAAGCAACCATCGCACAGGTCCTGTTGGATAATCATCTTATGGTCCAATTCGTCTATTGTAATTGCAGGACAGTAGAACTCCTTTACACAAGCATAGATACCCCGACATGTGTCTTTTACATTCTCACTCGGGATTATCTTTTCTCCACCCTGTTTCTTGAGACGATCTCCATATAGTGCGCATTCTCTTCTAGAGATAATTACATTGAAACCATCTCGATTGATTGCATCCTTTATTGGAGTTATACAATCACGAGTCTCATATGGATCAATAATTGTTACAGAATCCGCATCAAGAGCTTCGAACAGCTTTTCCATGTTTATCTTTCGAGCTGGATGCCCTCCAGCATTGAATGGTGAATTGGGATTATACTGTTGACCAGTCATAGCAGTTACACTATTGTCCAAGACGAAAAGGGTCACATTCGAATTGTGATGGATAAGATTGACAATCCCAGGTAGAGCTGCATGATATAACGTGCTATCTCCAACCATTGCTATCACCTTATCTTCTAAAGCCATCTCCATTCCTGCAGAAACTCCAAGTGAGGCTCCCATCGCTAACATGGAATCACTAAATTCATTCGGTGGAAGGAATGCCATACTATAGCAACCTATGTCGTTGTTGAATACAATTTTCTCTCTGATTCTCAGCTGTTGCAGAGCCTGTCGAAATGCCCATAATGTACCTCTATGAGGGCATCCCGGACAAAAGATGGGGGGTCGCTCTGGAAGAATATCTTTGAGTCTTGATGCCTTTGCAAGAATAGCATCATAATCTGCACTCACCTTCTTCCCGAGAATCTCAGCCAGAGCCTTTTCGACAATTGGAACATTGTACTCAAGCATTTCACTGAAATGTCCAGTCTTTTTGCCAAGAATTGTAAGATTTGGTTTGACCGTGTGTGCTAGTGCTGCAATTCGTGTCTCAAGGTATGGGGTTAATTCTTCTACTACAATAAGTGTGGACAATGATTTCAAAAACTCAGAGAGTTTCTTCTCTGGCAATGGGAAAATGCTTCCGAGCTTGAATATTGGCAACTCATAATTAAGATTCTGCATTGCTTCCAGTGTATGAAGATAACAGACACCAGAAGTAAGAATCCCCACATTGCCGCTGCCTGGTACAACTCTATTGAATTCAGTTGTCTCCATTTCTTTTTTGATAGCTTTATTCTTTTCCAGTAATTTTGCCTTGAGTGCCCTTGCGACTGAACCAACTGTAAAGTACTGCCCTTTGACATCTTGCCACTTGTTCTTCTTGAAAGCTGTTCTATTCAATTTTCCAAGTTTGACCATTCCTCTCTGATGATTCACTCGAGTCGTAGTTCTAAGGATGACAAGCGTCTTATGTTTCTCAGAAAGCTCGAACGCCCATTTGGTCATATCAAGGGCTTCCTGAGCTGTGGCAGGTTCGAGCATTGGCACATAGGCGGCTTCTCCGAAGTAACGTCCATCTTGTTCAGACTGAGACGAGTGAGCATATGGATCATCTGCAATTAAACAGACACATCCAGCATTAAGTCCAGTATATCCTATACTAAACATCGAATCACTGGCAACATTCATTCCGACACTCTTCATAGATGTAAATGACCTCTGTCCAGCCATTGATGCTCCTGCAACGGTCTCAAGAGCTACTTTCTCATTCGCTGAGATATGCATCTTGTAATCTCCAAAGTGATCTATAACTTCACTAAAAGTATCCAGAATTTCAGAGGTGGGAGAACCAGGATAAAACGCAACAATCTTGACATCTGATTCTAAAGCTCCACGTACGACCGCTTCATTTGCAAGCATAAGTGCATAGCCAGTGTCAGTCCGTTTGACATCCTCTACTGTCATGAAAAGACCTCTCATTATCAACTTGAGTTATCCAGTATCCGTCATTTTCAAACATAAGGATTCGGAAATGACGAAGAAACTCGAATTCTTAGGATTTATTCAGTTCCTCGTCTGTCGATTTTGTGAACGCGATTAGTCGAAGTATCTATATTTACATTGCTGATAGAATTCAAACGGGATCATTCAACATCAATGCGCAAGGACGTGCCACACTCATATTGACCTTAGAATTCAATGCCCAGAATGTAAAGGCAAAGTCTTGATTTATTTCGTGCAAATAATGCCTATAAGGCTCAGAAAAATAACAGTTATGCTTACAGTGCGTTGTAGATAGTATAGAATTTCATTTCATAATAAGGAGTCAAAAAAATGCATCTGATGTTCTCCTGCCCTGAATGCTCTTCAGGTGCTGTAATTGAGTTAACTGATGAAGAGGTCAGCTCGATAAAAAGTACAATCAAAGAAAGCGGCAGATCTCCCACTCTACTCACAAAGTGTGAAAATGGGCATGAACTACTAGTGACACTCTACTTCAGAGATGATGAACTAGGAGTTCGTGATATTGCAGTCCCAATTGGGACAAGCAAGAAGGAAGAGAAACCAAGCAAAAAGCTGTCGGGTGAACTTGATTGGGTAAAGGATGTTTTTGGGTGATACAATGGCAGTAACATTAGTAGCTAGAGTTCAACTGACAACGATGGAACCGACTGTCCTCTATCCGATTGATGGTGGAGATGAACAACGAATTGCTATGTTAGCTGGAATTGTCCAGATAGTCTCAACTGCTCTTGAGAGAACGGATGATGCTGAGAAGGCAAATATGCACTTCATGAAATCAGAGAGAGGCGTCATTGGGTATAGCAAAAAAGGCTCTTCCGTCATTATTTGTGAAGGCGATTCTGAGTCGGAAACAAGCGATGCGCTTAAAGCTGTATTGGATTCAAAAAATGGTTCTAGTACTGATATCTCAAAGAAGATTGATAAAATCATTCAGCAACGCGGCAAGGAAATAGGTGATCTGTGGAAATAGATTTCTCGGGAGGCTATGACAACAATGGATTTCTCACTTTCGGTATTAGTAGCAGGAACACTCTCTACAACAATTCTATTCTTATCTCTCTTAGTCTATTATAGAAGACTTAATGGAATCTCTGACAAACTCACTAAGGAGACTCTACTCTCTCTGAGAGTTTTTGGATTCTCAATACTTTGTCTTGTAGCTATGTTTCCAATGGGACTCATTGTTCCTGAATTCGCACAAATTTTGACTGGAGCTTCATTATTTGGAATGCTAGGTTCTCAATTAGCACTAGCAGTTGGCGACAGAAGCAAGATGAGAAAATATGCCTCTGTATTCTTTTTTATGCTCCTCTTTCTTATAGGTGAGACAATTGCTAGAATGGTAATAGTTCCTTATCCATTACCAGCAATCACCATGATGATTGTGTTGGCGGCTCTTTCGGTAGCATCACTCATAGGAGCTATCTATGTGGTTCGGGAATCTCCATCTCCCTTTACTGTATCAATGATCATCATTGTTATCTTTACAGTAATTGCAGGACAGACCTCAACGCATGGCTTTATTTCAACTGTTCCGCAATATTTCATGCTACAAATTCTTCCCAACATAGTAGCTATTGGTATAACCGCTTCAATGCTGAAACCTTGGAGAAACATCATCACCATTAGTATGAGTGCACTGATTGGAACTGTTGGACCTGCACTCTTCATTCCGGCATTTATCGCTGGAAATATGACCATCTTTCTGTTCACCATCAGTCTAACTTTTGCTTTATTCTGTTTGATAATTCCTCTGGCTTTTTTCCTGCAACAAGCTGTCGAAACACGTGCATCAACAGCACTCTATATTTCGATATCACTTGTTTCGATTGGACTTCTTGCTCTTACTCACGGTAACAATTTCTCAATAGCCTATAGTGCAATTGGAGCATGGGATGAAACTATTCTTTTCATTGACTGGTTCTTTGGTTTACTGGGAGTAAGTGCCTTCACAATGGCAGCCATTGCTTCAAGTTTTTCAGCTAATGTAAGACATGCTAGTCGAGAGATAATAATTGGAATTGCCAGTGGTCTTCTCGTACTAGGCCATCCTATTGTTCGATGGGTAGAATTCGATGGAGAACTGATACAGAGGTGGGAACTTGATCCCTTATACCTTGGCATCTTTGCGTTGCTCATTATTGCTTTTATCGTGTTCTTCAGGGTCTCTTACCAACTTTGGAAGGTAGGTTCCGGGCGAGCTGGATTGAGATTCATATTCTTCATGCTCGCAGCCCTCTTCCTTGGGATTGTAGCAATGTTTGCAGATCTAATAGCTCTTCAGATTCTTGTGCCTCTACTCCTTCTCTCAGGAGTTATGCTCATACTTAGTAGTCCGAAAAAGAATCCGTTCTCACAAACATATCAAACCAAATAGAATGTAAGTTAAATCAAGAAAGTGAAAACAATGACGATAATCAAGGCTGTTGTCTTAGGTGATTCGGAAGTTGGAAAGACCAGTTTCACCAAACGGTGGACACAAGGCACGTTTCCTAATCCAGAAATGCTCAAGACAACAGTCGGTGCCTCTTTTGATACTCTAAAGACTACTCTATTGAATGGAACTACTGTCACGTTAAGTCTCTGGGATTTTGGTGGGCAAAGACGTTTTATCGAAGCACTCAAGGGGATGATTGTTGGGGCGAAGGTCGGACTCTTCTTTTTTGATGTGTCGCATCTGGCGAGCCTAGATAGTCTTTACAACTATTGGGTCCCTCTCGCTCAGGAAAACGGTAACTTTGATTTTATGGGTGGAGATGGTGCGAGATTTTTGTTAGTGGGAAACAAAATTGATCTGCTCTGTGATGACTGCAATTCTTTTGACAAGGTCAAGGATGAGATGGAAGTCTTTACAAAACGCTTCGGTATCGACACAACTCTGGTCTCAGCAAAGACAGGAGTAGGGATTGAACAATTAGATTTCAAGTTCAGACAGATCATTGAGAAAGTCCTCTAGCCCACATAGAACCAATTCTTTTTGTTTCGCTGGTAATTGGTATAATAGCCTTTACCTGTTCATTTTCACTTTTCTAAGCGAGTAAACTTTATTGTATACTATCCACCAGGACTACCATGCCATGGAGAATCTTTCCACATGGTGTCCCAGATCATGTCTTCGGTGAGGGTTTCGGGTTCAATGACAGTCTTATGGAGTTCTTTCAAGAGAGCGTGATGTCTCAATTCATCTTCTCGAATCATACTAGCAATTGTCTTGACCTGTTCATCGTCACTCTTCTTGACGAGCTCTGTATAGGTTTCAACAGCCTGCTCTTCCATCTTGATGTGTGCTTCAATTCCTTTAGCTATCTTGTCTCGTTCCTTTTCACTGATGAAAGGTGTTGGTCCCTCTACTGCTTTCTTTAGGGACTTCAGTAATGCAGCATGCTTCTGAGAATCTGTAGAGATTCCAAGAAGTAAATCTTTGACAAAGGCATTACCAAGCTTCTCAACATTTTCTTTCACAATCTCAATGATCTTGTGCTCCAATGAAATCTGCTTATCTATGAACCTAAGAGTTTCTTCTTTGTTCAATCTGGTACACTCCAGTCGTTGATAGGATACAGTTCCTTCATTTCACTTAAGACTATTCACTAATGGTGTAATTCTGGACTCATTTGTGGATTCTTCAAAATGTATATCAGTGATAGTAATATTGTAACTTTCACGTCTGTAAAGATGTGGTGATATTAGATATGCCAAAAGCGATCATTTACACCGCGCCTGACTGTCCACATTCAAAAAATCTCAAGGATTTTCTAAAGGAAAACAATATTGATTTTGAGGAAAATAATATCTTGAAATCTAAAGAGATAGCATTGGAATTGAAAGAAAAGACCGGTCAGATGGGGATACCAGTAGCCATCATTCAGGGTGAAGTATTCATTGGTTTTGATAGACGTGTAGAACGTAGAATTAAACGTCAGGTGGGAGTGTGAAGGAATGTACGATTTAGTAATAATTGGTTCCGGTGTGACGGGCTATGGGGCTGCTATGTATGCAGCTAGACTTGATCTCAGCATTGCAGTTATTGGTGATGTAGATGGAGGTACTATTACCCTAACAGATGATGTAGCAAACTATCCCGGTTACCTCCAACTTACTGGAAAGGAGCTATCTGAAAAAATAAAGGAACATGCACTTGACTATCCGGTCTTTATCGAATCTGGAACTGTCACAGATATATTTCGATGCAAGGAGAATTGCTTCTATGTTGTCACAGAGAACAAATCATTTCTTACAAAGTCAATCATAATCGCAACAGGTATGAAGGAGCGTGAACTCGAAGTACCAGGACATGACGAGTTAAAAAATCGGGGTGTAAGTTACTGCGCGTTATGTGATGCTCCACTCTATAAGGACAAGATAGTAGCTGTTATTGGAGGGAGTGATAGTGCTGCAAAAGAAGCACTTCTATTGGCGAAATATTGTCCAAAGGTCTATATCATCTATAGACGGGAGAAGATTAGACCAGAACCCATTAATGCAGCTAGAATTGAAAGAGAACCAAAGATTGAGATTATTTCAAAGACAAATGTGACAGAGATACTAGGAACTAATAAGGTCACTGGAGTAAAATTGGATAGACCCTACAACGGTTCTGATGTTTTGGGTCTTGATGGTGTTTTTGTAGCAATAGGAGGAATACCCTATTCAGGACTCGCAAAGAAGTTGGGAGTAGAGGTCAATGAAAAGGGTGAGATCAAGATTGACCGCTCCAGTCGTACCAATGTCGATGGCGTATTTGCCGCAGGCGATGTTGTGGATAGCGAGTTCAAACAGGCAATAACAGGAGTTGCAGAGGGTGTACATGCAGCTTATCAAGCATACAAATATGTGAATGAGAACGAATTCATCTTTACCTATCAACAAGAATGAGAATATGTGATTTGTACCAATTTGCTAACTATCACAGAGATTGAAGTTTGACCCTAAAGGTAGCCCCTTTCTTTGTCTTGTCATGTATCAGCTCGATACTTCCATCATATGCTTCTACCACCTTACGACAGAGATAGAGCCCAAAACCTTTGCCTGAAGTGGAGACTCCTTTTCCAAAAAGGTTGTCCTTTATGCTAGTTGGAATTCCAGGACCGTTATCGGAGACCTCGATAATTACTGAATTCTCTATTTTCTTTAGGACAATTGATACCTCAGCTTGTGGCCCTGCATAGTCGATTACATTTCTTAGGAGATTAGTCCAGACCAAGGGAAGAAGTCGACCAGCGCTTGCATTGAGTGACTCTTGTCCTGTTGTGTTGGAGATATTGATCTTTAGTCTTGGATTAGTCAATAGAGCTTCATCTTTCACTCCATTCAACATAGTCACAATGTCAGCTTCGTAAAATTCGGGTGGGGCTTGAAAGAGATCAAGAAGTTTTGCCATCCTCTGTGCAGCAGTTTGCACGACATCAAGGAAGTTAGAGGATTCAGTTGTGTCATGCCTTGAAAGTCTGTGTGATTCGATTTGGGTCAATATTAGGTGAAGATCACTTCTTAGGTCATGTTGGAGTAGATTCGCATAGAGTTCCAGATCCCGATTTGATCTCTGCAATTTTAGATTTGCAAGATATGATTCTGTAATATCCATTGTAGTTCCGAAGAACCTTGTTATCTCTCCATTTTCATCATGCTCACTCTCTCCAATTTCATGAACGTATTTTTCATTCCCATCACTAAGACGAATCCGAAATACAATATCGAATGGTGCATGTTCACTAATTGATTTCTCAACAGCATCCTTTACACTCTGAACATCATCTGGATGAATAAAATCATAAAACGTATCCGGATCTACGGGTTGAGGGTCAATGCCAAAGATATGATAGAGCTCATCAGACCATAGATGAATGTTTTCCTTAATCCGCCAGTCCCAGTTGCCTATATGAGCTATTCTCTGTGCTTCATTGAGCGTCTTCTCGCTTCTCTGAATTCGTTCTCGCGCCCGGATTCTACCTGATATATCTCTGGCAATGGAAAGAATTGCCGGAATAGCTTGAAAATGCAAAAAAGTGCTATTTACTTCAACAGGTATTTGTTTTCCTTCTTTTGTCCAATGAATACTCTCAAACATTATCCTCTTGCGTTCTTGTAGGTCTTCTATGAGAGTGGCTGAATCCTTGGAATTATCAGTTTTATCAATATCTCGAATTCTTAATCGCATCAATTCTTCTCTTGAGTAACCAAGTCTCTCGCACATAGTTAGATTGACGTACAGGATTTCCCCAAATGATGTATGGATTATTATGCTATCATTTGCACTATCAAATAATTGAGAATAGATATCCTCCCCATTATGCACAATATTATTTGGAATAGAATCATTTGTCATAGCTATTGCTACTCCGATTTTTGTTGACTATGTGCATGTAATTTCCTTATTTCGTGGCAGCTCAGTAGGATTTCAAATTCTTGGTACTAATAGAGCTTTGGGTGAAGAAAGTAACCAAGGAGCTAATTATTCAATGGCTTCGAATAATTTATCCACGAACATCTCAGGAGGTGTCAATCCATCAGCTGATACAGTTTCATTGAAAATAGTCTTTGGCACCCCAAAGACCTCGTATTTAGATGCTTCATCTTGAAATTCCAATGATTCGAACATCTCTGAATCAATGAGTGGATTTAGAATAGCTGCTTGGTGAGCTAAACGGGTCATTCCTGGACAATAAGGACATTGTGGAGTAACAAAGACTCTGATATGAATTGGTTTGTCAATTGCCCGAATATCTTCTATTACATCTGGGGGAAGTGGTGCTGTACCTGATGAAACATCGATAATACCCCCAATCAAAGCTGCGAATTCATGACCTGCAGGAATTCCATAGAATTTCACTTTGTATTCATCCTTGCCATGCAGCACAATGGCTGGATGATGCTTGACTCCCATCTTCTTTGCCACATCATTATCTAAAGATCCTTCATGCTCCACAACTTTCACAAGATCTGAAAGTTCAGCCACCATCTCAACCATATCTCTTGTATCATTACAATAGAGGCATTTGTTGCCTTCAGTAAACAAGTGTATTGTCACTTCATCCACAAGGTTTTCAAACATTTCTTTTACTTGTTCTCGTGTTGCATCATCCATCTCTACAACCATAGTAATCACATCCAATGAGAAGTTGGTGCAGAATTAAAATTTAATGGCTTTGTTTTTTCATGGGAAGCGGTTTGATATCTCCTCATGATTCATGATGCTAGATGTCTGTTCAGCTACTTCTCCTCTAATTACTCTTACAACTGCTTTTCCATCTATCTTAGAAATATGAAATACTTCGTTATGGGCTTTTAGGGTAAAACTCTCTCCATCCTCAAGATTCTCCATGACTCTCTTACCTAAAGGCCCATTGAGATACATCTGATACATACGGATTATTCTATCTATCTCACGCTCCCTCATTGACATCTTCAATATCCCCTGATACCAGTGGCGCATCTTAGATTATACTTATCTTTATTTAAATAATTAGGAGTCACATCGAATGAATCCTACACCCATGTAATTCTCTCATCCTCAATAAGCTCCTCTAGAGCAATTGGAATTTCTTCATAATTCTGGTACTTCTTCTTAGCAGTGATTGCAGTTTTTTTCGCGATACTAATATCCTCAAGTTCTTGGCATTTGAAAAGAGCAGTAACATCGATTTTCTCGAATTGATTCTCTATAGGATGTTCACTATAAAGATACAATTCAGTCAGAGATCTGCAGGTAGAGAGCGGTGTAAGGTCAATATCAACAAGTCGATTTCCAGCAATATCCAAAGCAGTGAGTTTTTTGGCTTTGGCTAGAGGGGATAAATCAATCTTCTCAATAGTATTCATTGCTAGCCCAACTCTTCGCAATTCTAAACAGGCTGCGAGAGGATTAAGGTCAATTTCCGTTAGTTGATTACTACCAAGCCTCAATATTCTGAGGTCTGAGCATTTCATAAGAGCGTCCAGTTTGATTGATTGTAATCTGTTATGATGAAGATAGAGAAATTTGAGTTTTGTACACGAAGAGAGAGGTATGAGATCTAATTCAGATAGTGAGTTATACATCAGATTGAGTTGTTGAAAATTTGAGCAATTACTCAATGGACTCAAATCAATATTTTCAATAAGATTATTCTCAATCTCAAGACTTTCCAATGAACTGCATTCACTCAATGGAACAAGAGAAAGATGAGCCAGCTGGTTGTTGAATAATCTTAAACGTGTCAGTTTTTTTAATTGAGCTAGTGGGATTAGATCAATCTTTCCAATGCTATTAGAACCCAAATGCAGCTCCTTCAGGTTATCACAACCTGCCAATTGACTAAGGTCGATAGAAGTAAGATTATTCTTAAATAGACTAAGAACTTCGAGGTTAGGTAGATCAGCAAGTGGTTTCAAATCAATTTTCGAAATTAGGTTGCTACCGAGTTGAATATCTTGAAGACTTTCAAGGTCCCTCAAAGTATCAAGTTGAATTGAAGTTATTCCTTGACGTGAGAGGTCGAGTGTACTTGTTGAATCATCATCTATTTCCACCTTTCGTTCTTTTCCCTCTTTGTCTACAAATTTGATTGAGACTTCATCCATTGTAATTCATTCCTTTCTATGTCAGCAGGCTCACTTTGTGAGTATTTACCAGCTATTCAATCTTTTTGAAATAGATATCTAGACTTTCAATGTAAGGAAAATCTTAATGCTCAGCGTATTAGGTGTTAATTGAGGAAGGATGAATCAAGTGAATGATAATGTCTATCAGAGATTAGGAATAGATATGAACGTACTTGCTGGCATTCTTCTTTTGATTCAGTTCTTTCTCTTACTCATTTTTTTCAATGTCCAAGCTAATATTCTTCTGCTTGGAATCGGATGGGTTTTATTGCTGCCGGGATTCATCCTAAGTATTTTGCCAATTACTACACTTTCTACTCATGGTCAAGTACCAGAAGGCGACGACTGGTATGAAACAAGAATAGTAGTCAGAGCTGGGCTCTATGGAATTTGTCGGCACCCTATTATATTAGGGAGTATGATTTTATCAATCTCTCTCACGTTGATAATACAATTCTGGCTAAGCACACTCATAACAGCCATCACAGTCCTGCTTCTAATTGACGTAGCTATCATGGAAGATAACAATAACGTTGAGAAGTTAGGATCCGATTATTTCACGTATAGAAGAGAAGTTCCCAGGTTCAATGTGTTCCTTGGTATGTATAGATATTACAAAAGGAGAAGAATAGCTGTTTCTAACAAGGATATTGTTCGAAATTGATAGCAACAATCTAAACTTTGTTCATTTAGGTCAATTTCTTAGCCAGAAGAGTATCCTTTTTAACAGATATTTTGTCAACGGCAACACCTTACAAAGGAGATGGAACATTTGGGCAAGAAGATACTCGGCATCTTATTGATGACTTCTCCATATACATTTCAGAATAGTCATACCTTCTATGATTTGTGCAAAGCTGCACTGTCGAAGGGATATAGAGTAAAGGTATTCCTCTTTGTGGATGGAGTAAACAATGCAAAATTGAATCAGGACCCGGATCCTGATAGACCGATGAATGACAAATTCTTGGAACTGGCTAATGAAGGGATTGAGTTTCAAGCATGCGGCCTCTGCACTTCAGCTCGTGGATTTGACCAGCGTGGCGGAGATTTTGTTGAAGGCATGGAAGTCAGTGGATTAACAGAATTTGCTGAGCAGATAGGCGAGGTTGACAGATTCATAACATTCTCAATTTAGGAGTGATAAAGATGGATTTTACAGAAAGAAAAGTATTGATTCTGGTGATCAGCAAACCCTTTGGTAAGATAATTGCTGCAGAAGGCTGGCGTGCTGCTGTTGGTATGTTTGGAATGGACCATCAATCCCAGATGCTCTTCATTGGTGATGGCGTATATGGTCTAATGAAAGAGCAAGATATCGCACCAATAAGGATGTTTAAGTCGACATTCGAGTCCTTTGATGGCCGAGTCTGCGTAAGTAAGAAATCTCTGGATGAACGAAAAATCAACAAGAGTGAGATATTTGAAGGTGTCGAGGTTCTAGACGAAGAAAGCGTTGCCAATGCCTTAGTGGAGAATGAGGTAATTATATCATTCTAAGGAGGAAATTTGAAATGAAATATTTGATTTGGTTATCCAACGATTGTGCAAGTGTTAAGGAAATCGTATCCAGTCTGGCAAGAAAAGAAGTTCAGATTGAGATTCTTCTTCTCCAAGATGGCGTATATTTGGCAGACAGAGGTTGTCCGGAATCAAGTGAACTAAAGGAACTTGGTCTCAAGGTCCATGCACTCAAAAATCATGTCGAAGAGAGAGGTATCACCGATAGACTTCTAGTAGGTGTGAATCTGATCGATTATGAAGATGTCGTAGATCTCATCATGGAAAAATCTGATAAGATAATCTCCTTGTAATAGCAATAGATATCATTCCTGTTTCGTTTCAGGGATGATTCTTCTTTACTAGATTTTCTTCCCTGGAACAATCAATACTTGACCAAGTAGGTCTCCAGGTAAGACTGAAGCTTTGATTCTAGAACTAAACATTGACATGTTAGCTGTCCGATCTTCTGAGTACATCTTCATCTCTGTACAACCTATGCATGCTAGGTCACCCATACCATTTGATCCATAGAAGGATTGAATGACCATAGAATATGCTGGAATCTTAATCGGTCTAATTGGTACAAGATTGGTTTCGCCAACCTGAAAAGACACTTTCTCTGACGCCACAACAGGTGTGAATCTGACCTTATTCCAATCAAGACTAATTATTGATTCTTCTAATCCCCCAACGGAACTTCGCATACGGTCCATTCCTAGACTCTCAAGGTCTTGTCTACAGCTAATGACATAGATTTTTTCTGACAACTTGTCCACCTTGTTCTATTTACCAATGCTATGAATATTACATAACAAAGAACCTTTAGCACTTAAGTAGTTAACCAAACTGTGGTGACGTTTCATCATTGAATAGTCAATAATTGTTGAAAGCGATTCAAAATTCACTTTCGTTAGTTGTGACAAAAGCACGCCGTTGTTTGGAGTTACATACAAGAGGTAGAAGATATGAAATTTAGAGGAATGTTAGTGTGCATTCTATTCTCTGTATTGCTATTCTTGAGTACCTTGGGAATAATACCAAATACAGGAAATGAAAAACCTTCAATTACGGATGCCTCTATGGTTACTTCCGCGCAATACGATTTTTCGAATCGAAAGAGCCCAATAGATATTCTTGTCCATACAGAATTTGCTAATCTTTCTGAGAATGGAGAATACGATCTTGTGATGGCTTTGGCACAACGCAATTCGAACCGCAATCGGTTGACTGTTATTCAAAATCAACAAGAATTAGGCTGGTCTGGAATATAGAAATATTTCATTTGCTTTCCTAATTGCCACATTTAGTAATGAAAGTATACAAATTAGAATGTGGTCACTCTTAGTAAAAAAAAACATGAGCGGATTGTAATCTCCTCATGATTCTCTCTTTTTTTTTTATATCTTTTATTTTAGCAAAGTTGAAATACGTTGTCTAGAAACTTGATATTGCGTCGCGCAGTTTGCTTTGAAGATGTTGTGTTTGATATTACTCAATGGCACGCAATTATTATCAAAAAAGCAGATATACCGAATAGGAGATTTAAGTATGAATAAAATTAGGATTGGATTTGTAACAGTATTGGCACTGTCACTCTTCTTAAGTCCGACCTTTCTAATTGGAGGCTTCTCTTCAATTACATCAAACCCAGATAATTTAAGGCTTGCAGTAAATACTGAGGAAATTTATGGTCAATCAAGGAAGAATGATCCAGTATCAATACTTGTATACACGCAATATGCAGATCTTAGTGCTTCAGGTGAATTTAAGCATACTATGGATTCCATAGATGCAGAGTATGGTACATCCTATCAGTATGCAAATCTGACTGATTATCATGGACTAGCCGCTGTCATCAATGAATATGATATTCTACTTATCCTTGAACAAGAAAACGCATATGTATCAAATATGACCGAAGTTGGTCTGGCATGGGCGTCGACTCTTTCAACATTCATTACCAAAGGTGGCATCGTTATTGCAATGGACTGTTGGGGTCCTTTGAATATTCCAGCTGAGCGTCTAGGTATAACGAGCCATATCTATAACTCATCAGGTCTCATGTCAATTACTGGTTTTCATGACGAACCGTATACATCAATGACTATCTATGATTTTGATGATGCATTAGCACTGGGTGTGACAACTCCTTTCTCAACTACAGATGGAGCAATAACCTATGATACAACTGATGGCGTAAAAGTTGCAGGTAGTGCGTCAGGAGCATTAGCTGTTCATAAGATAATTGGAAAGGGGCACTTGATCCTTCTTGGTTTTGACTTCTATCTTATTGAAATGAATTGTGTCAAAATGCTAGCAAATAGTATTCGACTTCATCACCATGTTGTTGTTGATGGATCCCATACACAATACATGCACGTAGCTGTAGAACTATACCAATTCGCTGTGAATCTAGCAGCAGAAGGTTTTGCTGTATCTACGATGTCAACATTCGATCCAGCGTACCTTGCAGCATGTGATGTATTTGTTATCTCATACTGTACTGATATGTATAATGCAACTGAGGTTAACCAAATCGAGGACTTCGTAAATAACGGGGGAGGTCTCTATATTCTGCAAGAATGGAGTGCCTTTGGTGAAGAAATGGATCCTGTTTCTGAGAGATTCAACTATGTTCGTAACAAAACTAGCTACCTTGCCGACTCAGATGACCATGTTGGAGCAAATGTTGCTTGGGTCATGTTCGATTTGGACAACACGCATAATCATTCTGCAATCTTAGATGCGACTAGTTTTGAAGTCTATGGAGCTACTATATTTGAAGAGCTTCCTGCCAATGCTTTTCCATTGATTACTGTTGATACTGATGATACTGCTACTATTGGAGGTGATTCCAAAAATGGCTATTCATTCGCTGCAGCCTCAACTCATGGAAATGGTCGAGTCATTGTCATAGGTGATGGCAATATGATGGATGGTGTCGATGATATTGATAGCGATGCTACCACTAATTTCGATGAACAAAATAATGGCTATTTCGCAGTGAGTTGTATTCGATGGTTACTTGCTGCTGGAATTGAAGAAAAGACCATTCTCTTCGATGAGTCGCATTCTCCATATGGATTTGTTAATGGAGCTAACCAATACCTAGCATACTTTTTGACCCTAAATGGATACACTGTCCATTGGATGGAGAGTTTCTACGGACAACTTCTGGCGCAAGCAGACATACTCTTTGTGATGAGTGGTTCCAGTGCCTACACGCCCACAGAAATAAATCAGATTGTAGATTTTGTCAATAATGGAAAGAGTATCTTCCTTATAGGTGACTGGGGTATTTATGGAACTAATATAGCTCCAATTGGTTCAGAGTTTGGTCTCGAGTTAAACACGACAACTTCATACTTGGATGATACTGATGATTGGCTGCATGCAGCATCTTATCTTGTATATAATACAAGTAATTTTGCAGACCACCCAATTATGACAGGAGTGAACAGAATCGAGGTTGACCGAGGTACAGGTTTTAGTGCAGTTGGAACAAGCACTCCACTTGTGCATACCGATACGGATGGAACTGCTTTCTGGCGTAATATGACATCAGTCAATAATGGACCTGCTAATGGCATTGCCACCTTTGCATCGACTACCTATAACAAAGGTCGTGTGGTTTTCTTCACTGATGTTAACTTCATTCAAGGAACTGACGCTGATAGTGATGGTGTAATTCAGCTATATGATTCAGATAATGATCGATTTATCTCGAATGCCTTTTACTGGTTGATAGAGAATCGAGCTCCTACTGTTGAGCTGACATTCCCGAATGGTGGTGAGGTTCTGAACGGAACTCACTTCATAACTTGGGATGCTATCGATTTCGATAACGATCTATTAACATTCGATCTCTATTACAGCGATAACAATGGTTCAGATTGGACTACCTTGGTCATGGACCTTACTCTCTCTGAATATGCTTGGAATACAACAGTTTATGACGATGGTAATGGTTACATGATTCGTGTTGTTGTGTCTGATGGAATCGCTACTGATCAGGACGAATCGGATGATTCATTCTCGCTTGATAATTTCGAATCTGGTCCTGGTGGTTTCCCACTTGATACAACACTACTGTTACTTATTGCAGCTGCAGCAGGCATAATTATCGTTGTCATTGTAGTCATTATGAAACGTGGCAAGAAATAGAAATACAATATTGGGCTCGAATAATCGAGCCCTCACTTCTTTTTATGTTGTGTATCATACAGAAAGCTTTTGATTTGAGAATTGATGGGTAATCACTTTTTAATTTCTAATTCAGTAGTCATTTTCAATGTGCATCTTCAGAATGACCTTAGATTGACATTGAATCAGCTAGATACTCATTATCAATGTTTATTTTCATTTAATACCACAAACTTGGCAAGGCGATGAAGCCTTATCATGAAACAAAGAATAATGCAAACAGATTCATTTGGGATTCACAAGATCCAAGACACTAAGCATTATCCAACTAGTTATTTCTGGCCATACCTACATTCCGATTTGGATGAACTCTATAGAGAGAAAAATCAAGTTGAGTTCATCATCATGAAAAAGGTGTGCCTCACACATTCATCGTGTCAGGAGGTGATATAGTGGGTAGACATAATCACTCTAGCAGACACGAACAAAAGAGAAGGAGAAATTCTCATCACACTTCGAATAAAAACCGAATGACTGTCCTTAGAGACGAACTGGGTTTAGGTTGGTCCGGTGCTTAGTTTATCTCCGAGTGCCTTGATATACATTGGTTCTTATTCACCATGAATAGAACACCAAGGTCTTCGGAACAGAGAAGGCATGAGCTACTTTGATTATCTCATGCTTTTTTCTTATTATCAGACTTCTAAAATTATTGAAATACATCGATACGCAGTGAATATTGTTTTCACGTTGATTGCTATTTTAGAACTACATTTTTGATTTACTTCTTAGTCTTGATAGTCTAATTCATAGATCTTCATCATTGCGTTTGTATGATTTGTGAGTATCACTCTTTGCTCTTTCTACTCCAAGCCCGACTGGGAAAGGTTTGGTTACGCCCCCAAGTGATTGACCTGAGTATGAATAATCGTACCCTCTTGCTCCACCTAGTCCTTCTACTTCTTTCTCTGATGGTCGAGTTAACACAACTCTACCCGAAGGACGTGATTTACCAAAAGAACATGCTGCACAAAGCATCAAAAATGTAAATGCAATTATGAAACCAATCAATTCGATCATATTCTCAAATTATATCTAAAACAAATTAAAGTTACGTATAAACCGGATGGGTAATCGCCTCATAATTACCTGCATGTTACGAATGAAAGATTAAGTTATCAAATATAACAAGTATCATTCTACTTCAATTCTTTTTTCTTTGATTACAGTTTTCGTGAATAAGATGGTCTTAATGAAGATTCAATATTGGTTGTGATAGCATTTTCCAATACTGATAGAATTCTAGTCTTATCATAAGGAAGTGTTCCACCCAAGGCAATGTAGTTAGATGCATGATTAGTTCGAAAGATGCAATTGGTTAAGTCAAAGTACTTGATCAGTAACCTTAATTCTTTCAGGATATCCATTGGTTTCATTGGCACGAACTCACCAGAGTTTACCATATCATTGATTTGTGTGCCTGAAGGAGTCATCAAAGTAAGGGCTCCTACATATTCAGGATCAATCTTGTTCAACACTTGAGCTGTCTTTCTAGCATGACTCTCAGTATTCGGATATCCTCCGAGACCTAAAATGATCGTGAGCGATAATGGGATACCTGCACTTCGTATCTTTGAACAAGCCTCAATGTTCTCAGCAGAATCTACGCCCTTGTGAATCCATCGAAGTAGGTCGTCATCACCCGTTTCGAGTCCAAGATATACTATCCCCAATTTATTTGCTTTAAGTGTAACCAAATCTTCTGTAGTCTTTTCACGCAAATCTTTTGCATATCCATATACACCCACTCGTTTAAGTTCTGGCAATTCATCATTTAGAAGATCAAGCATCTCGATAAGATCCGAGGTTTGCATAGCCAAAGCATTGCCATCAGCTAAGAAGACTCTCTGAACGCTTTTCTTATACCATTCTGATAAACTGTCAAGATCCTCTTTCAGTTCATCTAATCCTCTCACGCGGTATTTCTTTTGTTTGTAAGATACACAGAA
>JAFGAR010000102.1 GCA_016933575.1 Candidatus Thorarchaeota archaeon
ATCATCATCAACTCGATTGAGGTCTTCAATGGTACTGGAATCGAGGACTATCATGTGAATACCGGTGAGAATGTCGAAGTGCGAGTGTATGCATCTCTTGCGATCAACGGTGATTCCCATTGGGACATCGATGACACTCTTGAACTGACAGACGGAACTAGTACTTGGGCATTGGTTTGGGATTCGGGCGGATACTTCAAGACGACCACAAGTGTTCAACATCTTGCAGGTGATTATGGCAAGTGGACATTCTCGGTTACGACGAGCAATGGTTATGAGGATGATTTTGGGATATCTTCTGTGGATCCCAATGCTGTCGAAGTTTCAGTCATTTGGGATGAGATCGAGATCCTCTCCTTTGAGCTTGAGATCTCAGGGACTCCTCGACTGAATTGGGGAACCTTGATAGAGGCACGAATCACCGCAAGATTGGCATACACAGGCGATGGAATCATAACGCTGGACGATGCCAATGATTTCATTCAGCTTATAGATGACATCAATTCAGCCCTCTTTGTAGCGACATGGGACCCAACGAACTCATGGCTCGATGTCAGCCTCTTAAAGAGCGAATCACTGCTATTCACGTTCTCGATCGATGTCGCCTATGAGGATACCTACGAAATCTCTGCTATCAAGTCGAACTCCCTACAAGTACAAGTGATATGGGACCGAACAGAATTCTACTGGTATGAGGTCTCCGAAACTCATACTCCCTATACAGAGAGTATCGAATTCAGACTGCGAGCGAGGCTGGACTATGACAATCATCCGCTTGGCGATGGGGATACGATAGTTATTCTAGGGCAGACCATGCAATGGGACTCGGATAACAATTGGTTTGACACAGACTTCACACCGCTTCCGGGTCTTAGGAGCTATTTCATGACCGATTCTCACCCAACGAACCATACACTTGAGGCCGATTTCGGTATTTCTGCTGTTTGGGACAATGCACCTCATGTATCTGTCATTTCACAAGATATTGTGAGCATGAATAGGTTTCAATATGGTTTTCGAGATATGACGTTCATCGAGCCTCCGTGGGTTGATGGCACGAACGCCTCTAGCGGAGGTCTTGTAACCAAGATTCTATCAATGGACAACAGTCTTGTTGGCTCGCTTGAGGCATCATGGTGCGAGATCGATATCTCTTCAGCGACAGTAATGGTAGGAAGATATCCGATCTTCTATTTCCGGTATTCTTTCAACAACGATGGGAGTCCATATATTCAAGCAGCTTTGGTAGTCATCTACAACGATGGAACAACCAAGACATTGCGAGTCCTGCTGCAGACTGGAACCGCTAAGACGATGAATGTTGACTTGAATGAGTATGGACTGGCTTCAAACGCGAACGTGACTGGGCTCAGAGTCGAGTTGTATGAGACTATCGCCGGAGCAAATGGAGTATCTGCGAGAGTGACTCTTACAGAGATGGCATTGGATGACAATAGAGTGCCATGGAGTCATGACTATCAACTGGACGTGCATCTTGTTTCTGAGCTCGGAGCGAGTGTAGAGGGAGTTATGGTACACTTCTACTGGCTGAACATTTCGCAATGGATCTTACTGGGGTCTGACTCCTGTGATGACTATGGATGGGCAAAGTATTCGTTAAGCACACGTAATCAATATCCTGGAACTACAATGCAATTCCTTGTGACATGGAACAGCACCGAGGACAATGAGTATCTATATGGATACATAGATACTGTGGATGATGAACACGTGATAATCACAGTCGCACCTCTCAAGGTCTATGCTGCAGACGTTTCAATCTCTGCTCTAACATCTCCTATTGAATACGGGCAGCTAATTATGGCAGCAATCGGTGTTGTGGATCAGGATGGCAATCAAGTAAACTCCAGTCTTGGGTTCGCATACCGATTGGTGATATCCGAGTTAGGATACACCTCATCCTATGGCTATTGGACGACCACCAATTGGCATTCCATGGGTAGAGCCTTCTATCCTGCAGGTGACAGTCTGAGCATAACTGCGAGCTTCCAAGCGTCAGACTACTATCAACTAGTAGGAACACCACTGGTCGAATTGCCTGTGATAAAGAGTGAGATCACATCCTCTTCGCTATCTTCTCACATCTTCTACTACGTGCACACCCAGCTTGGCGACACGTCCGCAGGTACGACAATTGAGTATTCTGATACGATGAAGGTCACTATCACTGTCTATGATGACTACTTCAATGAACTGATAACTCAGGTCGTGAATGTTACCTTCTCCTATAATGGAGTGACCTACTGGGGATTGACTTCAGGCGGTACGGTTTCGATCACTCTTCCAGAGGCACAAACAGTAGGTTCTGATTTGACATTGATCCTTACTGGGTTGCTCTCACAGAACTATACCCTGAATATCGACTCACCACAGAGCAAGACATTATCGGTGATTCGTGAAACAATATCATATCTGAACGTTGAGACCTTTGTACAAGTAGGATTGAACTCCCTAGTCCCATTCAATGTCACAGCGTATGACAATGACAATGAGGCTCTTGATTCCGTTCAGATCGTTATCAATGGGACTGATATATTCAATATCCCAACAGGCGGGTTGGTAGATTATGCCCTTACTCACCTTCTCACTCTGGAAGGAAACCTCTCATTGGTCGCTACGAATGGGAGCTCGAACTACAACACATTCACAACGACAACGGCATACTTTGTATCTACTGGATTGCGCCTTCTCATAGAGGACATCCAGAACGAGGTCCCTATCTACAAGTCTGTGATTGTGAATGTGACAATGGAATACACATGGGACAATAGCTCTGTTGAATCAGGATTCTTTAGCATCAATGGCACAGTCTATACCTTATCCAATTACTTCTGCGAGGCTGAGTACTTTGATGCTTTGCAAGCTGGCATCTATAATGGTGTCTTCATCCCATTGAATGATTCTCTGACTGTCATTGTTCCAGAGATGCAGTTCCTACACATCTTCAATTGGACCGCGTGCAATGCAGAATTACACGTGCTTATTCAGGACGAATATGCCTTGGATATTGTTCAGGCCGTCTACTATCTATACAATGTTGATGATAGTACCTTGATTCCTGTGGCTGGCTTTGAGATCTCAGCCTATGCATATCACCAAGGAGGAATCCTTGCAAACGGACTCATCTATACCAATTCAAGTGGATATGCGGTACTATCCTTCAATCTCTCATTGGTAGAAGGGACAGCGTTCCATGTGAACGGCACATACAATCCCGAACCACCTATGAATGCTGATGACGTTACTGCGACTGCAACGACTCTTGCGCGTCCGCTATCATCCCCAACTGTCACGATAACCACTCCCAAAGGCACCGCGACAGACAGCGACTTCGATTGGTTCTTCTCGGATGATGCGATATTATCGATAACATTCAGGGACTATTCAGGAACGACACTCACAGTCCCAATCAATTGCGAACTGCGTTCAGGTATGACTACTATCTGGAGTGATACACAATCAGGAGTGTTTGGGTTCACATTGTGCAATATCTGGGGAGATAATGCCAGCAGTCTGGACACCTTCAGATTCTATTTCACAATCGATTCGGACTACTTTGACCGAGATTGGGTGTTCATCATAGATGCGGATCTTGTCATGGAAGTGCCATTCATCATTCCTGTGCATCATGACTATGTGTTGCATCTTGGGAATGACCTGAACATCTCTGGATACATCTGTGACTCTGATGGAGTGAGCGTTGAATCAAACACAACGGACATTCTGGGTGCAGTATCAGACATCTTTGTCGGGCTCTATGTACTGAATGGAACTTGGACACTGGTTGAGGACCTGATGGTCACCTCTGGGACCTTCCTCTATGAATGGGATTGGGAGGAACTCGACCTAGAGACAGGGGTGTATGAATTCGAACTGCGAATCGGAGGACCTGGTACTGGTTATCTCCTATCCACTGCATCTATCACAGTTACAGTAGGGAAGATTGAGACACAGCTCACAGAGCTCACACAGCAGCTTACGGTCTTCTATGGTGGTTCGACAGAAGACTGTGTATCGGTCAAGTTGTCTGCGGTCGCAGCACTTGGACAGGAAACCGTTGAGCTATGGGTAATCGCAGGTTCGCATCATTTCTTGCTTTCAGCATCAGTGACCGATATTCTCGGTGTGGCAAAGTTCGACTATGACCCCGATGTGCTTACGCTAATCGCAGGCTCCTACAAGATATATGCGGTCTTTGGAGGAAGTGATGACTATGCGGGAACCGCTTCAGATGAGATCTGGATGGTAGTCGCAAAGAACACTCCCACTCTAACACTACTAACTGACCTTTCCTCAACGAACTATTCCCAAGATGTGCAAATGACATGCTATCTGGAATCCTCATTTGGTGATGCATTGGCTGGCCGAGACATGACTATTGCTTACTACAATGGAACTACTTGGATAGTTGCTGACACATGCACTACGAATGCGACAGGGCACAGTTCTCTAGCAATCAACACGCGATTGCTAGCACTCGGCTCCTCCCAGATCCGACTTTATGTGGCTGGAGATAGCAATTATGCATCAGTTTCCAGCTATGAGGATATCGCTGTAAACCCATCTCAGATAAAGGCGATGGGAACAACAATGACACTAAATGGTCACGCTACTGAATATTCAGAGTCCATGACACTACTGGATGAGGACGAAATATCCATCACGACACTGATCGTAGACCTCTATGGGAATCCTGTCGATTCTACGCAGTTCACCGTTTCAATTGGCGGAACGAACTATGAGTTCTCGACGGACACTCTTGGCTATCTGACCTTCGAGCTTGTATTCAATACTGACTCCAGTGTAGTCTACGAGATGCATGTCACATCGAAGAATACAGGGTTCTCTGGCACTGCTATGGCAATGGCGGTGACCGTCCACGCTGGATACTCGATATATATCGACACTCCTGAAGTAGTCACTGATTCCCAAACTGCGATATGCAACATCAGAGTGCAAAATGACAATGGCGAGTCTGTGAGTGCGCGTGTGACATTGTTCGGTGAGACATTCACCTCCTCAGGGAGTCAGACCCGTGTTGAATTCCAACCAGAGGCAGGCTCTAAGTACTATCCTTTCATGATAGAGATTGGCACGATAACGATAACTAGGACGATCCTGTTGGAATGTGTAAGCATCGACCTCGAATATGATTCCAAGACTGAAATGTATCCAAATGAACGAGCATTCACAAAGATCTACGGTATTTTGACACCATACAATACATCTATCGATACACTTCGAGTGAGTATAGTTACCCTTTGCGATGGAAGCGAGGTCTCTCGTATCAATGGGACCTTATCGTCTGCTCTGGAGCTTCTTGGCAATATGGTTTGGGATGCACCCCTCGTAAATGGCACTCATGCTATTGCGACCCTTATTGAGATCAATGGTTTCGTCATATACCAAGAAACAAGAAACGTCTATGTGTATAGCATATACTCACTGGTGAGTGGAGCACAAAATATAGACAGAGGTCAATCCTACACGTGGACCGTGCAGGTCTTTCGTGATACTGTCACCCTTTCAGGTGTCTTCAACGAACGAGTCCTTATCGATGGTCTTGAGAACTATGAAGGCTCGTTCAAGATGCACCACTCGATCAACTGGCAGTTCTTTGAAGACGGAGAACACAATATCACTGTCATATTGACCGTTTACCACATTACATATGAGGAGGTCTTCACCATCTATGTCACGTCTTCAGATGATATCGATATGCTGACTCTCGGACTAGGCGGAGTCGGGTTCGTAATCATTGTCGTGATAGTAAGCATCTTCGTTCGGCGAAGTAAAGGTGGTCTATCTCTCCCATCCATATAGACACCATAGCAGCTCATTGCTGAGAATAGGATATTTGGAGAATGTAGAGCACCCGGTCGTTCTACCTAAGATGATGAACTCTCATAGGTAGAAAACAGATTGGTTGGCTTTTCCTGCTTTATTACCATGAAGACGTCAACCAGAATTGATCACTTTGGAACTAAGACTTAGACAACCGGACCTCGAGCTTGAGGAAGAGATCGTAGAAGACAATGCAATCCGCCCAGTAATCAAGTATCCTGGAGGAAAGAGCGGCATAGCTGACATCCTGTGCGAGCTGGCACCTAGAGAATTCGGAGTATACTTCGAGATATTTGGAGGCGGTCTTGGGTTCGGACTACGATTGCTCCAGAAGAATCGCGTGGA
>JAFGAR010000103.1 GCA_016933575.1 Candidatus Thorarchaeota archaeon
GACCCGGAGGCACTCGAGGCAGGATCTTCGGGGGTGAGACCCTGCCTCACTTTGTTATTGGTTGGATTGCTATCTTCTCCTTTTCTTCTCACCCCCATCCAGAACGAAGACACTTAGTTCGATTGCCCTGTGACTCTCTTCTCCATTTCTGCATCAAGAATCTCACGGACGAGTAGTGATGTGTCCCATTGCTCATCGAATGTGTCTATGATGTGATCGATCAGGTCTGGATTGAACTCTCGTGTGAGCCATGCGGCGGTGGGAGGTGTTTCAGATATCCATAAAGCCATTACCTGATCGTTCAGGCTCACGAATTGATGACTCTTTGGACCCGCCGGATTGATCCGCATATGAAGTCCAGGGCCACTTTTTCTTTCATTGCTAATAGCATTCAGGATTTGCTTGTTCATCTCCTGACTTGCTTTTCCTTCAGTCAGTGCGGCTGACTGCAGCACTGACGGAGGAACTGCATACCGGACCTCAACTCCTTTCTGTGCTGCAATGAATATCCTTCGGATCCTGTCCGTATAGCCATTGACGAACGGACCTTCATTGGCTACTGATGTTCGGATCACATCACCTGCTCTGGATGCTTGATAGATGGTTTCGTCAGTGATCCTGTGGAACTCGTCTATGTTCTTGAGAAACCTTGAAGTCGGAACCTTCTTCTCTCCGGTGAGTTCCTCGTGCAGCCATTGTGCAAGATCGATGGTATCGATCTTCTCTGTAAATCTCGAACTCTCTTCGATCCGCTGCTTCTCATTGACTAATTCGTGTAATATCCGTTCCTTCAAATACGAAAGTCCTGTAGCAAGAGTATTGATATCGCATACATATCTTCTGTTCTTGCCCTCTGTTCCTTCAACACGGATGACCTTTGATTCAATCAGTGAATTAAGAAGTCGGTGGACATAAGGTCTTGTTTTTGGGTTTCCTCCATCGATTTCGGAGAATCTATCATATACTACGGAGAATTCCACACCCATCTCTCTGTTACTCTGCCCTTGAAGAAGCGCTCGCAGTAAATTGCTAATAGTCGAATCCAATCCCTTCTGGGGCAGTAATCCCAGAAAGTCCAGAGCTTTACCATGATTCTCATCCATTCTCTCATCTCTCCCGTCCTTTGACTCCTCCAGTGGCAAGATTGTGAAAAATCTTACCATCATGGAGTGAATAGAATGATTTTATACCCCGCTGATAGCTACGGATTTCATATAACCTACACTGATCTTCATGACCATGGGCAGGAACTCCGAAACGAGAGTCATGATTGTGCTAACACCTGCATGTCCCTGTATCAGTTCATTAAGCACCTTGGCATCCAGCTTGCCTCCAAGGACCAGTTCAGCTGCTGCTATCGGGTCATTGTGCATGGCGAACTTGGAAACAGCCCACATACCCTTCCCGGTATTAGAGATATTGTTGGCAATCTTCGTTGAGCGATATTCCTTCTCATACCTACCAACACTCTTGGATGAATAGTCACCCTCATCTGCCATTCGCTTTGCATGCTTGGCTAGCATTATTCCTGCATGGAAGCATGTCGTGACACCGCCACCAACGATGGAGGATACCTGACCTGCTGCGTTTCCACATAACGATACACCCGCATTGGTAAAGCGTGGAATTATGCCAGCACAAGGTACAACGCCTCCGTTGACTGAACCTATTCGTGCATTCTGTGTTTCCGGATGGGTCTTCATGTACTTGCGTAGGACATCTCGCATAGGTGGCAGTCGCTCCCAGTTATGCTTTGATGATGGGACCCGACCGATTCCAAGATTGATTTCGGACTCTGATCTCGGATACAACCAGAGATAACCTAGACCCACATCTTTGCCCACGTAGAAGTATGCCGTATCAGGGTCAATATCCTTACAGCCCACAAGCTTGAACCTATATCCATAAGACAGGAGCCATTTGGGGTGCGTGAAACCAGCTGTTTCAGAAACCCTACTGAAGGAGCCATCTGCTCCAACGCTGAGTGGACCACGGACTTCATCATCCTTGTTGTATCTCAATCCAACCACTTGCTTGTCTTCCTTGATGACTGAGGACACTCGTGATCTGTATCGGAACTCTGCGCCATGAGAGATCGCTCGGTCTCTCATCAACTCCTGGCATTTGTCCTCATCAAGGAGATATGAATTACCCAGATGCGTCCTATCGACAATGATGTTTGCACCAGTGTCAAGGCTCTCTCCTATAATCCGAGTGTATTTGTTTCCGATGTATTCAGAGCTCGGCTTCACTCTGAGGAACCGCAATGCCTTGTCAGTAACTAGCTCCCCCATGAGGGAGTCTGTGACCCTCTCTCGCTTCTCAAGGACGATCGTCTTCAACCCTCGGGCTGCTGCTTGTTCTGCGGTCATGAGCCCTGCAGGACCAGTCCCTGCGATGATGATGTCTGCATCGAATGTCATATCAAGATGCTCCTTTAGCCTTGTAATTGGACTCGCTTCGGGACCTCTAGTCCTTCATATCTGTTTCTCCTGCAGAGATGTTCGGGGAAGAATGTTCAAATTCAGGTGTGTATTCATGATGAAATACCCCCAGCAAATGTTGTGTTCTTATGAAGCCGAAACTCATAGCTTATTCTGCATATATGATCCTTTCAATACTCACAAGTCTCACAGTGGCTTCTATACCGATCATTTTCTTCTTCCTCTACTTATTCGAGAACCTGGATGCTTTCCTTTCCGGTCTGGGGTGGCCTTTCCTTGAGATCCACGCATGGTTCATCGCTGTCTTTGGTCCATATATGCCGCAGATTGCGATTGAGAAGTTTTGGTTTCTCTTCTTCCTTATCCCTATCTCTTTCGTGTGCTACTCCTTGTTCTTGGGTATCCTTCTCGGGATGTTCCTCCTCTCACGAAGAGGGATTCCATACCTTGAGGATGGGTATCACTCGGTAGAAGAATCCATGCTAATCTACGAATACTATGAGATCTACTACGTGATATTCCCCTTCTTCGCGTGGTTCTTCTCCGTCTTCTTGGACACAAAGCCCCGACACCA
>JAFGAR010000104.1 GCA_016933575.1 Candidatus Thorarchaeota archaeon
CATGCTTCTTTATAAAACCCACATGAGCCTTTGGCTCATGCCCGAAGAATGTAAAGCATGATGTACCTTCGCTGCATTATTTGTTTCTGATATGAGCAGTGAAGGCTGTAATAATTTTGGGACTCGATCCCGTTTATAAAACTAGCCACCAATTCTCGGATGCCAGAATGCGTCTTAGAACGCGTATGGGAATATGCACCCTTTGAGGATTTCTATCTGCCCATATCAGGACGGTCAATAGTTATGGAGAAACAAAGGAATAAGGTTTGTGGAGCCGATATCCACAAAAAGTTCCTCGTAGCCACTATCCTTTCTAGAGATGGCACCAAGATAACTAAACGATTTGGTATGACTCTAGATGACCTTCTTGAGTTCAGAGCTTGGGTAATGGAGAATCAATGCGAACAGGTAGCAGTTGAGTCCACCGGAGTTTATTGGATTCCAATCCATGCGGTTCTAGAGAATTCAGTAGATTTGATAGTTGCCAATGCATACAAGATCAAACACATTCCTGGAAGAAAGAGCGACCTTATCGATTCCGAATGGATTGCTGAGCTTTGCCTAAACGGCATGATTGAGCCATCCAGGATATTTCCTAAAGATGATCGAGAACTCAGAAGGCTAACAAGAGCGCGAGAAGGGTATGTCAATGATATGACTCGAGAGAAGAACAAGATCCATCATGCCCTTGAGAGTTGCGGCATCAAGCTGTCCTCGGTACTGGCGGATGTCTTTGGCAAGTCAGGTCGATATCTTTTGAACTGCTTGCTAAAAGGAATCGAACTTGAAGAAATGATTGAAGGCATACCTGTGAAAAGTGTTAAGATAAAGGCTGATCAGATAAGGGAAGCCGTCAAAGGTAGCCTGGAGACAACTCAGATTATCCTTATTCGAGGCGGTTTAGAACAGATGGGATCGATTCAACGCCGAATCGATGAACTGGAAAGAGAGATCAAGAATAGAATCGCCAGTAGGAGGGAGGATCTGAGGATTGCTATGTCTATTCCTGGAATTGGATTTACTTCGGCTGCGACGATCCTTGCGGAGGTCGGAGACTTCAATGACTTTGACAAAGCCGAACAGCTTGCAGCTTGGTCTGGTCTAGTCCCAACCGTTTATCAATCAGCCGATAAGCTCATAACAGGTAGCATAACCAAACATGGATCAAGGCACATCAGGCGGATACTGGTCGAGGTTGCTCAAGCTATTTCCCGATCGAATAAGGGTAAACTGAAGAGATTCTTCCGTAGGGTTCAGGCTAAGAAGGGATATAATGTGGCCACTGTCGCTTTAGCAAGAAAAGTGCTATGCATACTCTATCATCTATTGATAAATCGAGAGATGTACCAGGAAGATGATGTCATCAAAACAAAGACCGTAGATGTCAATCCTTCATCTTTGCCAACAAGATTAGGATTCGAGGAGATGATTCAAATTCTCGCTAAAGCAGGTTATGAAATACGAAAAACTACTTCAGGCACAGGAGGATAGACTCCTCCTGTTATTGGTTTAGCAAAGCTTTACATGGGAAA
>JAFGAR010000105.1 GCA_016933575.1 Candidatus Thorarchaeota archaeon
CAGCTGAGATTGATGCTTCAACTCCAGTACAGTCTGGGCATGACCCTGCTTCTGGAGCCACAGTTTGCAGTTCATCTCCCACCATAACATTCTCTACTGATGAAAATGCCAGATGCAGGTGGAGTTTGTCTGATCAAGCCTATGGAAGCATGTCATCAGGAAATACTTGTGATTCTTCTTATACAACTTCCCACTCCTGTGGAACATCAGGGCTGAGCGGAGCTCCTGAAACAGTTTATATAGCTTGCACAGACGACACAGATGTTTCTGCAAATGCAGATACAGTAAGTTCCAATACTCACCTCATATACACAATTGATACATCTGCTCCGGTCGTAACAATAACAGGAATTGGCGGGGATACTTCCTCTCCCTACTCTACTTCAGATACAACTCCAATCGTTACAGCAACAACAGATGAGACAGCAGACTGCAGAGCATCGTTATATGATGAAACTTACAGTGCTATGAGCAATGATATTGATTGCTCTGGTGACGGAACAAGCTCTCACTCCTGCCAGTTTGGAACAATCTCTGAACAATCAGCAGAATATTTCTACGTTTCTTGTCAAGACACTTGCGGAAATCAAAACTCCGCTGCAAATAATGAACAAGCCGCTGCGGAGATTGATGCTTCAACTCCGGTACAGTCTTCACATAACCCTGCTTCAGGCTCTACGATAAAAACAACTTCTCAAACAATTACTTTCTCAACTGATGAAAATGCCAGATGCAGGTGGAGTTTATCTGACCAGGCTTATGGAAGCATGTCATCTGGGAATACATGTGATGCTGGATTTTTAACTTCACATTCTTGCTCAACTTCCGGATTATCCCAAGGCTCAGAGATTGTCTATATAGCTTGCACAGATGACACAGATGTCTCTGCAAATGCAGATACAATAGCTTCAAATACCCACATAAGTTATACTGTAGATACAACAAATCCATCTACATCTATAACATCCCCTTCTGCTGGCTCTTGGCAGAGAAACGATTTCCAAGTTACATATTCAGATTCTGATTCAGAATCAGGATTAGATACTTGCTATTACAGAATCCTAGACAGCGGAACACCGACA
>JAFGAR010000106.1 GCA_016933575.1 Candidatus Thorarchaeota archaeon
AAGATTGCTGCGATGGCATTGAACACGTGGATATTGTCATCAAAGCAGTACACATCAACAAGGCGCTCGAAGGCATGAAGATAGGATTTGGGACTACCATCACCAGCCTTTAACATGATCCTCCGAATCATACTCACAAGGGTAGTTACATCTCCCACGGTAAGATGTTCCTCCCAGAAGGTCTTGAAGTCAGCACTTGCTAATGCTTCAGTAATCCGTTTCTTGATCTCAGGAGATAGATCTGTATTTTTCTTAGGCTTGTTCTTTTTGACTGGTTGTAAGTGGTCATGAGGCGGGATGGACTGCTCTATTTCTGGAGAGCGTTTGAGAATCTTCTTCATATGCTCCCTTATCCCTTCATCATCTACTCTAGCCTGTGGTATCTCATCTGTAATGAATCTCTCAAGCGGGAACATCATCACATTCTTCGGAGTCCCTTCGTGTTGTAGATAGACAACTGCCTCTCCAACTCGCATACCACCTATATGGTCAATCTGAGACTCGGTACACCGCATATGGTTTCCTACTAATTCTCTATCTGCCTTGTCAGGGAGCGCATGGATTATCATGTTCACAATGATCTTCATCACTTCTGGTACAAGTGATGTCGGTGACTGGTCTGCAATGACCACTCCTAGCCCGGTGCCTCCAACAACTCGTACCATCTCAATAAAAGCACTCACTGCCTGAAGTCTTGCTCCGGAGTAAGCCTCTCCATTTGCATCATGTCTGCCAAGGATATAATGAGCCTCCTCGAGAATCAACAAGTTGGTGAGATCCTGTGTGGGATTTGCCAGTTTATACTCGCAGATTGCAGCGGTGAGAATACCCATGAGGAGGATCTTCTCATTGTGTGAGAGAGCATCCATATCGATGATAGTTGGATGAGAGAGAAGTTCAAAGACCGTGATGCCAGACTTCGTGTTGAACATGCCAACGATGGTATGTTTTCTCAAGATACTTCTGATTCTCTCGACCAGTGCTCCAAAGACATTACTTGAGACCTCGTCACCGTATTCCAATCGCGTTTCCTCCTCCTCTAAGGCCTCGATGAGGTCAGAGATCAGGATTGGTCGCCCTATTGTGTTCGTCTTCGGGACCCAACCACATCGCTCATACATTGTATACACTATCTTCTCAAAATGCATGGACATTATCTCATCATTTGGTAACCAGAGAGTCCATGCCTGAACTACTCGGTCTACCCATTTTGAGAGGGGCACATTTGCTGGCGGAGTCCAGAGATTGAACAGGAGATTGGCTATATCATCCCGTCCGCAGGTGAAATACCGAACATCATCAAAGAGATTCATCAATCTTCGGGTTTCATAGCTCTTTGATGGATTGAACTGGATTGGATTGACTCCCAGAGTGATAGCCTGACCAAAGACACTCTGTAATGTGGTTGATTTGCCAGATTGAGTGATCCCTGCAACTATCACATGCATGTTTAGATGATTGATCTCAGTTGTAACATATGATCTTGAGAGAACATTGCCAGCAGTATCCAGAGGATGTCCAAAGTATAGCACTGGATGACGTCTGAGCCAGTGAACATTGCTCAGCGCACGAGTGGCGAAGAGTGATTGTTCTTCTTGCTCAGGTTCTGTGGATTCTCGTTCATTCTTCATACCTGATGCGAATTTCTCACGTCTTGTCACGCTGATTCCAAGATCTCTCCGAGGAAGCATACAATAATTCGTCAC
>JAFGAR010000107.1 GCA_016933575.1 Candidatus Thorarchaeota archaeon
CATTGCCACACCTCCCAGGTGGAATCTTTGCTTATCGTATCACTTCTCCGCTGAAAAGTCTAGTTCTCAACCGCTTCGAGTATAGCTACTCAGGCGCACACCTGAAAAGGCCCTAGTCCTATGGCAAAACCAACACCGTACTCGACAACTGATGCGGCTGAACAGGATGCTGTCTCTACCTTTGAGAGCTTGATTGACAGTCATTTTGTGAAACCTGATATTCGAGTAAGAGACAAGTATCCAAATGTTGATGGCACTATTGAGATTGTCGATCAAGAGCGAGTACCTTTAGGCAAACTTGATGTTCAGGTTCGTACAATTGGGCCAGATGAAAGGAAGTATAGCTGCCCGACATCATTGGTTGCATATAGTGAGGTGTCTACGCTCCCAGTGATACTGATCTGTGTAGATCCATCGACGCAGCGAGCATTCTGGAGACAAATAACTCCGACTATGCCAGAGTACAAGGAGAATCAACAGGGCTTCACCATTCATTTCTCTGAGCATTCGGACGCAATACATGATAGCGATATGTACATCCATAAGTGGACGGACATCGTACTTGACTACCGGGAGCGAATAGCAAAGTTTCCACTTCTTCGATCCGAAGTTGCCAATACGTTAGAACTTGATAGCATTGAGCCCCAGGATCGGGAATCGCTTCAGCAGTTCATTGACACAATAAACAATTTGATTGATAACCAGTTCATAGCTGTCAAGAAAGTCTCGTACCCCAATGTTTGGAAACTTGGTGTTGGTGTATTCCATTCTGACCAGCAACGCCTAGTCTACCAGATCTACAGAATTCCATATCGCGAACCGTGGCCCCTCGTGTGCAAGCTAGATGATGGTTCTCTTCTTTCCGATCAATATAACCCCTATGCCATTGCCGAACATTCCATAGAGAGGAAAGATTTCTCCAATCCAGAGGATGTGGGAAGACGCTTTGTTCTAAAGCACGTCCAACGTTTTGTGGAACAGAAAGCTTTTCCCATACATGGCCGAATGCTAGCGGCCGACGTGTTGGTCAGTTTTGTCAATAAGTATCATCGGTGTCTCGGTATTGCACCAGATCAGGATAGCTATTCAGTCACAGATTTGGACTATGCTTTGAATCACCATTTGTTTGGAGTATGCGCAGCCATTGCCACAAGAATGACTCAAGGTAGTGGCAACTACATACATTTGGATCTAGATTGGATTTCTCGCTACCTAATAGAAAAGAATGTGGAGCCTGTCAGTCTAAATGCTAAATCAGTTCGGTTTTCCATCGGCTCAGAGTGGTTCTCAGTAAGGTCGGCATTCGAATCTCTGCGCTATCTATTAGCCAAAGAAGTTGCAGCTATTGAACGCCCATTTGCAAAGAGGGCATCGCTTCCACCTTGGGGACATGGGATATGGTCGGGGTATTCTCAAGAAGACGAGGTTAGAAGTGCAACCCATATTCTCGAAAACTGTTTGGAAGAGTATGCAACTTTTGTTCAAGGAAACCGTCTGCGGTTCCCCAACAGCCCCTACTTGGATCAAGAGACATCAATCATCTTTGAATACTATCCCGTTAAATTGGCAGCAAATTATCGGGGTTATTCTCTATTGAAAGAGCATCATATCCGCGGTGCTCGTAGTGGTCTTCCCAAATTGTCTGTGTTCGTCAAAACTGAGGAAAATTATCCTGTTGTAAGTCACCGATTGACCGTCAAGATAGGCGATTTCCAATACCAAGCTGTGAGATCAACCATCTGTGACGCGACTTTCTTCTTCAGGCAAAGTCCAGTCCTTAATCTAGTGTACCAAATGCTCAGCGATGATCTCTCGGAACACTACGATCTCGATATGATTGGCATCTTGCCCTAATGGGTTGTGTGCCTAATCCACCATACTACAAAAGGGGATCCGCGTTGCATAAAACAGGAAACAAACCATGCCCATCACCAAAGACTACCTACACTTCCCTGCCAGCGCCACGATTGAGGACGTGCTGCGAACCTACCGCGATCGAGACGCCCACTGGTGGGGATTGCTGACCACCGAGAGCGCGGGGGC
>JAFGAR010000108.1 GCA_016933575.1 Candidatus Thorarchaeota archaeon
TCTATCAAATATTAGGAGGAGATTACCATCCTCAATATCTCTAACATCTATGCCATATTCGGATTGAATACGTTCTAAAATTGCCTCCTTATCATCACAACTGAGAAAATCCCAAAGCGATGAGTAATCAGATATCCAGCAATCTTCTCGACGTTGATTGCATATACGAGGAAGAAAATCCTTGGCAATATCCTCATAGCCGCTTATTCGCAGACTTGACGCAAAGACAACATGGCGATACCGAAGTTTTCGCTTCTTTCTAAATTTCATTTCCAGATATTCTAGTATTCGATTCATGATCCATGACAGATTGACGTACAATCAGTCGCCCTCGTCTTAGCTTCAATCAAAATATATCTTTGCTTCAAAGGTCAGTAGGTCTGTGGCTAACCTCAGCTACGGTACTGAACTATGGATAAAGTTCCCAAAACTTTGGTCCTTCTATCATATATTCAATGTTTCTCTAGCAGGATCTCTTGCCCTACTTAGAACAAGAAGCGCAATAATCAATATGATCGATGCTAGCACAAAAGGAGCAATCTCGATTAGGCCTGAATGAGAAGCACCTGGGACAGGAGTCGCAGTGATATCAGCCACAAAACCTAGCAAGAGGGGTCCGACAAAGAATCCGGAATCGCTGATCATCCGATATACTCCCATTGAGATCTCCAACTTGTCTGGAGGTGACACATCTGTCACATAGGCTGCACTGGGTCCTGAGAGACCCACGACTGCTCCATACACCATCATAATGACTGAAAGAGTCAGGATATCCGTGGCAGAATGGATGAATAAGATACTCACAGCAGAGAGAACAAGGCAGGCTGCTAGCGGTCTCTTTCTTCCAATCCTATCTGAGATACTCCCTATTGGTGTCATTGTAAGTGCTGTTGCAATTGCACCAAATGTGAGAACAAGTCCAATATCCCCAGAGGTCAATCCTAGGTTGTTCGCTGCAAAGAGCGGAACCAAGGTGGATCTTATTCCTGTCCTCAGGAAGAATAATGTGAAGATAGCAAACGTAACTGAAAGAAATGACGGACTCGCTATGACCTGTCGCACATCTTGCTGAATCTGTTTCAGATTGAAGGATGGGATTTCGGTTTGAGAATTCGCTAGGTTTGGTAAGACAAGTGTCGGGATGATTCCCAATCCTGTAATGAGAGCATAAGCGAAAAAGGGCATACGAATATCGAACATGTCTGCAAGCACGCCGCCAAATGTAGGTCCGAAAATGGAACCAAAGAGAAGCATTCCAAGATACATACTCATCCATTGTCCTCTTTTCTCCTTTCCACAGATCTGAGCTAGAA
>JAFGAR010000109.1 GCA_016933575.1 Candidatus Thorarchaeota archaeon
AAAGGACCGCATCTCATTGTTGATGATGGTGGTGATGCAACACTGATGATCCATAGGGGTGTTGAGGTTGAGAAAGATCCCGGTCTTCTTGAGAAGGATTATAGTGATAAGGGCGAGGATTTCCGAGAACTTATGAGCTGTTTGAAGGGGATTTATCAGGATGATCCATCTCGTTGGTCTCGTATCTCTAAGGAGATCAAGGGTGTTTCTGAGGAGACAACGACGGGTGTTCATCGGTTGTATCAGATGAAGGAGCAGAATACGTTGTTGTTCCCTGCGTTTAATGTGAATGATTCTGTGACAAAGAGTAAGTTTGATAATCTGTATGGGTGTCGGGAGAGTCTTGCGGATGGTATTAAACGTGGGACGGATGTGATGGTTGCTGGAAAGATCGTTGTTGTCTGTGGGTATGGTGATGTTGGCAAGGGTTGTGCTCAGAGTATGAAGGGGTTTGGTGCACGGGTGCTTGTCACGGAGGTAGATCCTATTTGTGCGCTTCAGGCAGCTATGGAAGGGTATGAGGTCATTCGTGTTGAGGATGCGGTTGATTACGCGGATATCTTTGTTACGTCTACTGGTAATCGTGATGTGATCCGTGTTGACCATATGAAAAACATGAAGGATGGTGCTATTGTCTGTAACATTGGGCATTTTGATAATGAGATACAGGTCGAAAAATTAGAGAGATACCCAGGTATTACTGAGGTCAATATCAAGCCTCAGGTGGACAGGTTCGTGTTCCCTGATGGACATGGTATCATTCTCTTGTCCCGTGGCCGGCTGGTGAATCTTGGGAATGCGACGGGTCATCCAAGCTTTGTGATGAGCAATAGTTTCACCAATCAGTGTCTTGCGCAGATGGAACTGTGGAAGGAGGATCATGATATCGGTGTGTATATGCTTCCTAAGATCCTTGATGAGGAGGTCGCTCGGTTGCATCTTGAGAAGCTTGGCGTGAAGTTGACGACGTTGACACCGGAGCAGGCTGAGTACATTGGTGTGAAGGTTGAGGGACCGTATAAACCTGGGTTCTATCGATATTAGATTGAGGTTTATTTACCAAAGAAAGCCGAGTTCCTTTGCAAGTTGTCTCCATGCACGGGAGAGTTCATTTATCTTATAGTCGTTTATCGCGTTAGTCATAGATGTTTCTGTGAAATTCATGGTATATAAATATGACGATATGCGTTTCGTCTTATGACGAATATTGGTGGAAATTGGAAATGCATAACATCACACAATCATTTAATTACTAAAAAATCATGGTTGAACATAATATGATAACACTTATCGGAACCGGCCACATCTTTCAATTATCTCAGATACTTCTCTCC
>JAFGAR010000110.1 GCA_016933575.1 Candidatus Thorarchaeota archaeon
AGAGAGCCACCACAACTTGCTGAAACAAAAAGCCCCGGTGACGCCGGGGCCTTTCTTCTCTCATGCGAATCTATTTCACCAGGTCTGAATACCTATCATGGAAAACATCTGAAGCCTTGTCTGAGAAAAATTCCAGAAGACATCTTCTCCGTAATACTTCTCTCAGTTCCAGTCTATCCATTTGCACTGCTCTGAGAGATTAAGATCTATCTCTCCGTCTCAAATGTGAGTCTTCTCAGAATGGAGTCTCTATCTCATTGATGTGCCCATCACTTCAAGAATATTCGACTCCGGAGATGCAAATGGCAGATCTTCGTTTCCGTAGAGTCTCTCATCGTAATAGTTACGGCTCCTGAAACCGCCCGAGAGAGTCCCTGCAGGACCTGCTTCGACAGAAACCATAGTACCGAACAGATGCCGATAGCCCAGCTCCACATTATAGTTGTCATAGCCATCTATGAGAATCTGTCCTGTGTTGCTATGACCGCTGTTTTTTCCAAAGGCAAAGAGATTAGTGAACAACTTGATATTCTCAATCGCGTCTCTTCCGCTAGAATCAATTTGGTAAGGCATCGCAATGTTCCCATTAGTTGCTACAAGGTTTAGCATGTCATTCAAGGAGGCGTTGGATGCTGACTCATTAGGATCGTAGTCTGGGTCAAAGGCAAGTCCCGGCTCATCGACGTAACTTCTGAAAGTTGAATCATTCAGCATGTCGTTATAAAGGATATCACCATAAATCCTGATGTCTCCCTCTTTTGACCTTATTGTGTATCTCCCGTCAATAACAGTTGCTTCTCTACCTAGTGTTGTTCCAATACCTCCAGGTATTCCAGAACCTCCTGTTTCAACGTCCTCCTCAACCACGTAGTAACCTCTGTTTGAAAGAGTAGTAGCCTCGGTAGTGAATGAAGGATAGTCTTCTTCGTTCTCCGAGTTGACTTTCATTATGACGGTCGTATCGAAATTTATCTCGGAAAAACCATCGGACGGAGTTATCAAGTACATAATGACATCTGCATCTGCCACTTTTTGTCCGTTACCACCACTTCCACTTATCACTTCCCAATCAGACCATTGAGAGTAACTCCAATCAGACCATGACGCTACCGTTACAGGACCATCGATGCTCGAGTTTAGATTCCATGACATCGGTCCCTTCTTAGAATAACCGCTCTTGCCGCTTTTCCTCCATTCCCATCCAGCGAAGTTAAGAGAAAAAGCAACTGCTGACGTTTCGAGTTCCATTGGATATCTATTTGCATAACGAGTTCGTTCTCTTGTCTGATGGCTGCCACTTGATGATCTTACTTCCCTATCCCACTGATACTTAATCACCGAATATGAAGTTGAGCTCTCAAAGACTCCTGACCCGACAAGATTGTTTAGTGGAGAGCCAAAAAGAACATCTGACGACATAGTTACACTATTAGCCGAGTCCAAAATGCTAAGGCTTCCGGTCGTTTCTCTTTGAACAATGTTTCTTCTTTCCTCAATGATCGGGGGTTCAAATCCTGAGAGGGTTACGTGGTCGCTACTGATTATCTCTCTCAGTTCCTCATACGTTAAGCTATCATCAGTAATGTTATCGTTCTTCTCGAGAATGGAATTTGCAGAGAGTTTCCTGTGATCATCATCAACTATCCAGGCTTCAAACGCATCCAAGAAGTCATTATCATTAATCAGTAGAGTTTCTAGCCATTGCGAGTCTTCATAACTTATCTGCTGTAACGTTTCAGTCTCAGTCACCTGAGAACCGGAACTTCTCTCAGTGTCCTTCAAGTAGAGGCCAATAGAATTCTGAGGCAAGGGAGCACCTCTCTCAAGCGCATTTAGCAAATCTTCAAGTGAAGCAATGTTTGAATAGTGACTGGAGTAATAATCTTCCATCTCATCGAATCTCGTTTCAAGGTCCTCCATAGTTTCCTGACTTACCTTGATACTACCTGCTCGCAGAAACCAGGGTAAAAAACGGCTGTTGAAATCTCCCGAAGAAGCGTTGTCTACAAAGTCAATAACTGAACCTTTCACTCTCATTTCTCCTTGCACTTCTTCATAGGAATCTGCAACAATTACCTCATTGAAACCCTCGAGAAATACCCATGTTTCGCCATCTTCAACGTGTACTGCATAGTACTTGTTGTTGAATCGTTCATCATCATAATCGCCATCACCATCCGTATCCACTCGTATTGTCTTTCTTCCTTCCCAGTCCCCATGAATGGCAAGGTCAATGTTTGCATTCTCGTACCAAACCTCACCATTGAAGATCGGCCCATCTCCAGAAATATCGTCAGGATCAGGCGGAATCGTTCCCTTCATTCTGAAACCGCCGTTTCCAGCTCCGCCCTGACCTACGGACCCAAAGAAAGTCGGCCCATATATCACCGATCCAGGATACCAGAAGGCAGTTGAGTTGCTTTCCAGTTCGAATCTCGACCAATTGCTGAAGAAACGTGGGCTCGCTAGTCCCCAGAAGTAAGCACTCATATTCCCCTTAGAGGTCCTCACGATCGCGAGAAGAGTATTCGGAGATGATTTGTAAGGGATTAGAACCATATCGTCGAAGGTTCCACCCGTCACTTCATCCAGTACCTTTATCAAATCGGTCCCAGGCTTGAAGAACTGATCATAAGAAAACTTCTCAAATAAGTCCTTCCACGCCTTATATTCAAGCGTATCACTCCCAAAGAGCGTAAGGAATTCCTCATAGGTAGTGGGAGTCGAAGTCAATGAGATATAGAAATCATCCTTGGATAGATCGAGATAGCTTTCTTCAGCAAACTTTCTCTTCAGGTATCCGAAATTCGCGAAGAATGCGTTCCCTCCGTCAACTTGAAGCTGTGCCTTGTTAATCCTCTGAAACAGCTCTGAAGTTGTAGAAGACGTCCTGTTCAGAAGCGCAACAGACAGAATCGTGACCGACATCATAATAATCAAGGTCAATGGCAAAACCAGTCCTTTTCTCATATAACTCACTCCCAATCACTTCTGCATTACTGCAGTGAATGTTGCTTCACGGCTATTATCTTGTACGCTCATTATGGTTATTGCTGCTTCAAGCTTATCCAGCAAGTCAGAAGAGACGCCTTCTGCATTTAACCTCTCAAAGAAAGACTCGTCTTCAGATACTTCCAAGCCGTAATCGTTAGCACCACCGGATCTCCAGAGATTCGTGATTTCGTATCTTATTTCCGTGTAATCCTTCATTCTCGCGTTTGACTTGCTAAGAGCCGAGTGTATTGTGAGAAATATCTGAAAGACGGTCACAATAATTACCGCAACAACAGCCATTGTGATAATCATTTCAACCATAGAAAGTCCCTTTTGCATATGTTCTCCTCACTTCACATTAATCAGTCTCACCGAGGATCTATGCGTTCTGGTCCCATCTGGAGAAGAAAGCATTATGCTATATGAAACCGATCCTCCGTTGACTGACTCAAATTCCAAATCGACATGGTCAAATGAGCTCGAAGAGAAAATTATGTTCTCGCTATTATCAAGAGACTCAATTACATCTGCAGTACTATCAGCGGGAAAGTCTCCTTGACCACTCTGCTTTTCCCAGATGAAAAGCCGACCTTCATCTATATAGAATTGCTTTGTCACCTTTCCCCTGACGAAAGGCAAAGAAACCATATATCTCAGTCCTCTTGCCGGACCCTCTTCACTTTCCCTTACAAGAGTTATCTTTTCAACATTCGGACCTGCCTTTGAAAGCTCAGCCTGAATTAAGCTGTCAACTTTGAAAAGCTCTGAATACCTCTCAACCTCTCCAAGAGCAATATTCGATCTTCTGGTAAGATCTGTGAACATCAGGAGTACTGATGAAAGCACAATGGTGAAAACTATCATTACTACTGTCAATTCGACAAGAGTCATTCCGATTCTTCTTTTCACTTCTACTCCCCTGTTAACTCGAAGAATCCTAAGATTATCTCCCAAAGGACTTTCAATATCTCTTGGTGTCTGGAATTCCAAATTCATTCAAATACTGCTCCTTCTAAAGATTATGTCTTTCACTTGTCAGCTGCAAGAAGATGCCAGTTCTCAGGTCTCGACGAAAAGCAACTATCCGGTGAACTTTCAAGGACTCACGATTCTTATGTGGAGCGCAACAAGGTTTCACTCGATCGCTTGGCAAGCTGCTAGGCTTACAAGATCGGCCGGCTTTAAATGTCAATCGCTCGGTTTCCTCAGAAATGAATTTCCCCAAATCAGTCGAATTGAGGAAATTCACTTCCGCCTATTTCATGCTGTTGGACAGTATTAACGGACAATCCCACCAATTAACAGCATTTGAAGATAGATAATACCCCTAATGGAGTGGAAGCGTCGTCAATTAGTCACTTTCCCTTCTATATCATAACTGTGAAGTAATACTCTGGACTGAATTTCAATAGATGAAGATTCTATCCCCCAATTCTTTTCTCGTCTCGCTCCAAGAGGCCTGCCAAAACCATTAGCGGAGTATCTAATGGTGATTGCTTTCGGCATATAAGAAATCTCAAATGTCGAAAAAGGAAAATCATTTGAACGATGTAATTCTGATTTGTCGAATCATAATGACTTTTCGAAAGCAGCATGCAGGTGTTCAATTCCCACGATACTGATACTCAAATGAGCTCCCCGCGAATTACAGGTGCAATTTCAGATTGGAATCACTGAATTTTCCTCTCATCAGGCACTGTTTTGCATCGACTTTCGTGGAAAATGATGAAGCTA
>JAFGAR010000111.1 GCA_016933575.1 Candidatus Thorarchaeota archaeon
CTCAAGTTCATTGTGGACAATTTCACTTCTCAGTATGAGGACCTGATTCCGTTCATCGATGAGAACTCGGACCTTGAGGTCTTTGACGACTTCACTGATGTTCTGAATGAAAGCAATCTGTTCCCGTAGAATACAAGAAGTGGTGGGCCGAGCCGGATTTGAACCAGCGATTCGGCGCATGATGGGAAATCCAACACGCTCCACCGCACATTTGAAGCCCCTTGGAATTCAAGGGAATGTGTTCACTCTTTATGTAGCAAGTTACTCGAAGAATAAGAAAACACGATACTACAATTGAGTTCCAGTAATTGAATGTATAGGGTCGTGTTCAAGTTTCGTGAATTCCGCTACGCTTTTTCGTATCCGATTTCGCAGTAACTCTTCATTTTTGCTATCTCTGAATAAATCGTGAGGATTCTTCTCCAATAATGCTATAATCTCTCCGACATCAGGACTACCACACCTGAATTGCAAATCTTTCAGAGATTCAAGACGTTCTTTTAGTACACCAATTGCATAATCGTTTACTTTCGAGGTGGGTTTATACCATGAAGCCCGCATCTCTCTTCTATGTAAATCGAGAATAGATCCTAGTTTCAGTGCTATCTTACCGTAACAATTGAGTGATACGACAACAACACCTCCCGTATCAGTATAATATTCACGGGTTGGTTTTGAAATGGAGAGATTTTCCACACTAAGCGCATTGATAACCTCTGAACGTTTAATCCGTTTTCGAGGGTAATAGGTTTCATCTTGGAAAAGAGCAATAGCTCTTTCAATACCTCCATTGGCGATTTGGATATCATGATCTCGACACCATTTGTGTATTTGTGATTTTACAACGGGATGAGGCCATTCAAAAAAAAGGACAGTATCGAGAAATTCTCTAACTTTGGTGAGAGTATAATTCTCATCATCATGTAATTCATCCAAATCTCTAGTTGTGTCAACTATGTTGGTCAGATCTTCTGTTTTTGGACGTAGTCGATTTCCTGCTAGAGGACACTTTGTTCCGATTGTAGAGAAGATTATGGATACAGAATCAGTTTTCTTTCGGATCCAGAGCTGTAATAATGGTCCAAGTGTTTTGCCTCTATGGAATAGCTGTCGAGTAGACCAAGGCTCGCCAGACCAATTCTTTGCTTCTCCAATGGCAGAAACTTCAGTGTCTCTGTAGAATAGACTATCTTCGCCCCGTGGAATATCTACTACTAACTCATCATAATCTTCCATCAACATGTAACATATTGCGGCAGATATTTCATAATCAAATGCCATCGGTTGTGTAACAGCCATTTTGTTCAATCACACTTCTCAAGTTTGTATATAACTCACACTCTCTGATTTTATGATTGAAATCACTCGTCCAAATCATCCTCCACTAGATGCCCCCAGCCATTCTGCTTCGGGTAGAACATCCACCAGTTGAGAGCCTTTGGCTCCACGCGCACCTTCACCCCGCACTCATTGTTCGCACACTGACCCCTGTCCTTTGGCCATGGTGTGTCACAGACGGGGCAGACTTTGATGAGGTTGAGGATTTCGCGCTTGTTCAGATTCTCAGGGTTCGTGTCATAGCTCGATGACATCTCGCTCATAGAGTATGGTATGCATGGGAGTAGAAAAGCACCTATCACAACCAAGGAGACGCCTTTCCCATGGTCCCACAATAGTCGCACTTGTAGACCCTATCCTCACCAACCTTCGACAGGTCGATGTTCCCACCACACTTCGAGCAGGTCGCGACAGGACACATCCTTTCCTGGACTATCTCGATGTGCTGTCTGACATCATGCATCACATCCACAAAGAAGCCGCTCAGGATGCGCTCATCATCAGAATACACGCTCAGGGTCAGGACACCTCCGGTTGGAGTGCCACTCACCTGAATCTCTGCTGCGAACTGGTGCTCACCATATTTGGTCTCACCCACATAGTAGGAGTATCCAAGATAGACTCCGTCCTCATACTCATGCTCGGAGTGGTCTACAGGCGTCAGTCCGCTCAGTCGAGTCTCTGCCATCTTCAAAACTGCCCGTGCACCACCTGAGAACTCGAAGGATGCACAGTTCCGTGCGAGGCTGCCTGCCTTCAATCGTGCAAATACCTCATCAGCTCGCTCTGTGGAAGTGAGCATTGGGCATATGTTAACCAATCGTTTTGGCGGGATATCCTCCACCTTCTTCTCGCCACTGGCATTCCGGTAGAGGATCGTACCTCCGTACTCGCCGTCGATGCACCGCGTTGGACGAAGCCAGAAGATAGCGCTCTGCGCCTCGCCACTAGAGATGTTGCCAAGGTCCTGAGTGCTTGATGTGTCCCGTACGAACTCTAGCGCATTGGGAACGTCAAGGACCACCTTCACATCAGTGATGATGAGGCGTCCGTTGTTCTTGACCTTCACAGCCAGCTTCAGGTTCTCTCCCACTGCATCGAACCCGCTTGCTATCTCGATAGGTCCTCGTGTGACCGGATAGGAAGTGCTGCGTTCGATGACCCGTGGTGCTGATGAGGTAGATGCGGCGACTACCGCCGGCGGTGATGTTCTTGTCGCTTGGCTAGCTGGCACCTCTTGAGGGACTCGACGTGGGGGCGGCTCACTGGTTGTTGGCGGTGGTCTTCTTGTTGGTTCAGGTCTTGGGCTAGGACCCTTCTTCTTTTGTGAATAGACAATGCTTCCTATGACCACGACAGAGATGACTCCTGCCAATCCAAGGAGTGGAATGAATGGTGACATCGGGTCGGCAGGACTTGTGGATGGACCAGTTGTTGATGTATCAGTAGAGGTGGCAGATGTTGTATCGGTGGTTGTTGTGGTTGTAGTTGTTGCAATTGAGAAGAAATCATTGTAATGTTGTTGAATCTCTGCAGCAGAGAGACTTCGATTATAGATTCTCACTTCATCCATCATACCATGATAGAAGTCAGATGGTGTTGCTATATCAATATCAGTTCCAAGGTATACACCATCCAAAATGTCAGTTCGTAGACTAGAAAGACCAGTCATCGTCTGTCTCAGTGTACCATTCAACCAAAGCTCCAAATCTCCGTTTAGATGTAGTACGATTGTTAGAAGTACCCATATATTCAGTGGAGGTGCATAATCAAAATCATGACTCCCATCCCAGTCCACATAGTTGAATCCATATGGAGAGATGCTATGTGAACCTATTACCAGGATATTCTCAGGAGTACCAGCATCCATCATGAAAATCGCACAACCTAACTCAGATCCTCTAGATTCTTGTCTTATGAGTGTCTCAAAGGTCATCTCATTAGTGATAGAACTAAATGATGCTATTGTAGGAATTTGTACATAATCATTTGAACCATCAAAACTCAGCGCACCATCATAAACTCCTTGAGTCCAAGTTGCACCATTAATCGTTCCATCGTTCCCGTTTCCACTTGAATCGCTAAGCGTGGTTCCAGAACCCTCATTGAATGACCATGATGCCACAAGTCCAGTTTGTGATTCCTCTGAGCCCCATGAACTGTGAGTCGGTTCAGCTTCAATCCATTTTGTAACAAAGAAATCATCATATTGAGAAAACCAATCTCCATTTCTATTATCAAGATAAGTTTCAACCAAGAACTTGCTGAAATTCCCAACATCTGTATTTTGAGCTTCACCAGCGTAAGAATTCCCATCCATTGTTGAATGGAAGTGATTTCTTGCCACGTAATCAACCACTTCGTGCCATACTCCTGCGGAATAATCATACACAGGTGTAAATTCATTGCCTCCAGTAGTTCCTTTCGTATAGTGACGACTTACTCCATCAAGACCCTGCCATCCAGTCGTAAATCCTCTGCTGGCAATTGTTTCATATGGATTACCCCAAAGGACAGTGTATCCATTTCTGTTTACGATTCTGTCTACATACCACTCATAATGTATCGCGATAGAATCATAACCTTTAGGTGTCCAATCAATTACAGCTGTTTCGTAGTCTTGAGATTCGGTATTGTTTAACCGCAGTCCCATCCCAGAACGACCCGAGGGATTGGGTTGTATATAAACATCCGAAGAAGATGTTTGATTCCATCCATTTTCAGCTTTAGGAAAATCACCAGCTAGATATCCATTGTCAAAATCATCGAATACAATGAAGGTTGCAGATCCATTGGAAATTGATGTTGCTGCAGAGTTACCATAGTAGAAGAAAATATCCACATCAGAATCAAGACTCTGTTTTATTTCTACCCAGAACGATGCAGATGACGAATCAGATTCTTCCATCCAGTAATCAAGCAATGTCACCCCATCATCATCGGTGAACCTGATATCTCCAAAATCGGTCTTGCAGTTCGTCCCGACATAGACGCTCTCATTCAAATCGGTCCCTGTCGTACGATGAACAGTGATGCGAACCTGATAGTCCGTCCCAGCCCCAGCAGACCCAGTAATCGTGTGCGACTTCCTATATTGCCACCCTGTCAGCCATCCCGCCTGTGCGAGAGACACGTCCTTTTCTGGGTGCACCTCATGCCTTTGCTCAGGTGATAGATCCACAAGCAGTCCACCGTACGGTACCACCAGTATTCCGATCAAGAACAGGGTCAAGAGCTGTCCGCGTCGCTTCAAATGCATCCCTCATCACAGTTAGCAGGCTTCGAGTCCTACTACCAGTTGTCCATCCTATCGAGGTTCTCGTATATATCTGATTCTGTTCTCTCTTAGGCGTCAAATGCTTTCACTCACCCCAAGTTCCCACCCAGCTCCATACTTCTCCCTCGACTCCGTACATTTCTCGCAAAAGGAGAAAGTAACCCCCTGATCCATACTCATACCTAGAGAAACTAGTAGCTATTCGGGAGAGCTTCCCATAAACCAGTCCATCCTTTCTTGATAATACAATACCAGATCATCCATTCAGAAAGGCGAGCAAAGACCATTTAGACCATTCTTGATCTATGGCGATAGAAAAGATGAGATCATTCCACCTCTAGCCCACCCCTTATAGAATTCTACTGGTGTTGTGAAGAAATCAGCTGCAGGTTCTAAAAATCCAAGACGATGTCGTTTCGCCACACTCTCTATAATTCCTCTTGAAGATTCGTGTCCTATACGAAGTATTGAGATCAAATTTGCACGCATGACACCTAGATGTGAATCACCAACCAACATTGGATGAAGATATTCAAGGACGCGGGAATCCCGAGTACCACCAAGATTCCATATTGATTTGATTGAGGAGTAGAGAGCATTATTCGGAATAACTCGCAGATATCTCTTAGTGGAGCCTCCACTCCACAATCCAACTAGCTCGGTGAAGGACTTCGATTGGTTCTTTGCTTGCGTGGTTCCCCATTTACCTAAGAAACATGCCATGAAGACACTCAAGAGCAAATTCTTAGTATAGTCTGTCATATTTTCAAAAGAGATTCTAGACTTAGAGAAACTATAGTCTTCTATATTGATATCTCCCGCGATGTCAGAAAGCATGTTAGAGATACCATTCATTACATCTGTATTCGATGATATTCTCTCTTCTACACTTCCTTTGGTTAGAATGGTGAATCCATAGTAAGTAGAAACCAGTTTAGTAAAGGTGGGATTTTGCTCTAACCCAGAAATCTCTTCATTTCGTTTTTCTAATATCTTTGGAACAATAAGACTCAATTCACCGGTGCTCTGAGACATTTCCACCGGATCTAGGAAGAATGTATTTCCTTTATTGACCTGCTTGCTAAGAAGATCGACACTCTTTTCGTATGCCGCTTCCCTAAGACGCTTAGTATTGATCTCTTGTAGGTCTGAGAATAGGTCTATCAAATCCCCATCCAATCCTCTGAATGGATCAAGATGCAAGTATTCTATTACGAAATCACGAATCGCACCTTCAGAACATAATTGCAGTTTGAATTCTTTCAGACTCCGTGTATGAAAAGCACCTTCATCATCATGAATTTTGCGTCCCTTGGCAACCCACTCTTTCATGCTCTCTTTTCGGGTTTCACGAATCTGTCGAATTGCCTGCACAATCTCTTGCCATGAGCAATCTTGTATGTTAGGGGTTTCATATTGATCTGCAACCCAGTTTCGATATGCTATTCTGTCCAATATTATATCTGATAGACTATCTTTGCCATCCTCCATCCATAGACATCCTTGTTCTATTGTTCAGTGTTTGTCTCTAATCAGTTTTGCATGTGTGAATGATAGAAAAGAAATGGTGGGCCGAGCCGGATTTGAACCAGAATTCACCAAAACGTATTTAATAAACACTTGAGGAAATGAACTCGGGTGTTTTTGCAGTGGAGGTTGAACTAAGAGGGAAAGTGCTTAGCACACAGATTAGCGAAATGTCTGGCTTTAAATTTGGAACCATCATAATCGAAACTATTCCAAGAAATACAAGATTCACTCTGAAATACGATCGGAAATCCAAGGGTCCCTTGCCTTCTGTAGGAGATATCGTTACGCTAGCCTTTGAAGGCACCTCGAGTAAGAGAATTGCTTGGATTAAGATAGGAATAGAAGAAGAGAAAAAGGAATTAGAGCCCTCTAAAAGTACCATCGAGCAGCCACAACCCAGTATGTCTGATATATTCATGGCAGCTACAGCCGATTTAACAAGACAAATTAGTAGTATGAGCGAACAAGATCCCATTGTTGGGAAATTAGCATCCTTAGCTAGTGCTGATAGGAATTCTACAGAACTCCATCAAGAGCTGAAAGCAGCAAGAGCATCACTCCTAGACGAACCAACTAGTATGGAATTATGGAAGAAGCTGCTGGGTCTATATCAAAAACTTAGAAGACCAGAGGCAGAATGGATTGAATTATTGTTAGGAAATCAAGAGGCTTCGAAAGAGGACTATCTGCTACTTCTTTCCAGATTGCTTATTGGAGGAGCCAAGTACGATAGTGCCATATCGGTTCTCAGCAATCTAGAAGAAACTAGTCCTGATGACTCACGTGTATTGTTATTACGTGGCAGATCACACATCATATACGGTGAATATGAAGAAGCACTTGACAAACTTCAGAAAGCTATTGATATCAATGGAAATGATATTGAAGCGCTCTGGGACCTTTCAAGAGTCTATGGATTTCTCGGAAAAAAGGATGAGGCATTGGAACATCTTGACAAAATCTTGAAGATAGACTCCAACAACAAGAATGCACTCATTTTGAAGCACATACTTGAAACTCACGGTGCGGGTCAAACGCTATCTTTTGGTATCTTTGCGCAAAAACCTGGACCGGGCTCGAGTGATGAAAGATCTGTTGACGAAATAAGATTCCACTTTGGACTTGAAATGCCTGTAGGATCGACAATCGAAGAGATTCTCCATGTCATTTTCAGAATGGACTATGAAAAGGGTTTCAAGAATAAGTATCACAAGTCTGTCTTGTTGATGATTTTTCATGATTCTGAATCTATGAGATACAACTGTGATGCACACGAACGAAAGATCATGAATACACCATTTTTATTTACGGAGTACAGAATAGCCGAACCATATTCATATTCTGCCAGCACTCACAATCCCTATCGTCTGGATGCATCTCTCTCTGACGTGATAATGCCTGACGCTCTAATATCATTCTTCAGAACAACAATGAGCTTGAAGGTTGCAACTATCGTCATGTGGTATGAGAAGCTCAAAGATGAAATCGAAGAGAGATTGCGGAGAGTTGCATTGAGTGAGAAATGAGAAGCATCATAATTCGAAAGAGAGCGATTATCACTGAATCTTAATCATGATTCTCTCTATCTACGATAAGGGTTGAGAAATGGTGGGCCGAGCCGGATTTGAACCAGCGACCACCGCACTGTCAATGCGGTATCAGTCGGCGAAACCGTCACATTGGCGGTATCA
>JAFGAR010000112.1 GCA_016933575.1 Candidatus Thorarchaeota archaeon
GAGTATTTTGTGTTAGGAATCCCAGTATCTGCACTTATGCTGATCATCTCCAAGTACGTGAAAGGTCCCTCACATGATGTTGATATCATCCAGACAGGCAACAAATTCGGAGCAAGACGACTGATCCAACGGAGTGTGATCCCCGCGCTTCTTGCCCTTGCTCTTGGAAGCGTCATTCAATCGTACGTTGCTGGATTTCTAATCAATGTACCTGATCCAATTCCCCTAGAAATCATACACTTTTGGAATCCTCTTTTCTCTATCGTTGTTGGATTGATCGCAGTTCCCATCGTAATGGTGATCTATATCCCAACTTGGTTCCTTAACGATGCAGGAATAACCTTTCATCTTAAAGAGAGTCAATTGGAAGCAAGAAGATGTCCTGAATCTATCGGAGTTGGCCGTTGGTGGAGTAACATGCTTGGTGGTTTCACCATTCTTGTTGTTCCTGTCTTTTCATTCGTGCAATACTTCGTGATACCCTATGTCGTACTTGGAAATATCACTGCATTGGAGATATTGAGAGGATTCTTCTTCACTTTCGGAGTACCTATACTTGCAATTGCGTTTATGCTACCCATCGTTATATTCAATGAGATGGCGTTGGGAATCAGCAGAGGATGGATTCGACGTGTTGCTAAGGCACTTGGTGCTCGAGAGATGAAACTGCAGACAATACTCACTAAAACTGAAATCGTCGATAAAGAAACTGAGTTCGGATGGGGCTATTCCTCAACGACGAAGAATGAATAGTACGAAGAAGCCTCTCTACAAGGCTTCTTTCTCTTCTTCCAATCCCACTGTTTTTCCAAATCAATCCTTTTTGAGCACGTATTTCCATACAAGGAATATGGTTGCTACAAGGGAAACAGATGAAACGATTCCCAGGATTATCATGCCAATAATGAAGGGTGCTAACATGGCTCCAAAGATCTCGGTGAAGTTGCTTGGGGTAGTAGTTGTTGTGTCTGGTATTGTTGTTGTTATTGAAGTGGTTGTTGTCGTTGTATCAATCTCAAGAACTGTCACTATCACGACGTGACTAGCATCCCGGTTTCCGGTATCAAAAACTGTCAATGAGAGATTGTGCATACCTACTGGAAGGAAATCAATATTCATACTAATATTGGACCCATCCCACGAGCCTGATGCAATTATGTGACCATCCCTCTCAATGAGATATCTTGATGGATTCTCATCATGACAAGCCCAGTCTATCCAATTGTCGTTAGAACCAAGCTCGAATGTGATATCAGAAGGACCAGACACTGTTGGAGCAGCACTCGCATCCACTGTGACTGTTAGAGAATCACTGGCAGTATTCGCATATTCATCAGTTATTGATAGAGTGATGTTATGCACTCCAGCAGACAAGACATCCAAGGAAAACGTGAAGGTGGCAAAATCACAGGGACCATCTTCGATAGCAGATCCGTCGACATACAGAACGTACCAGTACGGGTACGCCTCATTGATGGACCATGTGACAGAAACAGTCAGATCACCTTCCTCAAGTTCCAAGTCAGCAGGAGAGCTCAGGATTGGCTTTGTCTTATCAATGACCTTCAGGACGATCTTGTCAGAGCAACTCTGACCAACAACATCATACAAGACGATAGTAAGATTATACACACCGACATCGATATTGAAGAAATTGATTGTCAAATCTGAGCCAAACCATTCACTTTGAAGATAGATAGAGTCATTCAGATAGATGATATAGATGTCAGGATTGTAGTCGTAAGCCGTCCAAGTCAAACTTGCCTGTAATCCATGATGCAGGACGAAATAATCCAAATCGCTGATTGTCGGGGCAATCGTGTCATTGACTCTCACAATGACCTCATCAGCATACCAATTACCACTTGTATCGTATACTTGTAATGTGAGATTGTGAATTCCGGGGATTAGATAGTCAATATTGTAGTCTATTTCTCCAGAGGTCCATGAGGTCGGATCTGATGTAGTTCCGTTATGGAGAATTTGATAGTTCTCAGGATAGAGATCAAAGATCGACCAGTTTATCCAATTCCCTGAGGTTCCACTTTCAAAGGATAGATCGGCTTCATCGCTTACAGTTGGAAGGGTGGTGTCAATAACATTAACAATCACGGTGTCAGTTGCTTCAAGGCCGACTGAATCGTTGACATGTAACGTGAAAGTGTGTACACCTAATGAGAGTCCATCAATACTCACATTGATTCTACCGCCACTCCATGAGCCATCCTCGAAGAACCCTGTTTCAAGCTCAACATGATAGGCGGATGGATTGAAGTCTGAAGGAGTCCAGTTGATCCAGTTGCTACTAGAGCCGCCTTCGTAGCTGAAGTCAACTGGAGAATCGATGATGGGACTCGTTGTATCAATCGCATTGACAAAGACGGTATCTTCTGCTCGATTACCTGCACCATCATATACTGCGATCGTATAATTCCATAGGCCATAGTGAAGGGGCGATAGGTCATACTCTATGATGCCCCCCATCCAACGACCGGTGTAAATGACACTATCATTCTCCCACACTTCATAGGTGTCGGGGTAGAGGTCATCCGCATCCCACGTGACAGTGTACCCAATGTTACCGGATTCGATAATCAAATCGCTTGGAGAATCGATGACTGGCTCGATGGTATCAGTCATTTGATTGGGGTGATGATCAATATCGTTTGCACTTCCGGGAATAGGATGTGTTCCTACACCGCTATAGTTACTCCATGTGTTACCAATCGTGGTATTCCAAAAATTGGCACCTGAATCACTCCATGCATTTTGAAATGAATTCCAGCCAAGAGAATTATTGTACAGGTAGTTATCTAGTATAGTATCACTGTGGATAGATATACCAATGGAATTCAAGTACACGGAATTCTGAGTAATTGTGTTATTCCAGCTGGAATTGAGTACGAGTATGCCCTCAGATCCGTACCTGATACTGTTGTTAGTGATAGTCGTATTGATGGCAATATCGGAAAGCGCGATTCCTGCAAGTGGAACTATAATGTCATTATTAGCTATCTCATTCAGTGAACAAGAATCTCTTACCACTATTCCCATCCCTCCAAAGTCATTAGATCGAATGTAATTGCTACTAATAGAATTGCGATATGCCCATTGATAGATCATAGCCCCAGTAATGCAATCGTAGAAACGACAATTAGTGAGGTTGGTGTAAGAACATGTCCAATACATAGCACCAAAACCCCATTCATAGAATGTGCAATTCTCCACTGTACAATTCTCTGAAGACATTTGAACCCCATTGGAGCCCGAAAAATCAGTATCGCTGTAAAATCTGCAATTGATAATAGCAACATCTAAACTGCCACCATCAATAACAACGCCATTACTAGGGTAGTTGGTACAGTCAATCTCACAGTTGCTTATCGTAGCATTTCCGCCTCCAGTACAGCCGATAGCTCGATCCTGTGTTAATAGGAAGGAACAATCAGTGACATTGCAGTTATACGAATTTGAAGAATGATAGCCCTGATTTTTCCCAATAAACGTGCAATTCTCAATCAGACCATTTCTAACGTTTATTGGAAACACGCCGATCGTAGTAGAAAATGGCATATTCGTATCATTCTCTTTGAAAATGCAGTTCACCAACTCAAAATAGCTCTCTGTGTTCTGGATAACGATGCAATGCTCAGTTGAAGTGATGTTGATTCCCTCAAGCCTATAGGGACTTTCCTTTGTCCCGGCCCCTGAGAAACCGTAGTCTGTGAAGTTCGATTCATATTCAATCAAGATAGCAGGATGTTCAACAAAGTCACTAGGAATGAACCTAGATTCGCCCTTTGTTACAGACGTTGTTGTGTAATCCGAAGTTGTGCCAAAGCAAACTAAGAACAGAATGAAGCAACTCAAAGTAAAGTAAGTGATGAATGCGGAATACCTCATGTCAGTGCACCCCTCGTTCTATCATTTCATATGATGGGAGTCGAAATTCGATTTGAGAAGTCTGACCTTTAAGTTGTTCGTTTTCATCTATGGGAGGGTATATGCTAAGTTGTTGTATCAATGTACTCAGAAGATCTTAGGCTCATCCCATTCTCCGAAGACATCACGCCAGACATCACATATCTCGCCGATAGTCGCGTATGCCTTGACTGCACTCACTACATGAGGCATAATGTTGTCATTACCCTCGGATGCTTTCCTAAGTCCGTTAAGTGCTTCTTGCACCTTCGTGTTATCACGGTCCCTGCGGAGCTTCTGAGTTCGCTCAGCTTGTTTCCGCTCGATCTCAGGGTCAATCTTCAGAACGGGAATGGTAATCTGCTCACCTTCGAGGACAAAGTCATTCACACCAACGATGGTTCGCTTCTTGGTTTCGATCTCCCGTTGATATCGATAGGAAGCCTCAGCGATCTCGCGTTGGGGATAGCCCTTCTCAATGGCAGGGATGACACCACCCATGCTCTCGAACCTGTCAAAGTACTTGTAGGCTTCTTCCTCAAGCTCATTTGTCAGCGCTTCGACATAGTACGAACCTGCCAATGGATCAATGGTGTTTGGAACTCCACTTTCATATGCAAGGATCTGCTGGGTACGTAAAGCTACGCGTACCGCATCCTCAGTGGGAAGACACAACGCTTCATCC
>JAFGAR010000113.1 GCA_016933575.1 Candidatus Thorarchaeota archaeon
AGCAAGTAAATCATTCCCCGATAGCTCAATCGGTAGAGCGAGCGGCTGTTAACCGCTAGGTTGTAGGTTCGAGTCCTACTCGGGGAGTTAATTAAGTCCTTTTATTACAAGGACTTGTACTCCACCCCAAATTAATTCATGAATTAACGGCATTTATTTCTATGCAGAATCTATGCAGAATGATCCAATTCGTGTCCACTTGGTGCCCAGTTTGGTGGGTGAAATGAGGGGGTCGAAAAGCATTCTGCATAGAGATATGGTGAGCAGAAGTGGATTTGAGCAGTAAAGGGCGAGATAGAGGAATCATGTATTTCTTGACAGGAATAGTGCGGTGGAATATGATGATGTTGCTGGGCATAGAAATAGTGAGCATCATGATGGTCTCTGATGTAGGTTGTCTCATTCTCATATCGCCGACCTAACAGAAGAGAGAAGCACCTCTTAGCAGACGAAGCTACTGCTCGCAGAAAGAAATAAAATGGGAAAGGCAATTCTACCTCTGTTCTTTTTTGTACTGTGCGGCTGTTCGAATGGACAGTTGTCTCAACAATACACTCATGATTACAGCACAAATAGGGCTTCTGTAGATAGGGAAAATCAATCAGGCACATCTTATGGCAATGCGAATGACTTCCAACAAAATCATCGAGCTTCATCTATTGTATCGACTTCGCCCACTGACAACACAAACGATCCTAAATACTTCACGCTTGGCTCAACCTCCGATCATGTAATTAAGATTCAGGGTAGACCTTCCGACACCTCAAGATATCCTGCCTTGGGCTACGAACAGTGGAAATATGGCTGGAGTACTGTCAAGATCTCTACTCGCAATGACCGAGTAATCGAGTGGGGCAACAAAGGAAATCTGAAGGTTCAGCTTCTTCCGGGTAAAAACGTTACAGATGCTTCCTATTTCACACGAGAATCTCATAGAGATGATGTCTTACGTCTTCAGGGCACACCTTCTGATATTTCACGATACCCTGCTTTAGGTTACGAACAGTGGAGATATGGGTGGAGTGTTGTCAAGATCTCTACTCGCAATGATCGAGTAATCGAGTGGGATAACAAAGGAGATCTGAAGGTCCAGCTTCCTCCGGGTAAGAACGTTACAAATGCTTCCTATTTTACACGAGGATCCCATAAAGATGATGTCTTGCGTCTTCAGGGTACACCTTCCGATATCTCAAGATATCCTGCCTTGGGGTACGAACAGTGGAGATATGGCTGGAGTATTGTCAAGATCTCTACTCGCAATGACCGGGTGACCGAGTGGGACAATAAAGGGAACCTGAAGGTTCAGCTTCCTCCGGGTAAAAACGTTACAAATGCCTCCTATTACACACGAGGGTCGTATAAAGACGATGTATTGCGTCTTCAGGGTACACCTTCCGATATCTCACGATACCCTGCTTTGGGTTACGAACAGTGGAGATATGGCTGGAGTACTGTCAGGATTTCAACTCGTAATGATCGGGTGATCGAGTGGAACAACAAAGGAAACCTGAAAGTTCAGCTTCCTCCGGGTAAGAACGTTACAAATGCCAAGAACATTACTGTGGGGCTACATAGAGATGATGTACTACGTCTTCAGGGTACACCTTCTGGCATCTCAAGATACCCTGCTTTGGGATATGAACAATTGTCATACAACTGGGGCAACGTCAAGATATCTCTCAAGACCAATTCGGTTGTTGATTGGAAAAGTATAGGCAATGCGACGGCTCGCAGAGACAAAAAGCCACTTGGTAGAAAAGTCAAATACCATGCTAAGTCTGGTGATCTCACCTTGTACTATGATGAGAATCAAGCTTATTGCAATTTGTTCTCGCTCGATGATCCTCAATATGGTACAATTTACGGGGTAACGGAAGGAGGAGTCTCTTTCTTCTACAACAAAAACTTTAAGCCGCTAAACCTGTACGCCTATGTTGACAACAAACATTCAGTACATGTAAATTCATTTGAAAGCTCATCTTCATCGTCCATTCAGGCATTCTCGAAGAGACTGAATTCCATGAGTTTCTCTGGGGATATCTCTGGCACAGCTATGAAAATGGGGGACATGACATTCTATGACCTTCTTACAGACGATGGTACTTACTTGCATGGCACCTCAATTGATTTTGATACTATTGCATTTGATGATTTCTATACTTCGACAGGTTCATCGATTTCGGGGAGCAGAATCAATATTGGAGATTTCACTTTCGGTGATTGGTGGTCTTCGGAGGGAAGCTCAATAAGCGGAACCAGTACTCGTATCGGAGATATGGTGTTTCATGATTTCTATTCAACTGACGGAACATCTTATTCCGGAACCACCATGCAGATTGGAGACTTCTCATTCACTGATATAACGGGGTGGTAATTATTAGCTCCCAAGTCCACTTCCCACAAACATCAAAAACCGAATTGGGATAACACTCATCTTTTCCTCGGTCTCCCTCTCCCCATCTTATGATCCCCATTGGCAAGAACCTTGTCGAGTTCTTCCCTGTCGAAAACCAGCCGACCTGAGATCGTCCTGGGGTGGAGTGCCCCCTTGTTGATGAGCCTGTGAATTGCCTTGGCAGGTATTTTGAGTCCAACTCTGTCGAGACCAAGGTAGGAGACTGCCTCATTGATCCAAAGAGTAGGAGGTTCGGAGGAATTAGGTGTAGGAGTTTGGTGAGTGAGATGGGGGAAGTGAATCCTACGGTAAAGCTCTGCATCCTCTTTGGACTCGAACAGGTGGTCGATAGGGAAGGTGTGGTGTCATCGGGCGCGTTAAATACCGCCACTATGGGCGCGTTCAAAACCAGCCAGTGATATTTTCCCTTATATAGCTCATTTTTCCT
>JAFGAR010000114.1 GCA_016933575.1 Candidatus Thorarchaeota archaeon
AGAGTTAGACCTGAGCAATAACCATCTTGAGGGTGACATCGACCTTAGCCCTCTTAGCGCCTCGACATTCTTGGAATCCATAGACCTATCACATAATTGGATTCGCTCTTTAGATACCACTCCCCTCAAAGGGAAACCTTCTCTAAGGACATTCATTGTGAATCAGAATCCACTCAGTTCTCTAGATACGGAGTTCGTCCAATCTTCAAAGGGGATTGAGACCTTCCTAGTGGACTGGACACAGGTTAGCACTCTCGACTTGTCTCCCCTTGCAGATTGCAAGAACCTGAAATCTCTTGGTGTACCTCAAGACAAGATTCCAGAATTAGACTTCTATCCCATAATGGATTGCCAGCTACTGGAATCACTGACTGTTTCCGGCATCAACTCCTCATATATCGACCTGTGGCCTTTGTTCGGTCTTCCACGATTGTCTGACCTGACAATATCATCAAGGATTCAATTTGGTCGTTTCCCATTCAGCTCAATTCATTGGCCCCTTGGACTCGAGTCGATCAGGCATCGGAAATCAAGCTCATATCTCAAAGAAGACATAGACCAAGAGGGCTTTGGGCTCGTCCGAGAGAGATTCCGGACACTCTATGAACATCTCAATCCTCTGGCACGGTATCACCTACGAGTTGCATTCATCGAGTTCTTCGATCTTGGTCACCTTCGAGGATTCGATGGAGATTTGCTAGAGATTATACGTTCTATGAATGACTTCATGACATTTGAGGAAGCCCATCGGTTTCTCAATGACGCGATATCAAGGAGTATGATAGATCAGGTGAAATCTGGAGGCTCAACTCATTTCATCGATCTCAATCAGGCTCATTCACGACCTGTATTTGCAGTCATAGCATCAGAGATAGTCGAGTCAAGACGAAGAGAAATGAACTGCGTCAGTCTGATAAGATTAGATGAAGGATTCGATCTGACGGAACTATGGTATACAGTCTATGGTCAAGAAGTGCTTAGCGCTCTGGGGATTGGTTCATCGACTGGTGACGCTGGAATCCTACGGATAAGACACGAACTCAAAAAAGTCGGCATCGAGTCGTTTGGAACTCCAGATGATTGTAATGAGCTGAGCCCAACACGTCTCTCAGACGAACTGCGAGCATATCTCCGTTTTCTTGCAATAAGGACCTCACTCTCAAAGAACTAAGAGTCTGCCTTTGTCTGCCTTCTTACTCCTGCTCGAGATATCACATTGTCTCCATCGCCGATAGCCACATTCTCGAATCGTGCCATTACGAACAGGAGATCAGAGAGGCGATTCACATACCTGACTATCTCCGGATTGATCGGGCTCGAATCCGAGAAGGAGATGATTCTGCGCTCTGCTCGTCTGCATACGGTTCGAGCCACATGCAAGAAAGCAGCTCCCTTTGTACCTCCGGGGATGACGAAGTTCTTCAGGAGCGGGAGCTCCTCGACGAGTTCATCAGCGATTCTTTCCAATTCCTGCACATCCCCCTCTTCTACTCTCTTTATTCTGAGGATTGGATCATCCTGCGATTCAACATCAGTGATGTTAGTGGCTAGTTCGGCAGCGATATAGAATAGAACCTGCTGGATAGAATGGATGTATGATGCAATTCGACTACTCGAGTGAACCTTTGCTACTCCCAGGCTCGAGATGAGTTCGTCCACAGTTCCGTATGCTTCAACTCGTGGGTGGTCCTTGTCAACTCTCTCCCCAGA
>JAFGAR010000115.1 GCA_016933575.1 Candidatus Thorarchaeota archaeon
AGAGTTAGACCTGAGCAATAACCATCTTGAGGGTGACATCGACCTTAGCCCTCTTAGCGCCTCGACATTCTTGGAATCCATAGACCTGTCACATAATTGGATTCGCTCTTTGGATACCACTCCCCTCAAAGGAAAACCTTCTCTAAGGACATTCATTGTGAATCAGAATCCACTCATTTCTCTAGATACGGAGTTCATCCACTCTTCGAAGGGGATTGAGACCTTCCTAGTGGACTGGACACAGGTCACAACTCTCGACTTGTCTCCCCTTGCAGCTTGCAAGGACCTGAAATCTCTTGGTGTACCTCAAGACAAGATTCCAGAATTAGATCTCTATCCCCTCATGGACTGCCAGCTACTTGAATCACTGACCGTTTCGGGAATCAACTCGTCATACATCGACCTGTGGCCTTTGTTCGGCCTTCCACGATTATCCGACCTGACTATATCATCAAGGATTCAATTTGGTCGTTTCCCACTCAGCTCAATATACTGGCCCCTTGGACTCGAGTCGATCAGGCATCGCAAGTCAAGCTCATTTCTCAGAGAAGACATGCATCAAGAGGGCTTTGGTATTGTTCGAGATAGATTCCAGTCACTCTATGAACAGCTCAATCCCCTGGCGCGATATCACCTACGAGTTGCGTTCATCGAGTTCTTCGATCTTGGTCACTTTCAAGGATTTGATGGAGATTTACTAGAGATCATACATTCTATAGATGACTCCATGACATTTGAGGAAGCCCATCTGTTTCTCAATGACGTGATATCTAGGAGTATGATAAATCAGGTGAAAGGGGGAGGCTCTACTCATTTCATCGATCTCAATCAAGCTCACTCACGACCTGTATTTGCGGTCATAGCATCAGAAATCGTCGAGTCAAGACGAAGAGAAATGAACTGCGTCAGTCTGATAAAATCAGATGAAGGATTCGATTTGACGGAACTGTGGTATACAGTCTATGGTCAAGAAGTACTTAGCGCTCTGGGAATTGGTTCATCGACTGATGATGCTGGGATTCTACGGATAAGACACGAACTCAAAAAAGTCGGCATCGAGTCGTTTGGAAATCCAGATGATTGTGATGAGCTGAGCCCAAAACGTCTCTCGGACGAACTGCGAGCATATCTCCGCTTTCTTGCTATTAGGACCTCACTCTTAAAGAACTAAGGGTCCGCTTTTGTCTGGCTTCTTACTCCTTCACGAGATATCACATTGTCCCCATCACCAATCGCCACATTCTCGAATCGTGCCATTACGAACAGGAGATCAGAGAGGCGATTCACATATCTGACTATCTCTGGATTGATTGGGCTCGAATCTGAGAAGGAGATGATTCTGCGCTCTGCTCGTCTGCATACGGTTCGAGCCACATGCAAGAACGCGGCTCCCTTTGTACCTCCTGGGATGACGAAGTTCTTCAGGAGTGGGAGTTCCTCAACGAGTTCATCAGCAATCCTTTCCAATTCCTCAACATCTCCCTCTTCCACTCTCTTTATTTTGAGGATTGGATCATCCTGCGACTCAGCATTGGTGATATTAGTGGCTAGTTCTGCAGCAACATAGAATAGGACCTGCTGGATAGAATGGATGTATGATGCGATTCGACTACTCGAGTGAATCTTTGCTACTCCCAGGCTCGAGATGAGTTCGTCCACAGTTCCGTATGCTTCAACTCGTGGGTGGTCCTTGTCAACTCTCTCCCCAGA
>JAFGAR010000017.1 GCA_016933575.1 Candidatus Thorarchaeota archaeon
CACTCGATAGGTACAGCAGAGTCCAACGAGAGACCGATTTCTCCCATGCTCAAGGTGAAGTTTCCCAGTCCTGCTTTAGGTACGACCTGAAGAAAGTAGACACTCGTTTCGTTCACTGAATATGATAGATATTCTGGATAGGATAGAGAATTAGCAATTTTGAGTAGAGTATGATTCTCCGCATACAATCGGAAGTCAAAATCCGTTCCTGGTGTTCCAAAAAGAGTGATATCAAGAGTGGTGTTCGAGTATCCCATGAATTGATAGTATATCGAACTATCTCCTGACGGTCCCGGTAATACTCCTGACCGATTTTCGGTTCCCCTCGGAATGGCATTACTGAATGACACTCCTGTTCCTGTTGTTGTTAAAGTGAACTTACCACTATATGAGATACACCTGCTTCTCAAATAGTAGGTGCCAGTGTTCTGTATTGTATATGTGAGATAGACAGTTCCTGAGTATCTTGTGGTAGTTCTTAGTACCTGTAGGTCTTTATTGTACAAAACCAATTCATAGTCTAAAGACGAATCTCCGTCCATTTGAATTGTAATTTCCTGACCTCTGCTAAAGTCAATTCGATAATAGAATGCAGGATAAGAACTTCCTCCAAACTCATCGCTTCTTGAGCCATATGTCATAGGAATCGCGTTTTCTATCGTCAATCCTGATCCCTGAATCGATAGTGAATAATCTCCCTCACCTGTGTTCGGAGAAATTACAATGTAGAACTTTTGCGATATGTTCGCTACGCCTGATATCGAAGAAAATGAATCCGATGATGTGTTGGAAACGACGAGATGCTGTGTCGAGTTGTAAAGTAGGATGTCGAAATCATCGCTCGGGTCATGAACCATTGAGATGTTGAATTGTGTATCCTTGTTTAGATAGAGTGAATAGTAATTCTCGTTGCTACTCCCTGGACCCGGTAAGATGCCCTCTATCCCATCAAGAGGCAATGAAATCGTATCACTAAAAGAATCTCCTGAGCTCGATACTGATAGATTGAAATCCCCTGTCCCAGAGTAAGGAGATACCTTTACGAAATAACCTTGAGCCGTTGTAACACTAACTGAAATTTGCTCAGGATAGCTAGATAATGAGGAAATATCAACAAGGGTTTGCGAAGCATCGTAGAGATAGAGATCAAAATCCGTGCCTGCTTCCCCTTGTAGGGTGAAATCAACATCTTGTCCTGCTGATAATCCAATCTCATAGTAGATGCTATCATCCGGCGCAGGACCTGGTAGAGAATCGCTGTTCAATCCAAAAAGCAGGGTTTTAGAATCCGCAAAAGACGAACCTGAACCTCCTGCTGATGGATGAAATGATTGAGAAGGTGAATAAGCCGTTAATCTATCAGAGCCATCATCATTCACTGGAACCGACAATATCAATACTAGCAATACCGAAATGAAAATGACAATTTCTGCGCCTCTCTCCATCCTTGAATAACTCCCCTAAGGTTTTGCATTGGGCGTTATTGGTCAGAAGCCCCTCATAATAAATTTGCTGGGAAAATAGAAAGAGAGTTGGACATAGATTATCTAGATGCCCTATTTCACTTTCAGAAAAGAAGAACAAGGAAAGTGCGGGGCGACCCTTGCGAGGTCGTCCAGCCCAACCCGAGTTTCGGTTGAGCCTTCATCCACCGCCCAGCACTAGTTCCTTCCTAGCTATCTCGCGCCCCTCTTCGTCAGATTACCTAGAATCAACAGGTCCAGTACAAGCGTCAATCTGACTGCTTCTGAAAGGTCAATCCTTTTTGCTATCGAGATATTTCTGTCTGAATTCAAACCAGACCTCTCCAAGATTGAGCGAGTGACACATATCTTCGATATATTCCTCATCCAGCTCGGTCTCATGTCTTGCGAATATTCCAAGTGCATCTCGCATGTCTTGTTCGCCTTGGAAGAGTAATTTGTTAATGAGTGTGTCTTCCCGAGAACCCAGATTCAATCTAGTTCCCAAATGGTGAACTTGGATTGCTCTTTCAACTGTCTTTCTATCGAATTCTGAATTCACATTTTGGAGATCAAGACGCAGAAGGCTATTGCCCACAAAGATGGTGCAAGGACTCCCCTCTCGCA
>JAFGAR010000116.1 GCA_016933575.1 Candidatus Thorarchaeota archaeon
AAGAAAAAACCAACTCAGACACTGGTGGTCCGAGCTGGTGTTGAGGCAGATCGATAGAATGCAGTTACTTGACTGCACCGATGATTAGTAGTAGAACTCCAACGCCGAGCAAGGCCAGCATCACCTCAGTGAAGAGATACCCTGCTAAATTGATCGAGTAGATTCCTTGGTTGAAGTATGTAAGAATCATACTAAGATCAACAATCCCAACCAAGAATGTCGCGATAATTGGAAGAAGTCCCACGATAATCAATATCAAACCAAGAAGGGCAACGCCTTTTCCCATTGTGATATTCCTCTTCTTATCATAAACACATCGTACTATTTCAATCTCACTGATTTCGATTTTTTAAAACTATCATTATAAGAACATTTCAGAACTAGCCCTTCACCTTCTTGAAGCATTTTCGAAGATCCTCCACAATCTCAGGTTCATTGAGCAAAAGACCGAAAAGACCTGAATACTGAATCGTTTGCTCAATCTCCCACCAATCACCTCCAGTGATATGAGCCAGCTCGTTCTCGTCTAACCGGGGGAGGACCCTTTCAAAGTGCTTCTCTTTTCCGCGCTCGAATCTCACGATGAAATCACTGAGCATCTCTTCGTCTGCCTCATATCCCTCGAAGACGCCCTTGATCGCAGTGTATAGACGGCTGTAGAAGACGCGTCCGCGCTCTGATGTCCAATAGGATGTCGGAAGTGCCATATTCTGGAAGACCTTCGCTGTCCGACAGTAGAGAATCTCGGTAGCATTCTTATCATAGTGCACTCTCCTTCCTGCTTGAGTTATCAATCCTACATCCTCGAGGGTCTTAACATACCTGTAGATCGTGGTTGCAGCCTTCTCCTTTATCGCATCATCCTTCTTTGCTGACTTGTTGAATTCCTCTGCAATCTCAACAATGGTCATCGGTCCTCCGCGGAGAATTCTCAGGATTGCACTATGATTCAGATCCCAGATGACTTGGTTGGCTTCTTCCTTCTTAAGGACCAGAATCGGGACCGGTTCATACCGAATCATGTCCTCATACTCTTTCCTATCCTTCTTCTTAGACACCAGCTGCACCACCTGAACAGACGATTCTCATCGATAAAATGCCTTCGATTATGGCGTGTCGCTCGATTCTGCTGATCCCTGCAAGGTCGTACCTGGATATCAGCTGCACGAGACGTAATATCAATTTCACATATTAGAATCATAATTACACAAAAATAAATGCTTATTTATGTTTATGTAAACATCACAGGTGCAGTTAGCTATGGATATAGCAATTGGAGATGGAAACATGAATCTAAACAAGGCACTCCGTTGTGCACTGGGAGTCTTCATCCTAGTACTAGTCGTTTCAGCACAGTATCAGCATTACGTGGCTGCAGAACCTAATCTTGTTGATACTCGAACTGATCTCTCTGGAATCAAGGTATGCATATATATGAAGGGACATCCTTGTCCGGTGTTGTAGCCAGTAAGGATGCTCTAGTAAAGATGTACGAATGGATGAATGCCACAGTAGATGTGCTCAATCATACTCAGATCATTGAAAATGGGCTTGATGCTTATAGGATCCTTGCGGTACCCGGTGGCAATCCGATCACCTTTACCAATAGATTTGCCTCTGCGGGAAGAGCAGTCATTCGAGATTGGGTTTCTCGTGG
>JAFGAR010000117.1 GCA_016933575.1 Candidatus Thorarchaeota archaeon
ACGAAACGAACTCAATGATCTAGCAAAGGTCCTCCGCGAAGAACGTGATATGATAAATGCGAAACACAAAGAGATGCGAGAGGATATGGCACGTTTGAAGAAAGAACGTGATGAACTCGTTGCTCAGATGCGAACACATAAAGAACTTCGCAATGGGTATCAGAAACAAGCCAAAGAGCTTATCAGCGCTCGCCAGAAAAAGAAGGGAGAGGTCTTTAAGAATCTTCCATTACGGGTTGAGGAATTAAAAGCAGATGTTCAAATGCTCGAGTATCAACAAGAGACAACGATTCTTAATCCTCAGGATGAGAACGATCTTATTGATACGATCCGTAAGAAACAAAAAGAATATCAAGTACTTCAGAAAGAATTGGATAAACAACAAACCCTTCAGGTTGATATCAGTGATAAGGACCGAGCGATCGATGAGCTTTTCAAGAAAGCTGATGAGGAACATGAGCAGGTCCAGAAATTTTACAATGAGAGTCAGAAAAAGCATGAAGAGTACATGAAACTCGTTAATGAACTGTCCGTTACCATCGCTGAGTCCAACAAGAAACATGAGGAGTATATTGAGGCTCGTAATGAGGCTCAGCAGAACCATGAGAAAGCAATTGAGATGCGTGGTCATATCGTTGAAGTGCGTAATGAACGCCGGAAACGATATGAGGAATCAAAACGTATCCTTAAAGAGCAGAATACGCAAGCTCGTAAGGCTGTCATGGATAATGATAAATTAAAGGAAATAGCCGATTCAGCATTGGATGCGTTGAAAAAAGGTGAAAAGATTTCACTTTGATTCAACACTGATAATCGCTAATAAACGATTCATAAATCGGCATTTTTAAGTACTTTTTGTTTATTTCAGCCTCTGTGACGTAGCTATGACTGACATAGGAATCGTAAGTTACGGAGGAAGTATCCCCCGCCTGAGGATAAAAGCAGATGAAATAGCGAAAGTCTGGGGAAAGGATGGATCTCAGATCAGTAGAGGATTAGGGATCTATGAGAAATCAGTTCCATCCATTGACCAAGACACAGCAACGATAAGTGTCGAAGCAGCTCGAGCAGCGCTCGCACGATGTCAGATCAACCCTCAAGATATCGGTGCGATCTATATCGGAAGTGAATCTCATCCGTATGCTGTGAAACCAACAGGTACCATAGTTGGAGAGGCAATTGGTGCAACCCCTGATCTCATGGTCGCTGATTATGAGTTTGCTTGTAAAGCGGGGACTGCAGGGATACAAAATTGTACCGCCCTTGTAAAAGCAGGATACATCAACTATGGTCTTGCCATCGGTGCAGATACTGCACAGGCAGCACCAGGTGATGCATTAGAGTTCTCAGCAGCAGCAGGTGGCGCAGCCTTTATCATTGGGAAGGAACGTGTGATTGCAACAATCAATCATACCTATTCATATACTACAGATACACCAGATTTTTGGAGAAGATCAGAAAGTAAATATCCAAAACATGGAGGTCGTTTCACCGGCGAACCAGCATATTTCAAACATGTGACCAGCTGCGCTCGTAATCTCATGGATCAGGTTGGAACGAATCCAAGTGATTATGATTACGCCATCTTTCACCAACCCAATGGAAAATTCCCTTTAAAAGCGGCGAAGATGCTTGGTTTCACACGAGAACAAGTGAACACTGGTCTTATGGTTCCGTACATCGGAAATACGTATTCAGGAGCGTCACTTGTTGGTCTTGCTGCAGTACTTGATGAGGCAAAACCAGGGAACCGGATTATCCTTACAAGTTATGGTTCAGGTGCAGGTAGTGATGGTTTTGATATAACCGTTACCGATGAGATCCTTGCCCTTGCTCGGCATCATGCACCATCGATACAACAGATTATTTCTCAGAAAGATTACATTGATTATGGAACATATGCAAAAATGACTGATTTGTTATATTGGGAGTGATACAAGATGAGAGATGTAGTAGTTATTGGAATTGGATTAACAAAGTTCGGTGAGCTCTGGGACCAATCGATCCGCCAGTTGACCGCAGAAGCTGGATCAAAAGCGATCCTTGATTCAGGGATAGAAGGAAAGGATATCGATGCTATGTATGTTGGGTCCATGAGCGCAGGACGATTTGTCGGTCAGGAACATGTGGGTGCCCTTGTTGCTGATGCATCAGGATTCTCACATCTTCATATTCCAGCAACACGGGTTGAAGGAGCATGTGCCTCTGGAGGCCTTGCCATCCGTGAAGGATACATGTCCATTGCCTCAGGGATGAACGATGTGGTTGTTGTTGGCGGTGTAGAGAAGATGATGGATGTTGGTGGTGGTGCAGCGACAGAGACCCTGGCCACTGCTGCTGATCAGGAGTGGGAGGCATTCTTTGGTGCAACATTTCCAGGGTTATATGCAATGATTGCGACACGGCATATGCATGAGTATGGGACCACAAAGGAGCAACTCGGTCAAGTGGCTGTGAAGAATCATATGAATGGATCAAAGAATCCCTATGCACAATATCGTTCACAGATATCATTGGACCAAGTGATG
>JAFGAR010000118.1 GCA_016933575.1 Candidatus Thorarchaeota archaeon
CTACGTAGTCAACTTCCATCCAGCGAACGGTGCGCGCACGACCGATAAAACCACAGTTGCGAATGTCTGGAAGGAGAGGTCGAAGCCGCTGGTGCATGGTCTGGTTCCGGTATCCCAGCGAATCCAGTATGTCGCAGACAGCGGCAACGTAGAGGTGTTCCTTAGCAAAACTGAAGATTTCTGCATCTGACTCAAGCATAATTCGCTGGTATACTAAAAACGAAAGGGCGGATCGTTTCTAATATATCTCCTCCTCTCCTTACTTGAATGGTTGTTTTGAGTTATACTTACACAAGTTTCCAGAACCTGTGTAATCCAATCTGTGTAGCCTGAACATCATTCCACCCAGGAGGTGTAGAATGTCTAACTCAATCTTCAGAACTGCTGGAACCGATCTCAGGGATATTCTGGCATCTCACGATCTTGGAGAAATACTGTATGCATCCATTGATGTAGCCAAATATAATCATTCAGCTATGGTGGTGAATTTCTTTGGGGATGTCATCATCCCCAAGTTCGACTTTCCATACAACAATCATGGCATCAACTTTCTGAAAAAGAAGATCCAGATAGCTCAGAAACAGACACGAGCCAGAAAGCTGTTCCTGGGTCTGGAATCCACAGGTCACTATCACGAAAATCTGGTTGCTTCTCTGACAGCTTCAGGTTATGATGTTCAGGTGATAAGACCTATCGACTCAAAGAATGAAAGAGATAATGTGCATGCTAAGACTGACGCTATTGACCTAGCTGCAATCGCTAAGGTTATCATATCCAGCAAAGGAGTCAGGAGTCATATGCCTGACTCAGTATACTACAACCTGCAGAGAGCATCCAGAACACATCGCCAGTTGACCTGGCAGGAGACCAGGACCAAGAATATCATCACCTTCATCCTGGATAAGACATTCACTGGTCTGTGGAATCCAGAAGACTCTATCTTCTCTGACCAGTGGGGAAAAGCATCTCTCCTCTTCATTGAGAACTATCCCACACCACAGCAAGCAATCAAGCTGGGTGTTAAGCGTTTAGCTGCCTTCTTCAGAAAGCATGACACCAAGCTGGGAATGGATACAGCCAGCAAGATCATCCAGATGGCTAAGAACACACCAGCCAGACCACTGGAGGAAATGGAATCGGACATCAAGGCACTGAAAGCGCATATCCAGGTCTTAAGAACACTCATGCCAGCTATCTCAGAGCAGAAGAAACAGATGGTCAAGTTCCTGGTTCAGACACCAGGCACATATCTGCTCTCTGTGCCAGGGATCGGCGTTGTCTACGCTTCTGACTTCACAGCAGAAGTGGGAAATGTTCATCGCTTTGCCCATGCCAAACAGATAATCTCTCTGGCTGGAACAGCTCCCAGGAAGTATCAGTCAGGAGAAGTGGATAAGCCCAATCTCCCTACTTCCCACAAAGGGAAGAATCCCTTGAGAGTGACAGTGAACCAGATAGCCCTGTCTCTGAATTCTCATTGTCCCGAGTATCACAGCTACTACTCAAAGAAGCATTACCAATACAAAGACACTCCAGGAAAGGCTAGAACAGCCACGGCAAATAAGTTCATCAAGCTTGCCTTTGCCATGATGAAGAACGAAACGCTTTACTATCCCAGAACAGGCAACCCACTCATGACTGATAGGGAATACTACCAGGGAGTCTGGGACAGGATGAAACAGAAAGTCATTCCTTATCTTTGTGATGAAGTCTCAGATGACATTCCACATGACAATTATCTAACCAGGATCCGACGTGAACTGGAGGAGAAATATGGCATAAAATCTTGATCTATGCACGACTCAACACAACCTACTCAAGGGATATATTCTTTATGACAAGGAGGGATATTCACATAATTCATAGGGATATCCAGAACCCTCCAAAGGAGCCTAATTGCCCTTCTTGTCTATTGAAACACCGTAATAGCTTGAGATTCAGTGACTATGAGTATCAGTGACTAACTGACATCTCTTATACCAGCTTGTGTAAATGGTAGACACTAGAAGAAGGGATTCAATACCCTTGCTTGTTATAAATGCTTGTATCCTTTGTCCTTAATTCATCCCCTTAACACTATTCCAAAAAGGGAATAGGAGGAGTTTGCTCTAACAAAGAAAATGATGAAAAGCCTTGACTTTTATCTAATAGTCTCCTTTACCGAAAATTTTGCCATTTTTGGCTGATCCAAAGGTATTCTGAGTAAATTTTCTCTTTAACAAGAGAAAAGAAACTGCTATACTGGGATCGATATAACTACCAAACCAATAATAGCTGGTTTCTGTAGTTTTTTCAATACATATTATTGTCACCGGAGTAGCAGGC
>JAFGAR010000119.1 GCA_016933575.1 Candidatus Thorarchaeota archaeon
CTTCAATCTGACCAACGAGTACCAGAAGATCTGGGAGCCGAACAACATCAGAGGCTCGACCCATGCAGTGGCGGTCTCGGAGGATAGTGAGTGGATGGCATCTGCTGGTGGCTACCTGAACGACATGCAGGTCCATATCTACCGGTGGCTTCCATCCCTTCATCAGTACTATCCGATCTTCGACGCAGGTGACGGAATCATCAAGGGTGACGTTATGGACGTCGCCTTCATGGACAGCGATAACAACAATCGCCTTGAGGTGGTCGCTGCCTGCGCTGATGGACATATCTATGTCTTCGAGCAGCTCGGTGATCAGGATAGTACCTTCGACCTGTTCTCAGACGCCCATAAGTGGGAGCTGGTCTGGGACAGCGGCCTCTATATCGATAGGCAGGTCTGGTCCGTCGTCACTTATGACATCGACCATGACAGCCACACTGAGATTATCGCAGGAGCTTGGGACTCGAAGGTCTATGTATTCGATTACATCGACCACTCTGCGTATCCGTATTGCCTGAACGAACACTGGATCAATTTCGCACCTGTATGGGACTCTGGCGATACAATAAATGGTCGCGTGAACTCTGTCTGTGTCATAGACAGCGACAATGACACACGGATGGAGATCGTGGCAGGAAGTCAGGATAACCATGTCTACCTGTTCGAGGAGGTACCTTGCTTCAAGCACATCTATGAGCTTCGCTGGACAAGTGGGGACGCGATTTGGGCCCCTGTCAATTCAGTGGCTGCCAGTCAGGACTTAGATGACGACAACTTTGGTGAGATAATCGTGTCAGCCTACGGTCAAGGTGTCTTCGTTTTCGACTATAACCACGAAACAGAGAGCTTCGATGTTCGTAAGCTCAATCAAGGTATCAAGAGCTGGGAGCGTGCTATCTCCTACACTACTGGGGTGTATACAGGCTATGAAGCAGATGAGTGGATTGATAGGAAGGTCTTCGGATGGGAAGGTCAGAGTATCTACGAGAATGATCCAATTCCGGCTCCTTGGAACACTGTCGAACTTGGTGGTGCATCTGCGCTTGGTGGACCCTTTGATGACCAAGAAACCACCTTTGACTCAACAGAGCAGTTCGTTTTCCAGAATCTTTGGAATCTTGAACCTGGAACAGGTTTCGGTCAGGTCGATCTATCCTATTCGTTGGCAATTGCTCCTGATATGAGCTTCTACGTTACAGACTTCATCTTGGATCGTGTCATTAGATACACAGAGAATTTTGAACCCATTCTGATGTTTGGTAGTACAGGTAACCAGACCGGTGAGTTTGATATCCCAACAGGCATCACAGTTGATGAGGATGGCTTTGTATATGTGGCTGACTTTGGGAATAGCAGGGTTCAGAAGTTCACTCCCGAGGGAGATTTCGTAGCCTCGTGGGGCGAGAATGGGACCGGTCCTGAACAATTCTTCTACGTCTTTGATGTAGCAGTATGGGAAGACAAACTCTACGTTTCTGACTATCTAAACAATCGTATTCAGGTACTCGACAAAGAAACTGGCGATTTCCTCTTCAGATTCGGAACTGCTGGGAATACAAATGGAACCTTCGATTATCCAGCCGGTCTGACCTTTGACAGAGATGGCTATCTTTACGTCTGTGATGCGGGTAATGATCGTGTACAGAGATTCTTCAATAATGGCACCTATTTCGATAAAATGGGAGTCTTCGGTTCCAATCCGGGAGAGTTCGACACACCAGTACATGCGGTTGTAGATCATGATGGAAGGATCTATGTATCAGATACAGGGAATGATCGTGTGCAGAAATTCAGTCCCTCATGGGACTATGAATCAGAGTTCGGTGCATCTGGCACAAATCCTGGTGAATTCATATCACCCTGGGACCTTGCAATCTATCCCTTCGGTGGAATAATTGTCATGGATCCAGCAAGTGACCGGATTCAGCGCTTTGGTGTCCAAGAATATGAGCTTTTGGACGTGTTCTCTTCCCATAATGACCAGAATGGTGCATTCGATGTTGATTTCGATTCTGAAGGTAATTTCTATGTCACTGATCATGCAACACCCTATGTATTCAAATTCGATTCTCGGGGCAACTTTATCCTCAATTGGACACTGCCTGAAGGATGGTTCGCGTATGCTTGGGGTGTAGAAATAGATGAGGATGACAATGTCTTCATCTATGATGGTGACTACAACAGAGTCTATCGCTACGACACTCAAGGTAATCTATCTCATAGCTTTGGAGTTACTGGGTCTGCACCCGGTCAAATTCGGATGATTCGAGATATCGCGTTAGATGAGGGTTTGATATACATCACTGACTACTACAACAATCGAATATCTATCTTCGATTATGATGGCAATTTTGTCAGGACATTCGGTAGTGGTGGTTTTGGGCTTGGTCAATTTGATGGTCCTTATGGCATAGAGATTGGTCCAAATGATCTGGTCTATGTAAGTGAGAGGTATGGATATCGAATTCAGAGGTTCTATAAGAACGGAACACCAATTGACTACTGGAGTGGTGCTGGTGTAGATCTGTTCATGGCCTTTGACGATCAAGGATTTCTATACACTACGGATGTCTACAACCATGCCATATACAAATACACTCCTGATGGTATTCTCATAGCTGAATATGACTATGAGATTGGTAACCCCATTGTAGAGAATCTTGGCTCAATGGCACCATTGGGTATGATGTGGAACTCGGTCAATCAAAGTCTCTTCATTGCTGACAATGACGGTATGATATATCAAATTCACCCCTCTATCGAATTAAATAATCTCGCAACTGCAGTTGTTGATTTTGGTAGATGGGAAGAGATGGGTGGTGATGCAACTGATGATCCGGATATGATCTTGATCATCGAAGATGATGTTGAGCTTGAGAACATGGAACTGTATATCTCCAACGACCTTATCACTTGGCAACCACTTGAACTTACAGAGCAATATACCAACTACATCTATTACAACTTTGGATCTTGGGGGTGGACTGGATTCCTCTATGTCGATGTGGATCATGCACTTCGCACAGCACGCTGGGATGAGTTCAGATATCTGAAGATTGGTGTAAAGGGTGGAGTCGTCTATGATATCGACGCGATATATGGGACTGTAGCCAGATCCATAGCTACAGCACTAGTGGTTACAACTGGTTTTGTCAAGACAGGCATAAACGATGATCAACTGAAGATTATCATTGGCACGGTCGATGGAGAGATGATGGCATATACATCAGATGGCTCCATGGTCTGGGAGAGTCAATCTGACCAGCCCAAGTTCTCTCTGGGAGTATCCATCTGGGATATCGTTCAGATGCAGGATAAGGGAATGGTCCCTACTTGGACCGAGGAGGGATACCTCTTGAGCGGCTCGCAAGTAGCTGGCCACATTCCGTCCTTCAATCGGTTCCTGTCTTATGTGTTAATCAATGTCGATGGAACAACGGCATACGACCTCGTTGCAACGGTCAACACTGGTGGGTCAAGTAGATTGATTTATTACCAGAATACCGGAACGAACGACGCACCTGTCTGGTCGTATCAATCTGGCTACTTCGTCACGCATAGTACGCTCAGTACCGATGTACTCTTTGAGTATTCAACCGTATCGATGGGTGATCTTGATGGTGACTATGACGATGACATGATCCTCTGTGAGGCAGGGATCGACCCAGATGCAGGCTATATCTTCTCAATGAGATACTTTGAGCAGACATCGACGGATTATTGGACAGAACGAACAGGCTATCTTCCTGACCTCTCGTCTCTTGTTGTATCTACTGATTTCATACCTCGTATCACCATGGTGGATTGGGATCTTGATGGTGACAAAGACCTTGCAGTAGCGACCGATCAGCTCTACTACTTCAAGCAAACTTCATACTTTGCTGGATCTCGGTTCTATTTCAGCTATGATTCCACTATCTTCCAAGAGATCAATGATGATCGGAAAAATGAGACTGTCTTCGGTGCGCTTGCTTTTGGAGACTTTGACTATGATGGACGAATTGATGTCCTTGTCCCACATGCAAGCGAGAACTACACTGCCGGAGGCTACAAGTGTGAGACCGGCCGTTTCACCCTATGGCGGAACAAGGGTACTTCCCTCGACCCCGATTGGCTCAAGACACGATCGATGTTCGAGCCGGATTTCACAGGGACCTTGCTAGATCCCCTCAATGGCCATGACTATCCTCAATATCGTGATATGAATGGTGATAGCATTGTTGATCTAATCTGTATGAATGAGGACTACATCGATGTATTCTATGGCACACTTGATCATGATACCTTCCTCTGTGCCACTTACCCGTATATCCACATGGTTGAGGTCGACAAAAGAACGCAATATAACGGCTATTGGGGTTACGAGGCTTTCGATTCTTGGACGAATTGGATAGTCTTCGAATACTGGACCCGGTCTCTTGAGTACGGTGACGTGGACCAAGATGATATTCCCGAGGTCTTTGTCGGCTCGTTCGATCACAACATCATTGCCTTTGAGCAGGTTGCGAACAACACCTATCGACGGTCTTGGCGCTCTCCAGACTTCTGGCTACAGTCCTATATGACAGGCGAGCCGTATCCAGCTTACATGAATATCCGAGACATGGTCATTGGTGATCAGGATAAAGATGGGAAGCAGGAGATCATTGTCTGTACGGGCTATCATGTCTATATCTTCGAATACGTTGAAGATGATGTCTATGACATGGTATGGTTTGGACCCGTCAGCTACTATGAGGACTATGGGGGTACCAAGGTGGGCGAATTTCTCTTCGCACAACCGTACGTCCTTGCAGTTGATAAGGACCTCGACGGCGATGGACTGGGCGAGATCATCGTTGGTGCTCAGAATATCCTCGGGATCATCGAGAATACTGGCGATAACAACTACACACAGGTCGTTGGTATAAAGTTCAATTCGATGGAAGCTGGTGCTCCCTTCATCAAGGGCATAGAAACAGGCGATATCAATCGCGATGGTCTGAAAGATATCGTTGTTGTGGGAATCGATGATAACTCACCGCATAACATCTATGGGTGGATCCGATTCATCTCACCTGTGAAGAACGATGACGGATACGAGGACAACAAGTACATCCTATATCTACAGTTGCAACCACAATCTGGTGCGTATAGCCTGGATATTGCAGACAATGACCTGGATAATCGCCTTGAGGTCTTCGTAGGACTAGCCCATGGGGTTGGTATCTACGAGGCTGATGCGGCAGGAACTATCGCTGAAAGAAATATCCTGCCAACCGCGGACATCAATTACGCGGTAAGAGTCGGCAACACTGATGGTGATAGCTGGCTTGAGGTCATCGCTGGAAGCGGGACGAATCTGACCGTGTTCGAACAGAATCAGACAAAGAACAGGATTGATCATATCTACGATCAGGTCTGGAACAGTGGTAAGCTTGCAGAGCAAGTCACAGATATTCGATTGGGTGACTCCAATCGGAACAATCGGATGGAGATTATCGCCACTGCGATCAAAGGGTATGTCTATGCCTATGAATGGGTGGTGAATTCATCTGCCATCGCGACAAGTCCAGATATGTTCCTTGCTGGTCAGTTGGCTCCACCTTCAGGTGAGATGCACACAGTACTGCTAGCGTTTTTGGACAGCATTCATTTGAATGCGGAGAGAATGTTGGCTTTCTTGCAAGCACGGACACGGAGGTTTGGCATCTCCTAAGGAGGGTTGAAAGATGAAGAAGAATACGAAATATCTCATTTGTCTAATGATAGTGATTGGACTAACTACGATTGCCTTCGTACCACCAGTTCGGATCGCTGTAGCATCTGCACTGGACTCTGATACTCTCCGAGAGCGATTGTTAGAGTACATTGAGGCATGGCAGCTGACTACTGAACGCGATATGAGTGAAGGAATGGAGGATGCATATGAGACAGGTCTGGATGTAAAGAAGCATCTTCCCGCTGATATGGTCGTTCCGTTCAATTGGCATCATACGTTTAATTTCACGAATAGCGCTGCATACTTCAGTGACTTCGTCATGCAACCGGAAGAAGTCGAATCGAATCTCAGGAACTACATATTCCAGCTATTGTATGGAGACATCCAAGCTGCATGCGAAGTGAGTATTCTCGATATCATGCTATTCCGTGTGTTCGACTCCCTCATCATTGACTGGATTGATATGGAATTCGCTGGATTCTGCAATGGCTTTGCGCAGGCAGCTAGGGATTATTTTATTGACTCAGGAAAGATTCCGTTGGGTCGTGACTATGCGCATCTCCTACCTGATCCAAATCCGAACATCACAATAGCTGAGGAAACTGGAGGTGATGTTTCCGAAGCAGCGATTAAGGAGTACGTTCTTTGGAAAGGTTCTGGTGCATTCTTCAATCCGAATCACCTTCTGAATTGGATAAAGATCTACTTGGGCATCCCCACTCCTCAGGGAGGGATAACCAATGCTCAAGAAGTTCAAAGGATGATGGATGAAATGCTTCTAGGATCACCTCACTATGCACCACAGGTCCTCCTACTGATGGCTCCGTGCTGGGAGGTTCCGTCTCC
>JAFGAR010000018.1 GCA_016933575.1 Candidatus Thorarchaeota archaeon
CCTGGTGGATCCCGTCTTCATATCCTACACTAGTGCCCATCAGACACCTCCTTCATCAACCGGGACCACTACAACCGGCACGGTCACAATGCCAACAACTGGTACGACAAACCCTCCAATCAACGGTGGCTCACTATCTGAGGTCGTGACAGTGGCTGGTCTGGTCATCGTGATCGTCATTGCATGTGTGCTAGTACGTCGGCGAAGATAGTATCAATCTAGGGAGGAAGATCTTCCTCCCTCTCCTTTCTTTTTCGAGTTACTTAGAATACTCCTGGTGGCAGTATATCGATAACCTTTGATGCATCACTAAGAAAGCTGCTTTCTGGAGGCATTACTAAGGCCCATCCATTCTTTGAGTACTCATAGGTCGCACAAGACGCGAATCCGAGATGAAGCCAATCCTCCATTAGAAGGATTCCACCTACTACAATGTTGTGAAAGAGAACTGCTACTATTGGAGGTAGAACGACTCCGATGGTCGATTCAGGATGCATTCGTGTGATCCTATCGATGCATGATGATATCCTGATCTGGGCATTCCTGAGGCTCTCGCCATTCTTAGGCTCGTAGTTGAGATCATTCCATAAGTTCGTCATTTCAGTTCTCAAGTATTCCTCATCAGTTTCCTTTGTACCAAGATCGATTTCATGAAGGCAGTCCATCTTGGTGGTGGAGGAATATAGTTCTTTGGCAAGTATCTCTGCTGAAGTCACGCACTCCTTTGAGTTTGGAGCATAGATCTTCGATGGACCTGCCAACAAACGTGATCTCGCTAGCTCAAAAATCTGATTCTTCCCTCTCTCAGATAGACCGTCTTTCTCGTTCGGATCAGGCTCTCCTGGTACGACCATATGCATCATAATTCGTGAGATTGAGCCATCATAATCAGGTTCTTGAATTATTTCAAACACGTTCTATCCTCCGGGTTGGACACGCTCATCTTACCTGAGAACTCTACCTGTTCTTAATTCTTATCCATCCTTCTTAGAACCTCGTATGACCCATATCCATCCATGATGTCATTCAATTGGAACTTCCCAAAAGATTGTACCAATATGGATTCATTTCCCTCTGCATCTGTAAAGGGAACGGGAATGATATCTCCGGGCTCACCAATCAGGATGTGCATATCCCCATTCGCATCTAGCAATTCTAGTGTGGTCCTGGTTGGGAATATACCATCATCTCTGAAATCGTGACTCTTCAGCTTCATGTCCACCAGTGGTATATTCTTACCATCTTTGAAGAGGAAACCACCGGTACCCAGTCTTCCATCTTGCATGACAATCGCAGCGGGATTGATGCACAAGGTGTCATTGAACCAAACAACGAAATAGAACCAGTTGCCAATCCCTGTCCAATCACGTATTCCATGAGTATGGTCTCGCTGTCCCATGCAGTGGTTGATTGTATACA
>JAFGAR010000019.1 GCA_016933575.1 Candidatus Thorarchaeota archaeon
GAACTTCGAGGCAGCGCAGTACGTACCACCGTCATTCTCAGACCAGGGAATCACATTCACACCTGCAGGAACCACAACATGGGATCTTGACTCAGTTGCTGATGGTACTACAGTTACAGTAACACTTGTTGCGTATGACGAATGTTGTAACGAAACGGTAGTAGCTACTTCGTTTGTCTTCCGCTGGAACTAGCGACTATAACTAAGTGACCCGCGGCCTAGCCGCGGGTTTTTTAATTCTGCCCACTCTCTTTTGTGATATAATTTATCGTAATTGGCTCCATTTACTCTTGAGAGGTGATTTGTGTGAAAAAGCTCACTTTATCCATCACGATCTTCTTAGCTTCAGTTCTGTTTCTTACCGGTTGCGGGAGCAAACTAGCATTCGATATTCCGGAGCAGAGAATCCATCAGGGTGATGATCTGGCAATTGAGCTGAAGAAGTATGTAGGTGGAAGTGAAGACTCAGAAGTTTTCTTTTCTTTACTTTCAGGCGTTGGTAGAGTTGTGGGCAGTAGATATGAACTGGAAGCGGACGCATCAACGGTCGGTTCGAATCAAGTCTCAATTGCTGCCTTCGCAAAGGGTTCAGATCCCATCACGTCATCTTTCGAAGTGATAGTTGAAGCCAAGAACTTTCCGCCGGAAGGGGGAATCTCGGATCTTGATTTAGTCGAGGGAGATTCCGTGAGTCTGCCACTAGATCTCCTAATATTGGATCCAGAGGGATCCAATCTGACTTACGAGCTTTCAGGTGATTTCAGAGAGGGATTTGCGCGGATACGCGGCACAATAATGAACATTGACGCGAAGTATGCTGATGGTGGTACTAACCTCATAACAGTTACTGCAAGGGATGAGTTCGGTAATTCCAGGAGTTTTCCTTTTGCAGTAAATGTCATGACTACGAATAATCCCCCAGTGGTGCAGATTGTCGATCAGTCGGTCCAAGAGCACAGGGTTTTGTCTCTTGACCTTAAGCAGTTTGCATATGATCCAGATGGAGATGGGATAAGCTTCGAACTTGCAGATGAAAGTGTTGGTGAAATCAATTCAGGGATTTTCACTTACGAATCCGGGGCTTTTCAGGAAAAGCCGATCAGTGTATCTTTCCGTGCACTTGATTCAAAAGGTGCAGCTTCTGTAGGCAACTTCTCTATAGCTGTTGTCAAAACCCCAGACCGAGCCGAAGGAGTGCTTACAGTTGGAAAGCTTAATGGAGAGTATGAAAGCATACAAGCTGCGATAGATGCTGCTCAATCTGGAGATACTGTCAAGATTCTTCCCGGCGAATACAGGGAGAACATAACAATAGGCAAGGACATTATCTTGATGGGTACCTCGAAGGATGAGGTGCTGATAAAGGCAAGCAGTATAGAAACACCGGCGATATTCATTAGGGGAGTGACAAACTTCGTTATAGATGGCATATCTTTGGAGTCGGGTGGATCCGCGATCAATGTTTCAAGGTCATCTGGCGAGATTGTAAACTCAAATATCGCTGGAGGAAGATTTGCTATATCTTTTAGTGGCGATGGAAAGA
>JAFGAR010000120.1 GCA_016933575.1 Candidatus Thorarchaeota archaeon
AGGAAATCTATGGGAGCATAATCATCTTCCCACACGCTTTGAGAAACCTGTCTTACCTGTTCGAGATCATCAGATGTTAGGTTACGAACTGCGACTGACATACATTTCTGTGAATATCAAGTCTTTAAGAAGAATACGAAGTAGCTATCTTTTCTGCAGGATTAGACAATGATGATGGTGAACATTAGATACATAGGTCGTAGGATATCCCCAACATCCAAGACGCTTGTTATCCTGACACCAGATCATTTCTTGTCGCAGGGCATAAGTCTTGGATAGTCTTCTTGCAAGGTCCCACGCAATTGGCTTCATCTCTCCGTCGATGTCACGCATATTTTGGACCACGATCACCAAATATGCATTCTTTGCCAATATGGGTTCTAGGCGGTCGAAAATCTCTCCTATTGTATCAATATACTCAGCATAGTCGTCTAGATTCCCGATGTCCTCCTCAGAGTCGCTATAGTACGTATCGAATCCCGATGCTTCTCTTTCTTTTTGGACGGAGTCATTTCCACCTCTTGACTTTCGGAGCATATTCCAATAGGGAGGAGACGTCATGAGCAACGAGAAAGGAGGAATCGAATCCTTGAATATTTCACCGAGATGCTCCAGGGTTCCATGGGCATTTCCCATGATGAGATATGTTCTTCCACTTCCCTTCGTTTTTTCTAGATGCCTACTACCAATCTCAACGTACTCACCATTGAGTTCAACACCAATCGCATTCCGTCCAAGCTCCTTCGCAGCAACAAGTGTGCTTCCTACTCCTGCAAAGGGATCGAGCACCCATGCATCGGCCTTAGTGAAGAATCTCAGAAAACGAGAAACTAGCTCCTCAGGATATTTTGCTGGATGATTTGCTTGACCTGCTGATCTCGGTTTGGGATTCACTACGAACCAAGATTTGGTGGCTTTCACCCATTCCTTACCGTTAAGGTCGTTCAATGTAGCTTTTGCAGAGTCTTTCTTAGACACCTTGATCAGGATGCACTAAGAAAACAATGCCATCATAAATCTACCCTACAGACTCTCAACGATCCATGATGATATCTAAGGCAATATTATCGGCATGATCGCTGATTCGCTCAAGATTCCGAAGAGTCTCCGTAAAGACCGTATCTGCTTCAGCTTGACATATTCCATGAGCCATTCTTTCGTTGTGGGAATTGCGGAGGTCTCTCTCGAGCACATCTACCTCATCCTCCATCTGCTCAGCTTCTCGTGCAATCTCCTTGTTCTTTGTCTTGAATGCTTTCACTGATCGTTCATATGTATCCGAAACAAGATTGAACATGGCTCGGAGATCGTGTATTCCCTCTTCAGAGAACATGATACCATTCTGCATGCGCTCCAATGAGAACTCACTGATGTTCTCACATAGGTCTCCAACACGTTCAATATCCGTCAACATGGCTAACATCTTCATGCGCCATATTTTGTCTTTTTCATTAAGCTCTTCCTCATGTATCTTATCAATAAAGTCCTCAGTTGACCTGCAACGCTCATCAACATCATCCTCAAGGAGAAGAATCCTTCTAGCATCCTCCATGTTTCGTTCAAGCAGAGCGCTTTCACTTAAGGTCAGCATAACCATTGTTGCTTCAGCGATTCGATGCATCTCCTTCTCAGCTTCACGAAGGGCGACTTGTGGAAAATGCAACATCTGCTCATCAAAGAAGTGTTTACCTATTATCTCACCCTCTTTGTCTGGTATCAGCCGTTCGCAGAAACGAACTAAGACGCCAATTAGAGGGATGAACATCAAACTAACAAGCACATTGAAAATAGTATGAGCATTGGCTATCTGATGTGGAATATCATTTGCCGTTAGTGCGACAATTTCTGAAAACGGACCGATGAATGGAAAGAATACAGCTACCCCAATGACATTTATCATCGTCTGTGCTATGGCTGTTCTCTTCGCAGGCGTTGTGGCTCCAATCCCTGCGACTAGCTCTAGGAAGCAGGTTCCTATATTTGCACCCATTACAAGAGCAATTCCCATGGGTAATCCAATCAGTCCAGCACTACCAAGCGCGATAACTAGACATGTGGTTGCTGAACTACTTTGTGTCGATCCAGCGATAGCTGTGCCTACTAGAATTCCAACTATAGGGAAGGCACTATACTCATTAATGGCATCTACAAAGAAGGTATTATCAGGATCATTCAGTATTGCTTTTGCGCCGTCCTTCATGAACTCCATCGCAAGGAAGATGACACCCAAAGAGAAGAGAACCTTGAAGATATTTCTCCAGCTGTCTTTAGGGGCGAACATCATTCCGAAGAATCCAATGGCGATCAATGGCCAATACATGAATCCAATGTCAAACGAGACAATTTGAGCAGTGATGGTCGTGCCAATTTCTGAACCCAGCATCACATTCACAGACTGTCTGAACGACATCATCCCAGCGTTAACAAATCCAATTAGGGTGAGAACCGTAATGCTAGAACTTTGTGTCATGAATGTAGCAGCAGTACCAGCTCCCATTCCCCTGATTGGATCGTTGCTTACCTTCTCTAGTACCCTCGCCACTCTTGCTCCAGATAGCTTGGATAGTGTTTCTCTTAGTAGCGTGATTGAATACATGAAAAGAGCAAGCCCACCAATGACAACCACCAGATTCTCAACGATACTCGCCATTTGGAACGAGAGCTGCGCAGGATGACCTACATATGAATCTTCCTTTAGTCACTTCTCTGCAATGAAGCAAATGCAATCAAATGTGTGCTTCGATCATTCTATTGATAGCTACCTCTCCAATGTCTGCGCAATATGAGACGATCCTACCAAGATGGAGTATCAGTAGTATTTCGTGAGGATTCTTTGCTGGTGGAGATAGTCTCTCCAAGGTTTCTTCAAGTCTATCAGTCTTCCTCACAGATGCAAAGGCATCTTCTGCCCCGAATGATTTCTTACTGCCCTTCTCAATCTCACTTACCGTCACAGCGAAGAATGTCTTCGTTGTTGTTTCGAATACTTCCAAAACATCTTTGCTCAAATCGCGCAGCTTCTTACTCACTGAAGGTAGCTGTAGCATTGCCTGAGTTGCTTCGCAGATATGATCTGCTATCCGTTCTACATACTTGGCAGCAAGACTATAGTGCAGAGCCTCTGATGGATTAATATCAATCTTTCTCGCATATGACGGATTTTGGAGTGCAAGGTGACATAGTCTTTCTACAAAATATCGATGTCTATCCACATCCTCATCTCTGTCGAGAATTTTCGAGCTTTGGTCATATTCTTGACTATCCATTGTATTTACTAGTGTTGTCAGCATGTATTTTGTAGTTGAGAATTGTCGTCGGAGAATCGGCGTAATCACTTGCTTCTCGCTGGTATCACTTATTGTGAGGCTGTCCGTGTGCTCTTCAAGAATCTCGAAACCTGGTAATTTCCGTATCCACCGACTTATTTGCTCTCTCATTGCCATATCTAAGCTCTCGGAGAATGTCAGCTTGAGCTTATTTACTCCTACAATGTACGAACCTATAAGCAACTCCACAATGTTGACTTGATTATCATTATCCACCTCAAAGAGGAGAGGGTTGCTTTCTAGGAGGTTGATCGTTGGGGGTATTATCCGTAGATATCCTTCTGGCATTTGCTCGATTCTAACCTCTGAGTCCTTTGTGAGTCCAAAGGAGTCGCACCATTGTCGAGGCAGATAGACATAGAATGAATTCCGCACTTGGTTCAGCTTTCGAGTATTGATCACTGAATTCACCACATCATGTGTTGTAAATGTTTCCGTTATTGTGTAAATGCAGTAGTGAGCTAATCTCTAATAAGGATATTCGTAGGACTCCCTTAGGTAATATCCAGAAGAAGCTCACTCTTGAGCGAAATCTCTTAGATAGAATAGCATATGAAACATTTACTTCAAGTACTGACATACGATTATAATGCGGATTCCTTAACTATTCGACTTTTTCGTCTTGCGTTAACATTCATGGAGAAAAAGAACATGGATTCAAAGACTTTAATTGTTGGACTTGTAATCGGTCTTCTGATCGGTGCAGGTGGAATCTTCATTGCCGCTCCGGCACTATTCCCCTCCACAACACCAACCTACACCATCACAAGCTCCGGTTCAACTACAGTCCTGCCCCTCTCTCAGATGTGGGCTTCAGAAATAGGTGACTTCTACCCCAACTTCGTCTTCAATCCTACCGGAGGCGGTTCAGGTAAGGGACAAGCAGATGCAGCTTCTGGTCTCGTCGATATCGGTGCTTCAAGCTCATATCCAAAGGAAGACTGGAGAACTGCCAATCCTAATGTAGACATCCTGCCTATCTCAGCTGATGCGTTAGGTATTGTTGTCAATGATGCAGTGAATGGATCGACCATGTACATGGATGCTGATCAAGCATGTGCCATCTTCGCACGAAACATCACAACATGGGAAGCCTTCGAGACAACCTTTGGTGTCAGCGTTGAAGCAACTGGTGATATCAATGTGTATGTTCGTTCTGATGCCAGTGGAACTACTGCAACCTTCGCCAAGTGGCTAAAGACTGCTGCGGACTACGATCACCCAGATGCAGACTATACCTGGGGATACGGTGACAGCGAGTCGATTGACTGGGCTGCAGGTATAAACGCAGTAGAAGGTAATCCTGGTGTTGCATCTGGTGTCGAATCCGATGCTAATGCTATCGGATATGTTGGCTTAGCCTTCATGGACGATGTCACTGCTGTCTGGCTCTACAATCCGAGCTTGGATGAGTACATCGAGCCTACAGTCGAGAACGCACTAAACGCACTTCCCGATGTTATCACTAATCCTGGTGTCAATCTATTCAATGCAGACCGACCAAACGCATATCCAATTGCACGTTTGATCTTCTATCTCATTCCTGAGAATCCACAGTGGTACACCATTGCTTTCTTGTCATGGTGCCTCTCTGCAGGGCAGACCTACATTCTTGATGTCGGTTACGTACCCATTGCTGGATCTTCAGCTGGCTCTTACGCTGTAAGTGTAATTGCTACTATGGTTCCTGCATAAGGGACTACTACCTCCTTCTGGAACGCATCTTCTGATGCGTTCCCACTTCTATTTACGGATTCGATAGACATTAAAGCGACTCAAATTGGTGACGAATTGCATTGACAGATAAGCAAGGTACCTCAACAGAGGAAGCATATGCTGAAGATAGTACCATCGAGGAAATTGGTTTCCTTCAGAATTTAAAGAATGGTTTCTCTTCATACTTTCACGATCTGCGTACAGCGAAAGGTCCTGCGCGAATGGATATCTTCGGAAGGACCATGCTCATCATTCCCGCCTTGGCAAGTGTCACAATTATCACTTTGATACTCGCAATGCTATGGGTCGAATCAGCTCCGATCCTCCTGAGTGAGCAAGCGGGGATTGGAATCATCGTTGATACCGAATGGGGTCCCAACCGAGGTCATTACGGAATCGCGATATTCATTGCAGGAACATTCCTCTGTGCATCAATCGCCATCCTGATTGCGATTCCCACTGGCGTTGGAGGAGCTATCTTTCTAAGCGAATTCTGCCCTTTGCGCATCAGGTCTTTCTTTCGAACTATCATCGAACTAATGGCAGCTATTCCTTCTATCGTCTATGGCCTCTGGGCATTTACTGTGCTTCGCTTTTGGGTCGCTGACCTAGGCGAATTTTGGTATGGAGGCGATATGAATGGTCTCTCGCTCCTCTCGGGAGGCATAATTCTATCAATCATGCTTCTTCCAACTGTAGTGACTGTGTCTGACGATGCATTGCAATCTGTACCCAAGACATATCGCGAAGCTTCCTTTGCTCTAGGAGCAACCAAGAGTGAGACCGCAAGACGAATAGTCCTGTCTGCGGCAATCCCTGGAGTGGGGGCTGCAGTTGTGCTCTCACTAGGTAGAGCAGTCGGAGAAACAATGGCTATTCTGATGGTCACTGGGAATTCACTGCAGATTCCACTCACGTTATTTGATCCTTGCTATGTGATGACGAGTATTATCACGAATCAGCTCGGGACAGCCTATGTCGAGCCCTTATGGCGTTCATCATTGTTCTCGGTGGCATTGATACTGATGCTCATGTCTGTGGCATTCACATTGATAGCTAAGGTGTTCATCAGCTGGGGCATGAAGACAAGGGGGATGAGCTAGAATGGTCGAAGATAAGAAACTCCTCTTGCAAGAATCCGCCTATGAGGGACCCTACTCAGAAGAACCGACAGCTCTTCAGTCTCTTAAGAAACAGCTGAAATCTGCGACTAACTCGAAACGTGACTTCTCTGATTTTCTCTTTAAGATTCTCCTTGGCGTTATCACAATCATCATCATTACTCCTTTCTTTCTGATTTTCTTTCAAGTGGCTGATGTCGCAAGATTCGTCTTCTTTGGAAACGGAGAGGGCGAAGGCATTGACTTCCTCTTCACTCTTCCGACTGAAGCTGAGGAGCCTTTGAATGGGGGGATTGCGAATTCCATTGTTGGAAGCATCCTTCTGTGTGCCATAGCGGGAAGCCTTGGTATTCCTCTGAGTGTATTTGGGGCAGTATATATTAGCGAGTACACAAGAGCGGGAAAGTTGAGATCTGCCATCGAGTTCGGTGCTGATGTTCTTGCGGGGATTCCCTCTATCGTGTTCGGTGCTTTTGGTCTGGCTCTATTCGTTGATGGGCTTCATCTTGGAATGGGTCTGTTCTCAGGGGGCATGACTCTTGCCTTTATGATGATTCCAACCATACTACGAACAACACAAGAGGCATTGCGACAAGTCCCAATCTCTTTGCGTGAAGCGTCCCTCGCTTTGGGTGCCACAAAATGGACAACAACATGGAGAATTACAATTAGAGCTGCGTTTCCAGGAATCATCACAGGAGTCCTTCTTGCAATTGGGCGAATTATAGGTGAAACCGCACCGCTCTTGTTCACATCAGGGAACTCTCTTGGATTTCCTGGAGCAATAATTGGATCTGCATCATGGGTCGCATCACTGCCATACACCATCTACCTGTATGTTAGTGACCCCCGCGATTACCTTAATCAGAAGGCCTCAGCAGCAGCACTCACATTGCTCCTTATTGTTTTAGTCATCGATTTGATAGCGAATTACATTTCAAGAAAAGTAACCAGAAGGGTGGTCTAAGAATGACATCAATTTTTCCTGAGGACAAACCTGGAATAACCAAAGAAAAACCTCACAATGCAAAGATAATCATCGAAGACTTATCGACGTGGTTTGGGCGAAAGAAGATACTCAAGAATATCTCATGCTACTTTGAGGACCGAAATGTCACTGCAATCATGGGACCATCAGGATGTGGAAAGTCAACGCTACTCAGGACCATGAATAGGCTGAATGACCTAATTGGCAACTTCAAGGCCACCGGGAAGATATTCATTGAGGGCGATGACATTCTTCGTCCTGAGGCTAATGTCTATTCCCTGAGAGCGAAGGTGGGCATGGTCTTCCAACGTCCTAACCCCTTCCCAATGAGTATCAAGGACAACATCACATATGGTCCCTCATTGCAGGGCATAAATGACGAAGATGAACAAGAGAGGATTGTAGAAACTTGTTTGAAGAAAGCAGCCCTTTGGGATGAAGTCAAAGATAATCTCGATCATCCCGCCCCAAATTTATCAGGTGGACAGCAACAACGCCTTTGCATTGCAAGAGCTTTGTCTGTAAATCCACCGATCCTATTGATGGATGAGCCTGTGTCTGCACTTGACCCACTCAGTGCATCTAAGATCGAAGATCTTATCATAGAGTTGAAGAAGGAATATGCAATTATCATGGTCACACATAATGTTCAGCAAGCTTTCCGTGTATCAGATCAGGCTGCATTCCTATACTTGGGGGAGCTTGTAGAATTTGACAAGACCAAACGCATCGCTGAAGCCCCGGCTGATGATAGGACTGAGGCATTCATTACTGGTCGCATTGGTTAGGAGAGATGAAGATGAAGACACAACTTGAATTCTATATGGAAGAAATAGAAAAGAGGATACGACGGATACACGAGCTAGTGAATCATGGTCTCTCAATGGCTATGGACGCTTTCGCATCTCTTGATGGGAAAGAGGTTGTAATGGTAAAACAGAATAGCCACGAAATCGAGGACCTGTCTGAAAAGGTGGAGGATAATGTTTTCGAAACAATCGCGCGACGACAACCTGTTGCTCGTGACCTGAGAAAGCTTGCCGCTTATCTCCAGATATCACATCATCTCTATCGAATAGGTCGATATGCATGCAAGATTGCTCACATCGTTGATCTCTGTCTGGCAGAGAATCTTATTCATTACAAAGAGCTACAGTCACTCCCGCATCTTAAACAACTGGCCCAAGAAACCATCAATATTGCCATGGAAGCTGTGCTTGATGGGAACTTAGAACGGATTCCTGATTTAGAGAATTTGGAGTCTGAGAGCGATAGGGAAACAGAGGAGATGTTCCAAGAGATAAGTGAGTTCCTTCGCAAACAGGATGGCATAGAGAAGATGTCGATGTTCTATGTGATTGTTGGTCGATACTTTGAGCGTGCAGCAGATCATGGACTCCAGATAGCTGAACGGGGGATCTATATTCATACAGGCAAGAAGAAGCAGCTGGGTATCGCCTTCAAAGATAAGGGAATGCTAGGACCCCACTAGACTCGTAGGACTTCATTTCGTCGTGATTCTATCATGGATCGATCTAACGAGCTCAAGGAATGCCATCTCAACATGGATATTCTCAGTAGCACTTGTTTGGATGTATTTGAGAACGCGCTTTGCAATCTCAGCGTGGATGTGATCTGACATGATAGCAGGCTGTAGGTCAATCTTGTTCTCGCACACGACAACAGGCACATTTCCTGCAGCATTTCTAAGTGCGACTAGCCATTGATCGAGCTTCTCGAAGGTTTCCGGTCTTGTCCTATCAAAGACGAAGAATGCGCCACTTGCATTTGCGCAGTATTGCTCTCTTAACTCCGAAAACGACTCCTGCCCACCTAGATCCCAGATGACCAGTTTGTGCAAACTATCTCGAAACTCGACCTTCTTGACGTGCAAGACCGCACCAATTGTCCTACTCATATCTGTTGATAGGCTGTCATAGACAAAACGCTCGACCAGTGAGGTCTTCCCTACACCTGACTCACCCAAAAAGACGAGCTTGTGGACAAAGTCCGGTTCACGATTCACCATGACATCATATCTCCTAGGGCGTCTTATGGTTCTACGATACGTTTCCTCAATCTTGACTTCTCAAGAATCTCACGAGTCATTTCTAAGAAAGCTTCTTCAACATTTGTGTCTTCCTTTGCGCTGGTCTGGATTAGCTTCATATCGAATTTTTTCGCAATCTTCTCCAATTCTGCTCGTTCTATCCTAGATTCAAGGTCGACCTTATTCTCAAGAAGCACAATTGGTATCTTTCCTGTCACGGCATTAAGGGCCTCAATCCACTCATCGATACGTTGGAGGGTCGCGGGACGAGTAGTATCGAATACGAAAAAGGCTCCCGATGCGTTCTGATAGTATGCCTTCCTCAACTGGGCGAAGTCGTCTTGACCTGCGATATCCCAGATGACAAGTTTGCATAGTGTGTCATCTACTTTGACAGGCTTAGTATGCATCGCGGCACCGATAGTTGCGAGATAGTCTCCTTCAAAGGAATCGTAAACATAGCGACCTACAAGCGAGGTTTTCCCAACTCCGCCCTCTCCTAGAAAAACCAATTTCCATAGATAGGCGACGTGTTCTGTCAAGGGATGGATACTCCAAAAGATGCTGGCGATAATGTGTTTGACGCTTCTGATAAAATTATCGAAGACCTCCTGAAAAGATTATCGGGAACCAAAAGTGACAAAAGACGAACATTCCATTCTAGCAACATGATGGTGGTGACCAATGCAAATAGGAACGTTCGCGAGGGATAACAAGCAGATTGAAGATGCACTTACGTACGAGCCCGATTTCATAGATCTAAGAATGGATCTTAATCATAGCATCATCTTCACAGAGGCAAAAAGAATGCTGCGGGAATCAGGAGTCGCATGCACTCTCCACCTACCAAGTAGTCCAGACTGGAATCCGTTGGATATTGCGAAAGATATCATGCCCTATGTAGACCTTGGTAGAGAGGTGGATGCAGAGCTCGTGTATTTCCATACGACCCTCTCAACCCTTTTCTATAGCGATCAAGATATCGAGGTGTTCCTCTCAGCCCTTCCAGCTGTATGTGATGTTGTGAAGGACTCAGGCATCAACATGGCAATAGAAACCTTGGGACTCTATTATACCGAGCTTATGCTCCTCTTTGATGCCCATCCCAAGATGTCAATGGCCCTCGATCTAGGACATGGACAGATCATGGCAAAGCGAAATAGAGCATTGGGTCATATTGAGAGCTTCCATGAGAAGATCAGAATGGTGATAGTCCATGATAATCATGGTGCAGACATGGTAGATGAGGTCATTCGCATCAAGAAGGATAGAATGCTATCCATTGAAGAGATGCGAGAGATTGCACATAGATACGACGAGCACCTTCCCATTGGAGAAGGACATATCGATTTCATCCCATTATTCAGAGAACTGAAGGAACATCACTACGATGGGAAGTTCCTCCTGATGAGTGCAGATCAGACTCGATTTGAGAGCGAACGGGAAAAGTTCACGGACCTCTGGTTGCAGGCATGACTGGAAACTAACCTCTTCTTGCAAGAGAATCGACAAGCTTGCTCACTTCCGCGAGTCCAGTTTCATCCCCTGC
>JAFGAR010000121.1 GCA_016933575.1 Candidatus Thorarchaeota archaeon
ACCGTTCATTGTAAATTGGACAAACTTGGACACCAGAGTGATGTCCTCCCAGAAACGGCACTGGGAACGACTCTGTGAGGTCAGATGGGTGTCAGGACAACCTCACGATCCTATCGTGAGGTCGTTGCATTTGAGGACCTATAAGAGCGGTTCAAACAACCATCAAAGAGCTGTCCAACTCTGTCCAGTATTTCAGTAGCTGTTGTCAACCCTCTGCAACGAAGGCTGATGCAAAGAGATCAAATAACGGTTCTATGTCAGCAGTGTCTAGCTCTTTGTAGACATATTTGCACATGTCAATGAACCTGTTGGCTCGCTCATCAGCGAATTCGCCTATACCGATTATCTTCCTTGTTCTCTTCGTCAGTTCCTTCACAACACCTTTGGCGCTCTTGTCCACTCCAAAGGCCTTCTCAGTATCCTGCTCGATTCTTTGAAGGACACTCTTTACACGAATATCAGAGATGTCGTCACTACCAAAGCTCTTCACGAGGTCCATCAAGACATCTAGAATTCCATTGTGCAATCCTGCAACTAATGCTTCAATCTCGAATGCTGTGAATCTTACGGTTCCCTCTTCACCTTGAAGTTGCCATTTCAGGTCACTTGTCCTATCAACAAGGAGTCGTTTTTGACCAACCATTATCACTTCATGATAGAATCTTGAGTTGATACTGCTCTGAACTGCTGTCTTGACGATGGCTGCCTCTGGCAGTCTCAATCTGAACGAATTACCGCCATTTGTGACAACTAAACAGGCTCCACTGGATGGAGGTATCTTCTTGACATAATCCGAGGGTGGTGCTACCTCGACCGGCGGCAGATGTCTTAGTTTTTCAGCAAGTTCTCGAATCTCTGGTTCTGTACAGATGTATGTCTGCCTATCACCCGAGATTGTGATTGTTCCATCATCAGCACGAACGAAATCAATCTTATTTCCTCCTCCGACATTTGTTGTCTTGAGATAGGTCTGTTTATGATTTCTTGCTGTCTGAGCGAGTTTTTCTAGCGCGGCTGCGACCATATGGGCCTCGCCAAATCCCATCGTAATCTCTGCATCTCCCTCAGTACCACGACCGATACCGAGTGATCCATCTTGGCGTATCTTAACATACATACTTTCCACCACCAAAACGATATCATATCTCCAAAAAACTATTGCTCTCATAGGTTGAATGAGCAATAATATGAAAAGGGCGACCTTTCTGCCCTCTGCAATTGAAAATTGATGTCGACCATAATGAGATGAGTACTATTTCAGAGCATGAGGAGCAAAGTACTGAATGTCCATTTACACAACCTCATGGGAAGAAATTTGGCAATGCCCTTATAGCTCTGATGTTGCTTATTATCCCCTTACTAGTAATAATCGTGCTATTTCTAAATTAATGTAGAAACTGCAAAAGACAATGAATCTTCTGCAGTTCTAGATATTAAATCGAATCTGTGACATCAAAGGCCAGTTTGCCGACTTCTTTTGTTGTCAAAGAGATGTCTATTGTATGTTCACCTGCTGGGAGTGGATCTCCCTTGACATGAAGCACAATATCAAGACCAACTTTAATTGGAAATGTATTCTCTTCAGAGATCGCATTACCAGTTATCTCGCCATCAGCTGAGCTAATGATGGTTGATTCAAGTGGGTACTCGATACCATTGACTTTGATTGGTTCAATGTTGATAGCTGTTCCAGATGATATCGAATTCTTGAGCATGAACTTGAAACCATCGTCAACATTCTCGAGGCTTCCTTTGATGTACAATTTCCGTAAGAGGAATGTGGGTATTTGCATTTACTATTTGCCTCCAACTGACTTCTTTGTTTGACTTGTGAATCTTTTATAAGTTCCGAAGTCCCTTCTTTATCTTGCGCGGTTATGTTGAGGAGGTATTAGATACACCTTGAAGAACTTCCTCTCGCAGTTCGATTGGGAATCGAGGAAAAATCCATGTCAAAAAAGACCACTGGTATTAAGCAATATAGATGCAAGAAATGCGATGCACCATATCCCCTAGGGGCTGATGATGTCATAGCCACTTGCCCGTACTGTGGTTATACTTTTACAATTGATGGATCTGAGATCAAACATCTCATTCTTCCTAACAAACTGAATGAAAAATCCGCTCATTCTACAGTCATGCAATGGTTGGAATTTGCAGCCAAGAAGACGGTTGGTAAAGGTGTCGTGAAGACTATCGAGCTCGAGAAACCTCGCCTTCAATGGTTTCCTGTATTTCGTGTCGAGGGTGACTACGAGTCCTTTCATTTTGGATATAAGCAGGAAGGCAGTGGTGACTCTAGGAAATATCGTCGAATTGAGAACAGAGACTCGGGCAGGTGCATTGAGTGGGTCATTGCACGAAGACATGCTGCGACTTTTGGGATAGATGAATTCGTACTCTCTCTGGAAGATACCCCCACTCAGAGCTTCACAATCGACAAGACCGATAATGCACCTGTGCTTAATTCAGAGATTGATGATACTGACTCGATTCGTCGTGCAAAAAGAAACCGCAAGGACCGTGACCGTGTCGAGCTGTTAGAAAAGATGAGCAAGCTTCTTGACCATAGCTTTGAGATTATACCTGAGTCAAGTGTCTATACACATGCACCATATTGGCTTGTTCGTTATACATATCAAAAAGGAACATTTCGTGTTGCTGTATCCGGAGCAACAGGCAAAGTTCTACTTGGTGAACTCCCCGTTACAAAGAGATACAGAGTAAAGAAATGGTTCATCAGCGTATTCATGCTAATCTTCGGAAGCCTGTTTTTCCAAGTATTGCCTTATGTCCTTTACATCTTCTTCCAAGGTAGTAGTAGTGGTGATGCTGGAGATGCTTGGTTAATTCCCATTGGAATATTGGTACTTGGTGTATTCTTGTGGGTTGGCTCTGTCATCACAATAGGTGGCTCTCTGAAGTACGAGATTCAGGTGAATGCTAAGGGCGAGGAATGTCGGGATCCTTTCAGTATAGATGGAGCAATTAAACGGATAGGAGGGAAGTAAAAGTGACCCAGATAAAGTGTCCGAATTGTGCTGGACAAATTAAAGTACCACCTCAGAGTAGCACGGTTGTATGTCCCTATTGCAGTACAACAGTCTTTGCAAAGACCGGGACCATATTGAAGGAAAATTATGTTATGCGTCTCCAATATGGATTGGAAGACGCCCGTGACAAAATGCTTAGTTGGGCAATGAAACAACTTGGAGCTCCTAAGGGGCTCGAGAACGCTGAGGTCAAGGAGAGTAAGATTATCTTCTGGCCGTTCTGGGTCGTAGAAGTCGAGGCAAAAGTCAACTATTCTGGCATACAAAAGAAACCTGATTTTAAAGGTCATGATACACAAAAGCGTTTGAATTGGAATACTGTTTCAGAATCTGGCACAATCGATGTTGAGAGAGATATCTTCATTCCCGCCAATCAAGACACACCTGCTCCTCTGAAGAATTACATTATTCCAACAAGAAGAAAAGAATACTTCAACATGGACAAAATCATTGAAGTTCAGGGTATTACTATGTCTGTTCAAATTGATCAAAAAGTAGCTATAGACAAGGCTCGGGAGATAATGGAAGAATATGTTCAGGAGGAAGCTATGAAGGAAGTTGACCAAATCAATGAGATTAAACGAGATTTGCAGACACCAGCAGTCTTCCTGGTCAGTGTTCCAATTTGGCACATCAAGTACTCACACAATGTGCGAAAATATGAAGGTCTTGTTGATGGAGCCTCCGGTCGTGTGGTCTACCTAAAGTTTCCGCGAAAGATTGCCTTTAGAGCAATGACTCTATTCGGTGGATTACTACATCTTGGAGTTGGTGGTGGTATCGGACTCCTTTTGGTATATCTAGGGTTGACAGCTTTTGATGGTATCTATCCCACAGCCTTTGGAATCTCTTTTGGACTCGGGATGCTTGCGATTAGCCTGATCTTCTTTAGGACTGCACTCTCTCTACGAGCAGGAATGGAAGAAACTCGTTAATGAATCGATGATGTACAAAAGATATAAGGTCCCATACTCCGAAAGAACTCGAAATTCAGTTTCATAGGGAGAAACAAAAATGCAGTTTGACTTCTGGGATCCATTCAACTCGTTCTTTGAAATCTTTGGCCTAATGTTCGTAATTATTCCAATCATCTTCGTTGTCATTTTCATTGTTATAGCTGTAACTGTATGCCGAAGTGGAACTCAGATTGCCAGTAACGTTGCAAGAGGATTTACAATGGAAGCTCCACCCTTTGTCATCCCTGAACGCCATCGTGGTCAGACTCGTTCTGATGGGTCACAAATGACAACAGTTCGATTACCTGAACGTTGTCCCTCCTGTGGTGCTGCGATATCACAAGAAGGAATTGATTGGGTAGGTCCGTTGGAAGCTAAGTGTACCTACTGCGGTAGCACACTTCGAGCGACCTTCGAACGAGTTTGAGTATGGAGATTGGCTGGGTAATACCCACACTCTTAGTCAAGGTATTTTCAGGATACATGCTGGTAGCATATATGTGCGTTCGTGAGTAAAGTATATCACTACATACTAATTGAAATCAATCACGGATGCATATCCGTTATGGTGCCACTTCCACGACTCGAGGAGACACTCATGGTTAATGGTCTAGAAATGCAGGATGATGGAACTTCAAAATCAGTCTGTATCAATAGAAACAGCTTATCTTCTGAGGGGGTCTTCTGTGTCGTTGATAATGAGGGTAAGAATGTATTTCTCTGGCTTGGCAAAGAAGCTCCCGTCCGAAAACGGTTCGTTGGAGCTCAGACTGCCAGCAGATTGCGAGATGAACAAGGAACTGGTTTTCGGGTACGCTCTTTAGATGAAGGAAATGAGCCTACACAATTCTTCAATTCATTAGAGCACGAAGGCTGCTAATATTCAGACCTATCCATAAGATTCTATAACCCACTGCATATAGCGCAAATGAGGTCATACGCCTTGAGAGGATTGATGAAGACTGCCAGAGGTCCTGGAAATTTAGAGTTACGTGAGATTGATGAACCTACTCCAAAGAAAGATGAGGTCCTTATCGAAGTTGCCGCAGCTGGAATCTGCGGGACAGACATTCATATCAAACATGACCAAACATTCTATACTCCTCCCGTGGTACTTGGGCATGAGTGGTCTGGTACTATTGTGGAGGTTGGTCCTGATGTCACTGAAGTCGGAGTGGGAGATGTTGCAGTCTCTCCTGCAACAGCATACTGTGGTAAATGCTACCAGTGTAAGACTGGACATATGAACCGATGCACATCAGCGAACAAGCGAATTCTTGGCACCTCTCTTGCCAATGGGGCTTTTGCAAAATACATCACAGTCCCTGAATATATCATCCACAAGGTTCCATCAAGCGTATCACTTGAAGAGGCTGCTCTGGCTGAACCTACAGCTTGTGTTGTGCATTCAGTGATTGATAAATCGCCTATTCTTCCCGGAGATGTTGTAGTTGTTCAGGGTCCTGGAACAATGGGTCTTCTTGCTGCTCAGGTAGCCAAAGCGATGGGAGCTGGAAAGGTCATAGTGACCGGAGTCTCAGCAGATCAATGGCGTTTTGACATAGCAAAGAAAATTGGTATCGATATCACTCTGGACGTTCAGGTCGATCCTAATCCTATCAAGACAATAATGGATGAAACCGATGGACGCGGTGCAGATGTCGTAATTGAGGCATCTGGAGCATGTATCGCATGTAATCAAGCTCTTGAATTCGTCAAGGTTGCTGGGCACGTGACCCTTCTAGGAATTCGTGGAAGACCCCTTGATATTGATCTTGATGCAATGGCAATCAAAGAACTCACTATGTCTGGTACCTGGGGAACTCTACCCTCTTCATGGGTGACAACCCTGCGTCTTATGGCATCCAAGAAGATTGATGTTGCTCCACTAATTACTCATAGAATCTCTTTAGACAGATGGGAAGAGGGATTCGAATTAATGGAGCAGCAAAAGGCAATCAAAGTGCTCTTCACAGAGTTCAATTGAGACTCTACCTTGGTGCCCATGCATCAAGACAATCTTGGACTACGGATATATGTGATGCAGCTGGTCCTCCCCCCATCACAATGGCGACTGAACAAGCGTCCATAATTTCTTCTCTTGAAGCACCAAGTGAGAGCGCCTGTTTTGTGTGATAGACTATACACTCTTCACATGGTGAGAGAATAGATGCTACAATGCAAATAATTTCCTTGAACTTTGCAGACAAAGCTCCATCCTTATGTACGGTTTTTTGGAGATCTGTGAAAGCATTCCTGGTCTCTGGCATGTCTCTATTAAGCGCGCCAAAATGCTTCATGAAGCTCTTCAGAGTCTTTTCAACATCATCTGTCATTATTCTCTTCCTCGACTAGGATGTGAACCTGGCTAGTGTTCCCAAATTCCACGAGGGGTCTTGATATTGTGAATAATATAAAGCCTGTGCAGTATTCTTCTCATTCACTGTAAGGGCTCCTTTTTGAATTGCCTCTCCTGTTAGTCCTTTCAGATGCTGAAGAATTGCTAACTTGATATTCTCCATCGCTGGAGCATTCTGTACTTCGTCATTAATGTTAGTGACAGTATCTCTTTTACTATCCATACATCTGATTCTCGTCTTGTCTCGGAGATAGGTTGGTTGCCTTGGTGGTGGTATCAGACTATCTACAAGCTTTTCCAAGTCTGCATTGAAAAGAAGCGTACCATGAATGAAAGATACACCTTGCTTTATCCAACCAGCAGTACCAGAAATCTTCTTTTCACCGATTCTGATGCAAGAACCTACGGGATCAAATCTTGCTGGTATCTTGATTGAAACAAGTGCCTTCACAATGACACCAATGAACGTTTCATAGAGTTCTTTGAGACCTCTTGGGACATATTCATGGCTTTGATGGAGACGAAGTGTGAAGTTGAGATTTCCTTTGTCATGGTAGACAGCTCCTCCTCCAGTGAATCTTCGAGCAATTGATATTCCATTTTTCTCACAATACCTTAGATTCACTTCTTTGTGAACACACTGGAATCTTCCAATTACGACTGCAGGATTAGATCGCCAGAATCTCACAGTGTTGAGCGTATTTCCTTCGCCAAGGTCTGTTTTGGCAAGTGCTTCATCAAATGCGAGATTCCGGTAAATATCACTGGTCAAATCATCCAATAAACGCCAAGGCATACAGAATCAATGAAGCTCAGGTCTGATTAATCTGATGGCTGTCTGGACTAGTGCCGATGGCTCAAATAGGTTGCTCGCCATCGGCTAGGTGCCTCAGAGCAACGGTTGAGGCGGAGCAGATGTCGTTATTTCGAGGCTTGACACGAATGATACGTGTATGATGTTATTTGGTTCTTGGAATTTAAAGGACCCATGATTCAAAATGTCCATTTTGCAGGATAAATCCAACTTATGTAGAGTGCTATAATTATGAGGATGACTCTGACTGCTATTGGGCTCATACAACCTCATGTCAATCCGGTTGACATTAAACGGTATTCCCACATTCCGGACAAAATACTGCTCCTGGTCGTACCTTTGTACCACAATATGGACATTGGGACTGGGTGCTCATTACCGGGGTCGATAAAAATCTCCCACTCTTCCGAATATTCTCTAAACCAATTCTATCACTATAGAGTTCAGTATATCCACAATCTGCACAGGTTACTGCCTCAAGGGTCGCAGTCAACATACCTGGTAAATCGACCCTAACGTAGCCTTGACCCTGAATTCTATGTGGGCCCGCAATTCTTGTGCTTCCGCATTTAGGACATGTTCCTGTCTTAATCATGAATTTCCACTGGTGATTTCTTGGTCTGAAAGGAAATATCTTTTTGCAGAAAACCTGGTCTATTACATCTTCATCATGAATGGATTCTCGAGGGTCTCTTTCAAAGCTGCAAGGAATTGTCCTGCTGGTGCTCCATCAAGTACTCTGTGATCGACTGCGCAGCTTGCCATCATGGTTGAGCGAATGGCAATCATATCCTCAATAACAACTGGTTTCTTCTTAATCTGTCCAAGAGCAAGTATAGCTGTTTCTGGAGGATTAATCACCGGAATGAACAAGTCCACTTGGAATGGTCCAAGATTCGAAACAGTGAAAGTACTTCCCGTAAGTTCCTCTGCAGTGAGTTCGTTCTTCTTGGCTCTCTTCCCCTTCTCCTTTGTTTCGAGAGCTATCTCGGTTATTGATTTCTTGTTTGCTGCTCTAATTGTAACAACTATGAGACCGTCATCAGTTGCCATTGCTACACCAATATTGACATCCTCAAAAATATGCAGGTCGTTTCCTACAAGTGTTGCATTGAATTTTGGAAATCTTTCAAGTGTGTCAGCAGTTGCTTTGACTATAATATCATTGAATGACACTTTAATTCCATGAGCTTTCTCCACTCTGTGATTGAGTTCTAAACGTAGTGCCACAACCTCAGTCATATCGATCTCTGTAATCATAGTAATGTGTGGATTTTGAGAGCTCTGAGTCATTCTCCTGGCTATGGTTCTCCGTAGAGGTGTCATTGTTTCAACCTTGCGAACTTTTCGTTCATCCGCGATTGAAATCTGAGGTACTGCATCCTTTGCAGCAACCACATCTCTCTCTACGATTCTACCCTCTGGGCCAGTACCCGAAACGAATGACAGGTCTATATCAAGTTCTTTTGCCTTCTTCTTTGCTCTGGGTGATGCTTTGACTTTTCCACCAGGAAGTCTTGTTTCCTGTGTTTGGGATTTAATCTTAGGTGATTCAATCTTTGCTGTTACTACAGCTGGTGCTGATGCCGCAACTGATGGTGCTGCTGCTGCATTCAGTTTCTTGGGTGTGATGTCTGGTATCTTCTCACCCTCTTTACCAATGAATGCTATAGGTTCACTGATTGGAATCTCATCATTGACATCACAGAGTATCTTAAGGAGTATACCATCGTCTGGCGCTTCAAGCTCGAATTCGTTCTTCTCTCCGAAGATCTCTACAACCAGGTCACCTTTTTTGACCTTGTCCCCCTCTTTCTTCAACCATTTCAGTATGACACCATATTCCATGGCTACACTCATTCGTTGCATGATCATGGTTGTGACCATTATTTCTCACCTATACGATCTCTCGAATTGCCTGTGCAATCCTCTTGTTATCAGGAATGAAGTAATCTTCAAGAGGTGGGCTGAATGGAACTGGTGTATCTGGGGCATTGACTCTCCTAATCGGCGCATCAAGCCAATCAAATGCCTCCTCCTGTACAGTCGCCGCAACCTCAGCAGTTGTTGCGCCAGTTCTTGTTTCTTCTGTTACGAGGACTAATCTCCCGGTCTTTTTAACGGATTCAATAAGCGTCTTCTTATCCAAGGGGACCAAGGTACGTGGGTCAATCACTTCAACACTGATTCCCTCTTTTGCTAATTCATCTGCGACCTCAAGTGCCTTGTGAACCATGATGAATGTTCCCCAGACGGTAACATCTGCACCTTCCCGTCGAATCTTGGCTTCACCAAAAGGAATCAGATATTCATCATTCGGGACCTCTTCTTTCTTATCATAGACCAGCTTATGCTCTGCAAACAATACTGGGTCTGGGTCGCGAATTGCAGTCTTGATGAGACCTTTGACATCTGAGGCAAAAGCTGGTACCGCTACTTTGAGACCTGGTGTATGCATAAACCACGCCTCTAGGCTCTGAGAATGATGAGAAGCAATATTCTTCCCCCCGCCAAAGACGGTTCTCAGAACAAGAGGAACTGAAGTCTGACCACCGAACATATACCTCATCTTAGCGGCCTGATTGCATACTTGATCCATTGCCAGTGAGATTAGGTCTCCGAACATTATCTCTGCTACAGGAATCAGTCCTGTAATAGCCGCTCCAACTGCGGCTCCTGCAATAGTGTTCTCAGAGATTGGGGTATCTCGAACTCTATCAACACCGAATTCCTCAGCAAGACCCTTTGTGACTTTGAAAGCTCCTCCCCAATTGATACCTATATCTTCTCCAAGTAGGAAGACCCGTTCATCTCGACGCATCTCTTCCCGTAGGCCAGCTGTAAGTGCGTCTCTGTAGGTCATCTCTGTCATCTAGACCGCCTCCGCATAGACATCATCCAGAGCATCCTCTGGAGCTGGGTACTCTGACTTCTTTGCAAATTCCGCAGCCTTATCGACTTCTTTCTGAAGCGATGTGCGTATCTTCTCTGCTTCTTTCTCAGTTATGGCTCCCTGTTCGATCGCTATCTTCTTGATTATTTCAACAGCATCTCGATCTGGACTTAGCCACCGATCAGCCTCTTCCTGTGGTCTATACTTTGCAGGATCAAACCTTGAATGACCCTTCATTCGATATGTCTGACACTCGATAAGTGTAGGTCCTCCTCCATCTCTAGCACGCTTCACAGCTTCAACTGTGGCCTCATAGACCTCCAGAGCGTTATTTCCATCAACAGTCTTACTTGGGATGCAATAGGCTTCAGCTCTTTGAGATATCGTCGAGCTCGGGCAAGTCAATTTGATTGGAGTTCCCATGGCATAGAAATTGTTCTCAACGATCCAGATAAGTGGCAATTTCCAAATAGCTGACATATTTAGTGATTCACCAAATGTGCCATTGTTTGAGGCTCCATCACCAAAGAAACAAGCAACTACATCATCAGTTTTTCTCATTTGACATGAGAGAGCTGCTCCTACAGCAATCGGAAGGCCTGAGGCGACCACTCCTGTTGCTCCAAGAACCCCCACATCAAACTGTGTGATGTGCATCGAACCACCTTTTCCCTTACACGAGCCAGTCTTTTTGCCAAGTAGCTCAGCTAATGCTGCATTCATGTCAGCACCCTTAGCAACTACATGTCCATGTCCTCTATGGGTACTTTGAATCCAGTCTGAATCTTTTAGTGCAGTTGTAACACCAGCTGCCACTCCTTCCTGTCCGAGATACAAATGAAGTGTTCCGGGTACAATATTTTCTCCAAAGAGATCCCATACTTTTTCTTCAAAGAGCCGGGTTTTCAATGTTCTAGTATACAGCTCTTTGAGTGCTTTCTTATCTGCTGCCATTGTCGAATCAACTGCCCCATGATAGTTGAGAGCTTCTGGAGGCCTCCGCGTATCTTATCTGATAAAGGCTTCGAAGTGACTCTGGACTTGGTATTTCGTATTATCCTACGAGTCTTTGCTGGATTCATCTTAAGACGAAGCCACCGATTGATCAGAATTTGTTGTTGGTACATCTAGTTGCCTGATAATTCTGGAGAGTCCAAATACTTGTGTAACAGCGTACACATTAAAGTGCTTATACTGATTTAGCTACAAAAAAGTCTAGGGATGTTGGAACCTTCACAAGTTGCGATGTGAAAAAAAATTGGAAATTGATTGGATTGGATCTGTTCCGCATCCCTGACTTATTTATCCGCAAATTCTTCTACGCAAGATTTCTTATCTTAGTTTGGACAACTCTTGAATGCACTAACCAGGAGTTATTCGAATGAACAAAGTCGGTGTTGCTGCATTCCTTACCTCCGGTCGTACACTGAAACAAGGTCAAGCTCTCGAACAAGGAAAATTGAGTGAGGCATATCAAGAAGCTGTCGGAGTATGCGAATTAGATGCAACATCACTACGTATCCTAGGTATTGAATCTGGAGCGTTTGTCAGAATAGAGTCAGAATATGGCGCAGTGGTTGTTAAAGCACAATTCGATAAGAACGCAGAACCAGGCATTGTCTTCATACCATGTGGACCTTATGCAAACGCAATAACTGGTTCAGATACTGCTGCTAGTGGAATGCCCAACTTCAAGGGAATCCAGGTCGAAATTTATAGAGCTGAAGAACACGAATTTCTGAATATCAAACAACTTCTCGAAACGCCTTCTGGGGGGGAACTGATTGGCTAAAGAATTGAATATCTTTGACAATGTAGTCTGCCCCTTCTGTGGTTGCCTGTGCGATGATATTCAAATCACTACAGAGAAGAATATAGTGACTAAGAATCAAAATGGTTGCGCTATTAGTCAGAGGAAGTTTCTAAATCATCCACATGATAGACTCTCTGGTCCATCCATACGCAAGGGTTCCAGTATGATAGCGACCTCTCTTGAATCGACAATCAAGCAGGTAGCTCAGATACTACAAAAATCAAGACGTCTACTAGTCTATGGCCTTAGTTCCGCAGAGAACGATGCACATCGTGAGGCATACAAGATTGCTGAACTCGTTGGCGGTGTTGTTGATAATACATCATCGGTCTGTCATGGCCCCTCTATTCTTGGAACTCAGGAGTCTGGGGAGGCTCATGGGTCCTTGGCAGAAGTAAAGCATCGTGCAGACTTTGTTCTCTATTGGGGTGCGAATCCGCAGTCTGCACATCCTCGGCATATTCGGAGATATGTACGTGTTCCTGGTGAATATATTAAGGATCCAAAAAACCAACGGGTGATCTACCTTATCGATATTCGAAAGAGCGAGAGCGCGCAAATTGTAGATCAGTTCATAAAGATTGAACCTGGGTCTGACCTGGAACTATTGGGAACAATGAGAGCACTCCTTCATGGACGCCGATTAGACGTTGAGTCAGTTGCTGGACTGTCGCTGAGTGCAATAGACCGTCTTATGACGAAGATGAAGAATGCAAAGTATGGGGTCTTGTTTTATGGTCTTGGTCTATCGCAGTCAAAAGGAAAGCATCGGAATGTGGATGCAGCCATAAGATTGGTCCAGGACTTGAATTCATTTACTCGATGGAACATGCTCCCAATGCGTGGTCACTATAATGTTGCGGGGGCAAACAAGACCTCTACTTGGCAGACCGGCTATCCCTTTGCTGTTGATTATTGTAGAGGCTATCCGCGATATCAACCGGGTGAATATACAGCGGTGGACCTCCTGCTTCGAAAAGAATGTGATGTATTCCTTAACGTTGCAGCAGACCCTGCTGCTCATTTTCCGAGGGCTGCCCTTGAGCATCTCAAGAGTATCCCTATCATTAACCTTGACCCAAAGCAGAACATGACTTCATTGATTGCCGCTGTCAATATTCCAACAGCTATTGCTGGAATAGAGTGCGATGGCGCTGCTGTCAGAATGGATGGTCTTCCACTCTATCTAAAGAAAGTTGTAGAACCTCCAACAGGAGTCTTTCCTGATCGAGTCATTTTGAAGATGATATATGATGAACTTCGGAGGTTGTCCTGATCATGCCTCACGAGATGATTCTTCAAAACGGGATAGTCTTTGATCCAATAAATGGAATCAATGGTGAAATCAAGGATATCTGTATACGTGGTAAGAAAATAGTGGATAAGGTCTCAGAGAAAGCAAAGAAGGTCAACCTGAAAGGTCGAACCGTGATGCCTGGTGGAGTAGACCTTCACTCTCATATTCTTGGCAGTAAACTCAATCTTGGTCGTGCAATGTGTCCTGAAGACCATCGCATTGAGTTTGTCCTAAAGACAAAAAAAACACGAGGTGGAGTTGGTCACACAATGCCCAGCTCCCATATCATTGGTTATAGATACTCATCAATGGGCTATACTACTGTCATCGAACCTGCCCTACCTGCATTGAAGGCTCTAAGTGCTTGGGAGGAAATAGAAGACCTTCCCAATCTCCACACTGGTATGCTTCCTATGTTTTGTAACAGTATGATTAGCTTTCATTACATCAAAGAGCAGGATCATAGTGGTCTTGCAGCATATATTGCATGGACCCTACAGAAGGTTGGGGGTCTTGGTGTAAAGGTTGTAAATCCCGGGGGCACATATGCTTGGGCTCATGGTATAGACCTTCACGATCTTGATGCCGTTGTCCCTGAATGGGATATCACACCTCGTGACATCACCCGTGGATTGTGTCGAGCAGTTGAGACCTTAGGATTACCTCATCCTATGCACCTTCATCCTAACAACTTAGGTCGAGTGGGAAATGTTGAAACAACCACCGCCCAACTTGACAGTATTCGCGACATCAAGGGTCATGCTGGACGCAAACGGACAGTTCATCTCGCCCACATGTCCTTTGACTGCTTTGGAAGTGTCAATCCTGGAAGTACAGACTGGAAGGACCTTGAATCCGGAGGTCTCGAATTTGCTAAATATTTTTCAAAGAATGCACATTTCACGACTGACCTCGGTCAAATTACGTTTGGACCAGCCACCACGATGACTGGTGACGGACCCTTCGAGTTTTACCTCCATCAACTCTCTGGCGAAAAGTGGACCAATGCAACAATCGATGTTGAACTTCCTGGCGGCGCCGGCATCGTTCCCTATACCTATAGTCCCTCTTCTCCAGGCAATTCCATTCAGTGGGCAATCCCTCTAGAGTTTGCGTTAAGTGTAGATGACATCTGGCGAATAGCAGTAAGCACAGACCATCCAAATGCTGGACCCTTCACGAAATACCCTCTAGTGCTTTCTTGGTTGATGAGTACTAAGCAGCGAAAAGTTTGGTTAGAAAAAGTGCATCCCGTTGTATCACAGAGATCAACCCTACCTGATATTGACCGAGAATGGGACCTCTTTGAAGTAGCTATTTCCACAAGAGCTGGTCCTGCCCGTATCTTAGGCCTGGAGAAGGTCAAAGGACACCTTGGTCCAGGTGCTGATGCTGATATTGCAGTATACGATGTTAATCCCGAGAAGGTAGACCTTGCATTGAATCCATCAAAAATCATACGTGTCTTTAGTTCAGCCTTTCTAACCATGCTAAACGGTGAACAAGTAGTAAAACGCGGGAAAGTAGACATGACGCCCCATGGAACGGTATGGTCTGTGAATCCTAAATTGAGTGAAGCATTGGGGTCGCGAATTGATTGTGAACTTGAATCTATGATGGGTAGATGGTTTTCTCATTCATTCCAGAACTATCCAGTACCAGATAGATATCGTTCCCATATGGAGGAAAAAATTGAGGTGGATTCAAGTTCTATAACAGCCTAATTCAGTTCTTAATATCAAGGGAGTACGCTTCAATGCCCAAAGAAAACAAGGATATCTTCTCTGACTTGAAACCTGGATATGAAGGAATTAGCGAATTCTATGATTATTTTGCTGATAATATTGACCTTCCCTTCTATCTCGATTATGCAAAGCAAACAGGTTCTCCAATTTTAGACATCGCCTCTGGTACTGGTCGTGTTGCGATTTCTCTTGCGGCTGAAGGATTTGATGTCGTTGGCGTTGAGAGTTCACCCTCCATGCTCAGAACTGCTCGGAAAAAAATAGCATCTCTACCAATTCAAGTATCAGAGCGTCTTTCAATCATCGAGGGACAAATGGAGAACTTCGATGTTCAACAAACTTTCAAACTGATCATTATTCCCCATTCATTTGGTCATGCACTAACTACAGAATCCCAACTCTCGACTCTGAGATGTATCCATAAGCACCTAGATGATGATGGGTTGTTCATTCTTGATCTTTACCCAGCTGCTCTAGAGTACGATCATGCTAGATTTGAGGATCCCCCTGCATGTCTCGAAGATGGCAAAACTATTGAACGACATGGAGAGATACATACCGATCTTATCCGTCAACTTCTGCGAGTTGACCTACGTTATATTGTTCGAGACTCCACTCAACAAATCCTGAGCACAACTGAGGTGATTTCTAGTGCTGCTTTGATATTTAATAGAGAGGCAGATTTGCTTGTGAAATTCTCCGGTTTTGATATTGTGCAAGAACTTGGTGATTATGATAGTAATCCCTACAAGCCTGATAGCAACAGACGGATTCTAATTCTAAAAAAGAGCTTAAACAAGTAGAGTGAGGGGATACGAATCCCCTCTCAATTTAAAATGGATGAAGGCCAGACTTATTCTCTACTTGAGTTGTTCTGGAGGTGGGAGTGAATCGACTTTCCTTGGTTCTTCCTTGAATGCAACACCACTTTCTGATTCGAGGCTCTCAGTGTAAAGGACTTCTCCCTCGACGATCACATCGCGTTCAAGGTAAATTTTACGACCATAGATACTGCCAACACGGGCGCGTTCTTCGATTCGGATATCATCACCATAGAGAGATTCGGTTCTTGCTCGCTCACGAATAAGAATCTCACCAGACTCAACAAATCCTCTTACCTCAGCACGTTTTCCAATTCGGAATCCATCTGAGGCTTTGATGTAAGCAGCAGCAATTTCACCACCCACAATGATTCTGAAGGTGTCAATTCTACCTTCAACTTTGACAGTACCACCAACCTTGATTTTATCGTCACACTTCAGGTTACCTAGAACTGCAACAGTGCCGCCAACGTTGAGCCCTTGAGTCAGTGAAAGATCTCCTTCTGCTTTCACGGTGCCTCCAACATCAATAGCTTCACCCCTAGCATTGCCCATGATTTTGACAGTCCCACCAACATCAATTTCACCAAATTCAAGCTCTCCATGAGCCTTGAATGTTCCACCAATGTCGATGTTCCTTACCTTAGATCCTGGTCCAACGCTTGCAGAGCCACCAACATCGAGATCGTCAATCTCAATAGCCTCTTCAGCCTTGAAACTTCCACCTACTGATACTTTCTTGATAACACCACTCACAGCCTTTCCAGAGCCACCTGCATCGAATTCTTCCGCCTCAATGTTTCCACCAATTGAGATTGAAGCTCCACCAGCAATTCTCTCAACCTTGCATAGTCCACCAATCTTTACTGAAGCTCCTCCGGTGAGTCTCTGAGCTTCTGCATCACCTTCGACCTTGATTGATGCACCTGCTTTCGCAACAATGCATTTCAGATTGCCCTCTACACTTAATGCAGCGCCTGCCTCAATATCTCTAGCTTCACAGTTACCTTCGACTTCGATAGAACCTTTTCGAGCATCAATGGATTTTGCAACGACTAGATTTCCCCTCACTTCAATGCGATCTCGCGTCTTGAGTTCCAGTCGATCACATCTGAGGTTTCCATCAATAATGAGGTCTTCGTAGACAATGAGTGCTCCACTAATGTTTATCTCATTTCCTTGTTTTGGAGCAAGGGTACCACAACTGCGGATCTCGACATCTCCCTCAATAGAGTCAAGCTCAACAGTGTTTTCATTTTTATGTTCGTATTTTTGTGCCATTTTGGCCATCATCCGTTATTATTATTCAAGTAAATCTCTGTAAATTTCATATATAAGCGAGAGTCACAATAAGAAGTCACAAAATGTGACTAGCTTGAATTTACTCTATTCCACTCCTCACATCCCAATAATTGGTTCTGGAATGGGTATGCCAACAAGTGATGCCATTCTCTTGTAGAGTTCCAAGTATTGATGGCCTCGCACTGTCACTTTGTAGACTCTCATACCCTCATCATCATCTTCTTCCAGCAGCCCTCTCTCACAGAGTTCTCCAATGGACTCCTTTGCACGATCTACTGGCATGTTAGTTGATCTAGCTGCTCTTGTCAATGGACAATAGCCCCAGATGTAGACAACTCGCAATAACTCGGCATAGATGTCGTATCTTGTGCGTTTCTGGAGTTCTTTCCTTGAACGTTTCTTTGGCTCTATGTATTCTGATTCATCATCTGACATCCTTGCCAACCTCTTTTGACACTAGACTCTCTCAGATTAAAGTTTACTGAACTATGCTACTAACTAACCTGATATTATCCACCAGTAACTCTTATGTCTGCTGGAATTGTTCCAATTCCAAGCCGGGAGAACCTATGATACGCTGTCTGTACATAATCAAGAGTGATGGAGAGCCACTCTATGGTAGGACGTTTGAAGAAGACAGCTATATTGATCTGAAGGCAATTCCCTCAATTGTGAGAAATAGTGTTGTTCTATTTCAATCCAGTTCCAGTACATCATCAGAGAGAGTATACACATTAGAACAGGATCATTGTCTATGGGCATACGCATTTTTCCATTCATTTGCGATTGTAGCTCAATCAAATGATAGTGGACACATCAATGCCCTGAAGAACACACTGCTTTCTTTTGGTCGAACTCTATCAAGACAGTACGTTCAGATAATTGACTCTTGGTGTGGAAGTATGTCCGAGATTGTAGATATTAACGAATTGATTGATTCATATTTCTCAATGAAGATGAGCACACTTACGCGAAAAAAGCTTGCATCCATCGACAAACTTCTGTATTCCATCATGGAGCAACCAGAGATATCCTTTGTCGGTGTTTTCGATTCAAATGGACACATGCTCTCCGGAAATGTTCCTGAGTCCCATCTTTTCAGATTGGAAATTGAGATATCTCAAGGCTCAGTCCGACCTATTATGGACATCGTACCAACAAGTGTAACCTCTGGAGACCACAAGGTTCAGTTACTCCGTGTTCACTCTTTCACCGTAGCCGTTGCTGCTGATCCCTCAGAGAGCACATTACATGCTATATCAGCAGCCGGGGAGTTGGCTCACTCTCTGAATGAAATGTTATAGGGTCATTCTGTCGAAAAATAGAAGTAGCAGGTACGTAGGCCTATGCATCATCTCTAGGAGCGAGTGATTAATGCTAATTGTTGGAATATCTGGGTCTCCCAAGCACGAGAAATCAAATACGCAATTCCTTCTTTCAAAAACTCTCGAAGCTGCTGCGCAGACATACTCTGAAACTGATACCGAACCTATTGAAACACTCCTTATCAATATCAGTGACTACGACCTACGACATTGCACTGGTTGTGACACATGTGTTCGAAAGAAGCCCTGTCCACAGAGTGAGCTAGACGCCATGCATACTCTTGAAGAAAAACTACGAGAAGCTGATGCAATCATAATCTCAGCACCATCATATTTCACATCTGTTCCCGGTGTACTCAAAGACTTCATTGATCGATCTCGAGCTATGAAGATGCTCAACCATCAGCTCAAGGATAAGGTATTTGGAGCAATTACCTACGCAGGTCTTCGATATGGTGGTCAGGAGCATGTGATTGATGTTCTGAACCGATATGCTCTTGGTCAAGGTATGATTGTCGTTGGGTCTCTTGGAAATCCAGTCCGCGATGGCACCTTTGGTTCTGGTAGTCTTCAGACCGATGATGGAAATTGGCGTTCTGCAGCTAACGACGAGTTGGCAATCGAAGGAAGTGTTCTCTTGGGTCAACGTGTTGTTAACGTTGCTAGAAGAATAAAACATCAGGGTGCAAAACAATGAATGAATCCACAGCTCCCGGCCTTGTACAAGTCTACACTGGAAATGGCAAGGGAAAGACGACCTGTGCCTTGGGAGCTGGTCTTCGAGCAGCTGGTCATGGACTTGAGGTCATAATGATATCACTTATGAAAGCCAAGGTTGCAATGAGAGGCGATGGTACTGATATCAACTATGGCGAGTTCCGGTCTGTGGACCTAATTCCTAATTTTACGATAATTCCCATGGGGCGTGAAACGTTCGTCGATAAAAAGAATCCTGACCCGATTGATATCAGGATGGCTCAGGACGCTCTGAAACTTGCTCAAGAGATTCTCGGAGAACACAGGTGCGATGTTTTAATCCTCGACGAGATCAATGTTGCTGTCGAGTGGAACCTAATTACTCTTGAAGAGCAGCTTCAACTCATTAAGACAAAGCCCTCTGATGTTGAACTGATCATGACTGGTAGATATGCTCGACAAGAGATCATTGATGCTGCAGATCTTGTCACTGAGATGAAAGATATCAAGCATTATTTCTCCACAAAGAAATTACTTGCTCGGAAAGGTTTCGAGTTCTAGTTTTATGATTGATGGTCACCAAATCGAACACTTAATATTCAGAACTCTTTCCGAAGTCTTGTTCCACTACGGAGGAACTAGTGATGGCTGCTGAGAGGAACTTGGACGAGATTCGGAAAGCTCAAGATAAATGGGAGAAAGAGACCCTCGGTGAACACCAGAAGGGGCATCCTGACCGCAGGAAAGAGTTCGTGACGACCTCCAGTACTCCTGTCAAGGTTCTCTATACGCCTCTTGATATTCCGAAGCTCGATTATATGAATGATCTTGGATTTCCAAGTGAATACCCTTTCACTCGTGGAGTGCAACCATCGATGTATCGTGGTCGTCTATGGACCATGCGTCAGTTCGCTGGTATGGGAACTGCTGAGGAATCCAATGCGCGCTACAAGTTCCTTCTCGCAAACGGGCAGACAGGAATAAGCGTGGCATTCCATCTTCCAACTATCTTTGCTCGCGAGTCTGACCATCCATATTCTCTTGGAGAAGTCGGAAAACTCGGTGTTGCAGTTGATACCCTCAAGGATATGGAAATCCTCTTTGCTGGAATTCCTCTTGACAAGGTAACTACCTCCATGACAATAAATGCTCCAGCAAGTATCCTCTTGGCAATGTACATGGTAGCCGCAGAGAAACAGGGTATCTCCTCGGATAAGATTGGGGGTACGATTCAGAACGATATTTTAAAGGAGTACATGGCTCAGAAGTCATGGATTCTTGCTCCAAAGCAATCACTCAGAATCATTGGGGACATCATGGAATATTCCACAAAACACATACCTCGATGGAATACAATATCAATCTCTGGGTACCACATCCGCGAAGCTGGGTCCACAGCAGTCCAGGAACTTGCCTTCACCCTTCTTAATGGAATGGAGTACGTGAAGGTCGGTATCAATCATGGAATGAATGTGGATGACTTTGCCCCTCGCCTCTCGTTCTTCTTTAATGCGCATAATGATATCTTCGAAGAGGTCGCAAAATATAGGGCTGCTCGAAGGATCTGGGCTCGTGAGATGAAAGAGACATTTGGTGCGAAGAGTGACCGATCTCTCTGGATGCGTTTCCACACTCAGACTGCGGGATGTTCGCTCACTGCTCAACAACCTATGGTAAATGTTGTGAGAACTGCCTACCAGGCTCTTGCTGCAGTCTTAGGTGGGACCCAATCCCTTCACACGAATAGTATGGATGAGGCACTCTGCCTACCTACAGAGGATGCTGTCCGTGTCGCTCTTAGAACGCAGCAGGTTCTTGCTCATGAGAGTGGTGCTGCAAACACAATTGACCCCTTGGCTGGGTCTTACTATGTTGAAGCCTTGACGAATGATATGGAGGACGCAGCCTACAAGTATTTCGAGAAGGTCGAAGCACTCGGTGGTGTTGTTGAGGCTATTGAAAAGGGATTCTTCCAGAAAGAGATTGCCGAGGCATCATATCGATATCAGAAGGAAGTGGAGAGTGGTGACCGAAAGATTGTTGGAGTCAATGATTATATCCTTGAGGGTGAAGACCTCACTATACCCGTTCTCAAGATAGACCCTGAGGTTGAGCGGAAGCAAGTTGCGCGTCTGAGGAAGACAAAGAAGGAACGTGACAACAAGCGAGTCCAAGATGCCCTTGACGGTCTTCGTAAAGCATCAGAAGGTACCGAGAATGTCATGCCTCATATTGTCGAATGTGTCCGTGCATATACATCAATTGGGGAGATATTTGAGGTCTGGCGAGATCTCTGGGGCGAGTGGGATGAGCCAAAGATATTCTAGTTATTAATCACAATTGGTCATTATGGTGATTCTCTGCGTTTCTGGATTATTTTTAGTAGACAATACATAATTACTACTGCAGAGCCAATACTTGTTGGAATAGTCACCATAGGGGTCCAACTATGCCCCTCTGTTGTTGGTGGGGGCGATGTTAATGGTGTTGTAGTGTTAGCTATATCGAACGGATCAATACTATAATGAAATAGTGGATTCATTAGTATCTCGTAATAATCACCTGACTCAAATGCATTGAAGGTGAAAGGTCCACAGGTTGCATTTGGAGTATCTGAATCAAAAACTGGATTCCATATATTCCATTTATCATATCCCATGAACTCTGTACTATTCAGGACATGCTCCGGAATGATATAATCAAAAGCAAAATCAGAGAAAAGCCAGTACGACTCAGTTGTAAATTCAATCACACATCTATATGTAGTAGTTGCATCTGATACACTGAGGTCCAAGTAATCACTACCAGCTGGATTTCCATAGACGCCACTCTCAATAATGTATATGAACGTAAAAGCCACATCTTTGGCAGTTAAGGGTACTCCGTCACTCCAAGTAGCATTCTGAATAATGTCTATGGTGTATCTAGTGTGACCTTCTGGTACTGATAGGTTATTCTCATGCGTTTCAGTAAGCATTTTCTCTACAAGGTCTGGGTATGGAGTAAGGTCTGGACCATATTTGTATAGAGAAGGCCATAGATTCTCCAAGATAAGATGAGAGATTGGATTACTAGCTATGAATACATTAAAGCTGTCTGGTTCCTCGCTGATTCCGATGGAAAGTGTTCCACCTCAGGTACCATCGATCTTGTGGATCTTTCTCATGGTCCATGGGCCAGTGATGTATCTACCAAGATCCTCAACATGACCAGTGTAGATGCTGTTTCTGTAAGCCTGCAGGTAGGTATTCTCATACACAACAAGTCTTGGGACCTGCTCATGAAGAATTTTCTGCATCCATGAAGATGCATTATAGACCTCCTCGTAGCTTGTACCATAGAGGAGCTGCTCTCTACAACTATCATAGGTTTCATTCATAAAATTAGATGGATTCTGATAGGGGGTATCTGCGTACTCTGACCAGTACTCATAGGCTAACCAGTCAACATCGTTACTGTAGAAATTTGTGCCAAATAAGACCATGTCATAATCACCATGGTTTTCAAGTCTTCGCATGAATCTATTGAAATCTGAAGGACAAATTCGTGCGTTGATATGAAGTGCTGTAAGGGCATCTACACCAATTTGTGGAATACCTGATGTACAGAGTGGTCCGCATGGTGAGCTTGCTGCATATTCGATCTCAATGTCGAAGGGTTGTCCATTTGGTGCATTTCTGTACCCTGAGACTGGATCTATATCAAATTCGAGGTCATCAAGAATCTGATTACCAATATCCGGTTGAGCAGTGTAATAGTACCAAGGTAAATCATCTTCAATACACCAGCCATTTGGTGTTGGCACGAGTGAGTCATGCTCCAGTGAGAAACCATCCATCATCTCTACAGTGATTCGTGTCTTGTCAAAGGCAAAGGCAAAGGCTCTTCTCAGCCCACTGATGTTTAATGGATAGTCACGACAATTTATCGTGATGTGACCATAGCCATTTCTCACAGCTTGGAAGATGTCTATATCAGGATCTGCATCCAAAGTGGGAAGGTGAACTGGATCAAAGAAACAAGTGTCCATCTCGATCTCGCCAGCTTGGAGAGCGAGAATCCTTTGGTTCTGGTTGTTTATCACTCTATACTGAATCCCGTCTATGAACGGGCCTTGATTGAGATCTTCAGGCGGTTCGTAACGCGCTAGAACCACTGGCTGTGTATCGAACAAAAGCACGAGAATAGATACCAAGACGATCAAAGCCAGTCTTCTTTTCATTCTCAGTCCTCCTCTCTGTGATTACCAATTCCCTCGGAGACCTCCTCCCATGGAATCTCTCTTAATTTTGGACGATTCTTCTCAATCTCAAGATAGGAACGATAGGAAAACACAACGATGACAAATCCTGAGATTGAGCTTATAGTCAATGAAATAGCAAGGGTTCCATAGTCCATAATTTCAGTAGTAGTAGTAGTAGTTGTAGTCGTGTCTGTTATGTTAGGTTCTTCGACTCCGTAATAGAACAAGGGGTTCCTTACAAGCTCATACGATATTCCTGGTACGCAATTATTGAAGAGGAAGGGTCCGCAGGTCACAAAGGGGTCGTCTGGATTTTTAATAGGATCCCAGAATTCCCAATTCTTGTACCCTATACCATCCATATCATTGAAGATGTGTTCTGGAATGATTGGTGTATATGCAAAATCTGAGAAGTGCCAGTAAGACTCAGTTGAGAACTCAAGCACTACTTGGTAAGTTGAAGGAGCATATGTTGCAACCAATCCATCGAGTTGTCCATAGGCTGGATTTCCATAGACGCCACTCTCAATAATGTATAAGAACGTAAAAGCTACATCGTTGGCAGTCAAGGGCACCCCGTCACTCCAAGTAGCGTTATGAATAATATCCATGATATATCGAGTGTGCTCCTCCATAATTACTGGATTGTCAGAATGAGTTTCAGTAATGATGTTCTCTACAAGATCCGGGACCGGTTTGAGATCAGGTCCGACATCGTATAAAGTCGGTACAAGTTCCGGTAAGAAAATGTCAGAATAGATAAAATCGTTCTGATAATGGTTAAAGCTGTCTGGTTCCTCATTGATTGCGATAGGAACTATGCCGCCCCAAGTTCCATCGATCATGTGAATCTTTCTGAGAGTCCAAGAATTAGATACAGATCTCACACCGTCTTCAATATGCCCTGAAAATCGATCGTTCCTGTATGCCATCATATCATTGTATTGATAAAGTGAGAGAACTGGAACATTATAATGCAGTACTTCTTGCATTCTAACTATTGCTTCGTGAGCTTGTTCTTCTGAGGTAGCATTCCACAGTTGCATTCTCCAATAATCAAATGTATCATTCTGAAACTTGTACATATTTTGTTCTTGATCATTATAAAAAATCTGTGACCAATATTCATCTGTAAACCATTTGATATAACTATCAAAATATAAGTATCCTATGAATATATCACCACCAGAGTATGCAATCTTTGTCATTATGTGAAGCGATTCGAATGCTTCTATCGCCATTTTATCTAAATCACTAGACCAAGAGTCCATGACTACGATTTCAAACGGATCTCCTTCCGGAGTTTCTCGATATCCTGTCGACGGATTTATTGAAAAATCCAGACTATCCAGAAGGGCATTTCCTATATCTGGGCGAGCCTCATAATAGTGAGTTGCCAATTCCTGTTCAATACACCAAGGATGCCCAGTTGGAATAAGCGAATCGACAATGGTAAATGGGTGGCCGGTTTCGTCGGGTATTTTTGTTTTATTAAAAGCAAATGCAAAAGATCTCCTCACTCCACTGATATTCAGTGGATATTTTGAACAATTGATCTTGAGAACTCTAATTTTTCTTTCATCTAAAACCGCTCTCACTGAAATTGCTGGATCGGTTTCAAATTTTTGAATGGCACTAAGATGGAAGATGTCAGAATCTATTTCTATTTCACCAGTCTGGAGTGCGAGAATTCTCTGGTCTCGATTCTGTATCACTCTATAATTGACCCTATCAATAAATGGACCACTCTGCAATGCTTCCTCTGATGTAACTATACCCTGAGCCTGTAAAGCGTTAGACGAGCTTACGATTATCAGAATAATAATTCCAATTGCTCCCACTCGGACAGTCCCCAATCGAGGCCACCTAAACTCCTTATACAAAGAGTTGTATTGCATCTGCGAAGTATTAACTATTTGGAACAAGGTATTCAACACCAATAACACAGCTACATTAATAGAGAATGTGATGCTAGTTGCAGCAATGGAGTGGATGCAATGGCTGGACATAACATTCAAGCCCTGTTAATCATGGAAAAAGGAGGAATCCCCCTCTTCTTCATGAAACTTGATCCGAAGGCACAGGACCTTGATCCTATGCTTGTGTCTGGTTTTTTCACAGCAATTCAGAGCTTCTCAAAGGAAGTCATCGAGCGGGATAGTTCCATGTTCCAAGTGGACTATGGGGCGAGACTCTTTACGGTCATCTCTGGAGAAGCCACAGATTTTGTAATTGTCAGTCTAGGCGAATGGGATGAAGAAGTCACACCTGTTCTGAAATCACTCCTTGAAGAATTCGAGAATATATGGATCAAAGATCTCTCAAGAGAGGAGAAGGATACACTCAAAGTCGACACGGAGTTTCCTGATTTCAGAGAAGGTATCGTTCAGAATCTTGCGTTTCGTAAGCTCTCCGGGAGTTGGGTTCCATTTCTAATTGAGAGCGAGTCTGGCACGAAGTCGATGAGCGTTGTCGCTCCATATATTGATGGTCTTGGTACAATTGATGAGATTACCAAGAAGAGTGGAATCGACTTGGATGAGGTGACAGCGGAGATCACACGACTCTGGGCTTTAGGTAGAATCAAGTTTGGGAGTATTCTCAACAAAGCCGATATAGTGGCATCCACCTCAAAGATCGATAGGCTACTGCAACTATCATCTCCCCAACGTGTAGAGTTGGCTAGAAGAAGTCCTGAGGTCATTACATTATTACCAAGACTCTCAATGCTCTTTGATGGTAGACGCTCTGTTGGAGCGATAATCACAAGTCTATCTTCTGACCACGAAGAAACTGAGGTCATGGAGGTCATTGACATTCTCCTCGAGACCGGAGCTATTGTTGCTCTCTCACCTGAAAAGAGGAGACTCTTACTTGTTCAAGAGGCTTTGGAACTTGCTGTTCGTGTGGCTGAAAAGACCTATTCTTCAGAAGAGGCTATGCTCTTCCTGAACGCGGCTTTAAAGAAGGTCCCGGTCACTGAAGTTGCAGGAATGTTCAGGTTGAAAGAGGACTCTTGGAGCATCGATTATAATTCGCGTCTCTATGAGGGACTTGACCCTCGGAGACTCATGGATCTCTATGCTGAGTGGATGAAACTTCTAGCTCAATTTGTCGCGGCTCTTCAGAAAGACCGGATTAAGCGCTTTGCAGACGCTTTGACGGACATCTACCAGAGTTATCTATTCGAACGTTACACTAGTTATGACCTTCGAGGCTTTGAAGAGTTCTCGTTCTGGCTAGAGATGAATTGTGTGGGGACGTGAAAGGAGGTAGAAAATAATTGTCTGAAATAACAAGACCAATCCACAAAGTTGCTGACATCCTTAGTCGTCGAGGACAAACAATCTATGGTCGTGAGAAGATTGTTGAGCTTTGTGCTAAGACTGGAGTTTCTCTGATGGATGGTTTTGCATCCGAGCTTGGAGATACTGACACAGATCAAGCCCTTCTTGATTTTGTTACTAGCTATGCAAAGATGAATCCCGCAGCGAAACTTACTGTCCTTACACTCTCACGACTACATGAGATATCAATCCCGAAGGAGCTACTTGAGAAACGAAGTATATTCGCTGATATTCTAGAGTCTTTTTCAGAGTTCACTCAGGATATATCTGACCTCCTCAAGGATTATTTCCCAGATCGGCATTAAACTTGCTTACTTGAGTTATGTTATATTATCAAACTCAAGATGTTAGACGATGAAAATGAGCTGTCTAAGTGGATTCTCTCTGTGTTCGTGTGGAGCTAAGGCTCTTGTAGCAATCTTCGTTCTCCTCTTAGCTGTCCCATCATATCAACCACTTGTATTTGCCTCCAGCTCTTTTCCTATTCCTTCGGAGATGCTGGTTCGTGACTATTGGCCTACAGCTGGTTGGAGAAACTCAACCCCCGAGGACCAAGGCATGAGTTCAGCAACATTGGATGCAATGATTACTCACATAGAGGACTCGGACCTAGATGTTCATTCTGTCATCGTGACTCGTCATGGATATGTTGTACTTGAAGAATATCCAAATCCGTTCCAGGGTCAGAGCCGAACACAGTCATATAACGGAACACACTATCTCTATTCTGTGACAAAGAGCTTCACATCATGTCTTATTGGGATAGCAATTCAAGAAGGGCTTATTGATAATACAAGCCAGACTGTACTCTCTTTCTTTCCGGATATGACCTTTGAGAATGTAGATGATTGGAAGGAGCGTATGACCTTATGGGATCTTCTGACCATGAATTCCGGACTCCCTTGGGATGAAACAAGTGCACCTTTTTCATCACCTGAGAATGATGTCTGGCAGGTCAACTATAATTCGAGTGGTGGAGTTCAATATGTTCTTGATCGACCCATGGAACATGAACCTGATACATATTATCTGTACAACACTGGAGCATCCCATGTCCTATCTGGCATTGTTGAGCAAGTAGCCAATATGACGACACTACAGTTTGCTACGCAGTATCTTTTCACCCCTCTCAATATCTCTCCAGTCTATTGGCCTACTGACACAAAGGGCGTCAACTTCGGAGGATTCGACCTTCAAATACGACCTCTTGATATGGCAAAGTTTGGATATCTGTACTTGAATAATGGTACATGGGATGGACTCGAGATTGTATCTGAGGATTGGGTCCAGAATACAACAACTACTGTAACAACGCTAAGTTCGTCACATAGTTACGCAGCACAGTGGCATACCATGCCAGATAGAGATGCATACTTTGCAGCGGGACTCTATGGCCAGTACATCTTTGTTGCACCCGAACTTGATATTGTTGCAGTATTCACCTCTGGTTATGGATTAAGCGACATTGATGAGAATCCTCAGATGTTCCGTGACTATATCCTTTCAGCAGTGACAGATGCATCCCCGGCGTTTGATCCCATGCAAATTGGTTTAATCGTGATTTCTTCTGTTGCTGTACTTGCGATTGTTGTATTGTATATCAAAAAATACAGGTAATAGGGTCTTAGGCGCAACATTGAACTAGGCGTTTCGAGCTATGCAGTATAGGTCGTTCTGCATGACTCCACAATTCCTATACAAGATAGTCACAGTTGGTTCATCCGCTGTTGGGAAAACTAGTATAATTCTCAGATATACGACAGGAAAGTTCAGAGAATATTACACACCTACCCTCGGGGCTGATTTCTCAATAAAGACCATGCAGTTCGACCAAAGCAAGGTCAAGCTACAGATATGGGACCTGGGTTCACAGGATTTCTTAGAGGCTGTCCGATCTGGGTATTATCAAGGCGCTCGAGGTGTGATCTACATGTTTGACATCACCAGACCTGATACTTTAGAAGAACTCTGGGACTGGAAGAAAGAGGCTGATAAGCATGTTAAAGGCACAGTCAATCTTGTGGTTGGCAACAAGACTGACCTCAAGTCTGAGCGTCAAGTTACTTCTGAAGAGGGAATGAAATTTGCAAAGCGATTCATGGCTGATTACCATGAGACCTCTGTGAAGCTTAATGACGGTGTTGATGATACTTTCACAACTATTGCTAAGAAGATTGTTGAGAAAGTGGGATAAATCACTATAGTATATATCTTAACAATAGTGAAAAATATGAGGGGAGTGCGCGATAATTCTAAAGCGCACCTGGGAAAAGAGATGAGGAATCTATGCGGCACGTTTCTTTGCAATTATTACAATAATGAGAATTGCAAGGACACCCACACTACCTATAATTACCGCAGTTGGTATTTCTGAATCTGTAAGGGTATCAGTAGTACCCCATGTTGTATTTCGTACGGTTGGTGAGTTATCAATCAGCCAACAGGAGATTTGCTGTAAGAGTGGCCACTCTGAATCAGGATCATCAAACGAATCCATGTAATCAGTCCCGTCTCTGTCACTATTCTCTTCATACTCAAAGTGCGGACTGGAAATGAACAGATTTCCCTCTCCGTATTCAGCTGCAATCATAGCAGGCAAGTTACTATGCGTGTAGTTTGCAATGACGAGGACTTCCTGATCTTCATCAGGTACAAAATACCTTCCAGTTTCAAATAGCACAGAGAGGTTTGCTGGCATATCTGATAGGTCTGGTCCTGCGCAACCATGGTTTATTGATACATTTGTCATGACTTCGTCGGGAAGGTCTGTTACTTCAATTGATGTTCCATTGATGAGAGCAAGATTAAAGGTTGTATTCGAGAGCTCGAAGTATGAATCTCTCACAGCAATAGCAGCGCTTCCGCGAACCCCGATATACGACCCACCAAGGGCGACCCAATCCCTAATCAGCTCGATACCATCATCTGTAAGTCTGTATTCGATTGTAGGTCCAAGCCCCTCAGGAATCGCAAGCAGTTCACATCCCCAGATTGCTCCATTAAGAAGCTCTGTTGTGTTGAATTTGATGACTGTAGCATTCATCCAAGTGAACATGTTCTCTAGGGCTTTCCTGCTCTCATTGACGCGAGGGTCGACATAACTGAAGTAGCTCTCATAGATACCAACAGTAATGCCGCTCAAATCTGTATCAGTATCGCTGATCTGATGCATTGACCTGACAGCGATTGCTTGACTCATACTTGCATTTGATGCAGAAACATAGCCCGGAATTAGAATAATTGACAAAAGTAGTAATGGGACAAGTTCTATTTTTTTCATTTTGTGTAATCGAACTCCATTTTGATATCATGGAGTAAGTAGATACTATATACAATATGACTACTGCTCGACGCAAGTTTTTGATTAGTCTTTTTTTTAAAAAATTCAGAGTCGTGGCACTATTTTGTCTTTTAGTAATTTGATTGTGTCTAATCCATTTTTCCGAAGGTCGCCCATCATAGGGAGCCCAAGAATGATGATATCCGCTTCATTCTTGTACTTCGCGATCTTCTCAACAGCCTCATCTATAGTGCCTGAAACATACTTCGAAAGCATGACCTCTAAGACCTTTGGTCTTACTTCATCAGGTATCTCTGTGAACAACCAGTGTTGATTCAGAAGTTCCTTCTTTCTTTTTTCAAAATCATCAGTATCCTCCCCAATTACTGATGCACAAAGATAGATTGACCATTTCAATTCATCAAAGTCACGACCAACTCTCTCGCACATTTCTCTCATGCGGATCTTTTTCGCTGCAAAGTCCGCCGGCGTTTCCGAATCATAGTTCAATCCGTCAGCATAACGGGCTATAGTTTCCTCCATTATCGGAGTCTTCAGCTTTTGATTTCCAACCCAGATAGGAATACGGGGTTTCTGCACTGGTTTCGGAAGGAACATGGTCTCTTTGATGCGATAATACTCTCCCTCAAAGCTCGGTCTCTCTTCAGTCCAGAGGAGATTGATGATTTGAATTGCCTCTCTCAACTGACGAATTCTCGTTTTAACCGAAGGAAATGGATAGCCATATGCCTCATACTCTGATTCCTTCCACCCTGCTCCGATACCAAAGTCTATCCTTCCATTCGATGCGTTATCCAAGGTCGCTGCAATCTTTGCTAAATGTGCTGGATTTCTATATGATTGGCAGGTTACCACTGTTCCCAAGCGAATACGTTCTGTCTGTGGAGTCAATAATGCAAGCAGTGTCCATGCATCATGGGCATGTTTCTCCACACTCTCAACATTTCCAAAGAAGTGATCTGAGACTGTGAAGCTGTAAAATCCAGCATCTTCAGCAGCTTTTGCAAGGATGACAACGTCCTCGTACGTATACCCCATCTGTGGTTCGATCTGAATTCCAATCTTCATTCCAACCACCCGAATGATATTCTTTTTTCCATTCCTAAGCAAAATAAGTTACTATTTCTACGCAACAATAGTTAGCCGAATGCTATTTATGAGGGATTTTTCCAGCCATGACCTGCATTCGACAATTCACGATTCAGCTCTTTTGGCTGATAACGGAGGATTATAGTTGAGTAACTACAACAAGGTCACTGATGAAGTGGTCAAGAAACTGGTGGCTATCTGTGGCGAGAAATATGTCACGACCAGTGAACCTCTTCGTCATTCATACATGGCGCGCGGCATCATGGGTCTCGAAGCTGAGCTCCCAGAGGTCATTGTGAGGCCTGAGAACGCAGAACAGGTTTCTAAGATCCTCATTGTAGCTAATGAGAACCTCTCTCCCGTCACACCTGCAGCTGGTGGTCTCAGTGGAGGCTTTGCACTCCCTGCCATTCAGCCTGGTGGTATCTACATGGACATGACTAGAATGGATAAGATGACAGTTGATACTGAGAATCGAGTCATGGTCGTAGAGCCCGGTGTAAAGTCCGGTGATGCCTGGAGAATTTTCAAGACACAATATCCTGACTGGGCTCCTCCAATTCCTGATGGTGCTCCCCCTGCAGCCACAGTGCTGGGTGATGCTATTGAGCGAGGATTCAGTCTGGTGACTGGAGTATATGGGCCTCAAGCTGATATGATTATGGGTTTGGAAGTAGTCCTGCCAACAGGTGAGATCTTCCACACTGGTTCGTGGGCACTACCCGGTGCAAAGCCATTCTATCGGTGGGGTGTCGGTCCTAACCCAGACGGTCTCTTCCTTGGTTCGCAGGGCTCGATGGGTATCATTACCAAATGTGCAATCAAGATGGTTCCTCATCCCCACTACAAGACAGTTGTTGCGTATGGTGGCGAGTCATGGGATGACGTCGTCAAACCTGCCTGGGAGATCTCCAAACATGAGATGGGCATTAGTGAACGCACAGTCATGGTTCAAGGTGGGAACTACGAACTTGTTATGACCCGCTGGCCAAAGACTAACGTACCTATCGACTACGAGTTCTACAAGAAGATTGGTGTAGACAGAAAATGGATGAACTATGAGGTCTGGGCATGGTCCCAAGAAGAGCTTGACTTCACCCTGAAGGGTATTGACAAGGTCTACAAGGACTACGAGGTTCGTGAGAAGCGTACAACGCCTCAACAGCAGTTGCATCCCAAGCAGGTAGCTTCGCGACTGAAGAAACCTAACAAGATTGCAATTCCATATTCCCTCTGGCAGGCTGGATTCCTCTTCATCACATGGTATTGTCCATGGCTTGAGTCCAGTGCGATGATGGATGAGTACTGTGCAGCAATGGCAGATTATGGGTTCCCTGAAACAATGTGGGTTGCTTCCATTGACCATGCAAGGCAAGCAATTGTAATGCCAATTCTCTGTTTCGACACCAACGAGCCTGGTATCTATGACAAGATCCGTGAGTTCAATCTTGAGACTACACGAAGTTTCCTAAAGAAGGGCTGGATTAACTATCGTCCTGATCCTTTTGTCCACGCTCCAGAGACCTTCTCCAAGGCTAAGGAGTACTACAAAATGTTGGTCAAGTTCCGCAAGGTCCTCGACCCGAACCTGATACTGCACCCAGGTCGTCTCGCAATCCCATGGGAGAGCGTTTCGGACCTTCCCAACCCCGCTAAGGAGTGAAACCAAAAGTGGGCGAATATGTTACAAAACGTAACGTTATTAATGAAAGAATGAAAGGGAGGAAAGATTGAGATGACAAGTCTAGAAAACCTTCGTAATGTCAATGCACGTTGTATCCACTGCCGTGCCTGTCAGTACGCCTACTCTGGAGAACCTGATAAGGAAGGAAAGGATGAGGTGTACACCGGAATGCTTCAAGGCTGCCCGGCAGGTCTCTATTATGGATGGGAGGGATACTTTAACAGCGGCAAACAATGGATGGCCCGCGCATTTCTGAACGGAGAGCTTCCTGCGAGTCGCGAACTTCTTGAGGTTGCTGAAGCCTGTACAACTTGTGGTATGTGTGAAACTCAATGCCCCAACTATATAGACACGGTCCATGTGACTGAGGAACTTAGGGCTGCAATCATTGAGGCTGGAATTGAACCACTTGATAAACACAAGAAGTTTGGAGAGATGGTCAGCACAGAGGATATGAGAAATCCCTACAAGGAGGCTCGGAGTGACCGTACCAAGTGGGCTCAGGAGAAACATGCAGAACAAATCGATAAAGATGTGAAGATTGGCTACTTTGTAGGTTGTACTGGTGCATATCGCCAACAACAAGTAGCTGACCACACAGCATCAATTCTCAAGAAACTTGGTGTTGACTTTACAATCGTATCTGAAGAGGTCTGTTGCGGTTCCCCCATCCTGAGAACTGGTCAGAAAGACGTCTTCGAGGATGTCATGAATCAGAACCTTGAGATCTTCAAGGACTTTGACCTCCTACTCTTCTCATGTGCAGGTTGTTACAAGACCATTCGAAACGACTATCCGCGTATCAGTGGGAAACCTTTGCCTTTCAAGACAAGGCACACAGTCGAGTATGTCTATGACCTGTTGCAAGAAGGAAAACTGAAGATCAACAATCAGTACAACAAGAAGGTCACCTGGCATGATCCCTGTCATAGTGTCCGGCATGTTGGTATTGCCATTGAGAAAGAGATTCTCCGTAATTCAAAGAACTGGCTTCTTGATAGCCGAGGTGCTGAGAAAGCAAAGATGGAACACTACGAGATCCCCCGTGTTGTTCTTGGTGCTATTCCTGGTATCGAACTGAGTGAGATGTACCGTATCAAGGGTGACTCATTCTGTTGTGGTGCAGGAGGAGGTGTTAAGGCACAATTTCCAGACATGGCACTCTCAACAGCTAAGGAGCGTCTAAAAGAAGCAGCATCAACAGGTGCTGATATTCTGATGACCTCATGTCCCTTCTGTATCACTAACTTCAATGATGGAATCAAGGCGTTGAAGAAGGAAGAAGAAGAGACCGGTAAGGACCTCTCAGCAATTGGGTCTAAGCTTAGAGTTGTAGAACTTCTCGAAGTACTTGATGAATTGCTTTAATCCGTTTGAAACGACCCTACTCATTGTAGGGTCTTCACTTCTTTTTTCATTTGAGCCATAGCTATTAGACATTGTCATAGACTCTGTTAATAGAGACGAACATTGAAGACTTCAGCTAGAATCTTTTTCCACTACATTTTCGCTTATGCTTTGTTAGGGATTCATAGGGATTTCTATGTCAAAGGTTGTCCACAACTGGGACATGTTTTGGCTTGAGGTGAAATACCTTTTTTGCCACAATATGGGCAATCAACTGAGTCAAAAGGAACTTTTTCACTGTCATATCCTGGAGATGCCTTTGTTCCAGAATATGTTTTCCTTACAACATCAATGCCAGCTAACATGGCAAAAATCCCTCCAAGAATGGTTGGGATTAGTCCAAATATCACCAATCCTCCTGAAGACTCCATGTACAGAAAGCTATTGATCAAAGCTAGCAGAATAGCTCCAATTCCTGCCATGAGTCCACAGGTTATTCCATTCGCGGTTTCGACACCTCTCTGAGCGTATCCTCCTCCGATAGGTCTGTCTACTGTTGCTGTGACTCCAAAACCAGTCCAAGCAAATATCGCTCCAACAAAAAATACAGCTCCAAAGACTAAGACAATCCATTGTACTCCACTAAGAGCTTGTTGTACGTATGGAAAATCCTCTAGTAATCCTAAGGCAAATGAAATCACTCCATATTGTACAAACATCAGTATTGCTGCAACAATATACAGGTAAGCTGCTCTTCTTGATTTTGCAGTTTGCATTGTCAACTGTTTCTCCCATCCTAGCCAATATCGGCTGAAAACGGTAGTACATCGTGGGAGATAAATATACTTAATTCAAAATTTTGACTGTTTTTTTGATTAATTCATTTTCATGTTGAATCTGACAAAGTGAAAATTTCTCCCTCTTTTAGAGAAACGAATTTCGTCTTTGTTCCAACAATTCCTTTTTCAAAATCATCCACACTGTTATCCCAGGTATGCATTGGAATCACGACTTTTGGTTTGATAATCTTGGTAGCTTCCACTGCATCCTTGTTGTCCATTGTATACGTATCACCGCAGGGGAGAAGTGCCACGTCTACAGCACCTATCTCTTTCATCTCAGGGATGACATCGGTGTCGCCAGCAAAGTAGATTGCTTTGTCTTTGATTTTCAGAAGATATCCAACACCAAATCCTTTGGGATGAAATAGTTTCCCTGGTGATCGAAATCGTTTTACATTATAGGCATGAACGGCTTCAATGGTTATTCCTTGAACCGTAGACTTCTCTCCTGGTTTGAGTGATAAAAATTCGTATTCTAGCTTCTCACCACAGTTCTCAGGTGCAATTACCTTGGTTCCCTCTTTTCTGACCTCATCAATTGCCTGCGGGAAGCAATGATCGTTATGGCTGTGCGTGACAAGTATGATAGAAGCTGGATCAAGATTGTCAGGGACTCGTTCCCTCAGTTGTTTTGACCTATACAAGTCCAAGTAGATTATCTTTTCATCTGCCTTTATCTGGAAGCTTGCATGTCCTAACCAACGTATAGTGATTGACACTCTTTTCACCTTGAACTCTTGTGAAAACCCCACAAACTAATTTGCATTACTATATACTGCTTATAAAATTGCTAATTGACAATACTACCATTATTGTAATCTGTGTGCTATTGTGAGCATTAGTGAGTCTAGCAACCTTTTCCATATTCGACATGTTCTTGGTCTTCATATTGATCCTCTGGCTTCCGGTCTACCCTTGTGTCCCTTCTGTCTTCCCATCCAATACAAAAACCTCCGAGGAGAACAAAGAAACTACCCACTAGAAAGAAGAATTGGTAGGTACTCCAATCAATGATCTCCGGTTGAAATGATGACTGGATTGGTTGTGAGAGTCTAAGATTACAATATTGATCTCCGTCTTGAATTTCCCCGTATTCATATGTTGTTCTGTTGACAAGTACGACATAACTTCCCGGGTCGAGATCTACTTCTTTTTCTGTGAAAACCGATGATTCTGTTGCAAGAGCTGTCAAATTGACTAAAATCGATTCAACAACAATATTGTCTAGACAGAAATCAAATACTGTAATGATATACTCCCCTGGTTGTAAATAACTGTCTACACGAATCTGAACCTCATCCTCATACACAATGTCTGGCGTATAGACATTGAAGCGAAAAGTGGAATCTGAACCAATATAGCTTGAATAGCTATTGATTCCATGATACTGCGACATAGGTACAAAACCCAGTTCTAGAATGAGAAACAACGATATGACAAAGACAATCGCAGGCAAGAGAAGTGGGAGGCGTTGAAAGGTCCCACGAGTCCCAGGCTTGCTTCTCAACCTGGAGAAGGCACTCCATACAAGTGCTATGATTGCGAAAAATCCTGCAGTGGTCAGAACCTGTACAAAACTATCTAGCGCTACTCCCATTTTGCCTCATGTTATTTAGGGCACGAATGGATTTTAACTCTTGCAAAAATTTGTTAAAATAAAGAATGAGACTCCAATGATTGGAGTCTCGCTCAAGCATTGAAAGTTCTGTCTTTTCAGTCGAGAAGTCGCTTCTCTCCTTCAATCTTCTTAATCTCTGCGATGTTTTGAGTGACTTCCAGACATCCAAGATATTTCCCAGTATTATCCCTAACAGGAAAATATCTAATGTAAATCAATGCATCTCCCATCTGTATCCAGAACTCAGCTTTATCGCGTTTACCATCTCTGAAATCATGGAGTATCTGCTCGACTCTCTCAACGCTCTTCTGAGGATGACATTTTCGAACCTCTCTGCCAATGACTGACTTTGAACGTACAAAGATACGCTCGGGGGATTGGCTAAAATAACGAACGTGATCCTTCTCATCTACAAAGGTTATGTCTATCGGTAGTGTATTCAGCACTGCTTCAAGGGTTTCCTTTGTCATCGCCCCTGTTTCAAAATTGATCATTCCCTCAATGCCTACTTGACTTGTATCTTTCATCTTCGTTTCGACTTCCTTCGCACTCTTGGGCATATAGATACCATATCCAATGTCATCAAAGTCAACTCTTACATCTTTCCACTCATCATCAGAGAATAACTTCAATGATGTTTGAAAGAGTATGTTGTTTTCCTTGAAGAAATGACCTGATAGAGTTTCAGAAAGTGCCAGAGCGGATGATCTCAATGTCTGTAACGCATTTTGATCCAATCTGGGACCTCCATCGAAAAGACCAAAGAGAGTCTTCTCAATTCCTCTTACTATGTCATGCTCACTCCACATGATTGCAGGTGGTTGTACGATTCCATGTTTCTCTAATCTTGGAAATAGGACATTCTCTTCACGCTGGTAATGATTTGTTGATAGTCTAAGAGTTTCCAATGATTTCATAATTCCTGCAATGACATCAGGTGCTGGTATAGTTCCAGGATTCTCGGTACATACCTTCGCATGTTCAGCTAATTGAATCGCAGCATTCAGGATAATCTTGTGCTCTGTCATGAGAATGTGAATCGGGTGTGTGTCAGGAAGATCTGGATGAGGATCTTGTAGAGAGTCCTTGAACAACTCCAAATGCACATCACAGAGACTATGGAGTTCTTCTCTTGGAACTCCTTCATCAATCATCTCTTCTTCTATCTTGGATATTTCAAGAGGTGTCGCATCTCTCAGTATTTCCTTGAATTCTTCTCTAACACTCGAAACCTCTGCACCTGCATGAATCTTTTCGACTGCTTTCTTTAACTTCTCTTTTCGTTCTTTCATATCCATTGGTGTTGTTTTCATCATTCATTCTCCACAAACTATATTTGCGATAGTTAATATTATATTGAATGCTATAATAAGTATAGTAGTTACCAAAAAGATAGTATCCGGTTGGTGAGCATATGGGTTCGAATTCAGTACGTACAAGAGAATCTGCAGAGAACTGCCCAGTCTTCCTGGTAACGAAAATCTTAGGAAAGCGATGGGCTATTCTTATCCTCCAAGAGCTTCTTGCCTCAAAGAATCCAAAGGGAGCTCAATTCGGAGAACTGTATCGAAAAATAAGTTGGGTCAGTCCCAAGATTCTGACTCAGCGTCTAAGAGAGCTTGAGAAAGAAGGCATTGTTGAAAGAATTGTAGATGCATCAATTATACCAGCTCATGTTCACTATGAATTAACCGAAAAAGGACTAGACTTTGCTCCTATATTAGATCGCATGCAGGAGTGGGGAATTCAGCATGGTGGCAATAAGACCATGGGCTGCCTTGGTCATGGAATTGCGAGTTGCAGCGAGTGCACTTACTAATATTTCTCTAATCTTTAAGGTTCATCTTCATGGATGATTTGACCAAGTTTTCCTTGATAATGGAGTAGATTGATCACCCAAAGCCAGACGATTGCTGAGAAGGCGGTAATAATCTCAGGAATTGCTTGCTGCCAAATTGATGTTCCATTCAGATAATCTGCCCACATGACAACTGAAAGGAAAGGCAATAATATTGAGATGATACTGAACCACCTGAGGTGTTTGAATCGAAGCCAGACAATTCCGACTATCCACATAGAGAACGGAAATGTGAGAAAGAATCCTACTGATACCCAATAGTGAAGCTCACCGAAGTTCTCAGAGAATATACCGATAGCAATCAAGAACATGAGTGAAACCAAGAGAGGAAGAACCCCGATTCGCGTTGGAGCATCTTTTGTTTCCCTGAAAAACCAGATTGTATAGTAGAGCATCAGCAATCCTGTAGTGATGAGTCCACCATTGAAGATGATTGCTCCAATCAACTTGTATGGTCCGAGGTCGGTCCGTGTGTAATGTCCTAGATCACTGAGAGCATTTACAAACCAGTCAAAACCTGGCGATAGAAGGATAGCAAGTGCGATACAGAAGAGTGCAATAAAAGGGGCAAAGAATCCTACTTTTGTTGTTCTCTCCATTTTCGATATCTTCTGAAGGATTGACATGGACAAGAGTGATGCAACCTGACGTATAAGAATGCTGGATTCGAGGTAAAGAGATTTAAAACCTCTCCAGTAAAAGATATTCCCATCAACAAAAGCGAGGTACAATCATGGCAGAGAATCCATATTGCCCTTATTGCGGTACGAGTGTTCGTGCAGATAATATTCGAATGGACTATGACGAGAAGGTCAAGGTGCGATGTCCAAATTGTGGAGGTCTTTTTGAGTATCTACCAGGTTTTGGAGCATTCTCTCTACCAGGTGAACAACCAAGACGACAACGTGACCAACCACCTTCTACCAGTTTCGATGGATCCTATCCTGGTGCTGTGTACGAGTCTGATGTTCCTTGGACAACCGAGCGCCCGCAACAGCAACAATCTGGTTGCGGTACGTGTTGTAGCATTGCATGTTGCTGCTTCCTGTTTCTCTTTGTAATTGTACCATTACTCGTAGTCTTTGGATTCTTTGGAAGTATTTTCTGGCTCTTTGGTTAGAACTGTGTGTTGTGATATGTCTGAGCAACCAATTTGCCCTTACTGTGGAGGTTCCCTCAATGAGTCCGTACCTTCAACACTTGAGAGTTCAATAAAACTGCGCTGTCCCCACTGTGATGAACTATATTCCTTTGAACCCGGGATAGGTTCGTATCCAATAGAAGATGAGCTTGGGGTTTCAATTTCATCCGGCTTATTCCATAAACGACTCACTATAGGTGAAACCGATGAGCCAATAAGAAAATCAGTGAATGGTTTCCCTACAATCTGCTCTTGTATCTGGATTGCAATCTTGAGTCTGATAATTATCTATGGGCTATTCATGATAATTCAACTATTCCCATGATCTATGCTATCTCTCTCTGGTGACGGTGAAAGATAAAAGGCATAGTGTTTTTCACGCGACAGGCGTTAACGAAGCTTACCTTCACAAGGTGAATCATTTTGACTGAAGCAGAGGTTGAAGACAAACGAATCACACTCTCAGAGGCTGCAAAATTGGTATCTGATGGTGACGGTCTCTTCTGGGGTGGATTTGGTTACCAGAGAGCACCAATTGCTTTTGCACATGAGCTTGTGCGACAGAAGAAACGAGACCTTACAGTATATACATGCGGGTCTGAGGTTGACCTAGAGATTATGGCTGGAGCTGGAGTCGCCACTCGTTATGAGATAGCGTTCTCTGCAATTGAAGCATTGGGCCTTTCATACAATATTCGACGGAGGGTGTCTGAAGGTGCCCTACAAGTGGAAGATTATTCTAATCTTGCCATGGCTTTGCGTTTTCTTGGTGGGGCTCTCAATGTACCATTCATGCCTATTCGTAGTATGATGGGCACTGATATGGTACGGCTCAGGCGTTATCGTGGTGATGATAAGTTGAAAGTAATCGATTGCCCCTTCACTGGTGAGAAGATCTGTCTTGTTCCCTCTCTACAACCAGAATTCAGTGTTGTACATGTCCAGAGAGTCGATAAGACTGGAAATGCACAGATTGATGGTATTGTGGGCGAAGACTTGGAAGGAGCTCGTTGCGGGAAGAAACTCATTGTATTGGCTGAGGAGCTCATTGATACAGCAGAGATACGGACTAGTCCTGATAAAACAAAGATACCAGCGATGTATGTCGATTATGTTGTAGTCTTACCCTATATCGCTCATCCAATGATGTGTCACGATTACTATGATTATGACCTTGAGCACCTCATGATGTTTCATAAATTGACTCAAACTGAGGAAGGGTGGCAGGAATATCTTGACAACTACATTCTTGGAGTTGACAATCATCACGGCTATCTCGATCTAGTTGGTTGGGAGCATCTCCATAAGCTCCGAGCGACAAAACCCTGGGGGTACTAAGAATGGTTGAATACACGAAGACTGAATTCCTTATTGCATGCGCATCTAGACATGTGAGAGATGGCGAGATGGTCTTTGGTGGCACCGGAATGCCGCTTCTGGCGGCACTCTTAGCAAAAGAGACTCATGCACCAAAATCAAATCTGATATCTGAAGCAGGTTACATCGATGCTCGCCCTCGACAGGTCCCCCTCTCCGTTGCAGACACTAGATATTACTATGGATGTTCAGCTTCTATTGGACTCATTGAGACCCTTGGATTCCTTCTCCAAGCTGGTCGTATTGATGTAGGTTTTCTTGGTGCTGCACAGATAGATGAGTATGGGAATCTAAATACGAGTTATATCGGACCTTATGACGCTCCAAAAGTCAAATTACCTGGTAGTGGAGGAGGAAATGATATTGCATCTTCTGCAAAGAGACTGATCATTATGATGTCTCATGATAAGAGAAAATTCCTCAAGAAGCTTGATTATATGACCTCACCAGGGCATCTTGAAGGCCCAGGTTCTCGTGAGAAGTGGTCATTAGTCGGTGGAGGTCCGGAGGTAGTCATTACTGATATGTGCCAGATGGACTTTGATTCAGAAACTTTGAAGATACGACTCAAATCCGTACATCCCGGCTATAAGGTTCAGGACATTCTTGACAATGTGATGTTTGATCTTATCATTCCAGATCACGTACCAACGACGGATGAACCCACTCAAGAGCAAATTGACATCATGCACAAGTTAGACCCCAATGGTATCTATCTTGGAAAAGGCGGTTGATTCTTGGAGTCTGGTTATCTTGCATCTATTTGATATCAATCAGTATCAAGCTATCGTCTTTGATCTCGATTCGACATTGACAGATACACATCACTACCCACTCGTTGCCTGTGAATGGCTCTTTAAGGAGTGCAAGATTGATATCGAAAAGGAAATGGACACTTATCGTCGGAGTCTTGTGACACGTTACTTCAGGTCAATCAGTGAGATTGCTGAAGGTGCGCCTTTTAGAACCCCCTTTGAAATCGTCCGTACTGCTATGGGAAAAAGTCTTGAAGACCTTGGGTATGAAGCCAATGAGGAACTTGTAGAAAAAGCAACGAAACTCTTCAAATCTTTGCACATTGAGATGACCACTCTTCATCCCAGTGTCAAAGAGCTGCTTGTGAAACTCTCATCTCAACAAAAGAAGATGGGCGTTCTCTCGAATACTTTCGAAGGACATGCAAACATCATTCTTGAGAATCTCAAGATTCGTCAATACTTTCTATCAGTGATTGATTGCGAAGTCGTAAAGGCATTCAAACCAATGCGCGAACCATTCGAGCGGGTCCTTTCTGATCTCGAAGTGGAACCTTCGGATGCACTTTACATTGGTGATGAATATTATGCTGACATTGTAGGTGCAAGTGCCATTGGAATGTCCACCCTCTGGATCAACTCTCGTAATTATTCTCTAGAAGATCAAATTACCAAGTATGGCGCACGAACATCACCTGATTATGTTACAACCTCAATTGCGGAATTTGCTGAGCTACTGTGAGAATTCGACAACATCTATTCTTTCTCGAAACCTCAGATACCCACCAAACACAATTATTAGTAATTTGCAGGAGTGGCATCCTATAAGATGTTTGATGATTGATGGAGCTTTGAATACTTTGAGTAAAGATGACGAAATTGGACCAATTCGGGCTCGTTCAGACCTAATTGATATTTTGAGTCATAATCCTGAAAATACTGAGGCAATCGTCACCTTGATTCAGAATGAACTCAAAGATATTAAAGATGGAGATGTCGTTTCAAATATTTCTAATACCATTTCCGAAGTTGCTGCCCAAACAAATATTGACTCAGAGAGTGAGAAGAATATCCTCTATTGGTTGACTGAAACAAGCCCCGATGTTCGTCAAATGATTCTTGTCCAGACGATTGAGGAGCTTCTCAGTATCAAGCAATGTAGAGACCCTACTCTTGAAGCCTTGGTCAAGATATCTTCCAAGGATAATGTAGACACAGTAATGGAATGGGTCAAACGGAAAATCCTTACTTTGAATCAGGCTGTCTATGTATTACTTTACCCTGATTCATCAAAGGGTATATTGTAACGAGTAACTAGAGTTTAGGTAGATACTTTTTGATGTAGGATTCCCAATCCGGTTCGAGCTCAAGTACTCGTTTAACACAGTCCTTTGCTTCCTTCATCTGTTTAAGCTTGTAGTGAAGCTTTGCCTTGTAGAACCATGCCTTGGCGTATTGAGGATCCAACTTTACTGACTCTTCGTAGGCCTCTAGGGCTTTCTCGTCCTCTCCATTGGTTTCATGAATTCTAGCCTGGGAGAACCAGTCATATTGTGTCATATCTTTCAAGTCTGCAGCCATAGTCATTTACATCCTTTACGTCATGTATTGATTTACATTGAGCCCTAATAACTGTGAGGTCATTTTTCTGTCTCGGGTTTCTAGATTAATTACTAAAGGCCTCTCAAAGCTTTCTAAGTATCCATAAAGCTTTGTTTATAGAAATGAGTACTCATAGACCTTTTTTAACCTAATTTTACTTTACACATGAAATAGTGGTTATATATACTCAGCACAAGTCCGTTAATAGGTGACAATTACTGACAACCAAGACTACAATCATGATGAGCACTCTCATCTTGATTGCACTTATCGGTACGATGACAATAAATGTGAGTGCACAGTCTCCAATGACTGACCGTCCTGGACCCGGAGGACCTCCTGAACAGACCCGGGGAACAGATGGTACAGTTTGGATTAACACCGACATAATAACAATAATGGCAAACGGTGAAATCCCTCAGTTCCATTTTTGGTACGCAGTTGATGATGATGGTGCACATGCGAAGTTCATGACATCATTCGTTATGATTACTGAGTATGAGGATCTGAATGAAGATGGAGCCTACCAGAGCGGAGAACAGCTCTTCTTTGCTCCATTATCTGCATACGAGTGGACTCTTACAACTGGTGTAGTTGAAGACGCTGGTGTGACAACTGAAGTATGGTTGAAATACACGAAGTCTGGCATTAGAAGCACCATGTTACCTGATGCTGCACCTGCTGCACTCTCAGGTATTGGAAGCTACATGCGATTTGAAGACACTACAATCCAGATCTGGGGTCACATCTATCTTGAGGACTATGAAGGTGAGGTCCGGGATGATCATGGATCTCATGCCAACTTTACTGTTGCTGGTGGTTCAGAACTCAAGATTGACATTGAGATTGGGAATTTCCCCTTTACAAGTGAAAATTCCATGGTTGCTATCCAGACTCTCCAACGAGAAGAAGTAGCTACTGGTATCTCAGAACAACAACGTAATCAACACAGAATTCAGACCCGAGAGCAGTTACGAAATGCAACAATTGACTCAAATACCAATTGGACTACTACCGGTGGAAACGAAACGCGTTTTCAAGCCATGAATGAGACCCACACTCAACGAATCGATTTTGTCGATTATGATGCTGGTATCACTCAAGGATTCTTTAGTTGGCTTGACACAGCTGTGATTACATGGCCTGGTGGGGTCACTGAGGCTGTCCCTGTCAATGTGTCCTATGTGCCAACTGGAACTGGTCTGGCAGTCTATCTCTCATATCCCTACTTTGATAATGGGAGTATTCTGCATGACCCATCAATCGGCCTATATCCTGAAGGAGCACCCTATATCACCTCTCCAGTTGATCTTGTCCTCGTCGCTGGAATTGGTGCAGTTTCTCTCGTAGCAATACTCGTAGTGTTAGTTAGAAGACGATAACACTCGAGAAAATTCAGGGCGGCAGTAGTGGGAGCTGTCGCCCTCCCCTCCCCAAACTCTCAAAGCAAGCCTTATCTTAAACCTTAAACATCAAAAATAAAATATCAGAGAATCGGATTGGTGCTGGACGTGCAAAACAAGACCTACATACTTCTTGGAATGTTATTTCTTTCTCTAGTGCTGCTGCCAGTACAATCTACTCAAGGATACTCTACCATCGCTCAGACAAGTAGCATCATACTCGATCCTATCGAGATTAAAGCAGTAATGGATAATGATGGTCTCACAACAGTATCCGTGAATGCACAGATGACAAATATTGGCGAAACCAGTGTTTCTTCCCTAAGTTTTCGGATTGATTCATTAGAAGCCATAGTTACGCTTGCTCGGGTGAATCACGCTTGGGCAAGTGCAGTAATTGTTGAACACGATCGATATACTGAGATTGTGGTCGACCTAGGCCTATTGCTGGATTCAAATGAGTCAGTCTGGATCGAGCTTGGTATTCTTGCATCAGACTTTCAATCGGACCCAATCATAGGAATTGACCAAACAAAATTGATCAGTGATTTCATATTTTACATGCGTCCCATGACATCACTTGCAAACTTCACCTTCATAGCAATTCTTCCTGATGAAGCAATGTTATCACAGGAGTCTGTTGTACCACTATTCCCAGATATGGATTCAAACTTCACCGATGGAAACTCGTTAGCCTTTGTCTGGTTCACTGAGGCCATCGAACCCGGACAAGAACGAGTATTCATTATCCAATATCAGTTACCAAATTACGAGTCTAGTCCCACTCAGACATTCCTACTGGAATCGATTCTATTCGCCTCTCTCGGGATCGTGATTGGAATCGTTCTAGCAATAGGTGGTCCCAAGGTCTTGTATCGAATTCGGAGAATTGGTAAGGTTCGTTTTATTGGTGTGACTTCTGAGGAAGAGGAAGTACTTGAAGTCATCCGGCGAAAGGGAGGTTCCTGTCCCCAGAAAGACCTCTACACGGAATTTGACATGTCGCAGGCAAAAGTTAGTCTTCTCTTAAACAATCTAGAGGAACGGGGTCTTGTGCGCCGCTTTCGAGAAGGCAGAGAGAACGTTGTGCATATTATGGAAGACTAAGTTTGTCGAATTCCGATGAATCGAAAGCCTTTATATCGACACCACGCCCTCTCGACAACAGTCATCAACCTGAGGTGGGTTCTTGAGTTCATCCAAGAAGATACGTGTACTTGTAGCAAAACCAGGCCTAGACGGACATGATCGTGGAGCCAAGATTGTTGCTCGTGCTCTACGAGACGCTGGAATGGAAGTAATCTATACTGGTCTTAGACAGACTCCAGAGATGATAGTCCGCGCTGCTCTTGATGAAGGAGTTCATTGTATTGGATTAAGTATTCTCAGTGGTGCTCATAATGCACTCTTTCCGAAAATCATGGAACTTCTAAAGGCAGAGGGTATGGATGACATACTTGTCGTCGGAGGCGGAATAATCCCAGAGGATGATATTCCGGATCTCAAGAAAGCGGGTATTTCAGCAATATTCGGACCTGGTACACCCTTAGAAGAAATTGTTCAATACATTAGGACCAATGTCAAGTTATGAGGGACAGCTATTGTCGGTCGCTGAACTTGTCGATGGCATTTTGAACAAAAAGAGAAGATACTTGGCACGATTGATCTCACTCATTGAGGAAGAGGATTACGATGCGCAAGAGGTTCTCAGTCAGCTTTATCGACATACAGGCAAAGCCCACGTGATTGGTGTGACAGGGCCTCCAGGCTCTGGCAAGAGCTCACTTGTCACAAAGTTGACCGCTGAATTTAGAAAGCGTTCTCATACCGTGGGCATCATCTGCGTTGATCCCTCTAGTCCTTTCACAGGAGGCGCTCTACTTGGGGACCGTATTCGAATGCAGGAACACTATCTTGATGATGAGGTCTATGTTCGTAGCATGGGCACTCGTGGTCACCTAGGTGGCCTCTCTCGTGCGACCTCTGACGCTGTGACGGCAATCGACGCCTTTGGAAAGGACATCATCTTCGTTGAGACCGTGGGAACTGGTCAGTCTGAGGTCGAGGTCATAGATATTGCTCATACCATTCTTGTGACTGATGTCCCTGGAAGTGGGGACGACATTCAAGCCAGCAAGGCTGGAATCATGGAAATTGCTGACATCTTTGTTGTGAATAAGATGGATCTTCCCGGAGCTGACAAAAAGGTCACTGAAATTAATGCAATGCTGGACCTTGACCCACGAGAACGTGAATGGAGACCTCCAGTCCTTCTGACAAACTCTCGGACGGGGGATGGAATTCCTGAATTAGTCGAGAAGATTTTGGAGCATTATAAACACCTCACAGAAACTGGGTTATTGGAGAAGAAGGGGCTTCAACGCAGTCGTGATGAGCTTGACCAGCTCATGAAATACAAATTGACTCAGGAGCTATCTCACAAACTTCAAGGTAGACCAGAGTATGAAGAAGCAATCAAACTGATTGCTAAACGTAAGAAGGACCCGTATTCAGTAGCTGAAGAGTTGATTGCAGAGTTCTTGTTTAGTGAAAGCAGGTGAGCAGAAATATGGGTGATAAAAGAAGTCTCCCTGATGCATTCAAATATTGGGATTCAAATACGGTAGCCAAGACAGTGGAACGGTTCCCAGAGAGGAGAACACATTTTCTCACAATCTCAGGATTACCACTGAACCGGCTCTATACTCCCTTGGATATTCCTGATATCGATTATGTATCCGACCTGGGTTTCCCGGGAGAGTATCCATTTACGCGAGGTGTCCAACCTACTGGTTACAGAGGACGGCTCTGGACTATGCGGCAGTATAGTGGATTTGCAACAGCTCGAGAATCAAACCAACGATTCCATTTTCTATTGGAACAAGGACAGACGGGATTATCTGTCGCATTTGACTTACCAACACAGATCGGATACGACTCAGACCATCCTCTCGCTCAGGGTGAGGTTGGGAAAGTTGGTGTGTCTATTAGCTCCTTAGCTGATATGGAAACGCTCTTTGATGGTATTCCCCTTGATAAGGTTTCAACATCGATGACAATCAATAGTCCAGCTGCTGTCTTACTCGCTATGTATATTGCAGTGGCAGAAAAGCAAGGTGTGACAATGGAGAATCTGAGAGGCACAGTGCAAAATGATCTGTTGAAAGAATATGTTGCACGAGGGACTTACATCTTCCCCCCAACACCATCAATGCGGATCATCACTGATATCTTCAAATTCTGTAGCGCGCACATGCCTCTGTGGAACACCATCTCTATCTCTGGGTATCACATCCGTGAAGCTGGGTCCACAGCTGTCCAAGAAGTTGCTTTCACATTAGCGGATGGTATTGCCTATGTTCAAGCAGCAATTGATGCTGGCCTTGATGTTGATGACTTTGCATCCCGATTATCCTTCTTCTTTGGGTCTCATAGTGATTTTCTAGAAGAGATTGCCAAATTTAGAGCCGCAAGACGTCTTTGGGCAAGAATCATGCGTGAACGGTTTGGTGCAAAGAATGATGATTCCTGCAAAATGAGATTCCATACCCAGACTGCTGGCTGTACACTTACAGCTCAACAACCCGACAATAACGTTGTACGCGTGACTCTGCAAGCATTGCAGGCAGTCCTCGGAGGAACACAGTCTCTACATACCAACTCTCGTGATGAAGCACTCTCTCTCCCCACGGAGGAGTCCGTTCAAATTGCACTTCGCACACAACAAATCATCGGCTATGAAAGTGGTGTGAGTGATACTATCGATCCTCTGGCTGGATCCTACTACATTGAGAGTTTGACTGATAAGATTGAGCAACGTGCCTCTGATTATATCAAGAAGATTGACGATATGGGTGGCGTACCAATAGCTATTGAGAAGGGATTCATTCAGAGAGAGATTCATGAGGCTGCTTACGAGTTTCAAAAGAGCGTGGATATGAGTGAACGAATTGTGGTTGGTGTCAACAAGTTCACAGTAGATGAGGAACAGAAGTATGATTATCTTCGAGTAAAACCTGAGGCTGAAAAAGAGCAAATTGAGAGTCTTCGGAAACTGAAGCAGCAGCGTGATGAGAAGGAAGTTCAAAAGACTCTGAATGTGTTACAGACTGGTGCTGAGGGTGATACAAACTTGATGCCATTGATTCTTGATGCAGTCAAGACATATGCCACTCTCGGAGAGATCTGTGATGTTCTACGAGGCGTGTTTGGAGAGTACAAGGCAGCGGATCTTTGATTGGTGATGAATATGGCTATAGAAAAGATTGATCATATTGGTATTGCAGTGGATAGTATCGATACATGGATTGGTTACTATCGTGATGTACTTGGGATGGAATATGGAGGCAGTGAGGTGGTTGCTGAACAGAAGGTGCGAGTGGCCCTCCTTCAGATTGGCGAAAGTAGGATTGAGCTCCTTGAACCAACATCTGCAGATAGTCCAATAGCAGGATTCCTTGAGAAGCGCGGTGGTGGAATCCATCACATAGCCATCAAGGTCGATGACATTAATGAAGCTCTTGAACGTCATAAGGCGGCTGGCGCGCGTTTGATTGATACAGAGGTTCGAACTGGAGCTCACAACATGAAGATTGCATTTATCCATCCCAAGACATCTGGAGGGGTACTTCTGGAGCTCTGTCAGGCACCTCACTGAATTTGTCAACCTTTATCTGATTCTTTGTCTATAGTACCTATACGGAGGTGCGTAGATTGTCAGGGACCTACGAGTCTCGATACGAGCATTACCGATTAGCCAAAAGCCTTGAGGCAAATGGCCGTTATGATGAAGCTCTTGTTGCTTATGCAAAAGCAATCGAAGTAAGCAGTGACTATGCCCATGCATGGTTTTACAAGAGCAGACTTCACCAGAAGCTACATCAGTATAAAGAGGCAAAGTGCTGCGCAGAGAAAGCCTTGGAACTTGCTCCAAGCTGGGAGAAACATATCAAAGCGATTCTTAGTGACTGTGAGACCAAACTCTGATTCATTCAAATCACAAAGCTGTTAGAATTCCACCTACAACATCGGCAACCCTATCTACATCTTCTCGGTTTACCATGCGATTGAGCACAAATCTAGCCCGTTCGCCATATCCACCATAAATGAGAATTTGATGTTTGGCTAGTTCCTCTGAAAGTCTCATTGTATCTATTGATAGATTCTCAAGTCCAAGGAAAATGATGTTAGTCTCCGGCGCTTCGATAATCAGATTTGGAATATGCTCAAGCTTCTTGTATAATCGTTTAGCATTATCATGATCCTCTTTGAGTCTATCTACCATTTTCTCGAGGGCGACAATCATAGGTGCTGCAATTATTCCCGCCTGTCTCATTCCACCACCAAGCTTCTTCCTCATCCGATGTGCATCATGAATGAACTCATCTGAACCTGCAATGATGGACCCTACAGGTGCCGATAGTCCTTTGCTCAAACAAATCTGCACTGAATCAATATTCTTCACTAATTCCTTCGCTGGAATATTCAACGCAACAGCTGCATTGAACAGACGTGCTCCATCACAGTGAACCTTAAGATCGTGTTCTTTTGCTACTGAAACAAGAGCCTGAACTTGCTCTGGTCTAATTATTGTACCACCTGCATAGTTATGCGTATTTTCAATCACTACCATTGCAGTTCTAGCCAGATGTGCATCATCTCTATTAATTACGGATTTCAAGGTCTTTGGCAGTATGTATCCTCTCACCCCTTTAACAGGCTTGGGAAATAGGCCGCCGAGTGATGCCATTGAACCAGCCTCAAATAGAAATGTGTGTGATTGTTCTTCAACTACTATCTCATCCCCTCGTGAAGTCTGAGACAGCAGGGAGATAACATTACCCTGAGTACCAGATGTCACTAGTAACGCGGCTTCCTTTCCTAGAATCTTTGCAGCCTTCTCCTGTAGTTCATTGACAACACTGTCTTCTCCAATCACATCATCACCGAATCTTCCTGCCTTATGGGCAGTAACTATCGCTTCTATCATCTCATCTGTAGGTTGTGTGATCGTATCACTACGCAGGTCTATCGTCTTCATACTTCTGGATGTAGCTGAACTCCCGATTTACTCTTCCGGTTTGTGCTCATTCAGGAATGCATAAAGGTGAGATACATGAGCGTTGCTGGCAATAGATTTCTTTTGGAGACCTAGTTCTGTTGACTGATACGCCAAAACTTGGATACATTGGCAAGATTCGTCTATTCAAACGGGATGCGCGGCTCTATATCGTCATCATGTCAACTAGTGCCTTTGCTAATGGTATAAACAGCGTTGTATTCAATCTCTATCTAGAAGGCGATGGTATTCACTCTGCGGATTTCATTGGTTTCTTCCTCTCAATCTCGATGTTTGCTACAGCTGGTATATCGTTCATAGCAGGACTGGTCACAGATAGAAGTAGTAGGAAACAGATCATTCTTCTAGCTAATCTTATCTCTTTCATCTGTGTTGCTATTCAATACTTGACACTTGATAGCCTTGCACTTGTTTCATCAGCTGTTCTCATCGGTCTCTCTGGTGCTTTCTCACAGGTCGCATGGTCTCCCTATATCACAGATCTGTCCACGGATGAGGAACGAGCTCATCTATTCGGATTCAGTCAAGGAATTGCACTTCTTGCAGTATTTGCTGGCAATCTATTCGGAGGATTTTTGCCAGGACTTTTCTCAAGTATTCTTGGTGTACTACCTGAAAGTATACCTGCCTATCGACTAACATTACTCTTTACACTAATTCCATCTCTTATCTCACTATTTCTGATCATCCTAATGAGCAGTGATACACCTACCTCTTCAACCACTCAACTTAGTATTAAGAATGTCACGAATTGGAGTTTTATTGGAAAGTACGCAACAACAGTAACAACTGTGGGTCTAGGCGCTGGAGTCATAGTGATGTTCTTCAATCTCTTCTTTAAATACCAATTCTCTGCGAGTTCAGAACTAATTGGTATAATTTTTGGAATCAATACGATTATACTCTCAAGCGGGAACTTCATTGCACCTTGGTTAGCCGATCGCATTGGTAAAGTGAAGACTGTAGTATTTACAGAAGCACTATCAATACCATTTCTCCTGATGATTGGTCTTGCAGACAGTCTTCCTTTGGCCGTTACAGGTTATGTGGCTCGAAGTGTACTCATGAACATGTCCGGTCCAGTTTCAAACGCACTCTTCATGGAAGGTTTAACTAAGGAAGAACGTGCGACAGCAGTAGGAGTAGTTAGAACTGGTGACTCTCTAGTTCGGGGTATTGCTGCCAATATCGGTGGGTGGTTACTAGCGATGGGATTGTATCGCATACCCTACTTCCTCGTTGCTGGTCTCTATGTGCTAGCAATCATTTTGTTCTATACTTTCTTCAAGAACAAGGAACGAGAGATACAAATACGTAAGGAAGTGGAGTTAATCACTCCTAAGAAAGTTGAACATGCACCTGATATCACTTGATGAAGAATTGTTTCTAATTGGTGTGACAGGGTTGTCAACAGCTGCTGAAACCTTGGACAATGTTGGACATCTCGTAGATGAGTCTTTGAGAGAACATAGTGGACCTTTTCTAGTCCAGTCCGGTGATTCAAGCATGAGGTCGAAACAACACAGCTCTGACCTCACAGAGTCCACCCAGTGCCGTTCCCTGGGGGTACAACACTCTGGTGTCCAAGATCGTA
>JAFGAR010000122.1 GCA_016933575.1 Candidatus Thorarchaeota archaeon
CCTCTCTAGCTCTGGGTACCGACGCCTCAAGACAAGGTTCTGTATATTCGCCCGTTCCATCCTAACTCCCATGATTTGTGATTGAAGTAGGTATATTAACCACACAATTATGTTCACAAAGTACAGAACACGTGTTCTAAGAATTTCTGGAACTTATAGTCCACGAAATAAACCACTTCCCAAATCAATAGTACGGGTCTACGTTTGCATTCAGCTTCGGAAAGAGGGCTCGAACCAAGGGTTTCATAGCACTGACACAGGTCACATCAGGCTCGTGGCTCATGAGTTCATCAAGGGTCTCATAGCCCATGAGGAGTCGGGTGAGGGCTCCCTTTGGAATCATGAGCTGGTACTCTCGAATATTCTTCTCCTCTCGCTCTGTGACCTTCGTGAATTCTCCCTTCTCGAAGATGAGTTCGTATCCTCGCTTGTAGTCTGTGACCTTAAGGCTTCCATCGAAGTTGTTGAACTCGGTGGTCTTCAGGCGCTGTTCGAACAGTGCGGCCATGGTTTCTATAAAACGGATGACCGATGGAATCTTGATATACCACGCGTATCGATTGATAGTAAGACACTGAGTCCGGACCACTACGAACTCCTTCAGCTGTGACTGATTTGGTGGTACTACTCTCACAGGGATGCCATCCCACTCCTTTGCCCTAGCCAGAACCAGTCTGACTACTGCGTCCAGATGCTTGTAGTTGTCAAGGTATAACTCAACAATATCTGCCCTCTTCTCCCATCTGGCTATGTAGAACGAGCCTACGGTCTTTCCCTGCTCCTTGACGAGATAGAAGAAATGTGCCTCTTGTTCAAATGATGACTGCTCGAATAATAGATAGTCTGCACTATCTGGTCTGAGAGTTCTGTGCCATGTTCGATTCCACGTCTTTCGGGCTATGTGGCTCTCGCGATATTTCAGGAACTCACTGTAGTTCTGTTCATCAACCTCTTCGAAAGTGACTGGTTCTTCTTCGCCATCTGGGAGTCTTGGGACCAAATCTGCTGAGACCGGATAGCCACCGCCCAGAGGTGCAGCATATTCATACCCAAAGATGCGGTAGAAGAACGGTATGCCTGCGATGGTCTGGATGACTGGTTGGAGTTCTGCCGCGCGTTCCTCGAAGGCGTCATTCAGGAGCCGCATATGACCTCTATATCGATAGGCCTCAAGGGTGCCCACTGCCTCCATCTCCACAGAGGGGAACTCGATGCTATCAAGCGTCCATGAACTGCGCAGAAGCAGGGTACAGGAGACCACCTCACCCGTTTCTTGATGTGCGATGATGAAGCTGTCCTCCCAAGAGAATCTCGGGTAGCGTTCCAGCATCGTTCTTAGTTCATCGATGACACCCTCTCCGTGGACTGTTCGAAAGTGTTCGAGAAGGGCAGGTATGTCCTCCTTAGTAGCATTTCGTAAAACGAGGCTATCTCCAAGGGTTCTGGGCTTCATGACAATTTGAATGAAGTAAGCTCTTATTATTTCCTTAGTTGTACACGCTATCTCAGCAGTTGTTTGTAATCATTTCTCCAAATACCCAGAGATTCTACAAAGAAAGAGAGAGCCCCTATTAGGGGGCTCCAATTCAAGAAGTATTGAATTTTATCTATGGACTCAACTCGATATTCTGATAGATGTCTGTATAGCTATATCTCCAAACACTGCTGGGTGACATGTACGTCTGCACGAAAGCTCGTCCCATGATTTGAATGGAGAAGTCCTCATAGGGTAGGATGATGTTAGGATTTGCTGGGTTTCTAGTCCAGTAACTCCAGACAAAGTCTGTAGTGAATGTTGCGTCTCTAATCATATTCTCTCCATATCCTTGGCCTGAATTATATGGGACATATCCAACTGACTCCCAAGCGATATAATCCCAACCCGGGCCTCCAGCCCATTCATCAGAAAGCACAGAAGCTATCTCAAAAATAGTTCCTATAGCCATATCTACAACTATCCCTCCGAGAAGTCCAGCGGCTCCCTCTGCGGTGACAATAGCAGTTTGTACTGTATTTGAAACAGTCGATGTTACTGCTATCATGGTGGCATCAGACATAGCTGCAGCACTTGTTGCTCTGTCAAAGAAATCCTGATCGTTTGCTTCTTGTATCGATGTTATGTCTACAATTCCTGTCTGGGAGGTAGTCCATATTATAAACCAAGTTTCAGGTAGCATTTTGATTTGAAACACAAATCCATCAATAGCTACTAATTCTTCTTCGTAGTGATCAATGGTCTTACAATGGATGCTTGCAGTAACATACATGTTTCTTTTGTGATCCTCGACCGGATCCCAATCATGCGACCATACAAAGAGCGACATTGAGCACTCGCCAAGGTCTATGGCAGGTGACCCCGAGGTCAAGACATCGACAGGTCCCACAGTATAAAAAATTGCCAAGTCTGCATCATCAATGTAGATATACCCAGTAGGACTTGCAGATACTTCTACTATTACTTTGGGTTGTGTCCCTGAGTCGATTGTGTTAATTATTGATGCAGAAATTTCCACATATGCATATGTCCATGCAAGGTATCCACTCTCAGATGATGGTTCAATCCAGTCCCCAACAACAGTCTTTGTTACACTATCAGTGTATTCGAAGCATGCACGGGCAGATTTTCCATAAGAGCTCTTAAACCAGAATCCATAGTGGATATTATGATTCCTAATGACATCTGTGGTTTCAACGTCGAGCTGTTGACTCATTCTTACACCAGTTGTTGAATAGATTCTTGCAGATGTCGTCACAGATCTGGCTGACGTAGAGTCATGGATATTCCATGTTCCAGAAGGTGGAATACAAGTGAGAAGAATATCTCTAACATATGGACTATTGTAGTTGTAATTTTTATTTGCCGCAAATTGGATTGTGATGTATTTGACATAACGATTGGAATCAAATTGTCCTGAGGAGTAAAGGGTCCATGTGCTTCCAAGGGCTGATCCCTTTATTGAACCAGTTCCTGAATCATACCAGACTCGTAGCACTCCAGACCAGCTACTACTTGTAGTCACAGACTGCCAGACACTAGTTCCATCTTTCTTGTAGTAGTAGACATTAGCATCAGACCGTGTCGAGTACCACGAATCATGAAGTCTTACTCCTCCAACTACTGCGTTATTGGTATCATACATTGTGACATAAACATCACCCATGTATCCGTACGAGTAGACTGTTTGAACATCTACCTTTAGATCAAGACTATCTGCTACTTTCATCTGGACTGGCAAGGTTTTGTAATAGACCGGACCATGATGATAATGATCAGGATTAGATGGGATTGAACCAGAATAGATTCTCCCAGAACTTGTGTAGATTGGTACATTTTGGATAAGGCTTACCATAGCATTGGGCCAAGTAGAGCTGTACGTCCAACCACTAGTTGTACTACAATCATCATGGAACTCTACCTGTGTACTGACAGGAGCGACATCCCAATATCTTGGGATTTCGTTAGATCCCACAAGGTCGAAGAGATCAAACTTCCGATTGTCTATCTTGTCATCATCCAGCATCCAATCTCCTCCAACAGTCGTGTCGAACACTATGTCAGCAGAAACTGTAGCTGGTAATAGAATAAATATAGTCAGCACTACTCCAATGAATACCACTGACTTACTTTTTTTCCGTATTTCTTTCATGAAACTCTCTTCCTCCACGAAGATTATGTTAGTATCCTGCTTTTGCGGTAATAAACTTATCAAAAAACAGTAGTGCACCGCGCGGATTTATTCACTAATTTCCTATATGAATGAACTTTCTGTCTGGATTTTAAATCATGAAGATCTTCTGAACTTGAACCAATAGATTCCAACCAGTGCAACAACGATGACTGCTGATACTCCGCCAATAATGAGTAGTAGGTCTAATGAAGCGATTGATTGACCGCTCTCAATTCTTGCAGCTGTCTGAACAATCCTGCCAAAATCATATTCTGGAAAATGCTCAGAGAAGAAATCCGTAGTTATCTGTTGAATCATTATTGCTCCATCGACCTTGCTGAAGACCTGTAACACAGTCACGTTGCAGTCCATGTATGTGTCTGGCCAATACTCATAGGGCTCTAAAGATGTGTAGTTGAATCTTCGCCCCCAGACAGAATCATCCTCGATGTAGGTGGCATTCTTGTATACATCTCCAAAAATTGTATGATATTCGGTCTGGTTGTCTAATTCCTGAACTAGGGTCCAATTGTCAATGGGAAAGGCGAGAATTCCTAAAGTGATGGAACCAGTACTGTTAGATAATCCCCCGTATGCATAGGGGACGTTAGATTGACTATGTACTGTCGAAGGTAGTGTCGGCAGATATGAAAAGGATGCTATCCCCTCGTATGATTCAAAGAGAACAAGTGGTGTTTCATTGATTGGAGTTAACACACTGGTTTCAGTTACCGAGTACCAGAGTCTTGTATCTTCTGTGACTCCCCATGTCAGACCTAGCTCACTCTGAGCCTGAACCTGTGGTATCAGAAGTAGTGCTGTAAATACTAGGATGGCAATGATTGTTCTCCTCACTTGAATCCCCTCTCGAGAAATAATAGAGATGATCTCATGTTCTTTTCCATCACGATTTTGTGTGATTTCTTCCGAGAGAGGATAAATCTTGCGGCCGAGAATTCAAGGCTCTTGTCAGGTTCGCTATGCCTAGTCGACGACCAATGCGTAGCAAGAGCCTCACGAGTTCACTATGATTTTCCTACCAGAATGAGCATCTAGAGGGATTTATCCTGCGCTAACAACTAAAATCAAATGTTGGAATATCAGACCCTACTCGTACAACTATGACCGCCTCAACTATTGATTTTAGGATTGACGAGGTGACTCCTCGCGCAGTTGTGGCAACTTATGAAGACTACTACAGTGTAAACGCCGGTGCAATTGCACTAGATGATTTCATCATCATAATTGATGCCCTA
>JAFGAR010000123.1 GCA_016933575.1 Candidatus Thorarchaeota archaeon
AGAGGCTTCCTATACGTCAGAGCAGTAACAGGTTCATTCTCGGTAAACAGCATCACTTCTGAACTCTATTCTTTAGTAAGAACAGTGTCGCAAGCAATCAATGTCAATGCTCTAACTAGTAGACTGCAGTCACTGACCCAGTACATCAGCCAGTCAATATCAATGAACGCTATGTCATCAAGATTCCTAACAGCCTATAGGACAATAGTCGACTCACTGTCGATAACAAGCTTGGTTGATAGAATAACAGGAACTCTCATCAATGTGTATCAGACATTTGCAACCAGTGACATAGTAGGCAGGTTCTACTATTCTTACAGGACGGTATATGACATTGTTACAACCAATGTTGCAGCAGGCAGACTAACCTCATTGTTTAGGAGTATCTCAGACTACTTTGGAATAGATTCGACTATAACTAGAGGGTTCGTGTATGCAAGAACCGTAGTAGGCTCGTTGACAATTAGCGACACTGCAGGCAGACTGACCTCTTTGTTCAGATTTATAGCAGACCAGATAACAATGAACACGCTGGCAGGTAGGATACAGTCTATAACTCAATACATCAGCCAGTCAATATCAATGAATACACTGTCATCAAGATTCCTAACAGCCTACAGGACAGTAGCAGACTCGCTGTCGCTAACAAGTCTGGTTGACAGAATAACAGGAACGCTCATCACAATAACAGATTATTTGTCGATAAGCGATGCTGTCAACAGATTATTCACTGCCTATAGAATATTGCCAGAACAGATTGGTATTAACGCAATGACAGGCAGATTAACGTCTCTGTTAAGAACAATCATCCAGCCTATAGACATAAACATAATGACCGATAGACTTGCCTCCCTATTCAGAACAGTTTCAGACTACTTTGGCATGAGTGATGAAGTTAGCAGACTCGCATCCATTTTCAGAACATTAACAGAGTCATTGAACATGAATGTAATGACCAGCAGGTTCACATCATTGTTTAGAACAGTCTCAGACTATTTCGGTTTAGACTCGGCGATAATCAGAGGCTTTGTTTATGCTAGGTCCGTAGCAGATTCATTTACAGTTAGCGATGCAACAGGCAGACTCACAACCTTATTAAGAACAATAATAGAACCTCTGAACATCAATTCTCTGACAGTCAGACTGCAATCCCTGACCCAGATAATAACGCAAGTAATAGAAGTCAACCCGATGACATCTAGGTTATTGAATGCCTACAGAGCTGTTTCAGATTACTTTGGAATGTCTAATGTTGCAGATAGAATGACAGGCGTTCTTATAAGAGTTTACCAGAGCATTACCGTTAGCCCATCAGCAATCAGGCTGACCGCTCTGCTGAGAATGATGGTCCAGTCCGTGGATGTCAATGTAATGACAAGCAGATTACAGTCACTCTTCAGAACGTTCTCGGAATCCTTTGGCATATCGTCCGGCGTGATGAGGGGATTCGTTTACATGAGAAACATTTACGACTCATTTACGACAAGTGCTATAACTTCAAGAATTGTAGGATTTTCAAGGAGTGTTGCAGAAAACGTCTACTTTAATGATATCACATCCAGAGTTCAGTCTCTTGTGAGATTTGTTTCGGAACAGTTTTCATTTGAGACAAGAATAAGCTTATTTGGAAGTATCTCTGAAAGGGTGGTCGGTCTGGCCATAAGCATATCGGATTCTGTGAGCAGGGCGCAAACCATCATGATTAGTATCAGCGAAACCTTTACTATTCAAACTATATCTAGCAGGTTCACAACTTTCCTGAGAATGGTCTTCGAATGGTTCACGCTGTTCATAACAGGAGGGCCTGACCAGACGCCGCCAGAGATAAGCGTCTCTGCCAACTCTGCCGAGCCCTTCGGCAATGTCACAATAGAGGCGAACATCACTGATAGCGGAGTAGTAAGCAAGGCATTCGCGCAGGTTACGTACCCGCCGCTGAACGGATCGGTGATAAACTACACGCTGTCCCACATAACAGGCGACACTTGGAGAGCAGTACTTCTTAACTTGACAGACATAGGTGACTATGACTTTACAGTCTATGCCAACGACTCTTCCAACAACTGGAATAACGAATCCAGTTGGTTCGAGGTCTACGTACCTGCATGGTTCAACGGAACAGCAAGGGATGCCGAGGACTATCCAGTGCAGATAGTCTTCAGCCTCTACAATACAAACAACACACGGCTACTTGAAAGCTTCTCTACAAATGCTACAGGCCACTACAGCAACATAGTTCACAAGAGGTACTATAACTTTAACCTCAACACGCTGAACAATATAATCAACCTGACAGGCGTCAGCATTACCTCTAACATAAACAATGCTACTTTGATAGATTCCATACCGGCTAACTCAATAGGTGCTGCCAACTCAAGGGTAGCAAAGGCAATGTACTTCCAGACGATACTCGCCTATACTGGCACAACGCTTGTGATGGATTATACAGGAACCTCGTACACCTCTCAGACAGCCCTTGGCGTCTACAGATGCTCTGACTGGGTCTATTCTAACAGGACGCCGGCCTTGAGCAACAGCTGCTGGACAAGACTTAGCTCAACAAACGATTTGATACATAAAACAGTGACAGTTTCGTCTACGGAGTTGTCGGGAGCTTATGCTGTCGCAGAGTTCATATGCGGCGACGGTGTTTGCGATACAGCCTACGGTGAGACGAACATATTCTGCCCGGCTGACTGTGAAATAGCTCCGACACCGCCAGGCGGGAGCAGTGGTGGAGGCATACCATATACTCCAAGAGATGAAGAGGAAACCACTGCCGCGCCGATAACATTGACAACCAGTACAATAGAACTGAGACTGTATCCAGGAGAGTATCAGATAGTGTCAGTTGGAATAACAAACAACAACAGGAATAACGTTACGGCAGAATTGTCTGTAGAGGGAGCAATATGGCCTTTCACAATGTTCGAAAGAGACAAGGTTGATATGAGAGGTGGCGAGACAAAATTCGTTGACGTAAAGTTCACCACTATGCCGACAACTGTTCCTGGAGTCTATAACGGCAACATACTTGTCAAGCAAGGTAACACCACCCAAAAAATAAGTGTAATACTCAGAGTAGAGTACGAAAGGGAAAAGCTGCTTGATTTGAAGGTTGAAGCGATAACCAAGAGTGTCGTGCCAGGGGGAGTTTTAGAATACCAGGTCACAATATACAACCTGGGAATGACCAAGAGAGTAGATATAATAAACAATTATACTATAAAATCTACAGAAACCCAAGAAATATTAGCAACGGATGGCGAATCAATAGCTGTAGAAGCATCGACAACTTTCGTGAGAAGAATGAGAATACCAGAGAATACTGCACTAGGATTGTACGTTTTGGAGGCTGTTGCAAGCTATGATGACAAGACAGCAAGTTCTGTTACATCCTTCTCTGTAGTCGAACAGCCATGGATAGTAAAGTTCCTGATATCGCTGTTCACCAACTGGATGACTTATATTGTTCTGTTCGTGGCAATACCAAGCTTCTATCTAGGGTGGAAAATGTATGGCAAGTGGAACTCTGACAAGAGAGTGAGAGGCAGGTATGTCAGGCCTGTAAAGATGGGCAAACTGCCAAAGAAGGGTCTGTGGTTGGGCAATGTCTCTGAGACAAATTCAAAGGCATATTTCGACGACGAGAAGCTTACAACTCATACAATCATAGCTGGCGGTACTGGTTCTGGAAAGACAGTGGCAGCTATGGTGATGGCCGAGGAAGCCTTGAAGAAGAACATTCCTGTTGTCGTGTTCGACCCGACTGCCCAGTGGACAGGCTTTATCAGGTCCAACAGGGACAAGGGAATGCTTGACAATTACAAAAAGTTCGGAATGAAGGAGGAAGAAGCGAGGTCCTTCAAGGGATCAATAGTTCCGATAAAGGACCCGTTCCTCAAGGTCGAAGTTGAGAAATACATCAAACCGGGCGAGATGACCGTGTTCACTCTGAACAAGCTCACGCCCGACCAATTGGACTATTTCATACGCAAGACCGTGGATTACATGTTCTCCGTGTCCTGGCCAGAGTCGAGAGCCCTGAAGCTTATGTTAGTCTTTGACGAGGTTCACCGTTTGTTACCAAAGTATTCGAAAAAGGC
>JAFGAR010000124.1 GCA_016933575.1 Candidatus Thorarchaeota archaeon
ATCTATCCCTAACGATTGTGCCCATACACTGTACCATATTTCGTGGGACTCGTGGGGACTTTTGGGGACAGCTCGGGGACTCGTCGCTGTACTTGACCGTTTTCCCATCTCCCGGTACAATAGGCTGCGTGCACGTTACTTGTAGAGAAATGACATTGGAGGTGGCATCCTTCCGACGAGCCAACGCATCCTTGAGTCTGATCCAACAGTTGTTGGGAACAAGTTAGCCTATTGAGCATGCTATTGCTAGTTTTTTTCGAACCCGAGTAAGTAGAGCGGAGCGGAGCACAATCTGCGTCTATGCGACATCGAGCCGACTAAGGCGTTTCACTTCTCTATGAAATCACAAATCGCTTTCACCAAGATGTTCCAAACCATCTCTGATCAACTTGAGATTGAAGGTGTGATTCGTAATACTCGTGCTTCCTTTAGCGATAGTTCAGCGCCATTGATTGTACATTTTGATTTGATTGATGCAGAAACAAGGAGTGTATTTGTCTATTTCTATGTTCGCACTACTTCTTGGGATCTTCCTGGAGAAAGAACTGACGCCAACGAGTTGATCTCTGTTCTTCTGGCAGCCTTTCTCCAGGTGGAGTTCGGACTATCTTGTTCTTTGATCGACATTCCTCATCCGGCAGGTGATATGCCGGAAACAGAAATCTATGCTAGATATATTGTTCCAGAGCAACCGCAAAATGCAACTTATATCTTGAATGATGAAGGAGTGGAGCATTTCAAAAGGATATTGTCTATTACCCAGTATTTCAAACTGCTTCTTCCGCACCTGTTTGATTGGTCGCCAGAAGAAAGAAATGGCGAGATGGTTACAGTACCGGGTTACGATTGGGTCAAGGCATCGAGATGGGCAGGATATATTGCAAATACAATCGGCGAACCATGGATTGATTTTGATTGGCCAGATACCTTTGAGGAGTTACTCGAACTTGTGGAAAGCGGGAAACTAGAAATTGATGGAAATGAAGGAGTCCAATTCGTTTTTAGGGAGAATCCTGACTGGAAGCATTACAGAAGCATAAA
>JAFGAR010000125.1 GCA_016933575.1 Candidatus Thorarchaeota archaeon
GGCTCTGGTGAAAGGACTACCATGGCATAGATACGGGCTATCACCGGCTCCGTTCCCCTGAACTTCACAAGGTCCTCCAATATCCCTGTGAATGCCTCCCTCATCTTCTCGTACTTGTCAGCGGTCATTGTCTATTCCTTGTCCTTTTCCCTTATAGATATTTTGCATATTTTGCATAAATTGCGCAACTATGAAAATTTATTAGTGAATTCCCCGTGATGTTCAATATGGTCGAGCTTGAAGAGAAGCGATTCCACACCGGTGAGATATCCATCAACTATGCTGAAGGACCGAGCAATGGTCCGCCCCTCGTGCTCGTCCCTCCTCAGGGCGCTGACTGGACGAACTATCAGAACTCCATTCCCTTGCTAGTAGATGACTTCCATGTCTACGTGCTAGATGTCAGGGGGCATGGCAAATCCGATTGGACTACCGGGGACTATAGCTTCGATTCCATCGGCCGCGACATGACTGCGTTCCTTGAACATGTAGTTCAAGAGTCAGCGATCATCTCTGGCAACTCGTCCGGTGGGCTCATCGCGCTCTGGTGCGCAGCGAATATCCCCGGCGACGTGCGCGGTATCATCATGGAGGATCCGCCCCTGTTCTCTGCAGAATGGCCCCGGATCAAGGAGGAGTACGTGTATCAGGTCCTTCAGGCCACCGTGGAGATGAGCAGGGAGCTCACGGAGTCGAGGAGCGTCGGGGGTCTCGCACGATGCTTCATGAAGGTCAAGAAACCTCTCCCCAGTGGGAAGATGACGAGCATTCCCCGCTCCGCAGCCTACCTCGTTTCCTTCCTTGTCCGCGCATCCCAGAAGCTCACTGGAGGCAGTCCCTCCCTTCCTGGAAGGCTGGGCAGAGTCCTTGAGGTCTTGACTACCTTCGACCCGGACTTCTCGCAGGCCTGGCTCGATGGTCGTATCTATGAGGGTCTCGACCATGCCGAGGCGTTACGACGCGCTCAGCGTCCTATGCTATTGATACAAGCGAACTGGCACCGGCACCCTGAGTATGGACTGGTCGGCGCGATGGACGATGATGATGCAGCTCATGCACGAGAGGTGGCTCCAGATATGTGCTTCAAGCAGATAGACTCGGAGCATGTCGTTCACTCATACGATCCTGAAGCATTCGTTCACATCGTCAGAGAATTCATCTCTCACCTATGAGGATGGAAGAGATATTGCGTTGAAATCAAGGATATTATCTGAGGAGCTTGATTCCTTCATGGTGGGTTCATTGATTACGACGCAGAATGAGGTGCTTGTTCCTCGTACATGGGGGACATACTGGGACAAGTTCGGAGAAACCCTTGTCAGGTTGCTTGAAATCCGTGAAGGTGCCCATGTCCTTGATATCGGGACCGGCGGCGGGTCCACTCTCTTCCCCGCATCGAGGCGAGTCGGTCCGACGGGAAAGGTGACAGGTGTGGAGCTCTGCGAGCATTGTGTGGGACGGACCAATGGCGAGATAGCTCGCTGTGGCATCTCCAACGCTGAGGTCCATCCGATCGATGCTCGGACGATGGACTTTCCTGACGCCTCATTCGACTATGTCATCGCGGGTTTCATCGGATGTGACGACTACTTCGACTTCACGACGAACACTTTCGTGGCTGAGGATGTCCTGACCAAGCAGATCGTGCGGGTGCTGAAGCCTGGTGGTCGGTTCGGCCTGAGCACATGGCTGGTCCAAGAGGACCTTGACTGGATGAAGCGGTTCTTTAATGACCATGGGCTCGAGTGCAGGACGAACTATCATGCAGAGCATGAGGATGGCTGGCGAGCCATCATGAGGGCGGCTGGATTGGAGGACCTTTGGTTCTTAGAGGAGGCGTATCGGTATACCTATCCGACCCTTGAGCTCTGGTGGAAGGAGATGCTGGACTACGACTGGTTCGAGGGGCAGAAGAACAGCGATGTGATAGATGAATCGATGGTACAGGATGCTCATAGGCGCATCAAGAAACATGCGACTGAGAACGGGTGCATCCGATTCGGTAGAAAAGCGATATTCCTTACGGCTAGGAGAGCATAGGAATATTGACTCACATCTTTGAGCCTGTATTGTGTGACGAATCTGCTTTCTTTGTTCTCATGGTATCGATATAGTCCTTCACGCGTATCGCACAAGCAATAGGGTCTTCCTTGACCGCGTGCTCCAAAATGACAAAGGCATTTCAGTCTACATCTTCTAGTTTCTGATTCTGTTTTGCATCATGTGCGACGTTCTACTCGAACTTCGCTATCCAGCATTCAGTGTTCATCCGAGAGCTGGGAATATCGCATTTAGGTTCTGGTGAGTCATGTCGCTTGGCCAGATGTCAACCAAAATGAGGCAAAAAATACCTAATTTATGACATCCCCTCTGAAAGAACCTCTTGGTCCCTCCATGTCAAAGGAGTGGTCTAGGAAAACTGCGCTAGAAGTGTCCAAACACGCTCTTTCCTTGAGACCTCTGCATCGTCATCTCAGTGAACGCCTTTATATCGTCCAGGACAACTCCTCTATGAGATTAGAGCTATTCCCTCGAGCACACCGCTGGGGAGTCTAATTGAGGAGTATCAGCTCATGAAAGAGGAGAGGAAGTTCTCTAAGAGGAAGCTTGTCATACTGTCAGCTCTATCTGTGACAGTCATGCTCGGGTTCCAGCTTGTCGCGGCCACAGCATGGACTACACATAACACTATTCTGGGTCTGAGGATTAGTGAAGCTTCAAACACAATATGGGAAATGAATAATGAGGATTCTCAGTCATATTCATTTAAGATAGGATGTCTCACGGTCACATTGGCAATACTAGAAACCGAGAGACATTTGTATATAATATTTGATAATCGCCAAGAAAGATCATATCTGGAATTTCTTGTCGAACCTGTGAAAGATGGCTGGAGAACGACCATTCGAATTGATGGCCTTCTCTTGATTGAAACTATTTACTCGACAAATATCATTGCTTCCTTGAGATTCCTCGAGTCAACAGAGCAATACACGCTCTCAGACGTACCAAGAGGCAATCCAATAACTGCAAGTTATTCATTCAGATGGTGGGATGGCATCTACATGGTCACAGGTCCCTCTTATTTGATAAAGTATCATCACCCGGACCGTGACTATTATCAAATTGCGACTTGGATGGATTGGAGTCGTACTGGCAACGAAGTAGTCCATAACCAAATAAATTCAATAACCTCAGGATACATAATCCCCGGAGGTTGGGCTGCTCTCTTCGCGGCAGTTGCGGCATACTTGGCTTATCCGGCAGGAGCAGGAGCCCAAGCTGTAGCTGCTCTTTTTGCAGGGTTATTCGGTGCGATATTTGGTTATGTCACTGCTGCACAACTTGGTGACGAAACAGGCTGTATCTGGTGGTGGTGGGGTAGGGATTTTGATGCATGGTTCTGGGCTAATTGGTGGTGGATAGTCCCCCTCGGTCCACAATGGTTCATAGCAATAGTCGAAGTTCAGCTCAACCAAATAGGCTATTTCAGAGTTGGTGATTATACATTTGTAGATCCACAACGCTTTGGTAATCCGTGACAAGGTTTGGAGGTGTAAATTCAGATGTCCCTATATGAGTGGAAGTATGCGTCATTAGCCGGGATGGTATCAGCGATCATCGCAGCATCTGTGCAGATCATAGCAGTACTTCTGCAGGAAAGTCCCGAGCCTCCGATTGGGCTTTCAGTCGTTGTCATCATTTCGCTTTTGGGAGCTTCAATATTGCTACCGGCATCCCATGTTCTGCATGCAAAAGGTCGAGGCGTGATACCTGGTATCGTGTTGATACTGACAGGATTGGTCTTGCTTGTCTTCACTTGGTCATTCCATAATCTCATTGCATCCCTTTTCTATCCTAGAACACTGGTGTCAGGATTCATAATGGTCGATTCAATGTTTATTTCATTGGCGGGATGGATTCTGTTGATGCAACACAGAGGATGCTTGACCAGATATTCCACTAATAATTGACTAGATCCAGGAACTGATCAGGTGCATATATTGGTGCGAGGGGACTGACGATCTATTGGCAGGCCTGGCCCTCAAATGAGGGGTCGCGCAGGCTCGCGGAGAGATGCGGGTTCTTGCTTGTTACTACGTCAAACGCCTATTTCGTCCAGTATGACGCGCTAGGTCAATGAACCATGCATTTCGGGTCATCTTGATGCCTTCGCACTCACTGCATCTATGTAATCCTTCACACGCTGCGCACAAGCGAGGGGGTCCTCCTTCACCTCGTGCTCCCAGATGACGAAGACCTTCCAGCCCATCTCCTCCAGCCTTTGCTTCTTCCTTTCATCACGCGCTCGGTTCCGCTCGAACTTCGTCTGCCAGTACTCTGTGTTCGTTTGAGGAATCGGGATATCGCACGTCGGGCAACTGTGCCAGTAGCAGCCGTGGACGAAGATGGCTATGCGCCTTCCTGGATAGGCGATGTCTGGGCTTCCAGGGGCCTTCTTCCAGTGTAGCCTGTATCCCGGAATCCCCGCCTTACGAAGGGCAGCTCTCATGAGGAGCTCGGGGGTTGTGTCCTTTCCCCTATTCCCCTTCATTACTCTTGATACAGCTGGAGAGGATGGTGGAGGTATTCGCCCAACCCCTCGTTGAGCTATTTCATCATCAGACTTCATCTTGAAGCACTCGGAATTTGCCATGGTGTATATGCTGTAGATATACTGCTGTACCATCGTATAAGCACACCGAGTGAAGGCATCACTTCAGACACCTGGTTCTAGTTCCGTCTGCACTCAAAGAGCCTCTGGGAATCTAACTTGCATATCCTCTCCATGCAATATCTTTCCCGCCTCTCGGATATCGATGCTGTCAGCACTGGATAGAGGGAATCGTTTCAACGGTTTCATCATTCTCTCCACATACATCGCTCCATCCAGATGACCATAGTCAAGGCTCGGATTCTCAATCATGATGTCTGGTATGAAATAGACGTTGAGCTTGCTCGTGTAGTCCGGGTTGAACTCACGCAGTTCTTTGACCAACTGCCCGACACTCCAATGTCCGCCTTTTCCTAGACGATCACCTAGAACCACAGCAATGTTGATGCTACTCTCTCCCTTTGTGAAAGCATCCTTTGTTAGATCTCTATACAGTATAATCGACTGCTTAGAGCCAAATCTCAAGTCTATTCTATGAGTGATTTCATCTATGTACTCATTCAAATCAGGGTATTCTTGGAATGTGGATTCCATGCGATTCTACCTCTCTTTGCATTGAACGATTGGCTATTCACAGCGGAATATCTGATTAATAACTAATTCATTACATATGGGAAAAATCATTCTGAAGACCTAATCCTTGCAATCCAATCCACTAGTGCATTCTCTGGACACGACCATTTTTGATATCTAGGATCCCAAAGATCGATTGGAAAGCCCCAAACTCCGTAGATCTTCGGGCTTAGTATGGCGACCTGAGTCATATTAGTTGCATCTTCTAGAGCTAAAGAGAATCCATAGCTACCTCCAGCTGGAAGGTCGACCTGCATACTAAGATCTCCCCTCTCTGAGAAGGAGATGATGCTTCGAGGGAGTCTTTGTGTCCAACCAGATATTGCCTCAGAGGTTCTTGGGTCTACTTCGCAAACGAACACATGCTCGTGTAATCCAATATTGTGTGCTTCCCATATCGTCGCTATGAGTCCAGAATCTCTAAGTTCTCTCAACCTAGTTGCGAGCCTTTCCTGCCCGACCCTTAGCTCTGTCCGAATACTTGCCACAGAGTTTATGCCATTTAGAATGCACTCGACGATCTGCATATCGAATTTTGTTAGACTTAGAGTTGTCGATGCCTGAGGTTTATCAACTCTAGGGAAGGCTTGAGCTAAGTCGTCTTTCAGAATTCTGTCAAGTTGAACAGACATCAATTCCCAAGGGATATCCCAGCCCTCATTCTCTCTGTAGAAATCGAATGAGGTTGAAACCCCGGAGGACCGAATATCATGTATGTTCGTTTCAAATCCACACTTCGAAATCAGATCCAGCCCTTTCTTCAGATAGTCTATACTCTTCGGATTATTCGGAATACAAAGAGTACCAATGGAATCCCACGGTCCAGCTAGTACTTGTCTGTAGGAATATAGGAACGGGCAATCTTTGATCAGTATGAACGGATCAATAATTCCACCAGCTCGTTTTATGATGAGATGAGCCATATCAATTTTGATCTTTGAGAAAGGAATCCGTGTGAACTCCCTCAGAATATGTCTATTACGAAGGTCAGTTACCTTCTTTGACACCCATTCCGTTGAAAGATCGATATGCTTGGCAAGGTCTGTGATGGAGTATGTGCAATCTTCTAACAAATGAGAAATTATCTTCAGCTCAGTCATATCTAGGATATTCTCAAAGCGTTTGAATCTCATGGAGAAGTATTTAAGATATTCTTCAAGTGAGAGAGGGATCTCATTCTTTGCCCTATAGGTGAGGTCTCTTACGATGAAATTAAGTCCCCTCTCTCCTGCGATAGAATAGAGCCACTGGTAGGCATTTACGGGGTCATATCCTAATACAGGTGATATCTTGATTCTAGGAGCATATCTCGACCAGATTGATGTCCATTTCTCTCTCATGTCATCATCATCGATGGTCTGTCTTGCAAACTCAAAAGAGATATCGCTCACACACTCCTCACAAAGCATTTCCTTTGATAGCATCATCTCCATATAGACTTTGGAAAGAGCTGCTCTAAGGATTTCAGGTTGTTCAGTGATCATAGAATCGACAAATGCTCTTTCATTCTTCAAGATGATCGGAACAATGGTTGAATACTCATCATGCTGATAGATTTCACACTCTGGAGGTTCTGAAACTATATGTAGATCGAACCGATTCGAGATTACTTTTGATATCTCTTCCCAATACTCACCTATTCTTTCTAACAGCGTAATTGACTCCTCTTCTATTGGCCCAGCACCTCAGCACATCCAGCTCTAAGAATGATGTCGCATCCATAAACTTTCGTGTTTCATGACAACTTTCTTTGTATGGGTTCGCAATCCGCACTCTGGGCAATAATCCCCCTGTGAGGAAATCTTCTCACATCTACTTTGTTTGTCTTCACCGTGAGTTGTACTTGATCGCAATGTTCGACATGAGTACACCTCCAGGTGACCCAGACTGGCCATGGGCTCCAAGACCTGAGAATTCCCGGCCAAAGAAATAGTACCTTCAAGCATTCCTACGGGGCGTTGTTCTAACGCCCCTTTCTTTTTTGGTACCATAATGAATGAGTATCCGATTTGATTCGATAACGAAAATCAGTTCAAGATCCGTACTGCTTTCTTCAATCATACTCCGTGATCTTCTCTTCAGATGCGTCAATTCGTTCTATTGACGATAAATAACGAGGTTCGAATACTATATAGTATCAACTTAGCCTAACATTCTACAGATGTCGATGGACATCGAATCACCCTCAAGACACATACCTGAAATAGTATGGGTTCTGTGGGAATTTTGTAAGGGCGTAAGAAAACTAGCCTCGTTAGCTATTGTGACACTTGGAATTCATAAACTAGTCCTTTGAAAAGGACGGTTTGTGAGTGAATCGAGTCGCAGATACTCTCTGTGTATCGAAGTTGATGCTCAGAGAAAACGGATGGTGCTAACTTTATTGCATCATCCTACCAACTTGTTACAATAGTAAAAGAATTATCAAAATATAAGAAAATAGGAGAATTAACGTTGGATTTTGAAGTAGGATTCCATCAACGGAATAAAGCTTTCAGATACATGGAAAATCCCGCATTAAAGCAATTGCTGGAGTTGATAAAAGATGAAGATTACTTTCCTGAGGAATCGAGGAAGAGCAAGGGTGGAAAAAGAAAAAGCGGAGTTCGTGAAATAGCGAAACAGGTTTTCAATGATAGGCTAGCTGATACTTGGCAATGTGATGTAGAAATATTCGATATTTCCAGTATCCCTGCATCCAAGCTGCATTACCTAAAAGCCAGAGTGGGTGTTGTTCGAAGCTTGCAGCATAGGACAACGATGGGAACCGACATTCTTAGGCTTGAAGTTGCATACCGTTTTCTTGATATCATTGATATTGGTGTATTCATTTGTGGGACAAGCGGCTTTGAAAAATACTATCTGGGTACTGAGGATTCTAGGATCGAACATATGGTTATCTTTGAAGAACTTGTTGATTACCTTGAGATGGTTTCTGGTGTTATTACAGTTCCCATTGTACTCATTGGACTCAAGAAGCCACCAAAACAACGCCAAACCAAACTTCCTAAATAGGTCATTCCCTGTGTCTGGAATCGGAATTTTCATTCTATTGGGTCAGGTGACTTTTTATCAGAGTGATAGTATGAGAAATCGAATTTCAAGACAAAAATGAATGAAGGTTGGTATTGCTATTTGAATGGACCTAGAGAAACCTCTTCCGATAAAAAAGAACCAGAAATGCTCATCGATGACTCGAGAAATCTGCTAGATATGATGGAGCCCAACTCGGTTGATGTGATAATTACATCTCCTCCTTATTTTGATGCCAAGGACTATGATGTAGATAATCAGATCGGTTTTGGTCAGACATATGAAGTCTATCTGAATGAACTGGAGAAGGTTCTATCTGATTGCTATAAGGTAGCTAAAGATACAGGATCTTTATGGTTGATCATGGATACTGTTGTCCGGGATGGACATATGCATCTCATTCCGTTCGAATTAGCTCAGAATATGAGTGATCAAACCGATAGTTGGAAGCTAACTGACATTATTATTTGGAATAAGGGGAAATCGTTGCCTTGGACAAAAAAGGGAACTTTTCGTAAAGTTTCAGAATATATCTTCTTTTTCAGAAAAGGGGAAAATTTCAAGTTTGAAATCGATCGAATAAGGGAACCAGAGATGACCAAGTGGTGGGTTAAATGGCCAGAAAGATATCATCCACTTGGTAAGATCCCAGGAGATATCTGGAATTTCAGGATACCTACACAAGGTAGTTGGGGCAATGGTTACTTGCGTCATTTTTGTCCATTTCCACATGAACTGGTTGAGCGTATTGTTTTATTGACCACCGATGAAGGCGACACAGTCTTTGATCCATTTGCAGGTTCTGGGGCTGTTTTAGCTACTGCTTACGCTCTTCGGCGAAAAGCGATCGGTATTGAACTAAATCGAGAATATGTTGAGCGATTTTACTCAACTGCATTGCCAGCATTTATCAAGGAATATCAAGATACTCCTCAAAGAAAACTTGATTCACCTGCTCAATCTACTAAATTCGAAAAGATATCTGCTCTGACTCAGCTCAAGTACTCCTTGACTTTTGTTCAACTCATGTTAGAGCAAAATGATGTTAAACATCAGGAAGGATTTACTTTCTCTCTTTTCATCGAAGTTGATAATGATCGGGAGAAATTCCTAAGTGTTGGTAATTTCGCGCCTGAGATGGTGATCGTGTCACCAAATGACGAATTCACTCATTTAATCTGCAAACATCGCGATGATATTCTACTCAAATCAAAACTAGCTTCATACAGGATAGAGGCAAGTATTGATATAATGAATCAATCTGAATTTGAAAAGAGCAGTTTTGGCAAACGGATACTAAAAAAGAATCTTTTCGTATATTCCGGAAGCAAATTCTATGACTTTGATATCTCGCTCTCTGAATCCAAATCCTGGAACAAGTATGTAGTTCCAGATCAACCTAAAGTATTTGCTAACATATCTATTCGATTGAAAAAGGGCGGAAATGACATTCTGCTCAACGAGTCAAAACACCAATCAGTTCTTTGATATCTCTGCATCCATAAGGACCCATCCAAAAAAGAACCATATGCATACAGGCAAATTTGCACCTGGGATTAGTTTAGCTCTCGAAATATTGCATAAGTAGGAAATGCATAACGCTCCTGCTAACTGGTATGAAATATAAGACCATTTTAGATTAGTTTTAATTATCTACAAGCATAAGGTTCAAAAAGAGGAATGCCAGAACCTTTCCTTGTGGTGGGAAATGTTCGATGATATGGCATATATCTATCGAATATCCTTATCTATTCGAATTTCAAAGTCATAAAATGGTTTGAAAATGGGGCTGCGATAATGATGAATACTGAAGACACTCTACTTAGTTTACAACTATTTTATTCACAAGGTCGTAGAGGTAACTCAAATACGCGAGAAACTCCTAGCGAAGATCCATTTCTCAAGCAAATGTATGTAGAAACTAATCTAGATAGGAATCTGCTAAGTGACATACTTTCCAATAAATATCACTTGGTAGTAATAACAGGAAATCCCGGCGATGGCAAAACAGCATTTCTAAAAAGACTTGAAGAAAAGGGAGTAAACGCTCAGGACCGTCCAAATGGCAAAATCTTCAAAGTTCAAAAGTATCCAATTGAGATCAACTATGATGGTTCTCAGGATCATCAAGATATTGATAACCAGACAATTCTGAAGGAATTTTTCAGCCCTGTAGAAAACGCAATAGGCTCCAGTAAAGCGATAGATCATACTCGTGTTATTGCGATTAATGAAGGAAGACTACTTCAACATTTGAATCTGAGGGAAGGTAGTAAGCCTCTCTATCCAAAACTACGAGTGATTGTAGAAAACCAGCTCGAAATGAAAAACGGGTCTAACTCATTAGATGGAACTGTTGTTGTTATCGATCTAAACAAAAGATCAGTTGTAGCGAGAAGATCAAACGATAATAGCTCCATCTTAGAAGATATTATTATGAGAATGTCTGAAGAAAAATGGTGGACCTCGTGTAACAGCTGTGAAGTAAGAGAGTACTGCCCTGTAAATATTAATATCTCAAGTATGAAACGGCAAAAGATTCGTGATAGATTCCGGGAACTCATCAGAATCGCCTCCTTTTGGGGAAAGATGCATATCACTATCAGAGATACTCTTTCGGCTTTGTCATTTATCTTGTTCGGAGAATCAAGCTGTGAGGACATACGCAAGATACTAACAGAGAAGAACGAAGGCTGGGAAAAATGGGTTGTAGACCAGATATATTTCAATTCGATTCTAAACGGAAGTCCGAAGGATCGGATTCTATCTACTACTTCTTTATTTGAGATTTATCGATTTCCAGGAGCTCCTCATCTGGACGCAGATGCATTTTTTGGCTTGCCTTCCAAAATTGCTAATAATTATGTATATGAGAAAGACAATTCAGAGATGCTAAGGATTCTCAGAATTCTAGACCGTCTTTCGTTCTACACAGAAGATGGAAAGAAATCCAAGTACCATTATGAGTCATTGAAGAATATGCTCTTTTTTGAGGGGATTGAAGACATCCATCAAAATCTAATGCCAGTGAAGCATTACATTTCATTTAAGAACGATATACTGATTGATGTTCTTGGGAATTTACGATTCGATGATTTTAAGGTGAGGAATCAGATCATTCGATCATTAAATAAAAGCAGAGGATTGGATGAAAAATCCAACAAGCTTACTGTGGGACATACTGAACATACAAATGGCCATATCATATCATACAATGAATTTGACTCAGGATTCTTTACACTTGAAGTTCCACGTGTTGAAGAGCCAATATCTCATTACTGTGAAAACGAGCCAAATTCCCTGATCCTTTGTTATACTAGAGATTCAAGTACCAGGTGTTCGGAAACACCCATCCGTCTCGTGATCGATCTTGAAATGTATAACATGATACGGGACATAGATACAGGTTATCTTCCAACTCGGAATGAACTGGAAGGTAAATTCTACAATCTTGGTATGTTTCTTGAAATGCTAGAAGAGCTTGGAGGAAAGGAAATTCAAATATTCGATACAATCAACAAAGAAAAAGCTCAGATACGAGTTACATCTGGACAAAGGGTGGAGGTGAACTAGTTGACAGATCATCACGATCTAATCGTACCAGAAATCTTAGATTTGAGCCCTCGACAGGTTGTTCTTGAACAAGCCCTGACTGAATTTCTAGTTTCTTTGAAATCAAAAATACCCTCCAAGATACCTAAGAAACGAAGAAATAAGAAAGATTTCCAATTCTTTCACGTTCTGGAAGACATTCTTGATGAAGCAGAAAAACAACAGGTTAAGAACGAGGAACATGAAGAAACTATTAGATTAGCTTTGAAGAAGCTTATCACATCAAGTAACAATGCTTTCGGAATATCAGATGCCAAGTTAGATCTTTTTGTGAATTGGATAATTGACAAGCTACTCGTTAGATCTGGGAAACGCGATAGTAAGGAGTATGTAAGCTTTAGGCCATATCATTTGAAAGCCGCCAAGGTATACCCCAAGGGATGGCATATAGTAGGTCCTTTCTTGTATTCGATGATCGCTTCAAATTCTTCTGTAGTTGATGAACTAAGCTCGTATTTTGAGGAGAGCAATAACTTGGGTGCAGAATACAAAGTTCTCTGCAATTTAATAGATGCCATCAAATACGAATCCACGCCAAAATCTGATAAGAAGAGCCATCCTTTGTGCAAATCAGCGGCGAATGAATTATGTATGGATATTATGCGGATATTGGCGTATGGGAATGAAATTCCCCGAAGGGTGATGACTCGGTTAATTCAAAACTGCTTGCTATTACACATATCACTTTATTTCTTGAGAATTGTCAAATTAGTAAACGCCGCGAGCAGTCAATCATTGAAAGGATCCGTCCAACTTCCTTGTAGTACATGCCAATCAACAGAACAATGCCCATATTCTCCAAACATATTCATTTCAGTTGAAAAAACCAACAAGGATATCGCAAAAAGATCAAGGATTCGTCTACATGAACACAGAGATGAAATTAACTTGTTTGTTAAGAACTTAATTCGAATCCGAAAATTGTACGATTTTTGTCTGAAGAAATCGATATGCAAACAAGGATCCTTTGATCTTAAGGTTGTATTAGAGAGCCAGAGGAATAAAATGTCTAAAACACATTTCAAAGCATTGATAAAAAGCTACATAACTTCAGGTAAAATAACATTTTCAAAGGAACAACAAAGGGACCTCTTGAAATCATCTTCACACCCCTTAGAGAATTACGTTGAAGCGCTCAATAATCATCATTTCAGAAATGGTACAAGGCGGCATCGTGAATGGTATGAGCAGGTTGCTTCAAATGGAAATCAGGGATTCGTCCGAGTAGGCGCACGAGGACAACAAAGGGGTTATCACTCAAATGCAGATCTTCTAAAGCTTCTAGTGCTGCTGATTTCTACAGAAGAAATCGAATCAGAAGGGCAAAACCCTAGTTTTCGAACACAAAGATACATGACACTCGAAGAATTTTGTAATATCGCGGCAAAGAAATATGGTATTCTATTCCACAAATGGAACCTTTCTGCTGATATGACTTTTTCAGATCTATCTTTTATTGATGAAAACATGGAAGATCTGAAAAATGCACTTACGAAATTGGGAATGTTTCGAAGGCAGTCTGATGCAACCACGTTACAATTCATTCAACCTCGTTATCAAGTAGGTGATTAGTATGGCTGAAGGCAATTATTTAGATGTAGGACGAGATGTTATAGTCGAAAGTCTTCTGGATAAAACAAAAGGGGCATGTATTCTCATTACTGGTTTGCCGCATGATGACTGCGTAGAGCTCAGTAAGCAGGTAGAAAAGGCATATATTGCATCAAAAAGAGGTTTGAAACTCAAATGTTGTGTTGTATCTGATGAATCTTCAAATAAACAGAGCTCTCTTATTGTTACATCTACTAAGGTGATCGAACTAAGGAATCTAACAAAAGAACAAGCTCCACCAGATATTCTAACCGTTTTTAAACCGCAAGGGGCAATTAGCGATGCTGACGATTCATTCGGACCTAATAACTTTCTTCAGTTATCCTCAGATGCGATTTGGACGAAGGGCTTAGATTCCACTATGAAAAAGGCACTCAAAGATTTGACACAGGTAGAGAAAAGAAATCTACGAACAGTTATGAAAAGCTCTCCCCTGATTGATTTATACTCTCAAGTTGGGATAGATTTCTTGCTGAAATTCATTCAAGAATCGGACCATAACAATTTCATCAAGTCAAACTTGACTTGTATTGGCTTATTCAATGATAGCGAATTGAACTTCGAGGATGATCCAGACAAGTTTGCCGAGCGACTAAAAAGAAACAATGACTTTCTCGAGAAATTTCCATCCAAATCCACCAGCACAATCACAAAGATCTTGAGAGATAGTGTATCTGATACAGAATCAGTAGTATATAAGGAGCTCAAGAAGTATTTCAAAGATAAGAATCGACACTCACTTCATGAGGATATTAGGAATAGTCCCCCAGGAGTTGACTTTGCCAAGATACTTCCATTACTTGGAAAACCAGAGAAACTAGTTTTTAGTTGGTCTCCAAAACCTCAACGGATATCTAAATTATTCGATGTCGGTTGGAGACTACGCCCTAAGCAACCCCACAAAAAAATCCGGATATCAATTGCTACTATTATAAATGAGGTTGAAGAGAATGAAGTCGATATAAAAACAGTAGATGCTGATGATAAGACTGCTAGAATAGATATCAGAAGCTACTTGGATAATCATGAATCTGATGTTTATCGCCTCTATCTTACACTATTGCACGAGAATGGTTCTCCTGAAACCAAACTTGAAGCTGATATTCGAGAAGATGGAAGCGCTGATGAAACAAACATGACTACTCACTCCTTACATTCAGCTCTTTTTGCTTTCCTAAAACACTGTAGAAAAACAAAGGGTCAAGCTATCGGTGATCTAAAGATAGAAGAGCTAAATGCTAATGGAGTAGATGTTCGGATAAGTTCAGCTAGTTTAGATCAGGACGAAACATACCAACTGAATCTAGATGATGCTCTATGGAAATATGAACAGATAGTAGTTGGTGAACCTGACTATATAGGTCCATACGTTGCATCAAAACGCTGGATTCGCGATCCTGCTGCGGCAAATAAACCCAAACGACTAATAACGCTTAATCATACCGAAATAACTCAAAACCTGCAAAGTATCAATGAAGATCTGGTTAGCAAGTATAGTGAGTTTGTTGAAGCTAGGAAAAAACTGTTTAAGGTGATAAAAGAGCGACCTATTCAAAGCATATCTCTTCTATCGAAAGAAAAGGATAGAGAACTGCTGATAGACGACTACACAACCAAGTACTCTGAGTTGCTATCAATCCTTTATGAGTCTCTAGTATCTATGAGTGGGAGTTCTATTCGTTCAATGAAAGATATTCTTCACTATATTCTATCTTGTGATATCCTATATATAAAAGAAAATTCGAATTTGGTATCTCTAATCCCTCCATCTAATCCAACGCGACTTTCATGGATTAAAGAAACTGAATTAGCAATTCTTGAGATTAAGGAAAGCATTGATTCTGGCGATATTAGCTCCAAGAAGAGCAAAACACTACCCAGTATTAACAATCTGTCACTTGAAGGCATACTTGGGAGTATAATTCCTCCTGTGATTTGGACTCCCATGGAACAAGATCCAGATCATGTGTGTTTGTTTCGAGGTACAGTTAATGACATGTGGGCAATTCTTTCGAATCCTAAAGGCGATTCTCCTTTGCTTGCCCAGGAAATTATGGGATACCTGACTAAATCTTTGGATTATGATGTTGGTGCAAGCGATAGTAGAATATTACGGAAACGGATAAGAAAGTACCTTGATATCTATCCTCACATTGATACAATAGTAATCAATGCAATCAATCCCGGAAGTGGAAGCTCTGTATTGGATGCGATCCTTAATTTACCTGAGGAACAGCACTCAAGGAATTTCAGGATCAATCTTCTTTCTTTTGAAATGTCTAATAATATCGACACTCAAATCGGAGCCTCTTTTGACAACCTCATGAAGGATCCTTATCAAAATGAACGAACATCCAATCTCTTGGAAGAACACAGCAATCCATTGATACCAGGTCTTAGATACTCAAAGAAATGGATAAAAAGAGGTGAATTCACAGAGATCCCACTTGCACACATATCAATTCTCTTTGACTCCTTTTCAGAAAGAGTTGCAGTTGATACAATTGATGTAGGCGAACTAATAGCGTCCACAACGAGCGATGGTAGACTCGCTCAATTCGACAGCAAATATTCTGAAGGAACTCAAAGTGTCTGGACACGAGCAGTCCACTTCAGTGATTCAGATAGTGAAAACAATTCCCTTCTCAATAAGTATTCAGAATGCATTGTAAAATGCTATAAAACAGCTAGTGATACACAAGTAATTGGTACCAGAATATCTCTGCCCAAACAAGAGAAGGATTATCTCGAGAAGATATACAAAAGATCTGATTGGGTCATACTTGTTGACAGATACATCGGTATTGAGATGCTAGATAGAAGTTTTGAAGAGTCCAAGCCTCGATATTTGATCGATTATGCTCCAGAATTCCAAGAGGAGTTAGGCTATCGAATAATCACAAGCACTGAAAGTACCAAAGCCATTACAGATCAGGTTTCAGAAAGACTTTCTGACTATTCTTGGTACGCCGATTCACATCTTAACAAAGTGATAGATGCGCTAAATTCCCTCTCAGGCATTCTATTAATGAAATACATACAGACAAGAAATCTTTCTTCAGAAACAACTACTCTTGCTTTGGCAATGCTGGCTTTGAAAGAATGGAACAACCAAGCTAAGGACACGAAGATTGTGATAGTGCCGATCGATGCCTATCAAGATCTTTGGTTTGAGGACTCTCCGAGTAAAAAGGCAGAAAGAGCTGACCTATTGGCTATTTGCATATCCAGATCTGGCGATGTCAGTTTCACAATGATCGAAAGTAAATGTGAGAATAGCAAATCACCTATCTTTCCACAAAGGCAGAGAGCAAGACGGCAACTTAGAACTGGGAAGAAATACTTAGAACGAAGGTTCAATCTAAAAAGCAATCGTTTTCTTCATGAGATGACACGTTCTGAATTATTTGGGATCATTCGATTCCACTTTGAGAAGCAGAAACGATTTGGACATGTTATGTCATTTGACTCAATTGATGAAATTGATCTTTTCAGAAAAATCCGCACAAATCTTCTTGAATCCTCTTTTGAGGTAGATTTTGATACAATCACACTATATTTCATTCCCAAAGCGAAACCAAGATCTTACTCACTAACAGATCCTGATGTCGTCATAGCAGATGAATCTATGTGTACGGGGATAATTCAGGAGGATGTCAAAAAATCTACTGAATTGATCGACAATCTTGTAGGCTCAAGGTGTACTAGTAAATCAAAATCCCCTCTTGAGGAAAAAGACGAATCTACTTATGATGAATCAGATGGAAATAAAGATCTCTCTACCGATTCCGAGATGCAACATGAAGAAACACCAAAGCAATCCCAGAAGGAACACACCAAAAGGAAAAAGCCCACAGATGCATTCAATGATATACTTCTGGGATATCGGCGTGACAAGGAAATTACTTGGTCTCCCTATGATGGGGCTAGTCCACATCTAATAATCGTAGGAATGACGGGTGTTGGCAAGACACAAACTATGAAGGCAATAATTGAGGAATTGGATCTGAATGGTGTTCATTCTCTTATATTCGACTTTAATGATGACTATATCGATGATGAATTTGTAGAGCGAGCCGATTGTGTTGTGCTGAATGCTGCAGATGGCTTAGATCTGAACCCTCTTGCTATTGGGGAGAATAAAATGAACACCTCATATGAAGTGGCTGGGATTATTGCTAGGGTATATGATTTAGGAAAACAGCAAGAACGTACACTGAGAAACGCAATCAAGGAAGCCTATGATACAACTGAAGAGCTCCCTTCATTTGGACGCATTGGAGATATTTTGCGAGATTGGGCCGAGAATTCGGATTCGGCAAACAAGAGAAACACTGCTGATTCTCTGCTAGGAAGAATAGAATCATTGTTCGACTTCGGTATATTTGGTGGTACCGATGTGAATCTACTCCAACGAATATTCCATAAGACACATGTCATCCGCCTTCAAACACTGAAGGCCGATCCCAAAGATGCATTGAAGAATGCGGTTGTCGAACTAGTTTTGAATCACCTTCAACAAGAAATGTATGCAAGAGGGCACAGTGATATGGCTGTGTACTGCATGGTAGATGAAGCACATCGTTTGACCTATAAGAACTCCCCAATTCCCAAACTCGTTCGAGAAGCCCGCAAATACGGAGTTGGAATCATTCTCAGCTCACAGATGGTGAAGGATTTCGATGATGAAGTTCTCTCAAATATAGGTGCCACAATCGCCTTCAAAGTCAGTTCAGATGAAGCTACAAAAATCGCTAAATCTATGACGAGTTTAAGAGAGGATCAGCTCGATATAATTACGAAACTGTTAACTCTTCCTAGATTTGAAGCGATAATACGATCTCAAAAATATCCTGATTATACCGAGGTGAAGATCCTTCCCTTTTTCCAAAGGCAAGATAATTAGGGGATCACACTCCCTATCGATTCAGATAGGATGCACATTGAGCTGATAGCATGAACGGAAAGAACAACTCCTTTCAAGAATCTCCACGGCCAATCATGAAATGGGCAGGGGGAAAACGTTCACTTCTTCCTACTCTATTGAATAACTTGCCAAGCACCTTCGGAGATTATTATGAACCGTTCTTTGGAGGTGGTGCTTTTTACTTTAAGTTATATAAGGAAGACTTCGTCCGGAAGGCAACTATTTCTGATTTGAACGCTGATTTGATTTGGTTGTATACCGTTATTAGAGATAAACTGAATGAATTCATAGATTCTTTTGATCTCACCTACTTCGTAAGTACAAAAGAACGATTTTACAAGATCCGTTCTGAATTCAATAGGGCAAAAGCCTCAAAGGAAAGGTCATTAATTCAAGCAATCAGATTGATGTATCTAAACAAGACTTGCTTTAATGGACTATATAGAGTAAATAGCAAGGGTGAATTCAATGTTCCCTATGGCGGCTACAAAAACCCCTCCTTCTACGATGAGGATAATTTGAAAGAGGTAAGCAAAGCACTAGGTTTTGCTGAAATAAGATGTCAGGATTTCGAAACTGTAGTTCAATCATCCTCCAAAGGGTCCTTTGTTTATTTTGATCCTCCCTATGCCCCACTAAGCGATACGGCGGATTTCACTTCCTATACTAAGGCCGGGTTCAGTTTTTCGGAGCAGGAGAGACTTGCGAAAGTCTTCGAATCTTTAGATAGAAAAGGTTGCTTTGTAATGGAGAGTAACTCAGCAACAAAAGCAATTCGTGATCTTTATTCTCACTTCAATATATTGGAGGTCAATGCAAGTAGGGCTATCAGTGCTGATGGATCCAAGAGGGGGAAAATCAGTGAACTCCTGATAACTAATTATGAAGCCACCGCCTTAACGCGCAAGCAGACTCTTCTTTCTGATTATGGGTAGCATTTGATATGGATTCCACTAGATTTTTCATCAAGTTATCCTCTAATGAATATTAGTTGGAGGTATAACTATGGAGAATGATCGTAATGAAACTAGGATCGGAAAAATTAGTAATCTTCTCTCCCAATCTCTGATAGAGTTCGAAGCACTCCCTAAGACTTTCAAAATACCTCAAGCAAATGATATAATAAAGGTTAGGGATTTTCCGGTAGCCGTTTCATTTGGATATGATGATAGTAGGAAAATTGCAAGATATTTTGAATTCGATAAGAGGCAAAGCTCCTACTATCGAGATGCTGCACAGGGGCTAGGATTTGTTGAACTTGATCATCGTAATAAATACAAATTAACATCACTGGGAGAATGGTATTCTAAACTGAATACAAAAGAGAGAAACCATGTCCTTGTTAGAAGACTTGCTAAGCATCCTATCATGGCTGAGATACTAGCGACACTGAATAAAGGCCAAGAGGTGACAATGTCTGATATTGAACAAATAATATCTAAGCATTCTTCATTGGGAGGGAGCACCATTCCCAGAAGAGCATCAACTATTCTTAGTTGGTATCGATGGATCGAAATGGAAATCGGTTTGATTTCAGTTTGTAACGGAGTAATCTCGCCAAATGTTCAAACTCGCCTTTGATGGTGTTGATCTTCAAATTGGTGTAGCCACAATTGAATCTGGATGATCTCTAATCAGCTATTAATAACATGAACATTAAAACGAAGCTGACAATATGTCTTACTGAGGATACTGTGAAACTGCGAGTCTATTGGCCTCAATGGCAAATAGCATATCTAATAAGCAGTATGATACAAAGAGGAATTTTCGAATTCTCATGAAACAGGACAACCCCAAATACAACCCCAAACATCAGATCTGCTACGAGATCTTGATATCATGAGAAAGACATCAATTAGTAGTTTTAGAATTGTATTTGATACGATTCATTCGATATATTTAGGTGAAGATCCCCTCTAATTCAGAGCTGAATTGACCATTTTGTCATATCAGAATACACGGCATAACGGATTTGCAAATCTCTGCTTTGTCATCTGTTCATCGCTATGCAGGAAATAAATGCAAGGTCTACATGGATCGTCAGGCTACTAGAAAATCTCTCATGGGATCTATCAGGATTATCAGTGCCCTGGCGAAACCTATAGAACTACTTCTTCATGAAGCAAATAGCATGACAACATCTTCGCCTTATATTCGGAAACAAAGAAAAACCTAAAGAGCCGCACCACCTCATGAAAATGATGCAGCGCGTTCAATTGCTCTCGAAGACTCAATCTATGAGCAATATAATACTAGGAGCGATAAAGAATGGATGAAAAGAAACCTTCTCTAAAAAAGGAGGTCGATGCATGGATTTCCAAGAATTCTGAGAATCTGCTTTTTCTCGAGTGCACTATTTTTTGGAGTAAATGTATTGTACACTACCCAAATATTGTATCACCTGAAATAATTGGTGATGTCGTATCAAATCTATCCTCGCGTTTCCAAGAGAAATCGATCACTGAAACAATGGGAGGTATATTGCACGAGCTACGGAAAATTGGGATAGAATCACCAGATCGACTCTTAGCAGAAGCAAGAAAAGCATTGAATAAATATGGATTGAAGCGTCTCATGAGTAATGTCCGTAGTAATTCTTCTGCTAATAGTGACTATAAGCGAGTGCTGCAGCTATTTGCAGAATTTATCGACAGAGAGGATCTATGGGGTACTGATCTAGATGTATTTAGTGTCACCAAATTGAATTCACTACTGAAAGTTTCGAACCTATTTGACTGTGAAGAATTACAGAAGAAGGGCGGGATTTACAGGATCCATAGCTCTAAGGAGCAAAAAGCTGTATACATTGTTCCGCCGCATATTTCGTTGTATCTATATGAGATATTTGATATTGAAGAGGATATCATTTGCCCTCACTGTGATAAGGTCTTTGACACTGAAGAGGATCTTGAAGCACACGTATCGACATGCCCAAACTTACCAACTATTGTTTCACCAATACCTAAGTGTGAAAAATGCGGTTTGGAATTCAAATCTGAAACAGATCTTGAAATTCATCTGCATCAACATCATATGGAAATAGATGAATTACCACATCCCCCCTTTCCAAAATGTAGCGATATAGGATGTGGGGCTTCATTTTTAGTTAGGGCTAATTTCAGGAGACAAGACGCTCATAGATATCTTAAGGCAATTCTCGAAACAGCGAAAGAATACGTTAAAATTCAAGACAACTATTTACTCAGTGATTCTTTTCAATATTTACAATACATAGAGCCTAATGTATCAATATACCTACTTACTCACTTTAAGAAGGATAAGGATCTATTTCGGAACATGACGAAATTTTCTGCAATAATAGAAGAATTGGATCAACTGAAGAAAAAGGGGCATTCAGTTAAAGTAGCACATATGAAATCCTCCGCTGTTCATGATAGATTGATCATCACTGAAAACTACTTATGGGGCCTATCAAATTCACTTCATGCTTTGGGTGGTAGTAAAATATCTTCGGTCTTCTATATTCCGATAGATCAGAAGCAATACATTGAGCGAGCTTTCGATAACTATTTCAAAAATGCCAAGAAGCTCAGCTTGACTGATCTTGAGGACCTCGGCAATAATCTATCAGTTGGATGGTACAGGGAGTAGTCAGTTCAAAATTTCGTTAGTACATCCGACACGAATTTGAAAGAACACTGATTCTTAGAATGAGAACTCGCAAACAGATTGTACCAGATCTCATCAAGATATCATTTGAAGGTCCTTTGATTCTAGTTAATTGCTATAGGAGTAGTATGAATATCTACGTTGCTTTGATTATTCCTTCATTCATCATTACTACATGATCAACATGTTCTTCCAATCCTGGAACATGGCTAACTAACACAATCTGATCGAACGACTCTCTAAGAGTAGTTCTTATTGAATTCATGATTCCCACTCTGCGTTCAGAATCACTGCTTCCCAGTGGCTCATCGAGAAATAGAAACTGCGGTCGAGTATTCTTTCTATGAGGGAGGAGGGCCAGTGCAAAGGCTATCCTCGTGGCCAAGAGGAATTGATCTTCAGTCCCTCCACTGAAGATATCCTTTGGGAGGAAATCATTAGCTTCCCTACAGAAGACAGCAACGTCATACGTATCTGATAGTCTTGCTGCAGCATATCTCCCGTTTGTTATGGATGGAAGTATCTTGGAGATATTCACCTCCACGCTGGGGCGAACTCGCTCTCTGAGGTTCTCAGCCGTCTTCGAAACAGCCTCAACAATGGTTTTGGAAAGATCCAGGTTATGTCGTGTCTTCTGGACCTGCTCTTCTTGTTGGATTACACGGTCATCGATATCTGTGTGAGTATCCAAGAATTCCTGTTTCTCATCCAAAGATTTGGAGTAGTTGTCAATCCTCTCATTGAGTGTGGATATTTTGCTGGTTAAATCTTTGACAATCTCTCTTTGATTCTCTAGATTCTCCTTAGAGAACACCAAAGTACCTAAGTCAGGAAGATCAAGATGATCAAGAGCTCTTTGCTTAGAGATAATCTCAGTTTCCTTTCCTTCTATATCCCCCTCGATAACGTCCCGTTTGGAAACATCTTTCTCAAGTGATGCTATCTGTTTTGTTGTTGTTGCTCTCTCTGTATTGAGCTCTTGAAATCGTTCTATAGAGTTTCGCGCACAATCGAGAAGATCTTGATGTGAGTCGATATCGAGGAGGTCAGAAATCTTTGAAACCAAATCCGTCAGGGCACTGTGAGATCTTTCAATGGTCTGCGACACATCTGTCCGTTTTGTGGACAGATCAGTGATTCTTTCTGCGTTCTCTTCGATCTTAGTCTGTGCTCTCTGATAGTTTGAATATCTCAAAGCTGTATCTGCTTTCTTCTGTTTGAAGCTAACTGTCTTGAGATACCATGCGATGATATATACCAGAAAGACAAGAGGTAGTACTACAAATAGCAGATTGATCAATAGAAGCATTGAAGATGCGCCTGCAAGTATAGCGGCACCTCTTACATATCGTGAGTCTGGTGGCGATTGATTGAGCAGTGCAATTTCCTCTTCAGAAGGGGCTATTGCATCAGCATCACATTGAAGTTGAACACCACGCTGATCAACCAATTCAAGCTCGTGATCTATGTCATCCAAACGTGCTCTTTCCACATCCAATGAATCAAGGATCTCTTCTACCCTGGAAACATCACTTTCAACCTCATCGAGAATCTGGAGATCTACCATTCTCTCTCTGTGTTGTATTAGTTCAGCTTCTTTTCCAATGAGTTGATCTAGTGATTCATTGAGAAGTCCTTTCTGTTCATTCAGAGCAGATATCTTGGATTCTATCTTCTCTCTTTCTATGAGAATATCATCATACTGATATAGGAGTTTTAGATTTGCATTCTCAGAAGCTAGTTGAGCTTCGGTAGAATCCCGCTCCTTGGTTGACACTTCGATATTCTGATTAAGTTCTCTCACACTATTTTCAATCTCTCGAACCTGCACCTGCTCCTCGCGTAGGCTACCAAGTCGATTCTCTTGGATAGTCAGTTCTCCATGGCGTTTGGGTGTTCCTTCTAGGTCTCGAATTATCGCTTTATGTTCATTCAGTACATCGTTAAACTCATTCAAGTTCATGAAGACATTGATTATCTCTTTCCTATCACTAGCAGATTGCTTGATGAGGTGGTTGAGATCCTTCTGAGCAACAACGCAACTTGATACCAATTCTTGATATGATACATCTCCCATACGAGCAAGGATAGTGGTATTTACGCCTTTAATACTGGTTTCCAGTGATTTTTCCTTCCCATTAGGATTGACTTCTACCAGACTTGCCGTATTGCCTTTGTTCCTGAATATCCTTCTATCCACTCTATACTTGATTCCTGCTATCTCAAAGATGAGCGACACGAAGGCACTATCAGAGTTATGGTTAATCATCAGTGTGTGATTGGCACTACGATTCGGTTTCAAAGGTGCGCCATAAAGTGCATAGACGATTGCCTCCATGATCGTTGATTTTCCACTCTCATTGGGTCCTCGGATGAGAGTAACTCCGTCCTTAAATTCGAGATCCTTGACATCAAGTTTCTTGAAGTTGATAGCAGTTAGTGAAACCAGTTTCATCTACTCCCTCCCTCCTATTTGGCTCAAACAGAGAGTCTTAGCTTCCTGAACAAGACTCTTCTTTTCTTCTGACTCCGCAGCCTCTATCATAGAATCGAAGTATGCAGCCAGCTCCTCATAGGGGTCTAGGTACCCTACGATCTCAAATGCCTCAGGCTGCTTGATATGTAAATCACGTTCCTCGATCAACGTCTTGAAGACTTTCTCATCCCCTTTTCTGATGAGGAACTGTCGGTCATACGCAGCCAATCCCTCCGGTGTTGCCACTCCAGTGACAAGTATCCGTAGTATTGTGGAAGGATCTAGGTCTTGCTTGAGCATCTCCTCAACTACCTGATTGATTTGGTCATCAGGTTTGACCTCAATGCTTTCAGTTCTCATAGGTCTGGCTTCCACGGGAATTTGTACAATGTCTATCTTCGATCCATCTACTTCGATGTAGACGAAGCTCTTTTCATCCTCCTCTTCGTTGAAAGTAACTCGCTCTGTGCTACCTGGAATAATGATATGTCTTGTTCCAACCCTTTTCTGCTGTGCAGCATGATAGTGACCTGCAATAGTTAGATCGAATCCTGATGGAATCCTCTGTACCTCTATCAAAGGTACTTCTCCCGCAAAGCCTTGAAATCCTGCTATCGGATAATGCAGCATCAAGATGTTGATATCTGCTGAAGGAGTAGGTATCTCAATATTCAGTGGATCCTCATCACCTTGAAGCAGTGGATTATATCCGACTCCCACAATAGTGACTTCTTTCCCGTTGCATTTGAGATGGATTGCTTCAATATCTGTCGGATTTTCGAAAAAATGGATTATTCCCGAGTTGCCATGAGAACGGAGGGGTGAAACTCCTGTACTAATACCCCTTGGTGTATCATGATTTCCTCCAATAACAAACGAGTTCACTCCGGCATCAGACAATCGTTTGAATTGGTGCATTACCCACGCATGAGTGCCATTGCTTGGTCGCATCCCATCGAAAAGATCTCCTGCAACTAGAAAGATGTCTGCTTTCTTCTCAATAGCAAAATCCACCGTTTTCAGAAAGCCTTTGCGAAAATCAGCTCTTCTTGCATTAGCCCTTGATCCATATCTTGTGCATTTCGGATCAAGGTGCGCATCTGCCGTAGCCACGATTTTCACACTACTCTTACTCATCCTCGAATGCCCCTCCAAACTTCTCTTGGGATTCCTTATGTTTGGCTACTACCTTATCGATACCAACCTCCTTCCTAGCACTTCTTAGAGCCGATACGATATCGATATCTGCACCACCCTCTCTCGTTCTGCGTCTTCGAATCTTGACCATAACTGGAGCTTTTGCTATTGGACCAACGATGACTGCTTCTCCAGGATTAAGCCCCGGCAGGTCCGCAAGAAGATCTGAGCTCAATCTCTCTGAGCTCTCAGCTACTGAGTTCTGATCCTTTGGATTGGTCAGCTTCATTATTATCTGGCTGTTACATTGGCTGAGCGTATCAGCATGTATCTTGGAAGGTCTCTGAGTTACTACTATGAGGAACACGCCAAACTTCCTTCCTTCTGCTGCGATGCGTTTCAGGATGGAACTACTCATAGTAGAGTTCTCTCTAGATACGAAATTGTGCGCCTCTTCAACAAGTACGAACACAGGATGCGGGAATCTTCCTGATGAGACCTCCTCATAGACCTCACGAAGGAGCTTTGCCACAATATAGTCCATACTGGAATGATCAAGCCCTGAGAGATCAAGGGTTGAGAGCTGCATCGGAGCAAGGAGTCTTGATAGTTGAGTTGATGAGCCTCCAAATACTCTCATTCTAACTAGGTCCCTTGCGAAGCGAACTGCTGAAGCATAGTCACTTCTCTCCCCCTGAGTGGCTGCTGTTTCCATATGACCCAATAGAGTATCCAAAAGATCATCTGGTGTGTACGCGGAGTTAGATTGTCTAAGCTCCCCAAGAACCTTGCTCATCGTTTCTCTGATTCTTCGGTAACTCGGTGCAACGCCTGCGATCTCAAACACCTCATCGTCAGAAAGATCTGAGAAAGCAATGGTATATTCCTCAATGGTGCCTATCTGACTCTCTTCATAGCGACCTGTACTCGAAGGATTTCGAAATACCTTGCATCTGTCGCTAAGCTCGTGAATTGATGCGTCCTCATTTCTGCCCATCAATACATAGTCCGCGTGCGGATCGATGATGAGAACAGTAGCTCCTTTCTCGAGAAGCTCCTCGAGAATGACTCCGGCTGCATAGCTCTTTCCTGCTCCAGTCTGGGCGATTATTGCCATATGTCTCCTCAGCCCAGTTACTGAGATGGACACATTTACAGATCTTCGCGTAATCAAAGATCCAACATCTAGAGCCTCATCGGCTTCAAACGAGTAGAACCTCTCCAATAGGCTTTCTGAAGCAAGTCGCACTTCACTTCCCGGAGTGATCGATCGGCGTGGGAACAGCGCATCCCTCTCATCATCCTGCATATATCCAAGGATGCGAGCTTTTCCATAGACTCTGATATCATCTATATCTGCAGCCTTGATCCTTCGAATGGCTTCAAATCCTATGTATTGACTGAGGGCATCACTGGCCGAGAAAATCGCTTCTACTTGCGCTAGGACATCGACCTCTGTCAAGACACCATCAATAAGCTCCATGGACTGAATACTAACATAGTCCAAGCGTGATGGGCACCTTTCAGTTGTACTGGAGAATATGAATGATGTGGAGCTTGCCTCTCCAACAATGATTCCGATTGCTTCATGCATAGTAGACACGTCTGTACCCCCTATTGTATGCGAAATCCGAGTTGATCTCGTTCTCGATCACTCTCTTGTAGAGCCTGTCAACAGTTTCCCGCCTCAACCTGACCTTCTCATCGACACGTTTTAGCCATATATTATAGTTCTCAGGTCCCCCGTACCCTCCTGTCAGGACCTCCATCACATCAGTTACATTGCACTCAAGGAACTTGGGTAGGGTTGGTTCCCATATATTCTCCTCTTGACCTACCATCCATGCTGGGATATCCACTCTAATTGGAGTATCGCTTGGATGTAGTCTGGCATGAAACGTCACGATTGCTGGCAGTTCCCGCAATCTTGGCAGGACCCGTCTTGCAAGTTGCCAAATCTCATCAGGATCATCGGACGCCTCAATCACTGAGCCGTATCTTTTTGCGATATATCCGTCTGTATTCGAGAAGGCACTCATCAACGTCCTTCGCGGATGATCTGTCATGGTCATGAGAAACGGTCTGGTGTATCCTTTCCCACGCAGGAGTGCTTGCATAAGGACATGATCTGAAATGGGATGCTGTGCGATCTCAACTAAACTTGCTATCGCATCCCAATCCTTGCCTTTCTTTTGCTTGAGTTCCCGAAGCAAACCCTTTGCAATTCCTGGCGGATAGTCTGGCGACATTACTGCGTGCTTGATTCTTTCGATCATATCCGGTGTTATTGTGGTCTGAGCGTGTCTTGTCACATCCTTTATCTTATCTAGTATCAACGCGCGGAGAAAATGACTCACCTTGCTATCCTTACTTACCGCAATGATACCTATTCCTCTCTCCCTGCATCGCTCAAGCAGTATTAGCAATTGATCATAATAGGACAACAGAAACAACTCATCCTGAGGTATTCCAAGCGCGATGGGAAGATGCTGCAGTCTCCCAAAGAGTGATCCATCAAGAAGTATGTATTTTGTATCTTCCCTATTTGCGCTTTCAAGTGCTACAGCATTCTCGCAGTACTCCATCCGAAGAGAAGTGTATCTGTCAACCTTGCCAGCTGATACAGTCATGGGGATTATTCCACTGTCAAGATGTCGAATATCTCCCCCATTTGAGAGAGCCAGCCCTCTTGTTATCCACCAAGTTGCCCCATTCCAAAGGGGTCTGGTCGCTATGCTGCCATCTGTACCAACAACTCCATCAGGAGGATCTAGCGATTCAACAGGAAGACCGAACCAATTCTGTGAGGCAAGAGGACCTAGCAAATCCTTGTAGGCATCGTCTAGATTACCAGACAGACCCTCTTTCCATCGTTTGATATCTTCGCGGACCAGTACGACCATCTCCTCAAGATACTCAGGCACTAGATAACCTCCTTTGATGCTCAAATACTATGAACGTATGAAGCTGTGCACTATGGTGCTATGCTTCTGCCTCCATTACCACATCCTATACTGTGCAGAACTTACCAATAATCTCATTGATGGAAACTTTCCACACTTTAGGAAAGTGTTTCATCATCCCCTGCTAACTCTCCCAAATCCAAGTCTTCTATTGACCTCTGACATTTCGAATATACAGGTCATGGCATCATGCTCTCCCAATTCCGCGAAGCTCTTTCTTCGAGCCTCATCATCATATGATTTTAGGAGGTAGTAATTGATAGCCACAGGAATTCCATAGCTATACGAAAGAATCAATGATGCTACGACTGCGCTACTTGCCATGATCTTACGTCCTGCTGTAGCATCAACAATCACTCTTGAGTCATCGGTTGTTCGACTCAATACGCCCTCAATGATAGTTCTTATGGCGCCTTCGAGGTCTGCTTCAGGTATCCAGATGTAATCCGATGCTTGCGGTCTTGGTAGACTTGGTGCTGATGTTGAGATCGATAAAGCATAATTGATCGACTCAGTGGTTTTCATGCTTTGCGGGGAGGGCTCTCCGCTTTCAGTGAGTGAAACTATGAATGAGAGGTTCCTGATGTGCACATCAGAAAAGTTTGAGATGAATGAGCAGAGAGAATTCACGCAAGCTATGGGGGAAACTCCAACAACTGCATAATAGTCTACATATTCCATTGAAAAACCTCGAAGAACCTTTGGATAGTATGCACATATGATATAATGAAGAAACTATCCTGCTGGGTTACAACAATATCAAACCCCGAAATCCCCCTTTTGCTCTTCGAAGCGGAATCAGGTAATCGTACTCCTGTGGTAATCGCTCACCAGTCTTTTTCGGGTTCTATGCAAACAATAGAGGTTGATTAACAAGGAATATCTCTCTTTTCTCACCCAATTCCTGAATCTTTTCTCGACAGGTCCTGCAAATAGGTATGATAACAATAGAATCGGTTTCAGATCTTTTGATGAGATGTTCTCTTAGAACTGCTTCCAATCTCACCAAATCCTTATCTGTCAAAGAACCTGAGAACGCACTGAACTGGATTCGTTCCAAACCAAAATCCTTCAGGCTATCGCTTACTTTGTATCTAAGAGAATTCTCTGTAATATCGTAAATTACAATGTATTGCAATGATATCACCATTTAAAGACAAAGGGTATATAGAAGGCTCTCCCTGTCCGAAGCGTTGAAACAACAGTTTCCACTTGCTTTCTTATGACAGCTTTTACAGTTATCATCGCACTATTATCATAAAGTCTTTTTTCTAGACGCGCAAGGATGGATTGGGCTAATTCTCTGCGGACTGGTGCGCCCAAATCATTCCCTCCCTCAATGTTCGATCCTCCCGTCAAGAGTAGTAATTTACATACTTGTGCATCCACAACATAAGCTCGAAACTCCTCCATGATATCCAGAACTAACGATGGTTTCCCTGAACGATCTGAATGCAAGAACCCTGCAAAGGGATCCAATCCACAACCCACTATTGCAGATAGGACTTCGCTCCTTAGGATTGCATAGCCATAGTTGAGAAGCCGGTTTACATAATCGCCTGCATTTCTAGTGATGCGATGAGTAAACTCCTCTTCTCTTGAAGTCAATTTGGCAATAGCGCTCCAATATAACGAAGCAGCATTTCCTTCAAGACCAAAAAGTGCCTCTTTACCATTGGGATCATGTCCAAGGGAATCTATTTCCAGGATGATCTTTTGAATTTGCTTGCACGTATCTCCTATGTGGTTTCCCAGCTTTGGGTTTCGTTTCTTGATGTTACGTGCCCTACGGAGTAAGTGCCCCCTTTGATTCTTTATCTTTCCAACTATAAACATCGAGGCCAAGAAGAATCCTAATTCCGTATTGGATTCCACATATTGAGCTTTCCGCAACGAAACCATCCCGTGATCGAGTGGATTGGCAAGGTATGCTGTTGTTTGATCTGAGTAGCTATTCACATGGACCGGTATCATGTAGTCCATCGCAAGGGTGAGCGCATCACATGTTACACTAGCTCCCTTTGTAGGCAAGATGATCCTATTCACTTTGCATGCAGCTATCTCAATTTCCGGTCTATCTGGGTTACAGATTATGAAACGCTTTCCTCTTTTCCTTAACGATGTTCCGTACTCATTTATGATAATAGTAGTTGTCCCGTCCCTCATGATTTTTCCCAGAAGCACTTCGCGCTATACTATATAAGGAACAGCAAAGAAAGTTTCCAAGCGCAAATTGCTGCAGAATATGGTTCTTTTTCAGAGCTCTATTTTGCAAAGATATGAATCCCATGAATCCATAACTAAATTGGTATTTTCATCCCCTTGTGAGTGGTCATTTCTAGCAGGTTCCAGCGAATTAACGATTCTGCGATCTTGCGCTACCCTTTATAGAGAAAGCTAGAAAATTGGGCGTAGCGCACAGTTCTTCAAAATGGAGGGCTATACGTTCTCGTATGGACAAGATTGATATATCAGAGGGGCTATTGCAAAAGTAGATCCCGTGTTTAGGGAATTGCAAC
>JAFGAR010000020.1 GCA_016933575.1 Candidatus Thorarchaeota archaeon
GAGACGGAACTATGAGCTATTGTTACAAGGAGTCAATGAGTGCGATGGTCTGTCGTACTTGTCTTGCCGATCTTATCCTTGAAGGCAAGACCAAGACCGGAAGGGAAATCTTCCGATGTCCAGTTTGCGGAAAGCTGAGAAATCGACAACAAAGAAAATGGATGGAATACGATACTAAAATAATTTACAAACTGGTAAACTCGGAGTGTGAGAGTAGATGAATGATCCTATCTCTGAAAAAATCTGGCTTGAGATTAATCCGATCTCTCTCAAAGAATTCAATCGAGCAATACAAGAGTTGAAGTCTGATATCGAAGAGCTGGCAACGCGCATATTCACACTTGAAGAAAAAGAAAGAGCAAGAGCACGTGATGAGCACGCTAGAGAAGTGTCGCTTGATGAAAGTTGGCGCGAGGGACAAGACCGCGACCAATTCATGTTTGAGGGGTGCTGAAAGATGATAATCGAAGATAGATATCTGGATGCTGAGATTCTTCATATAACAAAACGAATTGAAGAAGAGAACTACAAAAGTGTGATTTCTTTCCCCGCCGTATCTCCTTACCACGGTTCTCGCGTCACCCTTTACTATGCACAAATAAAAATACAAGGCTCATGTGGGATACCTTCGGGTTGCCTATTCCTAAAGTCCCACAAAAATACAAGGCTCATGTGGGATACCTTCGGGTTGCCTATTCCTAAAGTCCCACCCTTCAAAGGTGACCCTTTAGTTTTGGAGGCGAGCAAATGAAAGATACCATTCAGACATCATTAGTAGCTTCTGCTGATTGGTCAGGTAATCTTGTAGAAGTATTCCAAGATATTATCAAGGCTGAAACTAAATTGGCAGAATTATAATACACGGACTGAATCCCTCAAGAGTTCCTTGAGGGACAGGAGTCCATGATCTAACCAGTTCTCCGCGATCTTGACCAACTATACAGATCATCAAACGGTAAAGGTTTCCCCTAACCCTTTCCCGTAAACGCGGAGATAATCATTAGGAGCGTTGCTCAGTGGACAAGCTATTATCTCTTATTATTCTATCACC
>JAFGAR010000002.1 GCA_016933575.1 Candidatus Thorarchaeota archaeon
CCCGCCTGCATTGGAGAGATGACACTGAACCTGTCTGCTATCATGCATGCGTAATGATATGATGCCTCTGCTGGTCCGATAATGGGAACATCCATGAGCTCTCTCGCAGCTCGGAGACCGGGGTCTCCCGCACACCCGATGATAATGGCGTCGTACTTCTTCTCTTTACGGAGATGATAGAGCCTCTTCAGCATTGGACCAATTGACATGTATTCCTCGATTGCAGACTCTATTGATAGTGGTCCTTCTCCCACTTCCTCAACGGTCACATGCGTTCCAGCTTGTGCTAGAGAGTTTATGACTTCTTTACGCCGTTTGATCTCATCCTCAGGCATTCCATCACCCGGAATAAGATAGAGTAGCTCCAACACACTCACCTTCTCTGACTATGTCTACTGCCGGGTATTATATCCTTTCGAGCAAAGGAATGTCTGCATCTGGTAATTCAAAAATTCTAAGTAGAATCTTTTCAACGCCGTCCACAAGGTCTCTGCCAGTAACAGAGGGCTAGTATACTGATGATGATGAGAATACCCAGAATTAAGACAGTTACCGAGCCTCCTGGTAACATATCTGCAACGGCAGGATTGCTGATTGTGCTCGCTGCAATCAGAAGACCTACTGAAATAACACAATATATTGCTGTATTTCGACAGTCATTTCTTACCTTCATTGGGTCGTAGTCTGAAGGGGTACCTTTCGAGTCAGTATCTATAGATCTAAGATTAGTCATTGGCATATCCCGCTTGATTTTTGTGATAAAATCACAGTATATGTCTTATCTTCAGCGTAGGTTTTGTCTTATATTGGATTGCCATAAATAGAAGTGGACCAAAACTGGATAATGTCAACAGGATAGTAGTGATATGCATAAAAACAAGCTGAGGGACAGTCATGATATTGATAGTCAAGATACTGCAATCCCCTTCACAGCTCGACTGAATGCATATTATCGAGCCCAAGAGACTCGTCTATCCGACCCCCTCATCACTGACCCCTTTGCAGAGCGCCTTGCAGGTGATATGACCGGTTATTTTGACGAGCACAAATGGATTGCTGGAATGGGGGGAACACAAATCGTACGCTCGTACTATATTGAGAACGAGCTACTCTCTTCCTGGTGTGCCACTCATGAGGAGTTTCAGATAGTCTTGCTTGGAGCTGGACTGGACACTCGTGCATATCGGTTCAGACCCCTTCAAGGACGTTTGCATACCGTTTTTGAAGTTGATCTACCAATAATCATCTCTTACAAAGAACAGATACTTCAGAATGATACTCCTTTATGTGCCCTTGTACGAATACCTGCAGACCTCTCAGATCCTGAGTGGTTCTCCCAACTCGTAGAAGGTGGATTCTCAGAAAAAATCCCCACATTTTGGATTCTGGAGGGATTGCTATACTACATCGAACAGGACTCTGTCATCTCCCTCCTAAAACGGCTCGCTGAAGTGAGTACGGAAGATAGCCAGCTCTTTGTTGATGTCTGTGTTCCAGCTTTGGCTGACTTGAAGTGGGGACCTTTTTCCAACTATTTCATCTGGGGAATTCCCAAAGACAAGGTCTCTTCATTCTTTGCTACCGCCGGGTGGAATGTATCCTCTTCTTTCATTGATGATCATGCACGGGGGAGAGATGTTGGTCAAAGAGGATTGATCCTCGTGCATGGAGTAAGAAGTGTCGAAAAGGTTGACTCAGATGCATCTCTTCTCTTCGAGGATTCTCTGGACCAAAATGACACAGCATTACAATCCATAGCACTCTCTCTTGGAAGGAAGATACTTCTAGAGATTAGTGAACTGATGAAGACTCTGGACCACTCTTCTGATGATTGGCTAGCCAAATACTTGGGTTTAATCAAGAAGATCGAACCAGACATTCGAACCATTACAAGGGCTCAAAAGAATCCTGCGTTAATCGGATTGATCTCACCAAGATTGCTAGGCGACCCTTATTCAATTGAGCACACAGTTGCAGATCGAACTCGCCAAGAGATAATCTCTTTCATCATAGGTTTTCTTCAAGGTGTTCTACAGTTAATCTACTGTGGCATAAAGGGACTTCAAGCAGATCAGTACCCTGGTACGCGGATGCATGAGGCAAGTAAAAAACTCCTAGGAAATACAGAACCAGAATCTCTCTCCATTCTCATGAAGATTCTCGAGGATGAAGTAAAAGACTAGTTTCTTACTCACTGAGGAATCCGATATGACCCACACTCTTGTGATTCAATAAGGTTCTCTGATACCAATTGATTAAGAATTGAGAACATCATATCTCTATTGGAATCAAGTTCCAATTCTGTAAGTAGTTGTTCCAAGGTCATCG
>JAFGAR010000126.1 GCA_016933575.1 Candidatus Thorarchaeota archaeon
ATAAAGATGAAATCACCATCTCAGCAGAGAAAGTGATGCATGGCAATACAGTATTTTTCCCTATTGATTACGAATCCTATTACCTGATGTCAATGGCACTTGAAAAATCGCCAAAAACGGCAAACGAAAATCTTCCACCCTAGAAGGACCTTCTCCTCCCCAATCGAGGAGGTGGTCCATGCTACAAGTGGAGGGACAATACATGATACGTCGTTTGAAGGAAGATGGACTAAGCATAAGTGCCATAAGCAGAAGAACAGGGTATTGCAGAGACACAATCCGTAAATATCTCTATGACCAGGAATTCAAAACATACAAACCACGCCCGGAAAAGGATAAGATACTTGACCAATACAAGGAACACATCATTTCTCGGTTGGGCACATACGAGGATCTATCAGCTGTTGTTCTGTATGAAGAGATTCAGGACATGGGATATGAAGGCAGTTACTCAACTGTCAAGAGATTCATGAGACCCATCAAAAAGTCGAAAAGAATCGAAGCTGAATGTCGATATGAAACCAAACCAGGAGTTCAAGGACAGGTTGATTGGGGTGAACTGGGAACCATAGAGGTCGATGGTGAGATCAGAAAACTGTATTGTTTTGCAATGATCCTTGGTTTCTCAAGAATGAGATACATGGAAGTCACCCTTGATACCACAACTGAGACTTTCATACAATGTCACATGAACGGGTTCCAGTTCTATGGAGGATATCCAAGAGAATTTCTATATGACAACACAAAGAACGTTGTAATCAAACGTGCATTGATGTCCAGCAAATCCACCTTCAACCCTCAGTTTCAGGATTTCTTCAGGTACTACGGATTCATGCCCAGGTTATGCAAACCTGGAATTGATGGAGCAAAAACAAAAGGAAAGGTTGAGAGTCTGGTCAAATACATCAAAGGAAATTTCTACTACGGGAAGGAATTTGCGGACCTTTCGGATATCGAGAATAGATCGATACCGTGGCTGGATAAGGTCAACAGAAAGGACCATGGCACCACAAAGATACCTCCGATCGAGCTGCTCAAGGAAGAGAAGTTGATGCCGTTCGATAAGAAATCACCATTCCAGATCGTCAGGACCGAATACCGCAAGATCTCAAATGATTGTTATTTCTCATACCTGGGCAATCTCTATTCCGTTCCATGGAAATATGCCGGATGCCAGGCAAAGCTGAGGATCCAAAATAGAAATATGATGGTATTCGTCAACGATCAGAACATATGTGAGCATACAAAAAGGGAAGGTAATGGCCGTATTATCCGTTTGAATGAACATTTCGATGGACTCCAGAAAGCTATCAAGGATCGGAATCGGACCAATCATGAGAAACGGATCCAGTCATTGAAGATAACTGCACCCGAAGTTGAGAGAAGACCACTTGTGGAATATGACATCTTCACCGGAGGTGATCTCAATGAGCAATAACATGGTCTACGAACGTGTCCATGATAACATGCTGCTTCTCGGTTTGAACAATGCAGAATCCATTCTTGATAACTGGTTGAGTTCATCCCTTGAACGAGATCTTCCTGTTATAGAGATCCTCGATCATTTGCTGGAACAGGAGGTATCCATCAGGCGTGAATCTGCCATCCGGACCAGACTTAAGATATCTGGTATTCCAGTCAAGAAATATCTTAAGGACTTTGATTTTGATTTCCAGAAATCCATTGACCGGAAGGTGATAGATGAGCTTCGAACGTTGAGGTTCATCAACAATCGTGAGAACCTGATAATGTTGGGTGCTCCAGGAGTTGGGAAAACGCACATAGCCATTGGGTTGGGTATGGAGGCAATCGAAGCAGGATTCTCAGTATACTTCATCAATAGTGCAGAAATGATTTCTAGACTGAAGACTTCATCTGATAGAGGCAACCTGGAGAAGAAGTTGAAGACATTGAATAAGTACAAGCTTTTGATAATCGATGAGATCGGTTATTTGCCGATGGATCTTGAAGCTTCCAATCTCTTCTTCAGGTTGATATCCATGAGATATGAGCATGGGTCCACAATTTTCACATCCAATAAGTCATACGGTGAGTGGGGTGAGATATTCGGAGACCCTGTTATCGCAACTGCGATCCTCGACAGAATTCTCCATCATAGTGTGACATTGAATATCAAGGGCGATAGCTACCGATTAAAGAAGAGAATGAAGATGGGATTATTGCCGAGAAAAGAGGAGGTGTCATCCGTTAACCTTAAATAGAACTGGAAGATTTTCATTTACCATAACTGACGACTTTTCAGTTGCCGTTGACATTCCATTAGGTAATTTCACTCCAAGGAATTTTTTATATGTAACATCATACCAACTCTTGAAGTAATAGATTTCTGGTGGTTTTCCATCTATTCCAGTTGCAGAACTATTTAGTTTTAATGTAATTTCTTCATAATCTGATCTACCGTCTTCATCTGAATCCTGTTTATTTGGATCAGTAGCATTTCTATATTCTTCGAAATCAGTTAGTTTATCATTATCACTATCGATTTTCCTTGGATTTGAGGTTACTGTATATTTTTC
>JAFGAR010000127.1 GCA_016933575.1 Candidatus Thorarchaeota archaeon
ACAACGAGTAATGATACAATATTGGAATCAGGCGAATGGGATGGCAACAATCTCACCATTAGCATCGATGGTCTGAATGCATCTCACTATTATATCTACACCCTCTTTGTCAATGACACTCTTGGCTACAACGCAACTACATATGTCAATATCACCATTTATCCTGACCTCACCGCACCTATCATTTCCTCACCTGATGATATTGACTATGAGTTTGGGGATACTGGCTTCCAGATTGTGTGGTTCACCTATGATAGCAATCCTCTAAACTACAGCCTTCAGGTCCAAATCCGGTATAATGACACTACATACGGGAATACATCCGCATTGATAGGAATTCCACCTAACATCACAGATACAACATGGGTACTCTCTGATCCCGATGGATTGAATCTGACGTTCTCAGTCGACAAGATGTATCTTGGGAATTACACGTTTACTTTGCTCTTGGAAGATAAGTATGGATTCAATGCTACCGATAGTGTCAATGTCACGATATACGAAGACATTCGAGCACCTCTAGTCGATGCCCTCGAGGAATTCGAATATGAGGAAGGATATTCGGGTTATTCATTGAACTGGTCAGCAGAGGAAAGCAATCCCCGGAGCTACAATCTCACTCGCGATGGGGAGATTCTGATGAATGGGACCTGGCGCGGTGAGAACCTCACTATTTCAATCGATGGTCTGCATGTAGGTGAGTATACATACAACATGACATTGATTGATTACTTTAATCAAACGACAATCATCCTCACGAATCTGACCGTTTTTCCTGATGCACATGATCCCCTCATCCATGATATCCGAGTCTTAGAGACCTTTACCACAGTTTCTAGCAACAATGTCACAGTCCAAGCTTATGTCTGGGACCTAAACAATCTCTCGCTTGTTGAGCTTCAATGGACCCTAAACGAGAATGAAACCGTCCTCTCAATGAACATGATATTCTTCGGTAATGATATCTATATCGCCCCACTTGGAGAGTTCAATGTTGGGGATACGATTACGTATCGTGTTCGAGCTATTGATAACTCATCTGTCAACAACGAGTATGTTACTGAATGGATCGAGTTCAAGGTCGAAACACAGACTCCTGAACCCACCCCTGTACTTGTTTGGGGAATCGTTCTAGCATTTGGAATTCTCTCATCCATCGCATTGCTATGGATCTACTTCAGGACAAAGACGCGGTAGAGAATCAAAGTAATGAAAACACCTTTGCAGGAATCGAGTTCCTGTTCTCCAGCGTGATATGGAGGAGAATCGTATCAGGATGTTCTCTTACTTCATCTTGGAAAGTTCCTGAATGCATCTGCAAAGTACCCACTACCCTTCCCGTATCAAGGCATCTTCTGACTTCTGGAGCAAACAGGGGAGATTGTAGCTCCATTGCTGCTATCTCATCGATGATGATTATTTTACTGGACTCCCTGGCATGCCTAAGAGCAGGGATAGCAATTTCCTCAATATCCTTTGTACTAACAACATAATTTCCGACACGTGGTCCTTCAGTATTGTCAACATGCGCAAGTGTACCCACAGCTCCATCAGTTGTCTGAATGGAGAATCCAACTCTTCTTCCTTTGACTCTTATCTCCAATGACCAAAATCCTGAAACTCCTTCGATCCCAATCTTACCGATTACCTTCTGAATCACCGTGCTTTTTCCAACACCCGGCTTTCCGGTGAGTAGGATATTCATCTGAACTGCTATGCCTCCAACATCAATGTAAGGGCTCGAGATTGTAATACCTAGTTGCTTTCATTCTAGCGACATTCATGATGGATTGGATTGAGCTGTGATCGACTCCCATCACTTCGATCAGATGCATGCTCAGTGCTTGCTCGAATGCTTCCTTGCCTTCATTGGTTCGAATGATCACCGTTGTCCATCCCTGCTCTGAACCTATATTTCCACAAGAGATGTCCGCTGAGGTAGAAGTAAGATCATGACAATATGAGCATGAACGAGATGCAATCGAGT
>JAFGAR010000128.1 GCA_016933575.1 Candidatus Thorarchaeota archaeon
AGAATGATGGACAGGAGATTCCAGTGGCAGACCTATTGATCACTTTGAGCCCGGGAGGCATGCTCGGGTTCCGAAGAGGATCTGAGAATGTCCTTTGCAATGCAGCAGCCAAGATGTTCAATGGTGGAGGTCATCCATTCGCCGCTGGGGGTGAATGGGGCATGTATGACGACCTTGAGGCTGTATGCAACGACATCTTTCACACCCTCCAACAAAATAGGGACTGGATAGTTTCATAGATCATTACCGATCTCTCTCAATACAACTTCATTTAACCTCTGACCTCTGTCGAACATCTCATCGAATCTCTGGATGGCATTATCGACAAGCACAGGATTTCCTTCCCGGAATACCAGCGCGACCGTATCCGGTTGTGCACTATCAGAAAGGAACATGAACATCTTATCATTATTCAGAGCGATGATCCTGAAGGGCATAACACCTTCTACTGGTGCTCTGATATCAATGGATTCGTTCAGTATCGCGGTTCGAAATATCTCATGCTCAGAATGGAAGACATCCCGAAGATCAGTATGTTCGTATGTATCTTCTAGACTACCATGACCAAGTAGCGCTCTTACCTTTGCCCCGTTATTCATCGTTTCTAAGAGCAATCGCTCGATAGGTACTACTCCCTTGTCAATATCTACAAAATTCGCACGACAATTAGCGCGGAGAACATCTCCAGGTTTTGCCTGATTGCATATCTCAAGGAGAATGAATCGTCTTATGTTTTCCTTTCCCTCAATGACTCCCGATCGCCTTTCAGGTTTCTTTCCCGATAGGAAATCAACAAGATGGTAGGCTAGGTCGTAGATGTTCTCTTTTTCGACCTCTTTCTTCTTCTCTTGGAGTTCTTTCTTTCTCTTCTCCATCTCCTTGAGTTGTCCATCTCTAATCTTTTGCAATCCCGTTCTGATATCAAGTAGACTTGCAGAATATCTAGTAGGTTTGTTAATCCTGTCAATCATTATCATCCCCTGTTTTTCCAAATCAGACAGACACTTGTATATCCACTGCTTGCTAAACGGTTCGTTTTTGTTGTTGTTGATTTTGTCTTCTATTTGCAGGAATGTAGGTGTTGATCCCGTTTCTTCAGTGACTTCTAGAATTGCCCTCAAGATTTGATAGTTGCGGGAAGCTGGACTAATCCCTAGGATTTCCAGATACCCGGGCTCGCTAAGATTCATCGAATTCCTCCCTGTAATACTCCAAGAAATCGATACCA
>JAFGAR010000021.1 GCA_016933575.1 Candidatus Thorarchaeota archaeon
ATAGCTATATTCTCGAAGATTGTGTAGTTGACTGCAAAGAAGAATAGCCATATTACAGTGAATAGCACCCATGCAACAAAGCCTGCTGTCGTTGCATATTCTTTCCCCTTGGACCTGCTTCTGTGTGTCTTCCGTCGCCTCATGACAACTTTTTCCACATCATCTAGATTATTTTCCACATCATTCATATCAGTAGTATCGTCATCAGTCGGTTTCATCGTTCCAAACCTCGTTTCATATGGGAGGTCATTGCTAAACTAGCAATGAGCGCTGACCATAACCATGTCTAGTTCTCAATTATCATATATAAAGAAGGGGCACAATTGGAGGACACAATATGTTACCATATCCTATTTGTTGCATATCTTCTCAGAAGTTATCCAAACTTGCTTGTTGATGTGATAGTGCCCTAGTCATTCTTTCAAGTTTCAGTTGTTGCTTTGGATTGATCATCTCTAGCAATTGGAGCATTTGCAGAGCATTAAATGGAGCATAGCCGAAGAAGTGATTATTGAAATAGCCAAGAATCGTATCTGTCTGCTCTTGTAACTGGTGGATGATAGGTGTCCAGGTCTCCAATTCCTCCAGACGATAGCAATACCTGTACCATATATCTTCACCATGACCGTGCCAGCGAATATAGGAAAAATCAGTAGTGACCCGCGGCTCTATCGTTAATTTGGGCTCGTCGACGATGCAGTGTGCAATCTGATACTTCTCAAGGAGATTCCATACAGATGATGATAGCCAGCTTTCATGACGGAATTCTATCGCATATCTAAAAGAATGATCGAGCGCTGAGAGAAAGGATTCCAGATCCCCCATTGAGTCGATTGCCCAGGGCGGGAGTTGTATCAGAAGCGATTCTATTTTTACTTGAAGAGGTCGCATTTGTTCCAAGAATGTATCCAGAATGAGTCCATCTTCGCCAGATACCCTTAGCCGATTCTCGTGGGTCACCGTTTTAGGAAGCTTGGCAGTAAAGAACTTGTTATCTGAGAGATTGTCACGAAGAGAGGCTACTACCTTTCCACTTGGCAGTGAATAGAATGATGAATTAATCTCGGCAGTATCAAAATAGGAAAAATACTGCTGCATCATTGAGGAAGCAGAATGATAGAAGATATCCTTCCAATCGTTTTTGTATGACCATCCGCTCGTACCAATGAATAATCCCTTCTTCATATTGCTCTTGGTAGAGTATGACATCTTATCGTTTGTATCTTACGAATTCCTTCGCCAATCATGAAGTTCAAAAGGAAAGGCATTCAGGTTCTTTCGTGTAGAAAATGAACGCTGAAGAAGTAAAGGCGGAATTCGAGAATCTAGAGATACACATGGGCGAATTCAATGATAGGAAATTCAAGATGAAATGCAACATTTCGTATGAGGATCTAATGCTCGTGATGGATGGAGGAAAGAGGATCGCACGACTTCACGCAAGGAACATAAGCAATGTCCATTTAGAGAAGAAGGGGATTAGGATAGCTGCGATGAATTTCGAGATAAAGGAAGGGGAGGAAATCAGTGTTGCGACTGGCTCGATTCTATTGGAGCTGGATGATTCAGCAGAGGAGTGGTACAAGGAGCTTTGGGGGTAGCTGACAGTTCCCA
>JAFGAR010000129.1 GCA_016933575.1 Candidatus Thorarchaeota archaeon
CGTTGCACGCGGCACACCACAAGGGTGTGCCCAACAAAGGTGCAACAGGAACGTGAATATTTTGAAGAATACAAATAGCGGTAGCTCGTGTGCCCAGCTAAGCTGATACAAACTTGCAGGTGTAAATCCTGTCATGGTAAAATCAGAGAGCCATGTAGCATATGCCCAACTGCAATAGTGATGTTGTATGTTGAAGCGGTATGTAAAGCATTACATTGGATGAAGTCCGTCATAACTTGGCGTCCAGTAAGCAATGTTAGTGTGTGCAATCTACTAGTCTGTAACATAACGTGAATACTGCTGCGTCGTAAGCTATAAGATGGAAAAGTCGAGCCTGAGGGCTTATGGTGAAGACAGTAGATGAGTTTGAAACTCTGGATATGTGAACTTATCTTTTCCCGGCGTAAGGGTAGCGGAATGGTAGGATAGTTTGTGTTGGAACTGGGGAGATCTCGCATCATCTCCATGGCCTGAGTCTTGGAATAGTAGCAGGGGTACAGAGTAGCTGAAGTATAACCCATTTGGGGAAAGCTGAGGTGATGTGATGTGAGAAGTCGGATGAGGTCATAGTACCTATGATGGCAATAGACAGCAGAACTTTGACTAGGGGAAGGATCTCTGCTTTGATCATGCTTCAAATGGAGGTAAGTGCATATGAATGCCTATATGGCTGATGACCGATTGAATGAAAGAGCACAACAACTTTGTGAGAAGCTATATTTTGCTGCCAAGAGGAGTAAGACCAGAAGATTCCATCAATTGTACGATAAAGTCTATAGGATGGATATCTTAAGCGATAGTTGGGGTATAGTGAAGCAAAATAGAGGATGTGCAGGTGTTGATGGGATGAGTATCGTTGATGTCATAACGTATGGTCAAGATAAGTATTTACAAGAGTTACATGATCTTCTGCTTGATACACATACATACCATCCTCGGAAGATTAAACGTGTGTACATCCCTAAAGTAAATGGGGGAGAGAGACCGCTGGGTATACCTGTGGTAAGAGACAGAATAGTGCAGACCGCGACAAAGACACTACTAGAGCCTATTTTTGAAGCTGATTTTCTTGAATGTAGTTATGGGTTTAGACCAAACAGGTCGGCACATGATGCGCTTGAGGTGATTAGAGTGAGTACAAACATGGGCTATACGTTTGTGTTAGATGCTGATATTAGAGGCTATTTCGACAGCATTAACCATGCGAAGTTGTTGGAATTTGTTCATATGAGGATCAGTGATAAGAAAATTCTGAAATTGATCCGAAAATGGCTCAAGTGTGGTATTGCTGGTGAAGAAGAGATAAAAGAGAATTACCTAGGAACACCACAAGGCGGTGTTATCAGTCCACTTCTCGCTAACATTTACTTGCATGAGTTCGACAAATTCTGGACTCAACAAACACAAGTGAAAGGAACATTGGTACGTTACTGTGATGACTTTGTCATCATGTTTGCGAGCAGAGAAGACGCGGAATATGGGCTGGAGCTAGTGAAGACAAAGATGGCGGAACTACACTTGGAATTGAATACTGAGAAAACAAAGATCGTGGACATGAGATGCGGTAATGACGGATTTGACTTTCTCGGGTTTCATCACAGACAGGTTATGTCTCATCGGTATAAGAGGCGATATACCCTTAAATGGCCTAAGAAAGCAGCAGTGAACAAGATAAAACGGGAAATACGAGAGAAGTTAGGAACGAGGTCAATTCTGAAACTATCGCTTGAGGAAGTTGTCATACTTCTTAATCCAACCCTGCGGGGCTGGATGAATTACTTCAAGTATGGCAATTCATCTAAGGTGTTTAACCAGATAGATAGTTATGTACATGAACGACTTGCGATTTGGTGGGGTAAGAAACATCAAAGGAGTGGTAGAAGATGGAAAGCAGATTTTCCGTGGAAGAAACACAGAGACTCTGGGGTGCTAGTGATGAATGGAAATGTGCAATATTGGTCTACTCTTTGAATGCACAAGAAAGAAGATCATCGGAAAGCCGTATGAGGGAAAACTTCACGTACGGTTTGATGAGGGTTAGCTGGTGAAATCCAAGTGAGGAAACCAGTTTCCTACTCTACTAAAAAGATTTCGGGTGACACCCGGAACAATTGGGTGACCATGATGTTTGTCACCCATAACAGGTATATGTGTTTCAGGAAA
>JAFGAR010000130.1 GCA_016933575.1 Candidatus Thorarchaeota archaeon
ATCATATTCAGCATCATTATCTTCGAAATCTGTTGATAGTTTCAAACTGGAGAAAGCGCCATTAAAAAGCACCTGCTCAATCCGATCCTCCTTTGATGCAAATCTAGCACATCTTTCAAGAGTGATCATACCTTTCGGTTGCGTATCGAATTCAATTTTCACAATTGCTTTTGATGGATCATTCGTACTACTTGAACGGGTCAAAATCGCAGGTCCAACTTCAGCGGCATCCCCATATAGGCACCATTGATATGCTTGAGTAATAATGGTCTTGCCTGATCCGTTCTCCCCCACTATGATTGTAATGAATTTTTCATCAGTTGGTCTAGGAAGGTATAGCTCAGCATCACTGAATATCTTATACTTGTTGAATGTCATCTTCCTAAGAAACATCACACTCCCTCCAACTTTATGAATCCAATAATCAGCCCAGCATACCATTTCTTCCAATCCCACTCTAGATTTGTTCTTCTATTGTGTTCTTTCAAAAGAGAATTAGCAACAACTAGTTTTACTGTGCTATCACATTCCATCTGTTCTAAGTTCATAGCTACACAAAGTCCCATCTGCTGTTTGATCACGTCTAGCAGATACTCTAAATTAATTACCACATCATGTACAATATGTCCTTGTGAATCACTAATCTCAAAAACCTCTTCCAATGAATTCCACTTTCCTCTTCGAGAATGCGGACTGCCCTGAAGGGGAATGCAATGAACTTGTACACCTTCTGAGCTAAGATATACATAGAAATGATTATCCTTCCAATCATACTCAATTATCCTTGTTCTGTATCTGAATGGATCTTCTTCATGATAGATTTGAAGATAACACTCGCCAAAGGAAATCTTTTCCCTATTCTCTGACAAAATCGCAATATACTTCCTTTTTGCACCTTCTACGATATATGACATAACCCCCTTTTCTTCGATTGACATTGGGAAAAACAGTCTAAAGCGGAACTTCTCAAACATGGTTGTGACTAAGTCAATGACATAGTCACTGATTCCAATATCTATCAAAGACTGAAGTGAAGAGTTAGAAAGCGTTCTATGGCGTATTATGTTCCGAAGATTAACAATCTCATTGAGAAATACTCTAACCTTGATTCTATTTTTGTGAGGTGATTTCTCAGACTTCAAATTATATATCTTTCTTAGTATCTCTTTCGCAACATCCCTATTTCGTATTTGGTTTTCCATGATTGAAGTAAAATCATCGGCATATCTATCTCTGACTTTTTGAAGCAATCTGATACATAAATCTGAGAATTCAAGCCATGTTCCAAAGCTGGGACTGCTCATTTTTTCTTGTATAAACTCAGTTATTCTGTTTTCAGTGTCAAGCGGTATAGTTTGTCCTTTGATTCTAGAATACGATATTGCTCCAAGTGTACGAAAGAATTCCTCTACCAAATCAATTGTATAATTAGCAGATTCTAGGTTATCTCTTGCAGATTCTATGAGTTGGATTATGCCTTGAATATTCATCGGAAGGTAACTTTGGCTCTGTGGAGAATCAATTGAATGTTTGATACGCTCATCCATTCTATGCACCTACCTATTGTCCTTAGTTCTCCATGTATACACTTCGTCCTTCTCCTTGATATGATTCGTATACATGTTGATAGACAAGATCACACTTTTCCTTTAGCATATCTTCCGAATAGACCTCCGGTAACTCGTATAGTGCATCTTTGATAGCGACTTCTACAACTGCTCGAGTTTTCTGATTCTTCTTCCAATCCAAGACCAATTTCCTCTGATCTTTGAGTGTTCTTAGAAGGTCTTTGGCAATCTTCTTCACAAGTTCTCTATCTTCCCTCCCGAGTTTTGGTTCGGGTTTGGTCAGGATATCGAAGAGTGCTAGCTCCTCCTCAGTTAGCTGCTCTACCACATGACGTTGCTCTTCCTCATTCAACTCCTCTGCGAGCTGAATCAATGCTGCAAAGAACTGATCAACATCCATCTTTCCGTCATTGTACTCATCTATAAGCATCTGAAGCCGCTTCATGTAGTCCCGTCTGGTCTTGTTCAATCGAATGAGCTCTCGAATGCGCTGCTGAGTTATGCTCCGAAGACGTTGAGCATATGACCACTTTCTCCCCTTCTCGAACTCCTTCTGCAGTTTCTCGAAGTCTATCTTGCTCAGGTCAGTCATCAAGTGCTCCACGGGGTCCTCAGGCATGACATAGGGTTCAGTAGCCACCGATCTATCTAACAGGTCATCAATGTCCTCAATCACATGAGAGATGTCCGCAGTTTCGGTAAGAGAGCGAATCCTACGCCCGATGATGACCAGCAGTTTGCGGATTGACCTGAACTCCTCCTCAGCAGGGTCGGGTTTAATGGCCCTGAAGAGCAGGTTCACCGAGGACACATAGGAGAGGAATTGCCGCCTATCATTATCATCCTTGAGCATAGCATTCGCAGCTTCCATAACGAGCATACCACGGTCTATCCCCTCAGAGGCGATTATCGCCTTGAGATAGACTCCGCGCTCCCTGCAGAACTTCTCTGCATCCTTGACCTCCTCTCTTAGTTCCTCAACGAGGGCTTCCTTTACCTTGACAGGCATATCTCCTGCTTTGGTCCCACCTTGGGTGAATGCACCATAGATAGAGAGTGCCTTTCTCAGATTGCTGAAAATCCCGATATAGTCAACGATGATACCGTTCTTCTTCTCCTTGAACACACGGTTCGCACGGGCAATCGTCTGCATGAGAGTATGATTACGCATCGGCTTGTCCAGATAGATGGTCGAGCAGGGCTTTGCATCAAAGCCAGTGATCCACATCGCACACACGAAGACGATTCGTAGTGGGTCCTTCTCATCCTTGAACTTGTCATCTAATGGCTCTGTGACTATGCGTTTGCGATGCTGTGTGATGTCAAAGCCCGCTTTCCTGAACTTGTCAATCTCTCCCTGTGACTGGGACACAACCACAGCCATGTCTGTGCCTTCCATGTAGGAAATCTTCGCCTCAAGCTCCTTGAGCTGTGTCTTCTCCTCCTGGTTCAGGTCGGCCTTCTTCAGGACTGCAACCTCTCCCTTCAGGCGGTCTATCTTATCCTTCCAGTACTTCTGTACCTTCTCGTACATACGGACCGCTGTCATCTTGTCAATCGAGATGACCATCGCTTTCCCTTGCTGACCGCGAGAGGTGAAGTGCTCCACAATATCCTCTGCTATCGTTTCGAGCCTGTCATCGCGCGTGATGATATGATACTTCTTGGAGAGGTACTGCTCAAGCTTGTCCTCCTGCTCAACATCGAGCTCTGCTTCTTCGAGTATCTTCAGGATGTCATCATCAAAGCTCTCGTTGATCAACTGGACCTCAGGGACTCGATTCTCATAGTAGAGGGGAACCGTTGCCTTATCCTCAACTGACTGGGAGAAGTTGTAGATGCTGACATAGTCACCGAACACATCCCGAGTCTTCTCCTCCCCTGCCATGAGGGGCGTTCCAGTGAATCCGATATACGCTGCATTGGGAAGGGCATCATGCATGTTCTCTGCAAGGATGTCGTATTGGGTCCGGTGCGCCTCGTCCGTCATGACGATGATGTCTGAGCGGTCTGAGAGCATCGGGTAGTCTTCTCCGTGCTCGGTCCTGAACTTGTGGATGATGGTGAAGACATAGCGATAGTCCTGCGTGAGGAGTTGCTTGAGGTGCTCTCCGTCCTGCGCACGGACTCGTTCGATAGGTTCCTCGAAGGCGTCCACGCTCTTGAAGGTCCTACTAATCTGGTCGTCGAGTTCCAAGCGGTCAGTGACCACGACGAACTTCCAGCCTCCCCAGAGCTTCCTGAGCACCTTCTGCCCGAAGAACACCATCGAGAAGCTCTTGCCGCTCCCTTGGGTGTGCCAGAAGACCCCCAGCTTCCCCTTGTTCTTCTCGATATGCTTGACCGCTTCGACGGCATTGTTGACACCGAGATATTGATGATATCGCGCGACGATCTTCTCCAAGCCACCTCTGGTCTCTTGGAAGAGCACGAAGTTCTCGACGATGTCCAGAAAACGAGCAGGCTCACAGGTACCGCGAATCGTCGTTTCTAGTGATGACCTTGCAGGTTCATCTTCGTTGTCGACCTTCTTCCATTCCGTGAAGTGCTCCCATTTTGAGGTGATCGTGCCTACGACGCTCTCTGCGAGGTTCGAGAGGATGATGAACCCATTGTACCAGAATATCTGTGGGATGGTGTCCTTGTAGTCAGATAGGTTCCCATCATAGGAATGCTTCAGGTTCACATGGACCGCCTTGAGCTCGATGAAGAGGAGGGGGATGCCATTGACGAAGCCCACAAGGTCTGGTCGGCGAGTGTAAAGCAGCCCTGATACCCAGAGCTGGGAGATAATCAGGAAATCGTTGTTAGATGCATCATCCCAATCGATAAGCCTCACTCGCTCCTCTTGCATCTCTTGATTCGAGTCCCTGTACTTGACCTGAATACCATCCTTGAGGAACTTGTAGATGTCCTGGTTGATTCCCTCGATAGTCTTAGTGCTGCTGTATGAGATGAAATCGTGTAATGCTTGTTGGATGGCATCTTCAGGAAGGTCATGGTTCAATCTTTGCATTGCAGTTTGGAGTCTATCCTTCAGGATGACCTCCATGTAGGACTCTCGTTTGGTCACAACACAATTTGAGGGAGTATCAGCGTAGGCATCGACGCATTTCCACCCTAGTCCTTCGAATAGCTTGATTGCTTCTTTCTCTACCAGTGAGTATTCAGTATAATCATCACTGCCTGCGGCCGTCTTCTTCATCCCCGTCTAGCCACTGTGTGAGGTCTGATTGTGCATCTTCATATTTGGGTGTTTTGTGCATATTGGATGTGGAGATTTCAATGTTCAATTCTGAAACATCAATCTCTCCTGAAATCAATTGTGGCAGAAGCAGATCCTTCATCCTTTGCAGTGATTTATTCTGCAATTCAAGATTATATCTTAATTCAAAGATGGGACATACAATGTCTTGAAAAGATTCAACAATGTTATTCTGCGGAACTAGAAAGTTCTTGAGGTATGCTGAATCTCTACTCAAGCCAGGCACAGCAGTATGAGTATCCACAAATTTCATTTCATCGAGGTGATAATAGACATAATAGAGGGATACATCTGTTGAAACATAGAATGTCGTGTCTATTGGATAGAACCCAATTTGTGACCAATGAACTTTTCCGGGATTGCCCTTACGACCGACAATAATTCCTGGGCCGTCAACCATTTTCTCTTGATGATAATCTATTATGCCCGAAGAGCCATATACTGGAAATGCTCCTTCAATCCTGTCCTTCTTTCTCAATCCTTTTCCATAGACTAGTTCTACAACATCCTTGAGCTTCTTGACTCTCCACCCCTCAGGGATCTCCCCCAGTTCCGAGTCGACCATCTCGACCTCCTCATGCCCCGGGAACCTGAAGTACACGAACCACTCGCGGTAGATTGCCCTCGCCATCTCCTCAAGGAGCTGGATGCGGCGGTGGTTGTTTTCAATCAAATCATCGTATGATGTGAGAATAGAAGCTATCGTTTCCTGAAGAGCAATTTCTGGGTATTTTACAGTCAATGTATGAATGTGGTTTCTATTTAATGTAGGATTCGCCGCTCCAACATCCAGTTTTTCTAGCTTCATCGTTTTCAGAAAATAGTAAGCGAATTTTGGATCATTTCCATGAAAATCCTTAATCCATAGGGTAGTATCACTTGGCCAATAGTCCTTTTCTGAATAGAACACAGTCCCCAAACTTCCTTTTCTACCTATTACAACCCCTGGACCTTTTACTTTGAAATCAATATGCATTCCCATTTCGCCTGAGGATGAGATTACCACATAAGGACCATCAACAAGCATTTTCTTAGTTATGTCATATCCTCTTTGAAAAGTCAATAATTTCCCAAGTTTCTCTTCTTTCCACGACACAACAATAGCCTACCTTTCCTTTGAAATTCTTCTTGAAACTGTAGATATTTTTCGTTTCAGTTCTTCTGATTCATCACTTAATTGTTCAAATTCCTCAACAAGATTGAGAAACACCTCTTGAAAGTTGAGTTCTTCTGTGTATTCTTGATTAATTCCCACATATCTTCCGGGATTTAGACTATACTCATAATCGCGAATCTCATCTATTGTTGCCTTCTTGCACAGTCCAGGAATATCGATATATCTAGATGCTATCGAGTATTTATGCAATAGAGTATCACTTCCCTTCCTAGTAATGATATCCTCGTTTCTGTATAATCTGACAATATTTGCCAAGAATTCAAGTTGCTTCGAAGTAAATTCACGATGCGTGCGATCAATCTGAGTGAATATTTCTCTAGCGTCTATGAATAGTACAAAATCAGATCTAGCACTGTTTTGTTTACCTTTGTCAATGAACCATACTGTACATGGAAGTGTTACTGTGTAGAAAAAATTAGAGGATAACGATACTACAACATCCACAGCCTTTTCTTCAACCAACCTCTTACGTATCTCTCTTTCTGAATATCTTGCATCACTTGCTGAATTCGCCATCACAAATCCAGCTCTTCCCTTTTCGTTTAGAGCACTATAGAAAATCTG
>JAFGAR010000131.1 GCA_016933575.1 Candidatus Thorarchaeota archaeon
AGAGGCAAGGGTATCGCTACTGAGCTACTCCGTCATATCATTGCATTGAGTTCTAAAAGAGGTGTCCATAAGATAGCACTCCACGACACAGATATGTCAAGGCGAATCTATGAGAAGGAAGGATTTGAAATCAGCAAGAACTTCTTCCAACTACATCTAAATTGACGGCGGAGGAGAATCAAAGCGAGTGATTCCATGCCAATAAAGAGATATATCGATTGTGCCCATTAAAAATAGTTAAGGTTTTGAGGATGACAGATGAAAGAATGACGTTGAATGAATTTCATGCCAAGATTGCCAAAGAGACGAATAATGCAATCTGGCCCACACTAGACAAGGAGAACCCCTCTAGTCAGGAGCTCGAAGAAGCTTTGCATATGGCGCATACATCTACCTACCATTGGAGCAAGGTTGGACAACCCATCAATATCGCAAGAGGAGAATACATGATATCCAGAGTCAATAGTGCAATGAAACGCGGACACTCAGCCTTAGCCCACGCAGAGAGAAGCTTGTCCATCGCTCAATCGACAGAACATAAGGATTGGGATATTGCATTCGCATATGAAGCGATTACCAGAGCATACGCTGCATTACAGGACAAGAAGAAGTATGAGGAATACAAGAAACTTGCTCAGAAGACCATCGACACTCTGGCTGATGAAGAAGACAAGAACATCTGTCAGGGCGAACTGGACAAGGCAGGATTCTGAACAGAAACTTTGCATAAGAGAAGCAATTCATATGGATGGAATGAGTCTTATCTGGTATGCTTGAAATCCCGTACATCCAGACTAGTGTGTTCGTGGATCCTCGTTATGGCTTCGGAGGCAATCAGCTCGCCACATTCTGGGATGCTGAGAGTAATTCGAAACTGGACACTGAGATGATGCAGGGAATGGCGCTGGAGATGAATTTCTCTGAATCGACCTTTATTGAACAGCCCTCAAATCCTGTATATATTGCCAAAGTGAGAATATTCACTCCTGCAAGAGAACTCAGCTTCGCAGGACATCCTACGATTGGTACAGCATATGTTCTCAAAGAGAGAGGTATCGTAAGGAGAGCAGCTCAAAATGTGATACTCGAGCTCGGCATCGGACCCATCCCTGTAGATTACCTTGATGATACTGCTATCAGGATGAAACAGAATGAGCCAGAATTCCTTGATATCTGGGGAGATAAGACTGCACTAGTAAAAGCTCTTGATGTGTCACCAGAAGATATCGATACGCGATTCCCTATGCAATGGGTGTCAACTGGATTCCCATTTCTTATGGTACCACTTAAGACTTTGACAGCAGTCGAGAGGGCCAATCCAAATCCATCTGAGATCCTCAGAGTACTTGAAAGTCAGATAAGCAAGCAAATTGTGCTACTATGTAGAGAAACAGTAAATGAGGACTCCGATCTCCATGTGAGAATGTTCGCACCAGAGGTTGGGGTGGTTGAGGATCCTGCAACCGGCAGCGCTGCAGGTCCACTTGCAGCATACACAGAGCAATATGATCTGTTGGGCAGAAATGCGCCAGGTCGCGATATAGTAATCGAACAGGGCTATGAGATCAAGAGACCTAGCAGATTGATAGCAAATGTAATAGGTAGTCAGGATTTCACAGGAGTATATGTTTCAGGCTTAACAAGATACGTGGCGAAAGGTATCTTCTATCTTGAATGATAGAATCGGGAAGACGGACGGTCCCATCAAATTGGCAACGATGATGTTGGTAAGATAGCGGAAATAGCGACTCAATATCACATCAGAGATGGTCGCAGACTATGAAACTCGATTTCCGGAAATCTAATCAATCAGTGTGTTTCCTGTAGGGGGAAAAGAAGTATGGGGAAGAGATACATGAAGATACTACTAACAGGAGCCTTTGGAAACATAGGAGAAAGTACGCTACTCGCACTCATTAAGAAAGAGTACGACATTCTGTGTTTGGATCTGGACACAGATAGAAACCGGAACAAAGAGAGCTCACTAAGAGAGAAAGGACCTTTTCGAACTGTCTGGGGGTCAATAACAGACCTAGAATTGGTCAAATCCGCTGTGGTAGGAAAAGATGCAGTGATCCATCTCGCAGCAATTATTCCACCGTTAAGTGAGAAGAAACCAGAATTGGCACGAGAGGTGAATGTTCAAGGGACAGCCAATGTGGTTCAAGCAATCGAAGAAATGGAAACTAAGCCAAAGCTCATCTTCGCAAGCTCTGTTTCCACCTTTGGTCCTAGAAGCCCAGATATGCCTCCGGTGGATGCTAGTACACCTGTGAATCCAACAGACAACTACACCCATCATAAAGTAGAATGCGAACGCATCATCAAGGAGTCAGGCATACCGTGGACCATATTGAAACTGACAGCGGTCCCAACCCTTGAGTTGAACATGGAAATGGACCCGATGGTCTTTGAGATGCCGCTGGAACAGAAGATTGAGTTTGCCCACACAAGAGATGTTGGTGTAGCATTTGCCAATGCGATAGAGGCTGAAACTATTGGGAAAACACTCCTGATAGGAGGAGGTCCAAACTGCCAACTCTACTGCTCTGAATTTACTGGTAGATTGATGAAAGCTATGGGCATTGGAACCTTACCTGACGATGCGTTCAAGAAGCCAGAGAATCCAGATGAGTGGTACTACACCTCATGGATGGATACACAGGAATCTCAAGCACTCCTGCAATTCCAACAAAGAACTCTTGATGACTACATCAATGAAATGAAGCAAATCATGGGTGCTAAACGATACATCACCAAAATCCTGAGCCCCCTCCTCAGAAGAATGATTGCAAAGAAATCGCCATACTATCACGCTTAATGAATCTGATTCTCGAGAAAGGCTGTACGAAAATAAAAGTCCAAAACAGAAAGAAGAGTGGGAAGGATGCCTTCACCACTCCTTGTTGATAGAAATCTACTGAATCTCAGAATCATCAGCAATTTCAATGACTGGCGAATCAGGACCAGAGGAGTGCTTAAGCTCCTCAAAGTCAGGGTCAATGTTGGTCCTCTTGAGGATTAATGCTGCAACTACCAAGAATGGAGCGAAGAATGGACCCCACCATAAGTACCCGAATTCCGTCCCTCCCGTGGTAATCTCTGAGTAGTCCATGAACCATCCAAGCAGAACCGCAGAAACTGCCTGGAACATATTCAATGGGACCCCTTTGAAACCTTCATAGATGCCAGCCCTACTCTGGCCTGTCACCAACTCATCCACGTGTGCTATGTCAGCAGGGACTATATAGCTCATCAGATAGTAGACAGCCATGGTGGCAGCGAGTGGCACAAAATAGAGCGTTGCGACAAGAACATTGGATACAGTACCTATCAGTGCTCCGAGGAATGGAGTCAGACAAAGCAGAACCGCAAGTACAAACAGAGAGATGTACATTGATTTGCCCTTGCCGATTCGAGCTACAAGTTTGATCCAGATATATAGGAAGATCATGATCGAGGCTAACAAAGCCATAGCTGGGGGTAGTAGCAGGTCCAATGAGGTCAAGAGTAGTATCTCTTGAGCATACCCCACAATCTGGGTTGTAATTGCTGAAAAGCTAAATGATAGGAAACCAACGACCATGAACCATTTGACATAGATATCGTTTCTCAACACAGTTTTTGTTTCCTCGACCATACTTCGCTTCGGAATCACAATCCCTTCTTTCTCCCGCACCCAGATAATCGATGGAAGATAGAACAACACGGTAATGATTGCAAATGCCAGAACCACTGTCAGTCCAAGGGATGAGAGACCAGGCTCTGCTGCGATGAACAACACAGGAGTAATGAATCCAATCACAACACCAAGACCATTAGCGATCCAATTCGATGTGTTCTGCATACTAGACACTAAAGCCCGTTCATCCTCATCAGTAATCTCTGGCATCCATGCCTGAAATGCTGTGAGCAGGAAAGCGTAGAAGAACTTGAAGGCACAGATGAAGAATAGATAATAGGCAAAGATCGTCCACCCCAACGCGACATTTGCTTCAGGATTCGCAGCATAGGTTGCGGTATCCAGAAACCAGTTCGGTATGAATACCATGAACCCAGTTAGTGCAAGACCAGGGGCTCCTATGACGACAAAGGGTTTCCTTCGACCCCATCTAGTTTCAACACTATCGCTGTAATAGCCGGTTAGCCAATGAGTTAGTCCTATGACAACATAGGACACGCCAAGAGCAATCCCATTCAGAAACCAGTTCAATTCAAAGACAGTGCCATATATCCAAAATGCTGTAAGACCGGTCAGTGAGAGTAGGAAGGAAGAACCAAACCTACCCATACCATAGGCTACTTTCTTGTAAAATGGAAGCATGTTTACTACCTCACACAAGCAGTGCTACCTATATTCATTGAGCAATCCGTGATTTAAATATGCGGAGGACAATTCTTATGATACGTTTCCGACGATTTTCAGATTCCTCCGGGATGTTTCGTCTAGCGATGGTCTTGATCCTTGAATTTCTCAGGATCTGCTTCGAATGTGTTCTTGCAGTATTGTGCGCAGAAGTAGTACTCCTTGCCTTGGTACTCACTAACTAATGTCGCCGTAGCTGTATCCACATCCATCTTGCAAATCGGATCTACCGCGATTGCGGGAGGAGTCACCAACTCGTCATCTGCTTCCTCGTACTGCTCCGGGTCCGTATCAAAGGTATCCTTACAGTACTGTGCACAGAAATAATACCGCTTTCCTTTGTACTCAGATACTAGCTCTGTATTTGATATATCGACCGTCATCTTGCATATTGGATCAATGGCAACGTCACCTTCTTGGTAGGCAATTGCTGATGTCACTGATTTCTCCACTACTGGTTTCTCAGGCTTGAATCTATTCAGAGTAAGGGCATTGGTTACAACACTGACACTGGAAAGAGCCATCGCAAGACCTGCGAACTGTGGTTGAAGATAGAGCCCAGTTGAGGGGAATAAGAGGCCTGCAGCTATAGGCAATAGGATGATGTTGTAGATTAGTGCCCAGAAGAATCCTTGTTTGATCTTTGTCATGGTGCGTTTGCCAAGCTGAATGCCAGTGATGACATCAAGGAGGTCATCCTTCACAAGTACAATATCACCTGACTCTACTGAAACGTCAGTCCCGGACCCTAGGGCGATGCCAACATCAGCCTGTGCTAGCGCAATGGCATCATTCACACCGTCACCTGCCATAGCGACGACTCTATCCTCTGCTTGGAGCTTCTTGATCTGATCCGCCTTCTCATCTGGAAGGACCTCAGCAAGCACATGCTCAATGCCGACACTCGAAGCGATAGTTTTGGCAGTAGTTTCTTTGTCTCCTGTCAGCATCCAGACATCGATACCAAGATGCTTGAGGGAGTTCACGGCTTGAAGAGAGCTTTCCTTTAGCTTGTCGGCAATCGCGAGGATAGCCAATGGTTGCCCATCACGGGCTGCATATACAGTCGTCTTTCCTTGTTGCTGAAGCATGGTGTCGTGGGATTCGGATCCACTGAATTTGATTGAATTCTCAGCCATTAATTCTGAGCTGCCGATCAACAAGTCGGACCCGTTAACTTTGCCCTGAACACCTTTTCCGGTCAAGTACTTGAATTCATTTGAGGGGGGAATATCAAGTGACTTCTCTTCTGCATAATGTACAATGGCTTCTGCAAGAGGATGCTCACTATTCTTCTCAACAGAAGCTATCAGCATGAGTGCTTCATCCTCAGCAAACTCACCGAAGTTTATCATGTCAGTCACAGTAGGGTGACCAATCGTCAGTGTGCCAGTCTTATCAAAAACGATTGTGTCTACGAGCGGGATCGTCTCCAAGCCATCGCCTGTCTTGATCAGAATGCCATATTGTGCACCCTTTCCGATGCCAACCATGACTGCTGTGGGAGTAGCAAGACCAAGTGCGCATGGACATGCAGCAACAAGGACCGCGATTGTGAAGTTCAATGCCAATGTCCAATCAGTAACGATTCCAAATATGGGACTTGCGAAGAAGGTCCAAAACACGAAGGTTGCAAGGGCAAGAATGAGAACAACCGGAGTGAATACTTCAGCGATGGCATCAGCTTTTCGCTGGATAGGTGGCTTA
>JAFGAR010000132.1 GCA_016933575.1 Candidatus Thorarchaeota archaeon
AAAGTATGAAGGCTTGTGGCCATGGATCCTTCTCTCCGGCTTCATTGAGCACAGAACCTCTTGGAATATGATACCAAGAAGTACGCAGATCTTTCCAATATACCAGAGGAATTGGCCGCGCTCCATGGGCAGTTCCTGCATAGTCCAGTGACAGCTTTTTCCACTTGACCGGTCCGGGTATTGTAAAGAAGGTCGCGAGCCTATAGAGTGTTTCCATACTTTCCTTCATTCTCTTCCGATCTATGAATTCAAAGTCAACAGGTCTCTTATCATTGATATGTGCACGACCTGCAAGAGAGAAGAGATCCACTTCCTTATTCAGTGCTTGTCTAAGCAAATCCTCTGTGAGAATCAGTTTGAACGCTGGTTCAATAAGACCACTTTGGATAGAGATCGATTCCGAAATGATCATAGTCGCAGTTTCGCCGGTGTCGGTCATCTCAAATCCAGCGTTAATAGGGTCATCCGATACCCTAAGAAGATCAAGATACAAATATGCATCTACAAGTAGTTGATTCAACATGGTAGCAAGTTGCATACGGATTTTCTCCAAGAACCATCGAAAGCTCATTGAATCTTATTCATTTTGATAGGTCACATTTCGAGTGTGGATACCTTCTGGGACTATTCATTTGCCATATCTACAGAGAAGAAAATCTTCATCCGCCTTCCAAGATTTGGCTTCTTCATCAAATGCCTCAGGCCAAAGGATGTATACCTCGGTTTTCCTATAGTCGACCATTGTCAATTCAAGATCTGTCACTTGTGGATGGAGAAAATCAAGAACCTCAGATAGATGTGTAGAAGGCAATCTAAGGTACCAAAAGAGAAAGTTCTTGGAGAGTTTCAACGTTGATCTGAAAGGTACTGGCGTTGAAGCAATCCTTTTCCTAAGCATCTCAGAGAATACTTGATCACATTTCGCAGTTATTATCACATTACTATACAAATCGAAGGCTTGAGCATCGACATAGACATGATACCCGCTCACAAAGTTACCATTCAGCATCTTCAGGCGTCTCGAGAAGTCTTGAGATGTGTATTCCACTCCTTGGGAGCCAAGCTCC
>JAFGAR010000133.1 GCA_016933575.1 Candidatus Thorarchaeota archaeon
AGCTCTGAATACATCGGAAACAAATACACCCGGATCATAGGAGAAAGCCTCGACACTGGTGCGAACATCATCGTCGATAGGACACATCTTGGTAATTCATATCTCTTTGACGAGGACAAATGCCAGGAGCTGATGAGAGACCGAGCGATCTCTCATGGTGCAGAGTTCCGATACAAATCACGAGTGTCATCAGTCATCAAGGAAAACAAGCAGGTAGTTGGAGTAAGATACAACAAGGATGATGAAGTCCGTGGTCCACTCAGCGTCGGAGCAGATGGCTCTTTCAGTAGGGTTTCTGAAACATCTGGTTTCACGCACCCCAAATGGCTCTTATCTTACGGATATAGGTTCAAGCTTGAAGGCTGCAAGGATATTGACCCTGATACGGCATACTTCTACGTGGGTAAAGACGTAGGTCTAGGCTATCTCTGGTTATATCCAAGGTCCGAAACCGAGATCAATCTCGGAATCGGTCGTGTTCCATCATCGAAGCACAACTGGGAGCGACTGCCACCCATGCGAGATGTCCTGCGCAAGTACATGAAGACCCATCCTGAAACACAGAATGCACGAATCGCTTCAGTGAATGGGGGCGTAGTACCTTGTGCTGGCATCATTCCACGCTTTACCGATGCTGGTGTATCACTATGCGGAAACGCAGCAGGTCAAGTATCCTCCATCGTTGGGGGCGGTGTCACGACGTGCTTCCATGCAGGAATAATGCTGGCCAAGCATGCAAAGCGAATGGCAGATGAGGATGACTATTCAGCTAAGAGTGTTGGTATGTATGAGAAGGAGTATCGCTCAACGAAGATTGCTAACAATATCTCTAATACCGGGAAAGGAATGTGGGCTGTTTCCAAGTTTGCTATGCACAATGATCCGATAGCAGCAGCTGAACTGGTCCTTGGAGGCAAGCTGGATGCCAAGGTGCTCAATGAACTGATACAAGGACATGCAGGGGTTGGCACAATCATGACTCTCGTTTCGGAGTTCCTGCCCATGGTCATGAAGATTAGTATAGGTTATATGAAATCTGTAGCCATCAGCGGGGTATGAAACTACTCTATTGATTCCATGATGACAAGCTTTTTTACCTTCTTGCCACTGGAGAGTTCAAAGGACGGGAAAGATGAGAGCATGGATGATAATTATGGTGAAGCTCTGGACTTTCTGAGACTCCTGCCTCAGAAGGGATTGGATTCAACTATAGGGAATCTACTGCGAGGGCTTCTTCAGGTGCAGAGAAACAGAGAGATAGGTGTGGAATTCTCTGAAGTATATGATAGATTCTCCGAAATCAATGGAGGAAACCCGAAAACAAGACCTTATGTCCACCGACTTCTTAAT
>JAFGAR010000134.1 GCA_016933575.1 Candidatus Thorarchaeota archaeon
AAATAAATTAGATAATTAATGTCAAATGAATTTGGCGATTTTCTTCTTATAATCTTAAGCCTTATTGGACGCACACGAAAAGAACTTTTAATACTTTCTAGACATGTGCTATAGTGTGATTAGAAGGTATAGTTTTCGCCGGAGTGATATAAACTGTAAATAATGCGAAGTAGTTTAGCACAACCGGCAATCTTAGCAGACTTATTGGGATGAGTCTGCTTTTTCTTTTGGACGTACATTTTAATTGGGTGATCGGTGGATACTTGAATACTGATTCCAATGACTTGATAGAGGATTGCCCTGAGATAGCAATTGCCTTTCTTACTGATACCTAGATGTTTCCCATCCTTCTGACCCGATTGATAAACTAGCGGATCCAAACCGGCATAGGCAATGAGTTGACGGTTGTTTCTAAACCGTGAGAGATCTCCAAGTTCCGCAATCAAGCGTACCGCCAAGAGTGGTCCGATTCCAGGAATGCTCTTAAGCTGCTTGTAAAGCGGAAATTTCTCAACCATGACCGTCATCTGTTCAATGATGTGGTTTCGCTCTAGTGTGTAGAATTTGATCTGCTGTATGAATAATCTCAAGATTTGCGTGTCCACGCTCTCAGAGGACGTTCCAGGCACACAGTTCTGACAGTAGTCCTTTAATACTTGAACGACGTACTGCGCTCTACCAGACTGGAGTCCATCCTTGATAAGACGATGCTCGATGGCATCGGAACGCTTATGAAGAATGAGCTCTGGATGCGGATAAGCCTCAAGTAGATTGAGGGTATACGTCGTATACGTATTGTCAAAATAGTCTTCAAACCGCGGGAACAGGATGTCCAGCTTCTCTTTGAAATGCACCTTGCACATGACCATCAGCTTCGTCATGGTTTGATAGCTACGATCCAGCTGAAGGAGTTCATAATACACTTCGTCAGAGTTGGGACTGAGATGTATATCCCCATCGTAAAAGAGCCTTGCCAAGGACTTGGGGTCCGCCTTATCGCTCTTGGGAATACGAATACCACTGTTCTTTCGATGCTTGGCGGCCAAGAGCGGGCTGACTTCACGCTGGGGATAATGCTTATCCTTGAGATAGCGCTTCAAGGGACGGTGGTAGATGCCTGTTGTCTCATAGATAAAGATGGGTGACCTTCCTTCCACGGTGTTCAAACGATTGTACAAGCCATCCAAGACTTTGAATCCCTCCCGATCATGAAGGATCTCAATCGGTTTTTGAACCAAGTCATCCTTGGTGGCGTACGCACAGACATGACTTTTGCCTTTGGATACGTCGATTGCGATACAGGCTTGTGTGCTGTTCATCGCACAACTCCTTTCCGGCATGCTTGACGACAGGTTGCGTCCTCTCTCCATCCTTCGTTCTATTTTCGTGTGTGATGTAGGGTCATCTAGGATGCCCGAATTAGATTTAAGTAGATTCAAAAGGACGGAAGAGGATGGAATCATTTTATTTAACGCAATCTTTAAACAGTAAAGTCGCTAAAGACACACTTATTTTTCATCCTCAACCACGTCTTCATGCCTAAAACAAAAGGTCAGAAGAATCACCCGTTCTTCCGACCAAATCGAGATGTCGTTCCATTTATGAAGCAAATGGAGAAACAAAGAGTCAAAGCCCTACGGTGACGTCCATCTCACCCTCATTCTATGACTTTCAAGTCAGAAGTTTCAAGTTTTCCTTCTAACTTAAATATACGAAAA
>JAFGAR010000135.1 GCA_016933575.1 Candidatus Thorarchaeota archaeon
ATTGAGAACATTGCCCGATATCGAGCCTGCTGATGAGATAGTCCCACGAATCCTCACTCAGTACTCCAAATCCCCCCGAGGATGGAGAGTATTGAGCACTCCCCGAGGGGAGATGCTCGTTGTCGGTCCTGATTCTGCTTTCCAGCTCAAGCTCATCTCGCTCAATCCTATGGAGTTCACTGGTGCCGGGATCGAGCTTACCGATTCGAATGCTGCGATCGACAGGCTTCGCACATCACCTGAATATGGCCTCCGTCCCCTTGACACGATAGATATTCAGAATCTGCTTGAGTCGATGACCGATCCAGTCTCTTCCCGCACACATCTTGAGTCCATCATACAACGAGATCCTATTCTCCCGCGCGAACTGGAGAAGGTCTCTGCTGATCATCTCCTGACCGGTCCTGTGTTCACACGACCTGATCTGGGGAGTATGAGCCCGGAGATACTAAAGATCCAAGATTCCCTTGAGCGATCGGCTCAAAGCATCTTCAAGAAGCGATACCCCATGAGAGCTGGGATGTACTTCTAGAGGCAATCCGAGATAGGTTCTAATGGGAACTTGCGTATTCTTCCCTTGAGAACTGTGAAGTGGGGGCTGATATGATCAGGAACATCCTTGTGGTCGCTCAACATGGGCGTCTTGTCTATGCACACGAATTCGACCCTCATGAGTCACTTAAATGGTCGATAAAAGGAGTTGGATCCCTAGTTAGCGCACTGCATTCTATCATTCCCTTGCTGAGTGGTGGAAATAGTATTCGCAAAGTGAAGCTGGATGATGACTATCTCTTGATTCAATCTTCCGACAAGCTGGTGTTTGCCCTGAGCGCAGATGAGCGGTGCACTGAGGAACACGAGAAGAAGCTCAAGTTCATTGTGGACAATTTCACTTCTCAGTATGAGGACCTGATTCCGTTCATCGATGAGAACTCGGACCTTGAGGTCTTCAACGACTTCACTGATGTTCTGAATCAAAGCAATCTGTTCCCGTAGAATACAAGAAGTGGTGGGCCGCTTGGAAAATCCCTCTTGTAGCCTTGCAATATGCATGACAATACGACGTCAGTATCTTTGTTGATGTAGTGTCTTGGCTTATCCCGATTTCTCCGTGGGAACTTTTCACTCGTCATAATCAGTCTTACATGTTCGAATTACCTGAATGCACGGACAGCATAGGAAAAGTAGACCTGTTGAGGGGGAGAATTCAGATATATCCTCTTTTCCAATCTGCATATTCATTCTGAGCTTGGTCTACTCTTACAGTTCGAAGGCATCCGATCTGATGAAGTTGTTTGATTATCGACCCTGTTACGAAGCTATCGAGTTGGAATCCATATATCACATCCATCACTCGGGTAGGTTCTTTGAATCTGCTCATTAGATCATCAACTATTTTGGTTTTGGGGATTCCATACTGAGATGGTATCCTATGTAGATACAACTCTGCTCTACTCGTATCATTCGTTAGCAGCAAGTAATCTCTTTCAGACAATTCTATCTGTTCTATAACTGGTATCTCAGTTTGTATTTGCTTGTTCATAAAATAGACATCAGGATCTAAAAACTGACATTCCTGCAGGATTGCGATTGATGAAGTGTGTTTGATTCTTTGTATCGACTTGAGGATCTCTTGTGCTATCCCCCTATCCCTGGTGGATGTCATCAGTAGATGTAAAAGTGGCAATGCTCTTGCGTCCCTACCTTTTCCAAGCTCTGCTAGCGCACCTTGAAGGTCTTTCCCTTGACATATGGATATCTGTAGCATATTCCAGAGTAAGTTACGTGTATTTGTTGAGATGTCACCAAATACCTCATTGGAGTACCGTAGTTCTTCACAAATCAACCCTGATTTGAAATTCAGGTGTGGAAAGAAATGATCGAACTCCTCAATAGCCTTCAGAGATATTCCGGTATCACTTGATTCAATACTTCCATATGTGACGATTGTAAATCCATAGAATGTTGAAACAACATCTAGAACTGGAGTGTTCTCTCCAAGTTTCATAATTTCTTTGCTTCGTGTGTCAATTATATCTGCGACCAAGGGGAGAAAATCAATAACCTTCGACATCTCACATGTATTTAGGAAAAATGTGTTCCCCCTCTTTACCTGTTTCTTTAGGCATTCGTGTGCGATCGAAAGCGCTTGTTCTCTCTCATTCTCTGGATTTTTCGAATTGATTTCGGAGAACATAGCCAGAATATCTCCATCCAGACCATCAAAGACTCTAAGATCAAAATAATCCATCACAAAGTCCCGAATAATGCCATCAGTGCACTTTCGTACGAATTTTCCTATACTATCAAGATGTCTGTATTCATCATCTTTTGTTTCCTCACGTATATCAACAATGGCCCTAAGTTGATTGGATATCTGGTCCCAAGTTGCTGTATCATGGAGTTGCTTCCTTGATGCCACACATTCACAGAGCTCTGTGAATAGGATTCGCTCCTCCAAGTCTCGACCCTCCAACTCCTTCTGATAGGTAGTATAGGTTTCAGATATATAACCTCATGAAAAGAAGTGGTGGGCCGAGCCGGATTTGAACTAGCAATTTAACTACAAAATTCATGAAATGAGATCTAAAAAACCACAAGTGCCAGTCAGATCTCAAGGTCGAAACCAGATTCAATCAGCACCTTCTTTATCTTCTCAATTTCCTCAGGTGTAACCAGGTCTTTGGAAATATCAAGTGAATTCAGAATTTGCGCTCCATATGTAGTTTCTCTGAATTTCTTAATATGAATACGCGAATCAGGCGCCCAAGCAATAGTGAGTATATTCAAACCTGAGGATGTCTTCAGTGACTCTAGAACCTCTTGGCTCTTTAGTTCAAGAAGGCCTGGAATCAGTTTTGCTGCTCCTGCAGATTCCCCTAGTTTCTCAATATCTAGTAATTTCGTTGAGCCCTTATTCTCAATTTGCTCCTTCAAAAGTTGTGTTGCTTGATGATACATGAATTCTTTCAGTTCTTCTAGAGTTTCACTGTAATTCTTCATCTCCCACTCTAAGCCAAAGAGCTTGCTTGGATGACACTCGAGACCAACAAATTCAGGGTATCCGAATTCTTCCAATATCGCTCTGTTCATATCAACATAGTCTTTCTCTTGTACATCTTTAATCTGTGATTTCAACAATCCAATGGTTTTTAGAAGTGTACTTTTTCGCATTTCAATTAAAGAGGTGAATTGCACCTCTTTGCTTGCGACTTTCCACCACCTATATCCCTTCAGATATCTGAAAAGAAAACTGACTTTGATTACTGAAGGCATTCGACTCCCTGAGTCAAACCCCTCCAAGGATTCTATTTTCAGAGGATGGTCCATATATGTAAAGTCTAATTCGTCAATGCGAGTTCTATCAACTGCCAGTCTTGCTATCGGAATGTGTGCAATATATGCAAGATTGAGCTCTGATATTTCGGTTTCATTCAGCCAGATCTCTCTTAGATTTAACCAATCAGAAATATACCTTAAGTCAAAACGATGGATTGGATTCCCGTCGAGATAGAGTTTTTCCACATTCTTCAGATGCGAGAGGCATCCTAGATCACTAAACCCAATTATGCCCTTGTCGCTAAGGTGAATCTCCTTGGCATTCTCAGATATCCAGATATAGTCCTCCACCCTCTTGTCTTTTTCATAATCATACCTCACGAAACCAAAATGAATCTTGCCAATGGGATATGAACCGTTCATCCAGTCTTTGAACGAAGAATCAATCTCCCAATATGGACCCCCCTGTTGCATCATAGCACTCTCTTTTCCTTTGAAGCCCTCGAGGATAGCCTCATCATTGAGAAATCGATCAATCTTGGGCATTCTTTCAAATAGATCCCATAGATGACTTCCCTCGTTGTTTGAATCACATATCTGTAGTACGAATTTCTGAGTACACGATTCAATGGATTCTTCCAAACTTCCAAAATCGACGTACTCGGAGAACGTGAAAACAGACTCGATACTTTGAATGGGATCTCTAGTTTTATCAAGAATGGATTTTAATCTATTTTCAATATCTGAAGAGCTTGCACGCAGCGGAAATTCTACTTCTGGATGAACACTCAATGCTAATTGGACAAGCGGATGCTCTGTCAGTGTTTCATCATTTCTAATATTTTCCAGCACATCAATGGGCTCTCCCTTTCTTGGAGATAGAAGTTCTGCTCTCTCACGTTTCATAAAATCATTTTTCGAGTCAAGAACAAGTAAGACCGCTATAGCATCCTGAATCCTCTGTTCTTTCATAAGAAGCGGAATCTCATGGCTCTTAGCATAAGCGTACCATGCTAGATATCCCTCGTTTGAAATTCTATATCCGAAAGTAAGGGCAAATGCGAGCAAATCAAGAAAGTCATCAAATAAAGATTGAAATCTTTCATTGGTGATAATTTCATCGAAATGCTGAACGACTAACAATATATCCAACCAGATGTCAGTATTTGAACACCACCTAGTATCTACTTCTGAGATAAAATCAACAAGGAGGTGTGTAACCTCTCCAATAGCGTTTCGGATTCTTTGGTGTTTCATCAATAGTTCATTCTTGTGAATCAAACGCAATATGTCAACAAATGCGGGAACTTCGTGGTCTTCTGAACGGAAGTACCCCTCATTAAGTATCAAAATCGAGTCCGCAAGAAGATGTCGACCAAAATCTTCAGAGAGTATTCTATGAAATGAGTCTGACTCTAACCGAGGTTTAGAAACCAGAAACTCATCAAAGAATATCCTGAGAAATGCACGTGACGACTCCTCATTCTGTATCTCGAAAACCTTTGATATAATCAGATTAAATTTGGATTCTAGGGAGTCTATAGAATCATAAGATCCCCCCTCCCTAAATGTATCATCAAAGCCCACTTTGTCCAGCATTTTGCCAGTCACTGCAGCTAAACGTTTTGCAAAGTCAGCATCTTCAAACAGCTCTGGTCGGTTGCACAGTAAAGGTTCCAGAAATAATTCTGGACCCCATAGATTCTCGAATAGAATGACTATATCGTCTGGATGTAAACGAATCAAGCCTTCCTCGAATCGAAGTTTCTTTCTAAGATCCTTAGATTCCCAGATTTTCTTTCGTGTAGGATTAGGGAGGATTGGAGCAATTTTGACCAAGATCTGCATTGGATTCTCAAATGATAGAATGCGTTTCTCAAATGCAATTGTACTCGATTCTACTAAATCACTGAACACCTCTTCATCAATACCCTCAGGCAACTCATGATTCAAAGTATTAACCCCCAGACAGCTCAGCAATATGCAGTGATGGATCTGCAATAAAATCTTGTCATATCTCTTCTAGATATTTTCGACCTGCGAAGAGTCAATCTGAGTTCACTCACTAATACGAAAAGATAGGGGCTTTCACAATGTCTAATAGAAATTGGAATGGTGGGCCGAGCCGGATTTGAACCAGCGACCACCGCACTGTCAATGCGGTATCAGTCGGCGAAACCGTCACATTGGCGGTATCA
>JAFGAR010000136.1 GCA_016933575.1 Candidatus Thorarchaeota archaeon
AAACAAGAAAACCCTCACTCCGTGAGGGAAATTAATTAGCTGTGCTAATTAAGATGGAATTCCAGTGAGTAATTCTAGAACCAAACTCGACCTCCATCGGAGGGCTCTTCTTCATAAATAAGACGAATTCCATCAATTTCCCACACTTTGGACAATGAACCCGCCTAGACCTATCAAATCTCTCCAATTTCGGAGATGTTATACTTTGTTGGCCTAATATTCTCGCATACTTCTTCTTCAGTTTGCGTGAATATGCACCATAATACCGAATCATCTTGAATTGTGGTTCCGGGATATGCTGAATCAATAAATGGATGAAATCCATCACGGGCATCTCACAATTATGTCTGACCTCTTCATTGTCCTTATACCAATATTGGACCTTCTTACCATCATATCCGTCAATCCTGCTGTTGGCTATTGCAGGATGCCGAATGTATCTCCCAATGTATTTCGCAATATCCCGCTTTGTAACCACCCGCCCGTTCTTTGGAAGATACACATAGAATCCTTTTCGATAACGTCTATAAAGGCTGTGGAACAATCTCGAATTCTCCTTGCTCCTTGGCAAGGACTTTCTCAGATTCGTCAGCAGATTGTACTGCCAGGTCTTCCTCATCGCATTGTGAGGAAAGTAGAAATCATGCACCCATTGATTCTTGTGAAATCCACCCTCCGTAATCAATAGATGTAAGTGTGGTTTGAAGGATAGGTCCCGACTGAATGGATGAAGAACGATAATTGCACCCACCCGGATTCTCTTATGCTGCTTGTGGGATAACACACTGTTGAGACAATCAATGGCACTATCCATCATTACTTTCCAAAGATCACGATGGGTGAAAAGAAGGTCCCAAATATCTGGGGGAGACCCCAATACAATGTGCCGGTGGGGAACATCGAACATTGCTTTGCTGATGTTGTCTGCCCACTTGTCCGTGTAATATTTACCACAATTGGAACACAACCGACTACGACAACCCAAGCCGATCGTGTAATGCTCCTCGCAATTCGGACAGTAGTAGACAAAATAACTTGTGTTCTTATCATTGCAACGAAGCATCTTTTCCGTTTCCTTTATCTCAACATCGCGGAGTTGATCACCGAAAAGGAATTTGAAAACATTCCAATTATCATCTGCCTTGAAGATATCTTTCACCGTCGATGGTGATGAAAATTGGGATAAATTTATTGTATCTGTGAGAATATTCCATCATCTCTTGTTACTCGCTAATAACAAGAGAGGGGTGAACCTCTATGAGGTTTGCCCCTTAATTATCAATGTCGATATACTTTCTATACCA
>JAFGAR010000137.1 GCA_016933575.1 Candidatus Thorarchaeota archaeon
GATACATGAAGAATGATGTAGATATCCTCCTTTGCTTTGACCTTCCAGCAGAAAGGATAGCACATGAAGGACCAATTACCGCGGTTGATAGAACCATCCACCATTCGGAGTATGTAGCTTCTCGACTGAATAGGAGCTTGCGAGAAGACGTTAGAATCTTGAAATCTTTCGTACGTGCGAGTCACGCGTATGGTGACACCTGTGCAGTTGGTCATATGGGTTTTACAGGTATATCTCTGGAATTGCTGGTTATCCAAAAGAGTGGTCTCATGAGTGCACTGGAGTCGTTAGTACAACTTGAGAGAGAGCCGCTTGATCCTTTGAAGAGGAGCCAGAATGAGTTGAAGGGCATTTCGACCTTCAAAGATGACTGCGTATTCATCATTGATCCGACGGATCCCAACCGAAATATCGCAGCTAGCTTCTCAAGGCGTGCCTATTGTTGGATTAGGAATAGAGTCAAAGAATTGATTACTGATGGTCTCTCAGATGATAAGATACTCGACTTGATAATCGAGAAACAAATTCCAGTAAGTCGACCTCCTGAATGGATAGAAGACCATCTTCTGATCTATGAAATCATTGCAGACACAGAAAAGCACTACACGATAGTTCGTGATAAGCTTCATCGTTTTGCGAATCGGATAGCAAGAGGCCTTATGTACGAAAGAACAGGGGAAAGAAGATTCGGACAGGTAACCTTTGAGATATACATCGAGAACGAACGATTCAGTGTAGGATTCTTGGTCGAGAATCCAGAGATATCGCAATGCTATACCAGACGGGGACCACCCTCGAACATACCTGGGGCTTCTCAGTTCAAAATAGCCCATCCAGATTCGTATGAACGTGAAGGCTATCTTTGGATAGAAGGAAGACGTAGATGGGTGAAAGCAAAAGAAATGCTTGACCATCTGATAACGACGAATCTGCCAGATGGAATGGAGATATGCCCAGAGATGACAGATGTTGGACTCCGCTTAGCAAATGTGCTGTATCAGATTGTACTCCCCCTCGAGAGATTTCCCATCAAGGCAAGAGTTTAATCTGAGGGTCATAAACAAAAAGAGGGCGTAAAATGAATATAACAAAGGCAGTACTGATAACCCATCCGAAATCCTACCAACATATAGCACCCTACCCCAGGCCAAATCTGGAGGCTTTTGAAGCTCCACTAAGACTCCAGATGGCAGAAAGATATTTGGGACTTCATGAAAAAACAAAGAATCTTGAAAGGGTCAAAGCTACACGCGCACCTCAAGAGGATATATTGAGGATTCACTCACCCTACCTCTATGAAACAGTCAAATTGATGGCAAGTCTAGGAGGAGGAAACCTCGGAGAATCGGCACAAGCAAGCCCGGATGTCTTCAGAAACGCGCTTATTTCAGTGGGGGGAGCAGTTTGTGCTGCTGAATACTCCTTGGACAAGCCCCATGTTCATGCCTTTTCATTACTGAGACCACCAGGGCATCATGCAACACATTCTAACCCTGGAGGACTATGTTTCTTCAATAATGTCGCAATAGCTGTGGCAAAGGTCAAGCAGGAGAAGGGGATTAAGAGAGTAACAATTTTGGATTTTGATGATCATTACGGAAATGGTACAGCAGAAATCTTCTATCAAGACCCTTCTGTCCAGTATATTAGCATCCATGAATATGATTATGATAATTATGGACTGGGACACTATGAAGAGTTAGGTTATGGTGATGCCATAGGAACCAATATCAATATCCCACTGCTTGATGGTGCATCAGATACTGTATATAAAGCCGCCTTGGAGAGAGTCGTAATTCCTAGCATCAAGGCGTTCGAACCAAAGATGATCGCGATCTCAGCGGGTTTCGACCCCCACTATGCCGATCCTGTGGGAAACATGAACATCGACAGTTCC
>JAFGAR010000138.1 GCA_016933575.1 Candidatus Thorarchaeota archaeon
ATTCCTTTCTTTGTTAAGTACGAGCTTTCAAGTCTAGAAGATACCTGGATAGTTGAGTCCGAAGACAGCCAGATCAAGGTAGTCGAAGGCAAATGCGTAGTTGGAGAAGGCGATCCTGCTACAATTGGAGCCACGATATTCTATGACTCCAAGATAACCGTAAGGATTTACCTTGTCGAGACATCCGACACTGGTACTCTCGATGAGATGTTAACCAATGGTGTAATGATTAAAGAGCAGGTATTTATTGCCGATTCTGCAGTGACTGAGGAAGTAGAAGTAGAACTTCCTGATCTTAAGCCACTCATGGATGCTGGAACAGAGTACAAACTTCTTGTTCTGCTCTTCACTCCTGAGTGTGGAGCTCTTGGATGTGTATCATGTGGTATTGAAGACTGGCAACTTTTGGACTGCGATCTAGTGGAGGATGTTGAACCTTCTATCGAGTGTCTTCCATGTGATTGTGAAGATCCTTGTGATAACTGTTTTGTGGGATACAACCCAGGAATCCTCATAAGCAATGTTTTGAGTACAACTCCAGATCTCTTCGATATCTCTCTTACGATAGGTGGAGAAGTCATAGAAAGCGGATTCACTTTCCTTGAACTGGAGGATGCTCTTGAAGTGAGGTTCTGGATCGAAGACGGTACACTAGATCCTAATCCAAGCGGTAATACAGATCTCTACTGGACAGTGGTCACACCAACGGCAGTAGAGCTCGATGCGACCTGTACAGTCCTAATCGATTTCGAAGAACCCGAATCAGAAATCACAATCGACAATTGTTGCGTAAACGAAGGAATTACCGAAACAACCTTCAGCGTTACCTTTACTGACAATGTTGGCTTGAAGAAGGCTGTAATAAGCGCAACAGGAGCAAATATTGTTCTTCCCGATGGAAAGACAGAAGGGAATGAATTCTCACTTTCCGGAACGGAGACAACCGTTGAAGGTACGATTACTGGGATTACCGGTGAATACACGGTTTATGTGCTTGTTGAGGACGTATCCTGTTGGGAATCAGAAAATGAAAAGGAATGCGGGATCAATACTCCTCCTATGGTGGAATTTGGACCGTACTGCAAGCTCTTCGACTGTCCGCCTGCATGTGGCTCAGAGGAGATCGAGTTACAGTGGGTCATATACGACGAAGAAGACAACTTCGATTATTTCGAAATCTACGTAAGTCATAGTGCTTACGGGGAGAACGTGAAACTAGACATACTTGATCCTGAGCAGATGGAAGGCCATACCACTTGGGAACTCGGGGCAATTGACTGCGAGACCGTTACAGCTACCCTGATTGCTTACGATGACTGTGAAGGTTCTGTAAGCTCCAGGACAAAGGTTTGGACCTCGCCTTATCCAATGGATAATGTTGAACCTGAGATTGAGCTCTTCTGGGAAGATTGTGGAGAACCGGAAGAATGTGCAACGTCTGCTGTTATCGGTTGGACGGCCAGTGATGAGTGCCTGGACTCAATACTTATCTGTGTTGAACAAGGTTATCTCGTCCATGACAGCGATTCGCAGAACAATGTTGGATTGCTTGACGAAGGCACGATGTTTGGAGATTGCTGGTATACGGAGTTAGCTACCCTTACTTCCGGTGGAACTATCACTTGGGTATTCGAAGATGCAGTCGATTGTGAGCAAATAGTTGCGACTGCTAAGGCTTGGGATACCTGTGGAAACGAAGGTGAAGCAGAGCCTCTGATTAGTAAGAACACGATCGACAACATGGAGCCGAACGTCTTCCTCGGAATTTGGGGAATCGGTATTGATACCGATACGATGTTTGAAGACATAGTCGATAATGCAGCAGAGTTTGATCTTGATGAATTCAGAAAGCATCCGAAATTCGACATTGATTTCATGTGTACAGATGCAAGATGTCTGCAGTTGCTTTGGGTTATTGAAGAGAACTGTTTGGACGAGTACTTCCTTACCACAAACTACCCGTTTGTACCTTGCGGTACCGAGGATCTTGAAGTACCAGTAGGCACATACACTTATTACGACCTGGTGGAAAAGAGTGTCTGGGTTAAGGAATTCGTTAATTGGGAAGGTAGAAAGGTACTGATGGGTAAGATCAACTGGTGCCTGCCGAACATCGACTGTAAGGACTTTGTTGCGACCCTTACTGCAGATGATACAAGAGACTGCACTGATGAAGTTAGTTGGGAAGAATCAATCACGGTAGACAATGTTGCACCAATTCTCGAATTCGAGTGGACACTTCCCAATCCAGAAGAGGGCGAAGAGTATGCAACCTCATGCGCCACAGAAGCGACTCTCACTTGGAGTCTCTACGACAACACCTATCCTTGTGATTCCTGTGATCCTCCAGTAATTGATGATAGCGACGTCCTTGGATGCCCAATAGGTATGATTGTACTTCTGACTGATGAGGGTGATGTAGAGGCAATCGCAGGAAGTGTAGGTTCGCTTGATGATATGGAAGCGCTCGGTGGTGTTATAGCCTTTGTGTGGGGCGGAGCAAATGGAACGGATCCTCTCTATACCTATCCCGATGGCACCCCAATAACAGATCCCGATGCAACGATTACCTTTGATCCAGATACCAAGACATATTCAGGAAGTTACTACTATACCAATGATGAAGTAGACGGTGTGATGGTAGCTGCCATAATGGGTGCGATAGACTGCTGCTGTACGGACATTTCGAATGTCAGTCCTGTCGTTAAGTGGCTTGGACCGGTCCTGGTCGATAACGTTGGTCCGGAACTTGTAGTTGATATAGTCCCGCCACTTTACGAAAGTGGATGTGCAGAACTCACAGCAAGTGCAACAGAACTCGAAATCTACTACGAAGTAGTTTCAGAATATGAAGAGAATGTCACTATCTACTTCGATGTAGAACCATATGGCTCGTTCTCTGAGGACTCCACAACCACGTTGGATGGATCGGTACTGCTCGATGTTACTGGAGTTGACTGCGAAGAAATCACTGTAACGATTACAGTAGTTCCAGAGGCAGGATGCCCCGTAACTGAATGGACCGAGACGTTCTTGGTTGATAATGTTGCTCCGAGTCTGAAGTTGGAGATTCTTGACGAGGCAACATGTGGTGCAACACAGCTCACAATGAGATGGGAAATTGATGATGAATGTTTAACTTGCACAGAGTGCGAAAGCGGTACCATTCCTATCTACGTTGGAAAGATAGAGCTGAGCACAGGGGAAATAATTAAGGTTGAGATCCCTTGTGGTTGTACTCTCCCAGCTTCCGGTACGTTCATCTGGGAAATTGGCGAGATTGACTGCGATGAGACTTTGGTCGCAACTTTCACCGGCTGGGATGCATCTGGAAATGAAGCTTCTGTGAATGCAGACCTGGCAGGAATCGATAATAAGCCGCCAGAACTTGAGGCAGAGTTTGATAGCACGAACTTTGTGATAACCTGGACGGCAACGGAGCCATGCTTTGATCTGGTAAGTATCTGGGTTAGTGAAGGCACACTCGAAGCAACTGAAGTTGGTTTCGATCAGACAGCCGCTTTTGCTGGCGTATTTGATCCAGGTCAATACAACTATCAGTTCATAAGCAAGAAGAAGATAGGAGCGGTTGAGTGGTTCGATTATTCCGAGACCGCAGTCGCGACAATTCTTGCAATGGATGTATGCTGTAACTACACTGTTCTCGAG
>JAFGAR010000139.1 GCA_016933575.1 Candidatus Thorarchaeota archaeon
TAGGAACCCAGAGTAATCCATTTAGTAGAGCAACGAAGAGCAGTGACGCAATGGCTATACCGATGTTCTCATAAAAGCCAAACTCTGCAGCGAAAAAGATAATCCATACTATCAGGAATATGATCCATGCAAATCCACTAGCAGCACTAGCTTGAGGTCTCCTTCCTTCTATCGAAGGAATCCAAATCAAGGTAATCAGCGCTGCAGCAACCAGTAAAGCAATGAATACAATAGCTATATTCTCGAAGATTGTGTAGTTGACTGCAAAGAAGAATAGCCATATTACAGTGAATAGCACCCATGCAACAAAACCTGTTGTTGTTGCATATTCTTTCCCCTTGGACCTGCTTCTGTGCGTCCTCTGTCGCCTTATGACCACTTTCTCCACACCATCCAAGTTATCCTCGGTATCATTCATATCATCAGTAGTATCGTCATCAATCGGTTTCATCGTTCCAAACCTCGTTTCATATGGGAGGCCATTGCTGAACTAGCAATGAGCTCTGACCATAACTACGATGTCTAGTTCTCAATTTCCATATATAAAGAAGGGGCACAATAGGAGGACACAATATGTGACTGTGTCCTATTTGCTGCATAGATTCTCAGAAGGTATCCAAAGTTGCTTGTTGATGTGATAGTGCCTTACTCATTCTTTCAAGTTTCAGTTGTTGTTTTGGAGTGATCATCTCTAGCAATTGGAGCATTTGCAAAGCATTGAATGGAGCATAGCCGAAGAAGTGATTATTGAAGTAGCCAAGAATCGAATCTGTCTGCTCTTGTATCTGGTGGATGATAGGAATCCAGGTTTCCAATTCCTCCAGACGATATCGATACCTGTACCATATATCTTCGCCATGACCGTGCCAGCGAATATAGGAAAAATCAGTAGTGACCCGCGGCTCTATCGCTAATTTGGGCTCGTCGACGATGCAGTGCGCAATCTTATACTTCTCGAGGAGATTCCATACAGATGAAGACAGCCAGCTTTCATGACGGAATTCTATCGCATATCTGTATGAAGGATCGAGCGCTGAGAGGAAGGTTTCCAGATCCCCCATTGAGTCGATTGCCCA
>JAFGAR010000140.1 GCA_016933575.1 Candidatus Thorarchaeota archaeon
AGGCGTTATGATGCTGAGCGAGTAGGTGTACAAGAAATCGAGCTCATTGAGGAAGGTCACGAACCTGAGGAGTTCTGGGATGGATTCAAGTAGATTCTAGACCATTCGATAATGACCAAGACGAGGCTCATATACTACGCCATCATCTTTCATCTGATGAAGAGTCTGGGCAGCCTCATGCTTCTCCACTCCAGCTTCTTCTGCTATCTCACCAAGAGTAGGACCTGGGCTGCCCTTTTTTCCAGAGTCAAGTTTCTGTAGTGCACGAAGAATCTTTGAATTATAGCCATCCAACCTAGTTTCCTCATCCCATTGGGATGCAGCTCGTTCTTTAATCTCTGCGATCTCAATGTACTCCTTCAGCGCTGGTTCCAGAATCGCATCCCACGCTTTCTTGATTTCTTTCGAAGTAATTTTCTTCTGCCAAGAAGCTCTTGCAGAGGCACGCGCTAGCTTGACGGCACTGAGGGGTCTACCCATTATATCTGCATCAAGGATCTGTCCTCGTGAGAATGATCTCTCCTCCAGCCCGAAGCTATTTCGTAGGATCTCGAGCCGTTCTTCTATATATGAAATTCCGGTGTCTATGCTACGCTGACTGACCTCTGGTGAAATGAGTTGATAGGTGATTGCCGCCTTAATGATAGGTAATCGATAAAGCGATGGATTACTACTCTCGACCCAGAAGTCCTCCGTTGCAAGCGCAATTGGAACATCTGGCATTGTTCCTGTTGTTGACTGTGTGATAGCAGCCAAAGATACTTCTCTGAATCCGGATGGGTCTCTACGCTTCACACAGAGTTCTTCTATTCTGGAATTCCTTACCGGACCTGATTCCAATCTCCATAGTTTCGGGATATCCACAAGCACTCCTTGGATATTTGCTCTCTCTCTCTTGGATGCCCTCATGGACGGCGGCAGTACATCCCTCATGAACCTGAACAATCGTTTGACCTGCGCTTCAGATGCCAACGCTTGGATTCCTGCTGTCAAACCTCCGACTGCATCAAGGGTTGGAGGACTTGATACATAGAGCTGACTGAACACCCTCTTGCTAGCATTCGCCATTCCAACATTCTCAAATAACATTGATGTCAGATCTCGTAGTCTGGGCGGAGCACTCACTTGGGATGTCAGGTCGTGTGAAACCAACTCTACATTCTCAGCATTGATCGCTCGTACAAGTTTCTGTGTTCTTTCAAGGATTCGTGGAATGGCGATTGATGGTCCTGATACTGCAACATAGGAACCATCAGGTGGCATGTCTATACTCTGCTGAAAGTGAATGAAAACACCGTCTATTAGCCACGGACTTGGGCTCAGAAGGATGATGGAAGGATCTCTGGTATAGTGAACAAAGCCCTGGTAGTGAAGGGATCTCCCTTGCTTTTGTACTCGGAATTGCCTCTGGAACTGAAGCTCCCATGATGTCAATTCTGCACCGAATTGCCTCTCGAAGACATCTGCTGATGCTACCGTATCATACAGCCTATCGATCTTTGACCCATACTTCTCAAGTAGCTCATCAGCATCCATCTCTTGTTCCACCAGATATGATTTGGACTAATGTACCTCACTTATGTAGATATTCGCCTATCACTTTGCGAAGAATGAAGTGCTCTCAAACTGGGCATCTTAGGGTAAT
>JAFGAR010000022.1 GCA_016933575.1 Candidatus Thorarchaeota archaeon
CATTCCAAGATACATACTCATCCATTGTCCTCTTTTCTCCTTTCCACAGATCTGAGCTAGAAAAACAGTGGCTGTGGTGACATAGAGCGCTGATCCGATGCCCTCGATCACTCTGGCAATCACCAGTATCAAGTATGTTGAAGCGTACCCGGCTAGCACTGAGGACGTAGACAGAAGAACTAGACCTGTGATCATGATCTTCTTCTTGTTGTAGCGTCTTGTGAGAATACCTGCAGGAAGATCGATGATCATTCGAGCAGCCGCAAAGGAAGAAATGACAAATCCAACCAACGTGTATGAGACCTCAAAACTCTCAGCATATGTTGGCAGTATTGGTGCAACCATACTTAGCCCGAGCATCACAAGGAATGTGACTAGTGATAGGTTGAGCACTGTTCGGACGCTACCCTCGTATTGACAATTCGGTATGAGGTCTTCTCTGACTTCCGTGTGCTCTTCTGTCAAAATCCAATAACCTTCTTCTGCTGCTTGAGCAGACGCATGGGGTTAAAGTACTTTCAGATTACGTCCCACCATTACTGGTTCGTAGATAGGGCCTGACTATGTCTGATTAGTCCTTGAAATAGACCATCTGTGTGCTGGTTGCCAATAGCTCCTCTTCATCACTCCACAGTTCTGCGACTTGGTCAAAAAAACCACGGTAGAAACGTTGCCCTCGCGCAGCAGCCAGAATCGGTCGGCATGCCTGGCGCTCAAGGCTAGAAGTATCTGCATGAAAATAGGTAGTAATCGTCACTGTGGCAGACACTCCAAGTGTCTGGCGTCTAATGAAGACCCTTGGAAAGAAGACATCGCTAATAGCTGCCAGAGATAGAAAATCAAGGGAGCGCTCGGGTTCATCACGCACCCACAGCAGACTATCTGAATCTTTGGCAAGTTGACCTGACAAATGTAATTCACCACGTATGAATTTGAAATCATAGCGATCGATCCATTTAGGTGCGACTGGAGCTGACCATGACTCAACTTCTTCAGGTCTAGGTGCTAATGGAGCAACCGCATCAGACACAGTCCATGTTTCCTGCCGATTTGCAAGGATTGCAGTGGCTGTGGCAGCTACTTGTGAATCCTGAGTGATCTTAGCAGTCCAATGCTGGTTCGACCGGTTCGTCCGCGCAGGACGAACCTCAAGCTCAAAATGAGTATCAGCGATCGGACCGGTGAAGTTCACGGTTATTGAAACTGGGTCGCCCAGATGCTCTTTGTGTTTCAGGATGCCATTCAGAATGACTGCCACAACGATGCCGCCGAAAGGACCCACCATATTCGAATAGGATTCCGGGATGCAGCCTCTATACATGTAGG
>JAFGAR010000141.1 GCA_016933575.1 Candidatus Thorarchaeota archaeon
AGCTGGAGTTGGTGCTACAATCTCAGGAAGCACTGAAGTATAACAGATTCCTCTTTCAGGATCACATTTATCAAAGCAATCATTATCGTTTAGACATTTTGAGCCGTCTCTGCATCTTGGACAAATAGACCCTCCACAATCTACATCTGTTTCATCTTGGTTTTGTATTCTATCATTGCAGTTTGGAAGTACTGAATAAGTGCAGTTTTGATATAAAGGCGGTCTTTTTGTAGTGTATACTCTATTAATAATTTTTTCATCATATTTTTCATCACAGCTGTTAGTATCAAAACATTCTCTATATTGAGTTCCGTTTGAAAGGCATGTTCCCCATTCAGTGCAATTCCAGTTTTCATAACAGGCTGTTAAGAATGATCCTCCTCCACCTGTACTTCTTCTAGTAGGAGTTAGTGGACAATCACTTGGACAATTATTGCTATTTTCTCCAGCATCACAGATAGAATTACCACAAAGGTTCTCATCTGTTAAACTATCACAGTCATCATCTACTCCATTTAATATCTCAAAAGCACCTGGATAGATTGAAGCGTTTGTATCATCACAGTCAGGAACTGGAAGACTGCATATAGTAAAATTATCTCCATCATTGTCAAATCCTTCATCTATAGTTCCATTGCAGTTATCATCTATATTGTTGCAGATTTCTGCTGCTCCTGGATTTATAGAAGCATTTGTATCATTGCAGTCTCCGCATGATACAGAATAATTGTCATTGTCATTGTCTGCTTCACATGTTGCAGTGCATGCATTAATTTCGCATGTGTAGATTGCTGAGCAGAAGTTTGAGATATTAATAGGATAATCTCCAAAGATATTTGGAAAGCATGTTCCAACTCCACATCCATCTGCTGAACAAATTGTTGCAGGACAATCAGAATCTTGAGTATCATCATAAACAGCTTCTCCAGAAGCGTTGCATGCTGCGCATGTTCCTGCATCATCTCCTTGCGTTGAGCAATTGCTCCATATTCCTAAATTACATGTTTGGTTTCCTGCACATACCCCTAAACCGCAAGATTGAGTAAGATTTTCATCTATAGTTCCATTGCAGTTGTCATCTATATTGTTGCAGATTTCTGCTGCTCCTGGATGGATTGATGAATTGGAGTCGTTGCAGTCATCTGAGTTGTTTGCATAACCTACAGGCAATGATAAATTTGAACAGATTATTAATGAGCTTCCTGTTCCATAAGTGTCTAAATCACTATCTATGTATCCAGTTAGGTTTTGCCATATTTCATCATTTGAATCATTACAATCTATTACTCCGCAGACTCCGCCGCTTATGCTATAACCATCTAAATCATTGTC
>JAFGAR010000142.1 GCA_016933575.1 Candidatus Thorarchaeota archaeon
GTTGCAGTTTCCTGTGTGAGAAATGATGATCCATTGATCGTTAGGCTGGCGGTATTGACTGATGCATCATCGATGAAGAACTCAAGGTCAATTACGAGGCTCTCTAGATTCACCAGATTCACTGTTGCTTTGACATTCATACTATGCGAATAGATCATCCCGTCATGGACTCTGAAGGCCGCAGTATTGCTATCCGCATTTATATAGGCTTGCCTCTCATTGATGCCATAGAATTGAGCCATAGGTGCAGGTCCGATTGTGATCACAAGCATCGCACAGATGATGAAGATGATGCCTGGAATGAAGACCGGTTTTCTGCTGAAGAACCCTCTCGTATCTGACTTTCTTCTTGTTTCTAATGCAACCGCGACTATCAAGACCACCACTGCTATGATACCAGATATCACTAGTGTCTGGATGAAGCTGTCCGTCGCTATTCCAGCCATCTCAACTTCCTGGTTTAGAACCTGATTAATTGTATTCAATGCCTGTTCGCACCACGAAACCCCGTTTAACTAACTAGTTGATTGACTTGAACGCTCTTAATGTCTTCTCATAAAATGAAGCATAATAATACGATTAAGAATCATATATGAAGAATCAAGACTCTGATACTAGTGAATACCTATGCATGACATTGACAAAGAGCTCATCATTGCAGCGAAGGAAGGCAATCTTGACCGATTGAAAAGTGCTCTTGCTGACGATGCAGATATCAATGTGGCAAGTGACGACTGCCGCAATACTGCTTTGCACCTTGCGTGTGACAATGGTCACTTGGCAGTGGTGGAATTTCTTATCGAGCAAGGGGTGGATATTGCTGCTATGAATTGCATAGATATGACCCCGCTCCACATGGCCGTGCGAAATGGTCACGCTGCTGTGGTGAGATATATCTGTGATAAGGCGCTCCCGATAACTGAACGTATCTTGGATGATGTCCTTACTGTAGCTAGCATGTCCGTCTATAGCAACGAGCAGATATACAAGATGGTCTACGACTATCGGATCAAGATCGTCCGGCCCTCCCCAAAGGAATCCAGCAGTCCAGATGACCTCCTATTGCTTTCATCCGAGAGTGGGGATTATGCTGGTGTCGTGAAGGCCGTGGAGGATGGCGCAGATCTCAACACCGTTGACGATCGTGGCATGTTACCACTCCTATGGGCTGCTTTGAGGGGGCATCTTAAGATCGTTGAATACTTGCTCGATAACGGTGCTGATATTCACAAGAGGAATCATGCAGAATGGACTGCTCTGATGGAAGCGAGTCTGGAAGGCCATATCGAGATAGTCAGACTTTTGGTTGAACGAGGCGCTGATGTGAATGCCACAACCTTCGTGTCAGGAACCGCCCTCATGTTCTCTGCTGGGAATGGTCACATCGAGGTCGTCCAGTATCTCCTTGAGAACGGCGCTGATACCACAATACAGATTGACGGTACTGAGGATGACGATGGCATGACTGCTCTTGATTATGCGCGACGATTTGGACGATGGGATATTGCGAGAATGTTGGAGAATATGTAGAGCGATTGGTACTCTCAGAAGGAACTCGACCGGAATGATCCCACTGGTCGTACTGCCGTTATCCGAAGGAAGAAGAAATATCATCATGCTTTGGATGAGATGGGATGAGAAGCCTTTCCACGTGCAGAAGGGAGAAAGTATAACTGCACACAGCTTCACCAGTATGCTGATTCTATTCCAGCAAGTCACCTGATTTGCGGAGGTCCATGATTATTTGTCAGAAAGCATAGACTGTCCCTATTGTAGTACGCAGCTCAATGTTACGGCTCAGGATGATATCACAAAGCAATATGTACGGTGCACCAATTGCAGTGGCATCTTCGAATATATGCCTGGTTTTGGAACATTCTCCCTACCTGACAGGGGGATGGAGTTCTCTCAGCGTCTACGCTCAACCTCTAGAGTGTATCCCGATGAATTAGACTCGATCAATCAACAGCAGGAGCAACAAGGAGGATGTGGAGGTTGCTGCATCGTGTTGATCGTTCTGTTTATCTTCCTTATCATCAATTTCAATCTGTTCTTCTTTCCGTAGCCTGCTGACTGGTTCACTCTCTGTACTTTGAGAATTTGAACGCGGAACTATCCTTATCTAGGTATGATACAACAGATATTATGACCTGAATTGCTTCTTTTCATTGTTCAA
>JAFGAR010000143.1 GCA_016933575.1 Candidatus Thorarchaeota archaeon
CCAACAACTACGACAGTTACTGGTACTGCACCTAATATTCCAAGCAACTTCACAGACATCTTCGGAGAGATGCTTAAGCCTCTGATAATTGGAATGATGATCTTGGGAGTTGTCGCATCAGTTTCTCTTGTAGCAACTATTCTCCTAATCTGGAAGTACATAATCAAGAAAGAATCAGTGTAAAATCTGATTGTCAGTCTATTGGGATTAGTAGAAGAGAAGAAGCCTCATAGTGAGGCTTCCTTGTTTCATTCGTCCTTCTTGGTTGTGGAGTAGCTCCATCCGAAATCGGTTTCCTTGTCAACAATCTCAGTTTCTGTGAGTATTGTCTGTAGTTTCATCTCTCGAGCACCAACTGCCTTAGCAACGCGTCGAATCCATCCTCTGCTGATTCCCAGCGCCATTTCATTGAATATGACAATGGGTAGCATAAACGCAATAGCGAGTATAGGTACTCCAAATGAGAAGAAGAACCCTCTCAAAATCTCGAATGCAGAAACATTTCCCAGTACGATATAAGGTATTATGAAGTACTGCACGAATGAATAGACAGGAACAACAAGAATGGTGAAACCACCAAGCATGTTACTCCACCACCGGCCGACCCCGATAGATTCGGGACATCTTCTTGCTTCCAATTGACTTTCTTTGAGATGAAAGGTTATTCCTGCATCGTTAAGAAACCAGGTTGGGATATAGATCACCATTACGATAGGAACTGCGATCAATCCAACAACGATAGAGAATAGAGGATTCCAAAAGTGTATGATCTCTAAAGGAATCGGATCTGGCACATTAATCAGCAATCCTGCAATATACGATTGAATGATGCTTCCAAGCGCAAGGGCAAGAAGCGCGGGAATCACAATCCGTTGGATTAGCCTTCTTGCTCCGAATTTGTTGCCTGTCTGGATGATATCAATATCGTGTGAGGCACCTTTCACGAACTTGGAGATGATCAGCATAAGTGCAGATACTGGGATTCCTAACACAAAATACTCCACAATCATTATTGGTGCAATCCACGTTAGTAACCAATTGATATCCGCTTCAAGTGGCCCGGGAATCAGTGGAATCATATCATAGGTTAGTGCTTCAGGTCCCAATTCTCGAACGAGTCCATTCTTTATCAACTCGATGAACCACATGGCACCGTATAGTGCACCACCAGCAACTAGGAGAGGGGGGATGAATCTGAGAATCTTCTTGATCATATACGTGAAGCTCCTACAGCAGCTTTGATGTTTCACTTGTTTCTAGGACTATTTTAGAATAATTGGGCTATCATGTTTCTTCTACTTCTTAACATTTCTTCTTGATTTCCAGCAATCTATACATGGCCTATTTCCACTAGGTACTCGCTTTCCATACTTGAGAACCATTCCACATGTTTCGCAGGACATACTACCGTTACCTCAGCATTATCATTGATGAATGATTTGATAGATGCAAAGCTCATGAGAATTATCAGATCTCTACCTTTTGACATCTGAAGTTTCTTCGTGGCTATTTGCCTTGATAGGTGTGATGAATCCTTTTCCTAAGTTTCTTGAGACCCTTCGAGTACGGACGTTGACACTCCACTCTTTGGATGACTGGAATGTCGTCTATGAGCAAGGAATTGAGGTTTGGACATCTGAGAAGATATGTGATATCTACCGATTCAAGATTATTGTCGAGAAGATCGATGTGACCTAGGTTTTCAAACTGAAAGAATGGCGATAGATCAATCTTTGAGAGCTCGTTACCAGCGAGAATGATTCCTTCAAGATTCGTGCAAGACATGAGAGGCTTCAAGTCTATTGCCTTCAACTGCATATTGGCCAATGTGAGGATTTTCATATTCTTACAAGCACTCAATGGGCTTAGGTCCAATTCTCCTGCAGGATTTCCCTCAAGCATGAGCGCTTCTAGGTTCGTACATGCTGAAAGAGGCCTGAGATCAATAGAATCGAGAGAGTTCCCTCCTAGGGTCAAAATGCGTAAAGATGTACCCTCTCTCAATGGTGACAAATCGATCTCTCTGATGTTGTTCCCATGTAGCCACAGCTCTGTGAGGCTCATACACCCCAGTAAGGGTGAGAGATCGAGAGATGTGAGCTCATTGTTGCACAGTTTCAATATCATGAGATTCCTTAGATCTTGAATGGCTGTAAGGTCAATAGCGTTCAGTTGACTATCAGTTATCTCGATATATTCCGTGTTGATGTCTTCTATGACCTCTCCAACATTCATTGAGGAGCTCTCAATTCCAGAAATGATAATTCCTCTGACATCTGAGTGCACTTTTCCACGCTCAAATATGAGAGGGACCACGACAACTACCACAAGTGGCATTCCAATGGAGGTCATGATGAAAATCATCAAAAAGACATCCGAGGGCAGAAAGAATATACCAAATATGAGGTTCAGTAACCATGCGATGCATATCAGGCCAGAAGCAATCTCAATCTTCTCCATGTTTACTCCTCTCACCCTCATCTCCCTGTGTTCTAATGAGCTTTGGATGCTTGTTCAATACTCATGCGGCTGAATTGATAATCCTTTCTTTGTGCTCTCCTGTTTGAGATTGACATTCGCTCTGACATTTGGCAAAGTCTTCCAGACAACTAGAGAACATA
>JAFGAR010000144.1 GCA_016933575.1 Candidatus Thorarchaeota archaeon
AACGTGTTATTAAAGGGTGCCGGTGAGGTTGAAGTGTGTTCAACCATACCTGAATACAACTAAGCATGTCTGCGAAAAGAAAGACTTTATACAGAAATTATTTTTCTTCACTGGTTTTGAATGTAATTTGGAACGTAGAATCTTTTTCCATTTTTTTCAACGGAATAGATGATCAACAAGAGTTTGCGAGCACATGCAACCAATGCCACAAGATGGGATTTTCCTTTACTCCTGAGATGATGATATCTGGCTTTCAACACAGGATTGTACCTGATACCAACCATAGCAGCATTGATCAGTGCTGTTCTCAGATACTTATTGCCCCTCTTGGATATGTGGCCGGTTCGGTTAACAGATTTCCCTGATTGGGTCACAATAGGATCCAATCCAGCATAACCAGTGATAGCTTTTACGTCTCTGAACCGCTTGACGTTTCCAAGAGATCCAAGGATTATCGAACATGTGATCTCTCCTACTCCAGGTATGCTCAAACTCTCAGGATTGATCTTCTGAACAGATCTGTTGATCTTTTTCTCTATCTGTTGCTTCTGTTTTTTCAAGGTATCATACTGCATCAGTATGAACTTCACATCGGTAACGAGAGCTTCTTTGGCATAATCAGGACAAGTGGAGTTGTTGAATATGTTCCTGATATCCCAGGCAAGCTTTCCGGTATCTGTCTCGTTTGAGTAGTTCTTGTTCAATATCTTGATGATTTCCTTTTCAGAGATCTGGAATAGCCTTGTTTGCTTCATTGATCTTTTCAGTATCTCCACCGATGTTGAAGATAGTATATTACTGAACAGAGAGTCATATCCTGGACAGAGAGATGACAGTGCTAGATGAAGTTCTATCTTTAGGTCTGTGATCTTGCTTACCACCCTGTTGTAGATAGAGCTCATCTCCTTCATCTTCAGGTATTCCTCATCGGCAAGGTATCTTTCCGTATTGGTCTTTACATCCCATCTGACAGCATCCGCAATCACTTCTGCATCTATCTTATCCGTTTTTGTTTTCCTTATCCTTCCCTTGCGTAGTGCACTGATCTCGAGCGGATTGAATTCCCTCACTCTAAGATCCTGTTTGAGAAGGTAATGCATCAGATTTCGATGGTATTTTCCACTTGCTTCCATTCCTATGAGGATATTGTCCTGGCTCATGATTTCTTTCAGGTCTTTTGTGAACCGTTCCATTCCATCCTTGGATTGGTCATATGTTCTGGCTTTCATGAGCACTTCGTTCTGTTCGTTTTTGATACATGTGTCGAATTTGTTTTTAGACACATCGATCCCGACATAGATGTTCTCCATTCATAGCACCTCGCAAGGTTAATAAATGGCTGAGGTCCTTAGCCTCATGTGGCCAATGTGTGCACGGGTTCGCATGTACATGGAGTCCATGTTTCAGATCGGCAATGCCGTCTTATGGCCCATAGCGTGTGAATTCGTGCATGGTCACACTGGCCAGAGGACGCACGTTTAACACGAGGACAATAGCCCCAAACAAAAGACGCGTATCCTCAGCCGTCATGGACAATGCTATGAAGCATAAAGACCTCACCAACACCCTTTAACACGAACA
>JAFGAR010000145.1 GCA_016933575.1 Candidatus Thorarchaeota archaeon
CCTGTTCAAGAGATTCTGGAATGCGCCTGGGAGTGGCAGATAGATCGGTGTCGCTAGTACCAAGATATCAGCCTCTCGAATCTTTTCGTAGACCATCTCCATATCATCTGTATGGATGCAGACGCCGACCTTCTCGAACCAGCATTGAAAATCTCCTATGCATGGTCTGATCTTCAGTTTCTGTGAGAAGAGGATCTCCACCGATGCGCCAGCATCCCTCATGCCTTCCAGAAAGGGAGCAAGTATTCGATGCGTGTTACCTTTCTCCATATTTGGACTTCCGTTAATAGCAAGGACTGTCGTCAAGACCTCTCCCTCATCATTTGGATACAAGGCTCCCCCAAGGTAATGGTTCTCTATAAATCATCGCCTTTTCAAGTATACAAAAAAAAACAGGGGCGAGTCAGGCATGTGCTGACTCGTTGGATGTAGAATGATTATTTCTTGAGTTTCAGATCCTTCCCACAGCAGCTGAATGAACAACCACAATTGTCTTCATCGCCACAGCATTGCTTACATTCAGTCTTGACCTGAATCTCCAGACCACAATCATCACAGTAGTAGATCTGTCCCTTTTTCATATCATGACAATGGAGTCCCATAGTATCAATCTCCTTCCGGTCACCTAGTCTAACGCATATATCAGTTCATCGAAATGTGACAGTTTCCTCTCCTTCCTTGAAGTTCGACCCGCCATGAAGGGATAGCTGACCACGGGCAAGTCACGCCACTCATTCCTTAGTGATCCTCTTCTATCTAAGCTTGGAGTAGTCCCTGAATCTTGGAGTGGATCCTCTCTACACGAAGCTTCAGCGGGTCTCTCGAACTACCTAGGTAGTCGTCGATCTTCGACAACCATCTATCGCACTCTATGATGCACTGCATGAAGACCTCCTCGCATCCCAGAGCTTTCCCGACTGTTGGCAATTGCGCTATGACTTTGTCTAGCCAATCCAAGTATCCCTTGTCATTCCCTACAGCGTAGACGAATCGCTTCGAGAAATCCCCTTCCCCTGTCAGGAAATCACACAGCATATCATAGGATGAGGAAAGATGATCGATATCCTGAACCTTACTCTCATCAGCCAGATTCTGGACGAGTCGAAATGGCAAGCGATCCCCGTTCTTCAACATCGATGCATAAGATGAGAGAACTTTGACTAATGCATACGCACACTTCGTTTCCTTCACCAATATCTCAAGGAAGCCAAGATTGTTCCAAGTTGATGGGTCTGAGAAGGAATGGTCCTCAAATAGCATCTCTACATTCTGTGTTTCGACCTGCTGTAAGGGTCGCAACCAGTTGACAGCGTATGCCAGAGGGGTGGGTCTCCCCTCATCATCGACCAGACCGTGCTTTCGTGAGAAAGAAAGCGCGACTTCCTCAAAGATGCGCTGTCTTAGAACGAGGTCCAAGGTCATTGCCGATAGGGGTGAGAGAGACTTCGTACTCTCTGCGAATATCATATTCAAGCCATTGACGGGACCACGGATAAGCTGATTACTCCTCGTCAACATCACACAGTAGTCAATAGGTGGCATAGACTCTCGTTGACAGACCCTTGATACCTTCTCAAGAATTTCTCTGCTATCATCATTTAAGATAAAGGAGTTCCCTGAAGGAAGGAACGACTCTCGTACCCAGACAAACTCAACGTTGGTAGTGCCATCAGACTCTGCTTCCACAAAGGACGCCATCTCCTGGAACCTGACTCGGTTCCTCAATATCTCCCAGACATAGTGATAGTTCCTATGTGTCAGGGTTTCTAGGAATACCTGCTCTCTGAGGGGATGATGGATTAGCATTAGTCCTCTCTGCTCACTCTTTGTTGCGCATCGTGTGAAGTAGTGCATATGATTCCGCTTTATTATCCATGCCCCAGCACCTGTCGCTGCCCAGACAAGTGTACCTGACTCGGTGACTGGCTCAGTCCTTCTTGTTTCCGAAAGCACCTGCTCTCCTTCTCCTATGCCTAGTTGAGGGACATCCACTGCAAAGGACGCTCTATGGTTGCTAGGTTGAATACCTCCTTGCATTGCAATAGGAATCTTGATCTCGTTCTGTAAATACCCTTGAAGAATTCCCTTGATATCATCGGAGATGCTGTCCAATCCCAATAGCCCTGATGTAGCTAAGGTCTGAGACCCTCTAATCGTATCAATCCTCATATTAGTGAAAAGGTGAGATGAGGGGCTCACTGCTGCTAGGTGTTGTGCTGTTTGTCCCCAGATATTCAATCCAAGTAAGACCCATGAGATCCTTTTTGGATTGGATAGCACATCTGGTTGAATCCCCCTTTGGATCGCTATTTGCCGCTTCATGAAAGCCTCGAGTAGTAGCCTGATATTGCTTGGATCTTTGATAGTTAATATATTACCATCTATGGTAGTCTGGAACAGGTCATCCAAAAGGAGCCTTTGTATCCTGTCCAGATTCTCTGAGGTCTGTACATTGTCGATGATTCGAATGCTCAGAGGTTCATCTTTTCTTGGTATCAGATACCCAGTGATGTTGATTGCTGTCGGCGCGAGTGCTGGTTCTGGATGCTCGTTCTCATAGAGATTGAATGTGAAGTTGGTGAGATGCGGAAGCTCGAAAATCTCGCCTTTTGCTGCAGTTTCATCCAGATGATTAGAGCTCGCTGAACCCGTTGAGTGTATGTTCGTATATTCGAAGACACATCTCGAAGCATCGCCTCTCCACTGAAGACTCCATATGTCGTTGCCTATCCTATCGATGTTCTTTTCTTCGATTTTGAAATCATACTGCTTGTCTGTGGATCGTACGATACTTGCGATTGATTCTCTGCTGACAATAGATGGAATCGTGATTTCTCTCTGTACATCGCGATGAGTTGAGATCAGTCTAGTCAAGGTCTTGACGAATTTTCCCACGTTCCCATTCTTGTAGTCATCTGATACAATCCCCTTTTCTAGTAGGACGATGGGGCTTATCCATCTGCTATTCAGCCTATGTCGGATCCTTTTCCCAAGAGAGAATAAGCGATCCTTGTTTATCCGGTAGGTCAGGATCTCTACTTCTTCATTTGTGAATGGGAATTCCAATCCCTTTGGGAAGGGGAGTTCGTTCTTGGCAATAGGAATTGGATATTCAAGGATGCTTGATGGGGCTTGTGTCGACTGTCTCATTCGCGTTTCAATCAGTCTCACATAGTTAGTAAGAAAGATCAATTCCCAAATCGTGAGGTCCAGATGCTCCTGCAGAATTCCAATAGGAGTTCTTTCACCAAGAAATCCACTCAATACAGATCGCCTGAACCAGGCAAATCGTGGTCTATGATTTGGAATACTGCTGAGAAAGGTTCTGAAATCTCCTGACTCACTTTCTGATTTGAGCTGGATGTAGCTACTGTGACCAAGTAGCTCAGCAATCCTTGATACATCCCGATTCAGCTTGTCCACAAATGTACTGGTATCCATCGCCCACAGCACGCAGACTATCAAATAGATGAAGCCAACATAGACAAAGAGTCCAATTATTGGAATCATGACTAGACTTGCACTCCCTGATAGTGGGACGATTCCCAAGATAGGAAGAGTACTCAGGTAGTTACTGATGAAGATAGCCAAATCTGGATAGAAAACAAAGGTGACAAGTAGAGAGAGATACACACCAAAGATGACCTTTCCTTCAAGGAGAGAGTCACTCATCCAACGTCTAAACCTGCTATGGTACGTCATACCAATCCCTCGCCAACGCAAGCTGTCAACATTCTATGCCACTAATTAATGATTAGGGTCATTGTTCTCTCGTTCTCTTCTATTAGCTATCAGCAGCTCCAATGCCAAGATCAGATGATCTGTAGCAGGTGTGCCCTCTCGTCCACTGATGTGCCCCTTGGAGAGAACTTGTCTAATAGATGATGATTCGATGCCCACCTTCACTAACTCGGCATGCTCAGGTGCTCCTATATCAATATCCTCTGAAAGCACATCAACGGGGGCATGCATCACACAGGTCGTGTCGTGATTGCTCCCCCAGGCAATCCCTAGCATGGAGAAGCTCTCCTTAGAGAAGTCGCGTTGCTTTAGAGAGGTCTCTTCAGTAATTTCTCTTGCAGATGTATCAAATGGATTCTCAGGGATGTAGGTCCCCTCTGGCCCTGGAAGGGGATCGATGAATCCTCCACCTACCGCATGGAGTGTGTTTCCTTGATCACTTCCTTTTCTTATGCCTAGAATTATCTTGTTATCTTGCGTATGGATGAGAGTTGTAGCGCTGAGGGGATTTGGATAGTCGCCCTGTGTCTTGTAGTTCTGGTGTCTGAGCACAAAATGCCATCTGTAGGTACACAGACTCACTTGAAGCACTAATCTGTCCTGTTGGACAATGTAGCCTTCATATCTCCAGAGTGGCAAGTCCTGAGCGTCAATCGGCTTTCTTTCCCACTCTTCTTTGACGATCTCCCTTGCAATGGAAGTTGGTTGGAATGTAAGTGGGACTGCTTCGATTCTGACATCTTCCGAGCCCCATAACCCCTCTAGAAGAATTGCCCTTTCTACTCTCACGATTTCACCTACAAGACTATCATCCGCATGCTATTTAGAACTAATGGCCGGCACATCGAAGGCCACGCTACTCAACCGCAGTAGAAAAATCCGGAAAGCAAGTGAATATATACAACCTCCTGAATATGACCCTTGCAAAAGGTATGTGGATATTCGTCCTATTCAAGTGATGTACCAGAATATCGGCGAATGCCCAATACTTTGAGGTGAATCAAGAAATGGGAAAACGTGGAAGAGAAATTGTAAAACTTGATGTGGATGAGCTGCTTGGATTGCTCAACAAAGCCTTCGCTGACGAGTGGCTTGCCTACTACCAATATTGGATCGGTGCCAAGGTAGCAGTGGGTCCCATGCGCGGAGCGGTCGTTGGAGAGCTCATGGAGCATGCGATGGAGGAGCTCAAGCATGCGGGTATGTTGACCGAGAGGATCATTCAGCTTGGAGGCACTCCTCTCCTGAAGCCCAGTGATTGGGACAAGCACACCAACTGTGGATATGAAGCCCCGTCAGATCCTTCTGTCAAGAAGCTGATCGAGCAGAACATAGAGGCCGAGCGTTGTGC
>JAFGAR010000023.1 GCA_016933575.1 Candidatus Thorarchaeota archaeon
CGCACTTGTCATCATAAGGCACACTCTGTTGAACAGAAAGGCTTGCCAATATATCAGCATAGATCCTTCTCTTTTCTTGAGAGAATTCCTTACGGACTTTATCAATAGTTATTTCAAGTAAAGAAGGAAAATCTTCAGGTATCTGTCCGGTGAACTTCTCTACTATACTGACTCTTTTGTTAAGTTCTTCAAACCTTATCTTTAGGTTCTCCATTAATTCAGAGATTCTATAACCAGTCTTGTGGTTTTCGTATTCATTCCATACTTGACCTAATGAAGCAAAGACTGGAAACGATGCAGCTATAGAACGCAGACCACTATGAATAACTGTTGCTATTGATTTTTGTCTATCATTCGACATTTTTATTCTCCATCCCTATATATTCCCGCGTTAATTATATACTGAACACCATTTCAATTTACTTTTTGCCCTCTGGATCATCGAACGCAAGGCAGAACATATACCCCCCCCAGAACATGAGACCCAATAGATGCAAGCCATCCAGGCAGATGTAACGGTAGTTGAAAACATTAGGGGCAATTGATACGGGTGCGATGTGTTCAAGGATTACTCGGTACAGGGGTTGAAGTCCCTCAATCTTTTCGAATAGTTCACAGTGCTTGCAGGCTAGCTTGGGCAGGAATTTACCATGTTCCTTGAAGTAGATGCACTGGGATATCTTTAAGGTGACGTTCTGGACACGGACTATATTCACGTCGAATGCTCTGATGCTTGGTGGGAGGATAATTCCGCTGGAGGTCTCAGGCTTCATTTCGCTAAGCAACCATTTGATTATCGAGGCGGTCTGAGGATTTTTTCGTCGCTCTCGCAGGTCATCCAACAGAACCTTGCCCATCTCCGAGTTCTCGTTAATGACAAGAGGCATAAGGAAGTAGTAGAAATACTCCTCATCCAAGCGGTATTCCTCATTGCATTTCCGGTGAGATGGAACCGTCCAGAATGGTTCCATGATCGTCGGCCTCAGGCTCTTCGGGTAGAAGAGTTTTGGGGGGACGTGTTCGACAGTCTCGTCCTGTTTTTGTATATTTTCACCACAGAGAGCACAAATCTTCATGGGACCGCCTATCCATTACACCATCCTTCACCTAACATATTATTCTATGGTTCCATTTAGAATAGTGAATGGTGAAGGGTGAAGAGTGAAAATCAAGTGTGAAATAGTTGTCAGGCATTTGCTTTCGTATTTTTAATAATAGTGGTCAGGATCGCGATAAGCTGATTGGATTCGTCGATCAGATTGGCCAGTTGGTCTTTTTGCGTTATCTCAGTTGCAACCAGCAGTTTTAACCAATAGTGAGTTTCGCGGGCCTCTTTACAAGCTATAGAGTATTTAGATACGAAATCTGCCTTGCTCTGA
>JAFGAR010000146.1 GCA_016933575.1 Candidatus Thorarchaeota archaeon
CGGAACATCTTTTCTTCATCCGACTCTTCAAAATGCATAGTAACTACCTCTTGCTAGCTTGAGTCTTGCCTGCGAGCGAGAGGGGAGCGGGTCTTGCTTATAGTTCCTTCGTATGAGGCTCTATCTGTTAATGACATGAACATAAATCTTAAGCAATGTATCACAAGCAGGAAATATCTCGTGGCATCCATCTGATTTTTTATTCCCTCGTGAGAAAGAGATATCAGGTTGTTCTTATAGGATGGGCTAAACAATGAGAACGAAAAACGAGCAGAATAAAAATGATACAGGAAAAGTACGTGGCACAACATTGAGAGTTTATCATCATTTAATTCGCTCTTCAGAGTCAAAAACAGCAAGAGCGATTCAACGGGACTTGGGTCTCTCAAGTCCAAGTTTGGCTCTTTATCATTTGAATCGGCTTATTGAATATAATCTTGTTGAAACTGATTCAGCTGGGCAATATTTTGCATCGAAAGTTGTTCGGATTGGCATTCTTCGTTCCTATTTGAAGATTGGTAACCTGCTTGTTCCAAGACAGATTTTCTATGGCATATTCTTCCTCTCGACACTGATTTTCTCCTTACTTTTTTTTGATATCATCTTACGACCTGTTGATATCACATTTCTCATCGTACTTATCGTTGGAACAATTACATCCTTTCTTGAAGCTTATTGGCTTTTAAATCGTGAAATAGAGGTGTAGACGTACTGATCTATGTTTTGAGCTCTTAATTTTCTGGAAGCTCTAAACATACAATTATACCTATATTTGATGTATAATGACATAGTGATTTGATTATATGAAGCACACAGATGGATTACATATTTCATATTTCTATGCGATCATCGCAGGCTTATTCGTATCTCTCCTTGTCATTGCTTCAGTAAATACAGTCATTTCTCTTTCAACACCATCATCTAATTCAGATTTGGTTCTTCCAGGAAGTTCTATTGAATCAACTGTGTTTTCCAATATAACAAGTGATAATTTAGATCAATGTGTTTTCAATGGAACATGGAAACATGTTTCAAATGAGCCATATTTGATGAACCTGACCCTCCCAGAAAATAAAGTAAATGTAAGTCAAGCACATCAGGTTTGCGAGAACTTCCTTGGCTCTGATCTTTATGCACTCCTATCATTCGATAGTTATCTCACACCAGTAGATAATCAGACACATCTCTGGGGACTTGCATTTTCATATTCTGCGAATACAAGTGCATTTGCTGCTAACATTTGGATTAATGCGATATCTGGAAAAGTATGTGCATATGCGGAGCATGCATCAAGCACCCAGTGGTTCAAAGAACACAACCTCATCGATCCATCTCTGAATCCAACAGATACAGATCCGAATTATGTTGATTCTATTGCACTGGAATTTTTGCAAGTGCATAATTATACGATTCTTCCAGAGGCTCGTCATATTAGAACACATACAGTTGAATCTAGCACTGAGAGCATTTTGTATGAGGTTGAAATCGCTATACCTAATCAAGGCATATTCTCTAGTCGATTACTTTCAGGAGTCATACTGATTGTCGATTCTTCTATTTCAAGAGTCATATCCCTATCGTACACATATATTCGTCTACCTATGATTGATTTATCTAGCGTCAAGCTATGCTCCTCTGAAGATGCTCGAGCCTTTGCCTCAAGATTTGTAAGTCCTAGTAAGATTCAGTGGGAAGGCACATACCTCAGAATGATTCCTAAAACTCCACTATTCGTCGATGAAATGCAATTCCAACTAGCATTTGGATTTGAATTTATTCATGCTAATAATGAAATAGACGAAATACAGGTCGATGCAATAACAGGACAGTATTCTGATTTGTACACTGGTATTGTACTGCATCGATATGATACATCCTTTGGTGTTTTAATGTTCTCATTATCTTGTGTTGGGTTTTCAGTAACTATCTGTTTTGCTTCTCGTTTTCTCATACAGCGAAATAGAAGACCTTGAATGTTGTTCGAGCTATTCTCTAGATACGGTGTCGTCTACGAAACTTCGTGAATACTTGAATCAGCTGAATTCTAAAATTGTTGGTGGTAGTGGTTGGTTTTTCGAAACAATTGACCTTGACCAATTGGGAAGCTATTTTTTTGCATATTATTTATATTCAAGTACAATATAATACATTACGCTTGTTGATAACAAGAAGGGGTGAAGTTTCTTTTGGGAAAGAGAACAATTGCTATGATCTTTGTAATTCAAGTGGTTTTTTTGATTGCGCAAGTATATCCAGTAGCTGCACAGTCGTCGAACAATGAAGCCATTCTACAGAGCAAACCTGACATGCAAGAAAGAGTTGAATTCGCATCGAATAAAGCACAGGCTCAAGTTATGGATTTCATGAGCCGGGATTGGACTATAATTGACTGTTCATCTCCTCATGCCAACGATTTATCGATAAACAACCAACCTGCTAAAATCTCAGACTCTCAACCAATATCAAAGGAAACGAACATTAGCGACGTCAATGAACCCATAGTTCAGTTTGAAAAATATCCATCAATAGATATTAATCAGCCTGAACTATCAGCATCTGGTGCATCATCATCAAACATAATGAGTTCTGAGGATATTCTCGCGAGCAATCCATCTTATTATCCCTACACTGAAACCTATAGTTTTCCAGCTCCGATTATGTCTCCCACAAAAGATGGTAATTGGTTTCCAAAACAGAGCTACTCAGTACTTGCTTTTGAGTATAATAATCCCCTTTTGTGTTGTGTGAACTTCTGGATAGACATTCAACGAGACCAAGACGTATACTCACGTTACCTAACTATTTACCAAGATGGAGGACTAATCCTTCAAGTTGTAATAGGATCAGGAGGTTATCATGGTGCTGTTGACTTAGGTTGGTCATTACAAGGCAATCACAAAATTGAAGTTCAGATTAATTATTGCGGCTGGAAAGATCATCAATGGAAACTTACTTATGCGCAGCCATTCATTGCTCATTGGACTGGAGAAAAAGAGCCAATCTATGATTTCTGGGAATATTTCCCGTCAGGATATTATCCAACACTTGAATGGCAGGTGCAAGCTGGATTTGATTCCTATATTCATTTAGAAACCAATGTTATATCAGGCTCAGCGCACTACATCTACATCTACATTAATGGAGTATATCGTGCATTAGTGCGGTCTGGGGGGGCTTCTGCATTAATACTTCAGTCGTATCCTGATGACTCAGTAGTAACTGTGAAACTCAAGCTCTCTACAAGTGCTGAAGAGTATTATGGAACTAAAATCAAGTATTTCACCATCAGTCATAACGTAGTAACTCTGGAGATTGATTGGATGGGCTTAAGCGATGGAACTCCACTCGTTCCATTTGCGGATCTATTTACAATGACTGAGTATGTGCGGTCCTACTATATACTCCATGGATATGCTCGCCTTGACTGCATAGTAGACAATTGGATATTGAAGGACGCTCACACAACACCTGATGATTACAAATACTATCGATCAATAAACTATGCACATGCTGGGAACAGCAAATTTGAGTGGGTTCTTATTGCAGAATATGGTGGTGGATATTATTCCGAAACTTACGGTTGGCATTGGAAAGATGCAACAGCGGATTGGGGAATTGCCATCTTTGCTTCACAGTGTGGAACCCTCAATTATATGCGGATGGTCTTGCTTCATGAATTTGGCCATCATGCTGGTATAATAGAATACGATAATGTTGGTGAGGAGAAATATTGCAGTAATTTTGGTTGTTGTATGTCTTATGCCACTGGTTCAAATGCAGTAGCTGCTCCTTGGTATTGTATAAAGCACTGGTCTCTGAGGGAGTATCCATTTACTCCTCAAGGATAATTCAGGAAGTAACTCTTACAATTAATCAAAATTCCCTAGGAGCGCATCAATTATCTTATGATGCAGATCCACCAGTTTTACTCTTAGACGTTTGAGGATTTTCATGATAAAGATATTGTTGCAGAATGGAGAAATCTATATTGAATTCTAAAAAAAGTATAGAAAAAATTCTACCTGATAATCATCCAAAGGCAGACAAAAATGCATGATGCAACATGGAGTTCAGTTTTTTTTATTATGTGAAACCTTGCTTGCCACCGAGAGGGGGGCGGGTCTTGCTTATACTTCCTTCGAATGAGGCTCTGCCTGCCATTGCATCTATTGCTAGTAGCAAATTACTGTTCTCTCTGAACAATCAATATGCTGCCTGAACAAGTCATACAGCACGAGCCCAAGTAGACCAACAAGAACCGGTGCAACTGGAGAAAACTGCGAATTTATCAGGAATTTGTGAAGCGCAATCTTAATATGTAAATTCTACTTTACGTATAATATACTTTACATTTGGTGTGGCGAGTGGTAATTACAAACAAACTCAAGGAATATCGTGAACAGAAGATGCGCCTTGCGTCAAATTCCTCGGATTGGACTCAAGAAACCATCGCACTTCGTGTTGGAGTGACACGACAGACAATAATCTCGATAGAGAAAGGAACATACAACCCCTCTCTGGAACTAGCATTCCGTCTCGCTAGTTTGCTCAATGTAAGAATCGACGATCTCTTTCAATTTGAAGGTGATGAAATTGAATACTAAGCATGCTGTCTATATTCTGATGTTTCTGTATGTCGCAATCGTCCTTGTGACTGTCATTATATTATTTCCTGACAGTTATCTCTCGGGAATAATTTCTGGAATCTTCTCTGCTGTCCTCGTGGGATTACTTGCTCGGAAATCGAATTTCGATTCACACAAAGATGAAAGAACAATACTGATTGCGAACAAGTCTGCTGGAATCGCATTAATATTCTTCATCTTTGGTGTGCCGCTTTTTGGAGTTCTGACCATGGCAGAGATTCCCGTTTTAGACACAGGATTTTCTCTATGGTTGCTGTATTTCATGGTGCTCAGTGTGTGGTGGCTTTCAGCAGGTTACTACTATAAGAAGTAGATACAATCAAAGAAGTAGATGGCCAGAATCAATACTTGACCATTTTGTTTAGATTCACCTTTGGGAATAGACTTAATGACATTGCCCTGCTTATAGTTCCTTCAACTGAGGATTTTCTAACCAAAGTATCTCATCGCAAAACAACAACCGACTTGGAAGGACATGCTCCAAAGAGCGTAACTGAATCCAATACTAGATGAATAACTATTCGACCATTTTAACCAGAAAAGCGACTTCCTTTGGAAAGTTGGCTTTCAGTCTATTCTTCTTCAGATTCTCTCTGACAATCCACTTTATGTCGGTATCGTTACTCTGAGCAAGTTCTTCAAGAAATCGAAATCCCGCTGAAGGGATTGCTCGCACTACCACACTAATCGAATAGCCTAGCGCCTTACGCAGAGTTCTGAACTCTTCTGACTTTCGATCTTCTGAGGATGCAGTTCTCTTGATGACTCTTCTATTTGCCTTAAGTGCCCACTCTGCAGAACTGCTATCCTTCAATAGACTTGGTTCTGCAATACCTGCTACGACCCCTCGCAACACCAACCATCCATCGCTCTTGATCCATTCCTCCAATTCTCTCCAGACCTTGACATCGCCGCCAGAGAGTAGCTTCTGAAGAGCAAATGCGACACCTTCACGCATCCGCCAGCGAGAGTCTTTTGCCAAAGTTCGTAGATCAAGGAGTGCCTTCTTTTGATATTCCGGAAGCGTTGCTCCGACTGCCCCTAGTCCTCTAACACCACAGAATGCTATGAACTCTCTTGGATCATTGACTGGCGCTTCTTCAGCCGATATTCTTGCCATCGTTGAGCAGAGTTCCCAGATTTCCTTGGGCGGGTCTATAGCAGCTCTGCTGGAAATCATCTCTTCGAAAGCAGCTGCAAGCTCCAAGTTACCTCTTGGTCCTGGTAGATTGCTATTTGCGGTGAGATATTTGAAGAGGTATTCACTGATATTACTATTCGGAAAATGACTGAAGATTTCTGACAATTCGACAACGTGTTTCTGTTCTTTGCTCAACATCGCTCACTCCTTGGACACCCATCCAACTTGATATACGTCTTTCGTGATTTTGCCTGTAGCCCTCTCAACTATTTAGCTTCTAGAATCAGGAGTTCTCAACAATGTAAGTCTGGAAAAGCCGTGTCTATAGTTCCTTCATATGAGGCTCTACCTGTCACCAAACACATGACTATTTACAGGTTAGGCTCTTGATGTCACCATCATGGTCCATGAACTCTGCGAGAGAGAGCTACTTCGTAATTTCATTTAGATTGACGTCCAACCTAGTGGTGGAAACAGAAGACTGCATCATAGGTTTTCGAGGTGGTAAAGGCTGCTGTCTGTCTTAGTTCGATTGGTCCAGTTTTAACCATTGAACCACTTCCTCTATCAATACTGCTAGTACAATCAATAGTGCAAAAGGGGGGATTACGAATAGGAATGGAACCTCAGGATCCATACCGGGCGGATGTATACCGACAAGAGTAAGTAGCACTACAACTAGAATCACGATGGCACCTATGGAAATTGCTGAATTGACTCTGCCAAATTTGTAGGCATTCACTTCATCCATTCGACGTTTCCGCCCCCACCATCCTAAGAGAGTGATACCCGCCAGACCACCTATAGAAATCACTAGAAATAATTGAGTATTGAGTTCAAGAGGAATTGCAACAAGTCCTAGATGATTAGCAATGAGAATAATTAGAATGGCACATACTAAGATGAGAAAGTCTATCCTACTCCGTTCGCCCATACAAATGTCCCATTGACCATTGTGTCATAACAGTTATTCAATTTGTTGTTCAATGGATTTTAATTGTTATTAACACCCACCAGCTAGACTCTCATTTGCCCTTGGAGCTTTCTCTCTTCATTCGACTCTTCAAGATGCAAGTAAACTACCTCTTCACTTGAGTCTTGCCGTGGTCTAGATTCAAGTGTCCTGATTCATAGTTCCTTCGTATGAGGTCTTTTGTGGTTTGAAGAAGTGGACAAACAATGAATCTTAATTCTAAAGCCATACTAATGTATATCAGCAAGTTCTTTCAATAACATCTGACTCATAATGCAAAACATAAGCTCTGAACTCTATCATGTGACAAAACGTGACATCAAGAAGGTAATTGAAACCTTGGCACGGGCATTTTCTGAGGATCACCTGATGTGTTATTTCGCTCCTGACCCTGAGAGAAGGTTGAGATTTCTTCCAAGATACTTCAACTATCGTATCAGAAACACTCTCATTGATGGAAATATCTATGCCACCTCTGAAGACATAGAGGGCGTTGTCTTCCTTACACAAACAGAGTACAAGAGTACCTACAGTTTGCCAAGGGCAATGCGAACAGGAGGGTTGGGCCTATATCGAGTCGCCGGGTCTGAGAATGTCAGAAAAATGCGAGAAGTAGAGAGATTTGTGTCTGACAAGAGAGATGAGTGTATCTCTGAACAATATTTGTACCTGGGATCATTGGCAGTTCATCCAGACTATCAAGGAAAAGGTCTGGCTAGCAAACTCATTCGACCTATTCTGGAGGCTTGCCATTCTCATAACAGGCTCTGCGTCCTCGATGCTGAAGATGAAAGCCTTGTGCAAATGTACGAACATTTTGGGTTTGAAGTAGTTGATTCATACATATTGCCTGATGCCAACATCCAACATTGGATCATGGCAAAACGTCCCTAACTAATGAAACACCATCTCCCTGTATCTCTTAAGAAAGAAGAGCAGTTACCGCAGTTGAGGGGCTCACAGCCGTAGTCTTAGCTGACCTTGTCCTGAGAGGAAGATGAGTCAGAAAAAGGATGATTCAAACATTATAGATTACTATAATAGGTATCATTCTCTCATAAGCCAACAGCCATCAGATGTGGTGCGGTCAAAGAGAGTGAAGATAAGAATGGATACTAGCAGGAAGATATTGAGCATCTTGCTCATGTGTGTACTTCTATTGAGTTTTGGAGCTTCAACAGAGATCCGAGACATCGGTTTCTTAGAATCTCCGACTAGCAAACCAAACAACCGTAGTACGCTATCAGAGGGTCTGGACCTCTATACCAACGAACCCTTGACGGGTTATGTTGAAGCCTGGTCTGATAATGCGACAAGTTCTGGAGTGGCATTCACTGGCAATGTGATTGGAGAACCAGATAGTTTCAAAATGGAGATGGTGTTTCTAGAAGCATATGAATACGCCCTCCTGAAGATAAATGGCTCTATCATGAGTGATTCAATGACTCTCCATGGATGCGTGGATGAAGCAGGCTCCGATACAATCTTACAAGTCTACACTTGGATTGATGCTTATACAGAACCTGACCTCACAGGAGTCCCTGACGCCATTCCTAATGAAAACTGGGCAATTCTCTATACTTCTTTCTTGAGTAATGGAGACGTCTTTATGTTTTATGAGAATACTTCTATTGAGTATATCCTTCTAGTAGGCCTAAGTTTTCCTGCTGGAATAGGGAGTTACCACGACTTTGATGCCATTGAGGTCCATGGTTATACAAATATCATGGCTGATGAACAGAATGATGGCATTCCGGATATCTGGCAGTACCCTGATGTTGTTATGAACAATGTATCTGTCGATGTTGACCTATTTGGTTATACTTGGGGGATTTCAGGCTTTATAGGAATTGCACCTGAAGGAAGCACAAATCTCGATTTTCTGACGCCTTTTATCAAGCTAGGTGTAATTGAACCTGAAGATGTCGATGAGACCCACTTCTATGTCATCTGTCAATGTGAACTTGCACTACCATGGGCCGGCAATGATATACACGCCCTAGATGTTCCATACTTGAACTTCTTGGGTTCATATGACCTGCTTAACATGACCTTCCTTTCTGAAAACATGACAGTATGGAACGAGCTTGTAAACGGATTTGATCGGTACATAGCTAACGATGGCAGGATTCGGACATATCATTTCGCAGACTACACAGTGGATGGGTCTTTTGATCCTCACAACTACTATGGTGCAACTGGTCAGATTAATGCGGAATATAATATGCTAGATGTGAAGACAAGCAGTCCTCAGAGCGTGAAAGAGGAGTTCGACCTTGATATCAGTATCGTTCTTGATATCATGGAGAATGTAATGGATGCAGTTCAGGGCGGATCGGACTTGGTCAAGCAGTTCATGAGTAAGATCATAGGTTTCATTCAAGGGAAGATGCTTGATGGTATCGGAAAGGAGCTTCTCGAGAAGATAACAAAGAAGGCTCTCAAGACTGCTCTCAAGGCAATCCTGTCAATCACTACCATCAAAGACATCATAGTCAAGGGCTCAAAGATCTTAGAGAAATTTGGAGTCGAGCTTCCTGATTGGCTCAGAAAGGCTCGTGACTTTGTTGACAGTATTCCATTCATTGATCCACCGGTGGAGATCTGGAAGGTACGTTTGACCTTTGTCAATGAGTCTACTGACCTGCCTATTCTAGGGTACGATTACATAAACAATGTATCCATCTACTCCCATCCTCAGGGACTCTACTTTGGTGATACCTATAGTGCACAAGTGATTCTCTCCTCACGGGACATCTTTCCAGTGGTAGAAAGAATCCAATCAGTAAATGGGTCAAGGACCTTGACTGGGTATCTCTATGTTGAGGACATCGGAACACTTGAGGCGACCATGGCTAAATCATCCCTCGAACCAGGTGAGGTAGCAAGAGGAAGAGTATATGGTGTACCTCCAAATGGTACCCTTGTCATCAGTCAGTGTCACATCTCAGTTGCATCAAGTCTTCCCTCTACCATTGAACTTGGGGTCCACCTCAATGTGTCACTAGCAGTGCATGATGAGAACGGCACATCACTGAACAATGTATCAATAGCGCGTGCAGCAATCAACAACATGCCCGGATCCATGGTCCAGTTACCACTTGTGGCTGAAGCAGATGGCACACTTACACTGATGGTAGAAACGGAAAATCTCGGGGTATCTCTTGGCGACCACATGATTGCTGCTATCTACAAACCCACGGCAATGTTCCATGACTACTGGAACTTCACCTTTGTACTGGAAGACACTGTTGTTCCTGCATTTGATAATGTCACAGCTCAAGTCAGTGCGGATGGTACTACCATCACCTTCAGTGCAATCGTCACAGACTACGATCTGAACGCCAGTAGTGTTGTACTGAAGACCATTGATGGTTCCACTGACCTTGCTCTTGCTACATCTCATCTGATGACAAGCAATGGTACACACTATATTGTAGCTCTTACCTCCTCAAACTTTACTGCATTAACAGTCTACTACAGAGTAGAGGCATCTGATAATTCAGGAAATGCAGGACAGTCCACCTTGGAGTCAATTGCTCGAGGAACTCCATCCGAGCTTGGCCCGCTTGGAATCTTTCTCGCAGTTGGTATAGGTGCTGTAGTTACTGTTGGTCTCGTCGTCTACTTTGTCAAGCACCCCAAGAGCTAAGATTCTCAGACATATGGCAGGATGACTAGATACACTCCTGCCTTCTGTCTTTTTATCAGATTAGAGATTGTGACTGCTGCGATTATCAGAGTTACACCTATGACAGCGCCGCTTCCAAGCACGAGTAACATGAATCCCGAATCCGATGAATTCCGTACTACAAACGCTAGGACATCAGTAAAGTTACAACTATTGCCAAAGATATCTTGAGTGAAAATATCTACCGTGTAGTTTCCCTCTCCAAACGGTTCCAAGCATGCCTCATATTGTGCTTGCGATACATTCTCCAACATCACCGTGCGATATGGCTCTGTGGAGTTTCTATCTCCTGTGCCCAAATCAATTGCGTAGAATCTGGCAACAACCTGATCCACCCCTGATTCCTCTAGAATGTCTACAATGAGACTAGAATTGTCATTAGTGGTCAGCTCAATAGGATCTAGCTGTACTGAGGTCACATCAGGCGCGTTCTCCTCAAAGACTCCAATTGCCCTTGCGATTGCCTCGCACATATCGGGACGATAGAATCGACTTCGGACAGTAGTGACGATATTGCCGTCAATAACTGGAGGTACATCGCCCGGGATATAATTTGCTCCTGCTGCGATATACTCAGATGCAAAACTTGCATGTCCGGAGACATTCTTCCCGTTGATGACACCCGCTGCCGCTAGGACTCTGACAGCCTTGCACCATGCACTGACAACTATTCCCATATCCGCTGCAGATTTGATGAGATCCAGAGCAGCTTGCGAGTTGAGAAGTCCTTCATGGCTCTCTCCTGGCATGATTGAGATAGCATCATAGTCTGAGAGGCTCGAGACCTCAGAGATGAGCATATCCATGTCTAATGTTGCCGAACTGGATTGGTAGTCACATGGCTCTATGGTCATCTCAGTCCCAGTAAGGGTCACTTCCCATCCCCATCCCTCAAGGATTGGGCGGATGAAGTGATAGTTCGCTCCATAATCATTGTCCATGATGAACAGGATCTTTACATCATTCGTAGACTTGGTCTCTGTTATGGTGACCTTTGATAGGTCCATTATCACGCTCCCATCTCTCATCTCGTAAGATATGGGTCCTGTTGTCATCAAGACAAGGGTAAGAATAGTAAGAATTATGACACTCCTACGTTTGTTACTCAACATCATGCAATCAGGAAACAAATTGGTTCACCCTTTTCTTCGTGGAATGTTGAAAATTCAACTAATAATAGGATGATAGTTCGAAGCAACTTTTTCTGAATGAGGTTTTAGGAAACAAGATATACCTCGTATGCTCTTTTAGAATGAAGTGATGTTCCTATCCACTGTGGGAAGCGTGTCCGTTTGTTAAGTTCTGTAAATATTCAACAATCGTGATTCTCTCTGTGAGTCGCTCTTCTTCATTCTACGCCCATAGAACGAGCCCTAACAGCCTCTAGTCTCGAAATAATGCTCTGATATAAAAGTAACATATTATATGATAATTTTTTACTAATTAACCACAGGGACAATACTGCGGAGGAATAGTATCCGAGGACAAAAAAAATGGCAAATACTTCGAACTCCCCTCTCATGGAAGAGAATGTGACCTTTGCTCCAGCAGCTGGTAAATCCCGCCTGACCAAGGCTCTTGTAGCAGGTTCTGGAGCTGTAGGAAAGACCACTCTTGTGCGAGTACTGAAAGAAGGTAAATCGATCAACGAGTCTAACTCTACTCAGGAGTATCATAGAACCCCCTTTCTCGAGCTTGAAACCATCAAAGTTGAGAGAGTTGGTGGGACCGGGTCCAGTGGCATCTATCTCTTGGTAGATGTGGCAGGACAACTAGACCAGCCAATTCATGCTATCCGAGACCTCAGTAAGATTGCGCTGGGGAGTGTTGAGTTGGTATTCTTGATATTCTCTGCTGAGAACCTCCAATCTCTGTTAGACCTTAGGGACTGGGTCTCTTTGATCAAGACCCAATACAAAGAGGTCCCTGGGAAGGAACTGAAGTTCGTGCTTATCATGAACAAGTGCGACCTGGGGAGTTGTTTTGATTCTGAGCTAGTATCGAGATTCATCCAGTCTGAACCTATGATCTCGGGATATTTTGAGGTCAGTTGTAAGAGCGGTGACGGAATCTCGGAACTGCAAACTTGGCTAGTAAAAAATGTGACATCAGAATAAACAAGGAGCTTTCGACCAGATGACATTGGCAAGTAACATTACTGAATTCAAATGTAGAGTGTGCGGCAAGCAGATACAATTTGACCCTAAAGATCCATCCTCGTACCTATCAAAGTCAGAGCATGAGGATTTCTTTGGGATGAAACTCACAACATTTCGCATTGCTCACGATTCAAAAGATGAACGTCACTACAATACTGTGATTGTTGATCAAGCTGGATTCTTCAGGGGTCATAGAGATGCATACACTGAACCTATTAACGAACTTAAACCATCTTTTGATAGAGAATACTGGGTATTCCATGAAGAAGGTCCAACCATCGAGAAGACGCACAATGTTGCTCTTGCGGTTCTCATCAGTAGGAGTGACCGTTGGGTGATCGATATTGTATGTCCGAGGAATCTGAATGCATCTCATATAGCAACTCTCGTAGTAGATCGAGTTGAGGAGGCATGGCGTGTATATGATTCCATCCCCCGGCCACTGGACATGAGAGTTGCTGACATGGAGATGAAGGTATGGTCTTCTGAATCTCGAGTATTGTGTGTTTGTTTTACAAACGGTTCATTGATGAAATCGATAGATTCTGTTGCTGAGCATATCGTGAATGAGCGCGATGGTTCAATCATCCCACGAAGAAGGAATCTGAATGTCATATTTCGGATTCTCGAGAGTGATTCTAATCTAGACCCATCGATACTCTCACGAATTATCAACGAGGATATGCTATTCGCCACACTTCACACACCTTATGAAGATAGGATTCCCAGCATTGTGGAAAGAACTGCATCAAGATATCCTATTGCTGGGGAGCTATTGGGTCCACTATTGCGTGGTTACATTACATTGATCGAAGCTCTTGAGGGCGATTTCAGTTCAAGATACAAGGAAGTCTTTGAGTTGATTGATTTTGTTAACCGGAGACGAATATTGGGATAGATTTTGGAGTGAGTAAAATGCTACCGACAATAGGTGCTTGGACAGAACTTTTGAAAATTGGTGGCACTGGCCGTACCAGGAAGAAGGAGTTACGAGCATATTATCGTGCACTCTCCTTCAATGTTTTGAGAAAAGAGGGTTTGTTTGATTTTCTAGTAACACCACAGTCAGTTCAGAGTATTGCTAATCGTTTTGGATATACAGATATTCAATTTCTCACCAAATACTTGGATGCTTACACAGAAGATGAAATACTAATTAGAGAAAACGGAACTTATCGAACTAACGGCATTATCAAAGAATTCGCTGTTATCGCTCCTGATATTTTCAATCCAGGACTCCAACAGATAGCTTCTGATGGAGCCGCAGCTATTCCTGATCGACTAAGAGGGCAATATTCAACCTTCTCAGATGAGATGAACACTTTCAACTGGGATGATGCTCTTCAATTAAAGATGTACGATCATATACGGAATGCTGCTTTTGGATATTCAGGGGCCTTGAAGAGACGGGGTAAATTCATTGATGTTGGATGTGGTAATGGGGTTGGAACAGCGGCAATCTGGGGCAAATTCTACAAGAGAGGTGCTTTCGAATCAGGTAATCCTATGAAAATGTATGCATTGGAATACGACCCAAATCTAAAGCAAATAGCAGAGGAGGAGTTTCCGTTATCTGTTTCCCGTTTGTTTAATATTGATCGTACTATCATTGATAATCTATCCCCACACTACCCTACTTTCGTTCAAGGTTCTGCTGAGGAGCTGCCTTTCGAGGACGAATTCTTTGATATGGTATATACATCTCAAGTTCTGCACTGGTGTGACGCTGAGAGAGCAACCAAGGAAATGATGCGAATTCTAAAACCTGGCGGGCTTTTCTTTGGTACTGAAGCTTTTTACCCAATGCTCGATATCTATGTTGAGCTCAATGTTCTGCTCAACGAAGGGGCTCATGGGGCAATTATGAAGGAGGAATTTATTCGATGGGTCAAAGAGGCTGGAGCTTCTGAGGTGAAAACTGCAACTCCAGCAGGTCTGTTTAAAGTTCTAAAATCCTGATTTGACTAAAGGAGATATCAACATGGGTCAAAGAATAGCTACCTGTGAACAACTTTTCAAAATGGATGATATAGAAATAGGGCGTGTGATGAAATAATGTTGTCAACAATTGGTGCATGGGCGGAAATTATCTGGTTACTTACTTCAAAGGACAGAGTAAAGATGGTACATGAATACCATCAAGCACTCTCTGTCAATGCAATGAGAAGAGAGGGTTGGTTTGACTACATGAGGATGCCACAGACTGTCGAGGACCTCATGGATCATTTTGGATACACTGACTTTCCATATCTCATGAAATTTCTAGATGCATTTGTTCATGATGGAATTTTGATTAGAGAAAATGGAACCTACCGTACTAATGGTCCTATTGCTGAATATCCAATCAACCCTCCTGATATATTCAATGCGGGAATATTGCAGGTACATGCCGATGCATTAAATGCAGTTCCTAATAGACTGAAAGGAGTCTATACCACCTTCTCAGATGAGATGAACACGTTCAATTGGGATGATACGCTCCAGTTAAAGATGTATGATAAAATCAGAAAAGCCGCATTCAGATTTACAGATGCTCTCAAGAGAAGTGGTACATTTCTTGATGTTGGCTGTGGCAATGGGGTTGGAACAGCAGCAATCTGGGGGTACTACTACAAGAAAGGTGTATTCACTTCAAACAATCCCGTAAAGATTTACGGATTGGAATATGACCCAAATCTTATGCAGATTGCAGATGCAGAATTTGCCATTTCAGCATCTCGTTTACTCGGTGTGGATCGTAGTGTTATCGATGCTCTTAAGGAACATCACCCCGTCTTTGTTCAGGGAAACGCTGAGGAGTTACCTTTCGAGGACGAGTTCTTTGATATGGTATACACATCTCAAGTTCTGCACTGGTGTGATGCAAAGAAAGCAACCCAAGATATTCTGAGAGTTCTCAAACCTGGTGGTCTCTTCTTTGGTACTGAAGCATTTTATCCAATACTTGATCCCCACATTGAGCTATTCATCCTACTCAATGAGGGTGCTTATGGTGCTATCAAGAAGGAAGACTTCTTCCAATGGGCTAAAGAGGCTGGAGCTTCCACAGCAAAATCAGCAACGCCTGCTGGTGTCTTCAAAGTTGTGAAGAATTAATCAATGGAGATTGGGGGCTACTAATACGAAAGGAAGACTTCGTGAATTGACCAGCAGAACACAGGACTACAAGAGTCGAATTTACCGCTCCTTTGGCTTCAATAAGGTTTACAAGAATTCATGTATTGTGTTGATGTGAAATCGATGGTAAGTATTGGAGTATGATACCCACACTATGACAACACTGGTACTACAAGAGCTTGATTCAGGAGTGTAGATGTAGATGCTACAGGTGCCAATCTATTGGAATCCATTCACTATGCTAAACACAGTCTACGCGCTTGCAAACGTCATACCCCTGCTGATAATCGCGTTCATAGTCTATCATCGAGATCCGACTTCCAAGATTAACAGACTGTTCTCCTTGGGTTCTGCATTGTTCGCTCTTGCTTATGCGCTATTCCCCATCGGTGGTCTGTTCTGGAATGTTTCGATTCTCAGTGTTCAAGTCATCCTTATCTCGACCAGACTCGTCTTCTTTATCGGATTCATCAGTCAGGTTGTTCTGTGCTGGGTAGCACTAGCTCTCTATGAAGGCGAAGCGATGTGGAGCCGGAGGAGAACAGTCTTTTTTGCTGGTAGCTTGATTCTCATCAATCTTGTTGGGGTTCTTACCCCTGACGCTATCTATATCATCAACGGCCCACCAGAGATTGATACTGGAGAGGGGCTTATCTACAGTCTCTTGGGATATCCTCTGATTGCTCTTCTCATCACTGTTTCACTTGTGACCTTCTCGAAAACATATTTCGAATTTCATAAAGAAGACCGAATAATTGGGCGTCAGGCGATGGTGCTGACTATTGGCACCTCTCTTGAATTCACTGCTATGCTCACAGGACTTCTCTCATTGTTACTCCTCATGCATTCTCTCACCTTTCTCGTCTTTGCTGTCGCCTCCACGGCAACAGTTGTGAAGTCGTTTGGATTTACGCAAGAGGCAAGTCTTGTGAAACTTAAGGTGACCAGTGAACTTCGAAGGATGAAGATTGCTATCTCCAAAGGGCAGATTGAACGAGCTGAATTGCAGTTGAAGTTTATCAAGGACCTGGTCGCCCGAGAGAAGTCCATTGTAGCGAATGCACGGATGTTGACACTGGAAGGATTAGTGAAGACCTATCAAGCCGACATACCATCTGCTCGTCTTGCCTTCAATGACGCAAAAGAGCTTGCAGAGAATGAGCACCTAACTGGCCTCTTAAACGAGATTGATGATCATATTGAACATTTACAAGTCTATGAAACTATGTTGACAATCAGCGAATCTGTCACGATTCCCCACAATTATACAAACGAAGCAGAAGAAATAGAACGTGCATTAGCATACCTTGATGAGATAACCAAAAGCCCAGATATCATCTTTGAGAGAACATAAGTGCTCCAGAGGTACTCGACCCACTTACGGATAATCGTATTGCACCGCACTGTGGTCCTCGTTCTGTAGGGAGTCTGTCATCACGTATTTGATTTTAGATCTAGGGGATGGCTTCCGATTGTTTTTGCGCCGCCTTCGGACCATAATATAAACCAATTAGAAATGCGATGATGAGTAGTAAAATCATATTGAAATAGATACCAAAGCCAGCTTGTTCGAAGGGGAAGATACTTGGTGTAATGTTTAGTACAACATGAAATGCTGCTCCCGTGAAGATAGATCCATTATTGTTATTGTACAGCCAGGTCATTATGATAGAGAGTGTGGTTGTGTTAGTAATGAAAAGCCAGAATGGTTTGTTTGCATAGGCCTCGATTCCTAAATCCGAAGATAAGTTACGATAGTAATTTGAGGATAGAGATTTATTAGTCACGAATCTGTGCGCATCCAGAAATTTCCAATAATAAGGAGAGAGTCTGTATGAAGGAGTTCATCGTCAGACATCAATTAGCATTATTCGGCCTAATCACTCTGATAATTGGGTGGTTCTGGTGGGGTCAGATGGCCTTACACCTCTGGCCTGCAGAATATATCATTATTCCCTCAACGCTCGGAGGTATCTCCCCAATCCTTACTCTTGTGATTCTCCAAAAAATCTCACAGCGTGAAGTGGATCTAGATGGAATTGTGAAGACAGCAAAGGTCGGATTTACTCATTTTCCGTGGCTCTTTATTGCTGCATTCATTCTTCCGACCGTCATAACACTTGGCAATCTTCTAAACTATGTTCTTGGATTCGAGACCGCGCTTCTTCTCCTAAATCCTGATCCTGCTGAATTGGGTTGGGCTTTGTTAGCCATCATCCCTATCACCTTTTTCCCTGGACTGATCACCAGTCCACTCTTTGAGGAGACGGGGTGGCGTGGATTTGCTTTGCCCAAACTACAAGCTAAATTTGGTCGTGAACTGGGGAGTCTTCTTGTTGGTTCGTTCTGGTGGCTCTGGCATCAGATGTCTAACATATCCTTTGGTATCTTCCCCTCAGTATTGGGATATCTAACTATGTTGGGACAATCATTTGCAATAGATTCTATGTTCAACTTATCGAGGCGGAATCTGCTTGTTGCAATGTTTGCCCACGAGTCGCTCTTCATAACATTCACATATCTCTATAGAACTGGCAATGAGTTTGGTTCAATCCTAATTCTTGGGTTAATTTGGTTGTCTGTTCTTGTCCTAAGGATTGGAGAAAGAATCTGTGGATATCCAACGGAATTGAACCATCCCTTAACGTGTACTGATTCAGACAACTAATCGTGCAGATTTGTATAGTCCCCTATCGATTAGAATAATAAGAGATACGAGTGATATTGTCCTAACAGCTCACTAGGCTGAGAAACCATACCCCTCCGATTCAACCAGTAACGGGAGTCAAATAGCATGCATGAAAATCTAAAGAGATTCAAGAAAGCCAAACCTGTTCATCCTGTCCTGTATAGAACAATCAGACCATTCAGAGAGTTTATTCGAATCGAGGCATCTGGCGGCATAATCGTTGTTGCCTGCCTGCTGATAGCTCTACTATGGGTCAATTTGCCAATAGGATCAACATACGACATGCTCTGGGAAACTCGTTTCTCAATTGCTATTGGTAATTTTATTCTTGATGAGCCATTGGGTTTTTGGGTCAATGATCTTCTTATGGCCATATTCTTCTTCCTTATTGGCCTTGAAATAAAGCGAGAACTGCTCATCGGCTGGTTGTGCTCTTTCCAGCAAGCCATTCTTCCAGTCATTGCAGCATTTGGTGCTATGACAATCCCGGCTCTAATCTATGTACTGTTTAATCCCCCAGGTAGTCCTGGTTCCATGGGTTGGGCAATCCCGATGGCTACAGATATAGCGATATGTCTGGGCATTTTAAATCTCTTTGGAAACAAGATTCCTACTCCAACAAAGGTGTTTCTTACTACTCTAGCAATAGTCGATGACTTGGCTGGCATATTGGTCATTGCAATATTTTATTCACATGGTCTACATATCGAATATCTCTTATTGAGTATTGTACTAGCTGTATCACTAATTGGACTCAATCGACTCGGCATTCGCAGACTTGTTCCGTATTTGTTGATAGGCGCCTTACTCTGGACTTCTCTCCTCCTCGGAGGCATTCATCCAACAATTGCTGGTGTTCTCCTTGCAGTGAGTATCCCTGCAACGACGAAGATCAACTATGAGGAATTCAAGGATATTAATGACCAGTTATATGGTCGACTCGAGAAAATAGTCAGTTGTGCACCTGAGGAAGTTGATACCAAAGCCTTCCTGAACACAACAAATACGCTTGAGAGGGCCTGTCGAGATGCTGAGGCTCCCCTCCAACGTACTGAAATCATGCTTGCGCCTTGGGTTGCTTTCTTCATTGTACCCCTCTTTGTTCTTGCTAATGCAGGTGTTAGAATTGAGTCGAACCTCCTCGAACTCTTCACACACCCTGTTACTTTGGGGATTATCTTTGGGCTTGTCATTGGCAAACCACTGGGTGTAATCTCAAGTATCTGGTTGATAGAAAAGACCGGTCGTATCCAGGTTTCTGCTGCCTTTAATCGAGAACTTCTAGTTGGTATCTCATTATTGACTGGTATCGGATTCACAATATCACTTTTCATCTCGGGTCTATCCTTCGCACCTGGTGTCTTATTGGAATCAGCGAAGACCGGTATCTTGATTGCAGCCCTTATATCTGGCATTCTTGCTCTGTTCACACTCAGACGAGCAGTAGGAAAGATAGAATCTGCAAAGAAAGAAGAAATTGTGATGCAGATCTCCGCACATCCCACCTAGACAACAAGAATCTACCTCAGGCTGCCCCAACTATACATGACAGCAGTGGGTCTTCGCAGAGATAGGAAATTTACATGGTCTGTACCATATTGACCTATTGAAAGCATGTAGAGCATCAAATCGACAATGTAAAAGGATATATCATTTTTTTACACAATTTTGTAGCTAGTTGGCGATTGCTAATCATGAATGTAAGTAAAGCAACAGATTCAAACACAAATTCCCCAATGACTGAGATGTTCTCTCATCTGGGGCGTCCCTGTACAGTTCCTCTCATTTTTGCGCTCGGTGAGCGTTCGTACAATGCCAACATTCGCGAGTTGCGAAACAGTATTGATATGAGTGACGGTAAGAGACTAAGCGAGTCTACAATCTCGAAATGTCTAACTGACCTTACTCAGATCGGTATTGTTGAAGGAACTGAACATGCACACTCTCCCCCGAAGGCAGAATACTGTCTGACCTCAACAGGTCAACAGCTCTATAGACACCTTCTCCAGATACGACATCTGGCTGAAAGAGCCTCTTCGGAACCAAATTTCCTTGATAGCATGTCTGCCTGCTAAGGATTTTTTGGGGGTCGGCTAGAGCCCCTCAGGGCTCTGCCACCATCATTTCTTTTTCAAATACATGGAAACCTTCAGCTCTGATGGGTTTCATCATTTTCATACTCTGAAACTTCTGGAAATCCCTATATACTAACTTCAAGGGAAAACGCCTGCCAATGAATAGGATGTGTATTCGACTACAAGGGAGTTTTCACTACTGACAGTGCTTGCTGACATCGCACTGCCAATGGTCTAGGTCGTACACTCATTGGTGATCTTTTCTAACAGACTGAACAATGAGTTCTAGCTCATTCTCTATGTGACAACTTCTCTGAGTTCTGTCTGCACATCTCATTCGTATTAGGAGGTAAGAAAATGAAAGAGAACGAGAAATCTATTGAAGAGATCAACATCAGAATTGCTGATGGAAATGCACGTGTCGTCACTGCGGATGAGATGGTCAAGATCGTCGCAGAGATGAGTGTTGATGAAGTAGTACATGAAGTCGATGTTGTCACAACGGGTACGTTTGGTGCGATGTGCTCTTCCGGAGTCTGGATGAACTTCGGACATTCTGAACCTCCTATGAAAATGTCCAGGGTCTGGCTGAATGATGTAGAGGCCTACTCGTCCGTGGCTGCTGTTGACGCCTATCTTGGAGCAACACAACCTTCACGGAGCCTAGGAATTGAATATGGCGGAGGTCATGTCATTGAAGACCTTGTTCGAGGAAGATCTGTCCGTCTTGAGGCAGAAGGTACATCCTCTGATTGCTACCCACTAAAGAGTCTCTCAGCTGATATCAAACTTGAAGACATGAATCAGGCTATCATGTCGAACCCTCGCAATTGCTATGAGCGATATGGAGCAGCAACAAACACATCTGATCGCGCCATCAATACATACATGGGGCGACTGCTGCCTTCCATGGGGAACGCTACCTATTCTGGAGCGGGAGAACTCTCCCCAATAATCAATGATCCCACTTTTCAGACCGTTGGAATTGGTACTCGAATTCTTCTTGGAGGTACTGAAGGTTATGTCATCGGCAGTGGTACTCAGCACAATCCTAGTGATGGATTTGGAATCCTTATGGTCCAGGGCAATCTCAAGCAGATGAGTCCTGAGTTTCTCCGAGGCGCTACTCTGACTGGGTATGGTCCAACACTCTATGTGGGCGTTGGAGTACCGATACCCGTCATCAATGCAGAAGTTGTCAGGAGTACAGCAGTAGCGGATGGCGATATTGTCACAGATGTCTATGATTACGGTATTCAATCCCGGGATAGACCGACTCTAGCCAAGGTCACTTATGAAGAACTGAAGTCCGGAATGATTGAGATCAATGGAACAATGGTTCAGACATCAGCACTCTCGAGCTTCAGGAATGCCTTAATGATTGCCAGAAGATTGAGAGACCTGATTCTGCAAAAGAAATTCTTCCTGACTGAACCTGTTGAGCTACTGAAATCCGAAGGTACTGCATATCCAATGCGCCAGCGAGTCAGGAATGACGCACGAGACCCGCAGATTGCAGTGAATCACTATTCGGAGTACTATGTTCAACGTGATGAAACAAATTGTGTTCACTGTGGATTATGTGTTCCATACTGCTCAGCTGGAGTGTTTCAGCAGAATGTTGACTGGACAGTGTCCTATGAACCAAGTCGATGTGTAGAGTGCGGCGAGTGTCGAGATGTCTGTCCTCAACGTGCTATTCATCTTCGAGGGTGAGGTGATGCAAAATGGAACGATATTATCTCAGAATTGGAGAGACTATAGCTACGCTCATCTCCGAACCAGAATACCACTCGATAGCAGAGCATGCCGTACGATTCGCGCGACGACAGGTTATTGACTACATAGAAAAAGTGCCAGAATTCAAGACAAGCTATGCACCTCTGGAGATTAAAGACAATGCTCCTGATATTGTGCAGTCCATGGGCCGAGCAGCTTTCAAGACAAACGTAGGTCCAATGGCTGCAGTCGCTGGTGCTATCGCTCAATTTGCTATAGAAAGTATGATGGATGCAGGTGCCAGCCATGTAGTCTTTGACAATGGAGGGGACATAGCAATGTATCTCGACCATCCCATCATTGTCGGACTCTATACTGGTACGAAAGGTCCACAGGGGCTTGGTTTCAAAGTGACTAGGACTGGAACACTCCTTGGTCTCTGTACCTCATCCGCAACAATTGGACACTCGTTCAGTTTTGGGAACACCGATTCTTCAACTGTCTATGCTACTGATGTGGCTCTTGCCGATGCATACGCAACTGCTCTAGGAAACGCAGTCACAATCCCTGACTATACTCTCATTGAATCTTCGCTTCGGGGTGTGATGATTCCGGGTATTCTTGGAGCAATGGTGACAATCGATGATGCTGTTGGCACCTGTGGCATGCTACCTGAGTTGGTCCAGGCTCGGGTCGACTATGATTTAATCTCAAAGGGTCTGGGGGGATATGAGTGAAGAAACTAAGAGCGTGTATCCTTGGTGCTACAGGGATTGTTGGGCAGCACTTCATTCGAATCTTGGCTGACCATCCATTCTTTGAGATAGAAGCATTGACTGCATCGCCTCGTTCTCAGGGTCATGAGTATGGCAGACAAGTAGACTGGCTTGTATCTGAGAGAGTCCCTGAGATTGTGCAGGAGATGGTCATTCAGGACACATGTGCGGATACTGTGTTGAGACTTGACCCGGACATAGTCTTCAGTGCACTACCAAGTGGAATCGCCTCAGATATTGAAGCTCAATTGGCCACTGCTGGCCTACCAGTCTTCTCCAATACTGGTGCTCACCGGATGGACTCCTCAGTTCCCATATTGATACCTGAGGTCAATCCGGACCATCTGGAATTGATCAAATATCAGGACCTAGGTGATGGTTACATTGTCACAAACTCAAACTGCTCTACTTCAGGCTTGGTTCTGGCTCTCAGACCCCTGATGGAATTAGGCGTGCGTAAGCTCACTGTGACTACGTTTCAAGCAGTCTCAGGAGCGGGAAGACGGGGTGTGTCATCTCTGGACATCCTAGGAAATGTCATCCCCTTCATCACAAACGAGGAAGCGAAGATTGTGGGAGAGACCAAGAAGATACTAGGCACCAGGTCTACAGGTGAGGTCATTCCAGCTCCTATCGATGTGAATGCAAGTTGTGCAAGAGTGCCCGTCTTAGATGGACACCTTGAGAGTGTCGTTATAGATATGGATGAACCTGTTTCAATTGACAGAGTGGTCGAGTTACTGGAGAACTTTACCGGCGAACCACAGGCTCTTACTCTTCCAATGGCTCCCAGTAGACCCCTTGTGGTCCTTCATGAGAATGACCGGCCGCAACCCAAGAGAGACCTCTCCTTAGGGTCTGGCGATCTGGGGATGACCGTAAAGCTGGGTCGCCTCCGCTGTCAGGGCAACCAGCTCAACATGTTTCTCTTGGTCCATAATACCATACGTGGCGCAGCAGGTGCCTCTGTGCTTAATGCTGAGTTTGCACGAGCAAAGGGGGTGTTGGCGTGAGAGTGGCTAAATTCGGTGGTGGCTGTCTCAGAGATGCCTCCGATTTCTTACGTGTGGCTGAAATCATCAAGCAGGACCAAGCTGAAGGTGTTGTCGTTGTTGTGTCTGCAGTCTTCGGAGTCACTGATATGCTTTACAATGGTGCCAGATATGCTCTCAATTCCGAGGCAAGCATTCCTCAGACAATGAGAAATATTCGGACAAGACATCTCGATATCATCGAAGCTGGAGTGCACAACCCTGTGATCATGGTTCAGGTCAAGAGACTCATCGAGGAACGGCTTCAGAAGCTCGAACGTCTTCTCTATGGGGTTGCCTATATCGGAGAACTAACAGAGTCGGTCAGAGTGCTCGTCCTTAGTCAAGGGGAACGTCTAGCTGCAGTAATTCTCGCTCATGTTCTGCAGGCTTCTGGCATTGATTCTGAGGTCTTGGAGACTGATTGCATTGGATTACTCACCGACAATGTGTTTGATGGTGCGAGTGCAAATCTATCAAGGGCTCGTTATAATATTCAACGCCAAGTCACTCCACTGATTACAAGTAATGCGACTCCAGTCATCACTGGCTTCTTTGGATGCAACGAGGCTGGTCAGACAACGACCTTTGGAAGGAATGGCTCTGACTATAGCGCAGCAGTGATTGCCTGTGCTTTAGATGCCAGAGTCTTGGATATCTGGAAAGATGTCAATGGATTCATGACAGCAGATCCCAAGATAATTGAACATGCAATACCAATCGAACTACTCTCCTACAGTGAGGCTGCTGAGCTGTCCTATTTTGGGGCTAAGATCTTGCATCCACGAACAGTGGAACCACTTCGTGATTCTAACATCGAGATCAATATCCGAAATATCCGCTCTCCCGACGGTCCACGAACTGTGATTTGGCCCAGAGGGCAAGCTGAGAGGGATGTGATAAAGAGCATTGCCTGCAATAGCGGAATCTCAGTCTTGAAGATTCATGGTGCTGGAGTTGGCTTTAAACCCGGAATAATAGGTGAGATTGGAAAGACTCTCTCACTTGTCAATATCAACATCTTCTCAGTGATCACCTCTCAGACCTGTATCAATCTATTACTCGATTCTCGTGACTCATTAATGAGCCGGGATGCCCTTTTACCACTTGTCGGAGGTGTCATTGGTGAGATTGATGTCCGAGACGATCTAGCATTGATAGCAGTAGTTGGTGAAGGTCTCTTGACAACCCGGGGTCTTGCAGCTCGAGTGTTCTCTGCAGTGGCTGAGAGTGGGGTCAATGTAGAGATGTTCTCAGCTGGAGCCTCTGATGTAGCATATTATTTCATTGTCAAACGAGAGGATATGGAGCCTGCAATACAGGCTGTGCACAGGAGCTTCTTCGAGTCTAAAGCAACAACATAGTTCAAAGAAGCAACCACTCTGGGAGGGACCGCTCCCTCCTTTTTTTCTAAATGAACAATTTTACATGGAGATCAATCACTAGTTGTTTGATTGCCTATGTTCAAGAATACCATCGACTATGACAAGGTCTCTAAAGTGTATGACCAAGTTCGAACTGGTGATCCTGAGATGGTGCATCAGATCTTAGATGGGGTCTCTGTGACACAGGACTCGTTAGTCTTGGACATGGGTTGTGGTACTGGGAACAATACACTACTTTTCGCTGTAGCTTCTCAATCCCTTGTTCTTGGCCTTGACATCTCCTTTGGTATGTTAGAGAAGGCTCATGAGAAAAAAAGTTCATTGCCTCTTGTTCAGGCTCCTGCAGACAACCTACCCTTCACCTCCGACTCTTTTGACCTCGTGTTCATGACTGAGGTCATCCATCATCTTCCTAATATCCTAGGTTCGTTCGAAGAGACCTATCGAATTCTGAAGAGACCTGGCTCTCTTTGCATTGTTACACAGTCTCATGCACAGATTGACCACAGAATGACCTCCAGGTTCTTTCCAGCCTCTGCAAAGATAGACAAGGCTCGATATCCTGATGTTGATGAGATAGAAGATCTACTCTTCAAGACTGGTTTCAATGAAGTCAATCCTATACCTTATGTGTTCAAGCCAGTGCGTCTTGGTAATGACTATCTCGAGACTGTGACAAAAAGAGGATACTCGATGCTCCATAAGATACATACGGAAGACTATGAGAGAGGTCTCAGAGATCTTCAGGTCGCCTTTGCATCTGGTGAGGAATTGAGTTACTCTGCAGAATATACTTTCATCTGGAGCTACAAGAGATAGGACTCATAGGACTAAAATGTTGATTGTACACTTACTCTCTACTTCGAAGCGGAAGAGTTCCTCAATGACAATAGTGGTTCGTCCCTTCTTGATTGCCTTAAAGAACCACTTTCCTCTCTCTGCATCTCCACCTGTCCATCCCGGTTTCTTCATATGTTCTGGATGGAGATACTCGGTCTCTGTGCCTTCATGTGTAATCACTGAGGTGTCTCCTATCGTGAATTGCGCATCTTCGCCGACTGACCCGTGCCTATGGAATTGGTAATAGAACTTGTTTCCCACATAAAATGCGATGATACTGTCATCACCAGCGCATGTGATTCTTTGAATCTCTTCTTCGTTTTCTGGTTTCATGTGCACTATTCTCCTAGTCTTTGGACAAGGGGTTTCTTTCCTCTGTATGCTTGTAGCACAAGGAATGCTATGATTAAACCAATGACTCCACCAATAGCTATTATCAATATTGTTGAGAGCTGCAGGTCCTCGCCCAAGATTGTTGGCATGCCCTCATACCAATGAACGAATATGACATCAATGATATCCGTACCTAGAGTTGAGTATCTATGTCTGAGATAATTCAGAGTGCCATTCTCTTTCTCATACCGCATCTCTACATAGACCGAAATAATGCTGTCATCGCTTGCTTGGAAGGAACCTGCGGCCTGAGTTCCCCACTCATCTGCAGTATCAATGAGGGTAATCCCTTGAATTGATGTGAGATTGCCTATTGCTTCTAGGAACTCCCAGTCTCCAATTGGAATGACGAATCCTGAAGCATCCGTAATTATCGAGACCGAGTCGTTTGCTCGTCCCAGACTGCATGACGACGTTGGGACCTCTTCAGACTCATTGATGAGGCTTGGAATTGCATCTAGAGCAGTCACTCTCATGATGGCTTTCTCTCCAAGTGTGAGCCCGGCGAGATAGGGGATGTCGTATTCTACCACCGCCCTATACGCTTGGTCTGCAAAGAAATCTCTCTGTAGGACATAGGTGAACTCTTCATCTACGCTGACTCCCCACTCAAGAGTATTGTTTGACTGTGCAGTAACTGAACATGGTAGCCCAGTACTGATCAAGAGAAACATGATAATGGGTAGGGGTCTTAGTTTCAATGAATTCACCACATATTTTCAGGTAAAAAGAGGCCATAATGAAGCTATTCATTCCCACAATAATCTTCTACAGAATCTCCAAGAGATCCATGATATCTTCAATGACAATGACGTCCGATGTGATCTTATCATACTCCTGAGGATCTAACCATGTGAGTAGTATAGGTAACATACCTGCCCGTTCAGCAGCAACAATGTCCTGTTCCACGATATTCCCAATGTATGCGCATTTTCGTGGATTGATCTGAAGTTCCTCAGTAAGACGAAGGAGCATGAATGGTGATGGTTTTCGATATCCCGGTACATTGGTATACTCGATTGCATCAAAGAGACCATGAATCGAGTCCTTCATGAGGAGCTTGCTGGGGTCCCTGAATCTGTTCGATGCAATTCCTAGTTTAAACCCTCTCTCATGAAGTTCCTCGAGGCACTCTTTGCATCCATTCATTATCTCAGGTGTTGAGTCTTCGACGAACTCATCCCACTTGCTCTGATACTGCATTACTACTTCAGTATCTTCAACACCTAAAGCTTTCAGGAGCAATTTATCATATTCAATCCAGTGTTCATTAGATGGTTGCCAGTGTTGGTCGACTTCATTCTCAATCATATAGCTGGTCAGCCATTCATCTGGCTCTTGAATAGCTCTTCTGATTGTTGTGTCTGGAAAGTCTTCATGTGTTCCGACTTCAGCTTCGATTAGAAAATCTCTTGTTAGACCACACAGATTTGATACCGGTCTATAGAGGGTTCCTCCCAGGTCAAAGATGAGTGCCTTGATTCCTTCTATCTTCATGGTTACTCACGCATGCAATTTGTTACTATTGTATTCTTCGTAGGTGGCACATCTCAATCCTTTTGAAGACTAAATGGAGTGTACAACCTGATTTCAATGGAAGACTTGGATGTGACCCTGAAAGCGGTTGAAATGCATCTCCAGAATAATCCAAATGATGCATCCGCCTGGAATACAAAGGGCGTGATTCTTGCCCAGAAACATGACTGGGGCGAGGCTCTTCGTTGTCTAGAACAGGCAATTCGCTTAGATGGTGAACTTGCAGCTGCTCATCTGAATCGAGGACGTGTCCTTCTCTCTTTAGGTCCTGAGAAGGCAAGAGAGGCACTGCGGTCTTTCAACAGATCTTTAGAACTTAATCCGAATGATCTGGAGGCATTACGTGACAAAGCGGTCTCTCTGAGGGTTCTCAAACAAGCAAAACAGGAACTTGATTGTTATCTGACGATGAGTGAGCTTGAGAAAGGTGAATGGGGTATCTGGTTACGATTAGGAGACCTACAACTTGAACTCAGGGATACAAAGTCTGCAATTTCAAGTTACACACGGGCTCTGGAACTAAAGGATGACCTCGTTTCTGCCTATATCCGAATGGCGATTGCCTATGGACTCGAAGAGAACTTTGACGCTGCCCTGAAGTCTGCAAAGACTGCGACAAAACTAGACCCTGAGAATCCTGAAGCATGGCTCATCCTTGGTGATGTCAATCTTCGTGCAGGAAGACACAAGTCTGCTATGAAATCTCTGGAGAAGGCATCTGAGCTTGACCCGACGGATGCAAGTGTAGAGAACACCATGGGTATGGTGGCATATAAGGATGGAAAACTACAGGATGCTGTCAAGCATCTTCGTAGAGCACTCATTCGCAAGAAGCAGTACCCTACAGCCATGCGAAATCTTGCCTTCGTGTTGATGGAACTTGAAGAGTGGGAGGCGTCTACTCAAGTCTTCAATGACTTGACTGAACTTGTCAAGGATGACCCTGATGTCTATGATGCGAAGGCGACAGCATTTGCAAGGTTGGATGATTTCTGTAGTGCTGAAGAGGCCTGGGAGCGAGCTCGAAAACTCTACAAGAAACAGGGTGATGAAAAAGAAGCCGAACGTGTTACAGTTCTGGGCAGAGCTGCACGAATCAACTGCCATAGGATCCGGAAAGCCCTGAAGGCACAACGAGAAAATGAGAAGGCTCAACGTCGTTTCTCTGACCGTCATGAAATTCGGAAGAAGAGGTCATAGATGCTATACAACATCTGAATCAAGACTAGAGAATGAATCTGCAATCGTGGTATCTGTTTCCATCTTCCTGATGAGCTTATCTAGCCTCTTCCATGCTTCCTCATAGTGTGGATTGACTGCCATTGACTTCTGATATGCATTATATGCTTGAAGATAGTGCCCTCTTCTCTCAAGCAATGTACCATAATAGCACCAGCCCTCGAAGTCATTCGGTCTGGCAATGAGAAGTTGTCCTATCGTGTGTGTGACAAGTGAAGGAATCATCATGATGAGACAAAGGGTCACAATCCCCGCAATTAACAACGGGATGAAGAGAGCCATACACTATCTTTGACTTTTCTCCTAATCAACAATCTGTTTTGTGATTCTATACGACGACCTTATCAAAGAGGACCGATTTCAAGAAGAAGTCAATACCGAATCTACCCTTGGTGAGTTCGAGGTACCATGGTCCCTCAAGTTCAAGGATTTGCTGCATCTCTTCAATCGATTTTCCTGACTCGTGTAATTCCTTTGCCTTCTGTTGTATCTCAATGATGTAATCAATTCGTGTCTGAATATGTTTCTGAGGCGAGTGAATTGCCCCCCTGTGAGAATCAAAGAGGATGTCAATGTCCATCGTCAGTATCTTTTCCATGGTTGCCACCATCTGGGGTATGTTCTCATCGGGCATGGCAATTCTCTTCTTCGATGGCAGAGGGACTGCATCTGCAGAGAAGAACCATTTCTTCTCAGGTTCATAGAACCCGACCATCTCCATGGTATGGCCGGGAACAGGCACGACCTCAAACCTAAGGTCTCCAATCGAGAACGTCTTAGGCAAGTCTGTCAGGTCTGAGACCGGTTCTGGCTGTCCCCAAACATAATTGAAGAACTCACCATAGAATGGGGGTTTACGCAGGATCTCTTGCGTTGCAGGTGTAGCAAAGATGCTCGCGGTCTTTTCAAACACTGTGCAACAGCCACAATGGTCCTCATGAGAGTGTGTTATGTAGACATCATTGATCTCGTTCTTCCGCGCAAATTCTCGTATCTCATCAATCGCATTTGCACAGCCTGCATCAAAGAGTGCATCTCTGACAAGGAACGCGTAGACGAACATGATTGCGTTTCCGTCTTGTTCAGTAGCAGTCTTGACGCAGGTTATATCCTCATTGAACTGAACGATCTCAATCATAATAGAAGCAGCAATGCATACCAAGAAATGAGTCCTTTGGTCGCACTATACAACAGCCTGCATGTCTCTGAGAACAGGTGGAGCAAATTTCCGGAGCCGTTTCAGGCCAAGGACCTTTTCACGTCTTCCCATCTTTGCATCATTCAGAGCCTGCTCCATGAAAGCTATCGCTTTATCGTAGTCTTTTCTTGGAACCGGAAAGGGGACACCATCCTTCCCACCAAATGCGAAACACATCCTGACAGGGTCTGACCAAGATGGTGGAGTCCCAAATATCATCTCGGAGATGAGTGAGAGGCCTCGCACAGTTGCGGGTCCAAAGCCATCCATTAAGAGAAGGCCTTCATAGTCCTCTGGTTGCGTTTCGTATGCTCGTCGGACAGCATTCCAGTCCATTCTGGTTGGAATGACCTTGTAGGCAGGTAGGGCAATCTCAGCGTTGTCCTCATCTAGCCAAGGTATCAGGGTGGTTTCACCGTACGACTTGATGTCCTCAAAGTATCGTCTTATTCTAGCAGGATCCTCTTTAATAATGTCCAGGCTGACCTGACGACATTCCTCTGATTTATGAGAGGTCATGTCCAGCGCACAGTCCTTTATCTCTCCTGAGATGAGCCCTGTATGTGGCTCATCGATATAGCTTCGAGTCTCATCAGCTGTCCAATGATATCGTCGTGCATCATTGTTTTTGCTGTCGAGACCCTGCTGAACCACAGTCCAGTTCTCTTCAGAATCAACAAAGAAGAGATGCTGGTACAGCTGATACCCGTCTTGAACTCCCGCATTGTCTACCTTTGCAACTGCCTTACTGATATCGACCAATCGCGCACCATCAAGTCCATAGTCCTCTAACGCACGAAGTTGTTCAGGAACCTTCTTTGAGGCAATACCTTTGCCGCCAATACCGACCATTCCATGGGTCTCAAAGTCAAGTGCAGATTTCAAGACACCACAGGTCACAGTGGTCGAACCAGAGCTATCCCAATCGTAGCCTAAAACATTGGATAATGCTTGAAACCAGACCGGGTCTGCGAGGCGATGTAGGAGTTCTGAAGTCCCAAACTCATCCACTATGAACTTGCAGAGAGCATCGGCCATTGGGATCATACGTTTGACTAACCAGTGTGGTGCCTTTCCAGGATGCAATTTCAGGTCTGCGACGCCAGCTCTCTTCACTATACTAGCTCCACGAAGCGATTAGAGTGAGGCTCGATACTTCTCCAGATTCTGCTTCATTTCGTCCCCTGACTTTTCAAACCACTTCTGCAGGATATCGCAACCATAATCCTCACAGTGGGCACAGGTCTCTACACCCCGTTGGCTTGCACAGTTATGGACAGAGCATTTAGAGCAGAAGGCAAAATGTGGTCCGTTTGATTTGCATCCTGCACAATCGAGAGTCTCCATGGTGACAGGAAATGCTGGAGAGGTCCACTTCTGAACGGTTTCTCTCCGAAGCTTGTCATCATCATTGACATATGCAAGATGCGCCGGGCATTCTGAGCAGACGATTCCACAATATGCTCTCATACTATCGGACATGAGAAAAGAAGTAGTCACAATAGTATAAAAGATGAACAGATAGCCGAAACTAATTATCGAGATTACTCAAAGGGCTCTTGCATTAAACAATCTTTTTATCCGATTATGCGTGAAATAGTATGCTGAGCATTGTTGGGTTTGCTCAGATAGTATTCTTTCACACCTATCGAGTTGATACATATGGCTGAGAATGCAGAATGGGATAAAGCAGTGAATTTCAAAGATTTCCTGAAGAAAGCCCGTGAGAACGTAGAGATAATGAAGGCCCGATATACTGACCTTCAGTTAAATGAGACTGATCTGGAAACCCTGAAAAGCATTCAGAATGACATCAAGATTCTTGTCATCGGAACAGACCGATGCACTGACACTGCTGGAAATCTACCAATTCTCGCAAAGATGGTTGATGCCTCTTCAAAATTGGAATTGCGGTTACTTGATAGTGATGAGAATGTTGACTACCATATGAACTTCAAAGTCAACGGAAAGCGCAAGACTCCTGTTGTGCTATATTTGAACAAGGCTCTTGAAGAGATCTGTCGCTGGGTCGAGAGGCCAAATGCTATCTACAAGATCATCAACGAGGGAACTATACAGTCCATCGAGGATCGAAAGGCAGAACTCAAGAAACTCTACAGTGATCCTGAGATTCAACGCCAGAGTCTTGGAGAATTCCTGCGACTTGTCCTGCGAGCTGACTTCATTCTAGGACGAAAATGATATGACTCATCATCTGGGAAAAGCCAATTGGAATGATGAGGAACGAATTAATGGGCTCATCAGGTCTTATTCTACAAGATACGATAACCTATTTTGGAAGACCTTTATCCCCCTCGTAGGTCCAGAGCCTCGGAAAGCCATAGCGGACTTTGGTTGTGGTCCAGGTCTCTTCCTTGTGGACGCCGCTGAGAAGTTCTCTGCTCAGGTTCTGATTGGACTTGATGAGAGTCAAGAGATGCTCGACCACGCAGAGCAGTTCATCCAAGAACGAACCTCTGTTGAATCCTATGAATTGAAGACCATTAATTTCGACGTGACTCGTATTCCTTTGCAACCGGACTCAGTCGATCTCGCCTTTTCAGGTTACATGCTTCACGAGGTCTCGGACCCACAGGATTTTGTCAAACAGATTGGCAGAATCGTAAGAAGAGGCGGGGTGTATGTTGTCTATGACTTTGTATCTGGAAATGAAGCAGTATTTGTCCAAAAGATGATTGAACGTGACATGTCAGAAGAACAGGCACGAAAACGCTATCCCCATATGTGCAAACACTCGATTGATGATATCATCTCTCTGATGAGAGATGCAGGGCTGAAAGAAGTAAAAGGCAGAGCCGTTAATGATATACGTGCAGTTGTAGTTGGGCATATGAAGTAGCCTGACATTTAGTAATTGAAGGAAATTGTGTACAGCATGTCTTCGAACAGACGAAAGTCACCATGGGCCTATAATGAACCTGAATTGCAGTGTCCGAATTGCAAGAGTACGAGGATCAATCGTGTAGTGAATATTTGGGCAATGCGTCAAGGAATCCAGATGTTCAAGTGTGCTGTCTGTGGTAAGAAATTCTATGATCGAGATGTTGATGATTATCAACCAACTTTCGAGAGGTAGCAACTGAATGGAGTGAGCGATATGTCAAGTAATCTCCAGCAGCTGAAGTATCCCTTTTCTGTCTCTGCTCGACAAGCCTCTACACGACTTGCAAGAGACCTCGGGGCACTTGTAAAACTCCTCGAGCATCCAGACAATCACTATATCATCGAAGAGGCTGAACGGAGAGTCTACGCAGCAATCACTCAATCCGAGATCTCCTTCTCAGATATGCGAGACGAAAAGGAAGTCCTAGTATATCCAACTGCTAGAGTCATTGTTGAGGAGATAGGCAATGCAAAGCTCAGAGCCCTCCAGGCTGAAGCTGAATCTAAGGCTGTGAATAGACTGCTTGGAGATGAAGAGAGTGATTTTGTCGAAGACCTCGCTACGAGTTCCTTTGGTTGGAAGGTCGAGTCGTTGGGCGACCTCCACAAACGTGCCAAGATGGAGCTTGCCTTGCGCTCTTTTGAGTTTCGAATACGCTTTGAGAATTTCCTAGAGGTTGCTCCCGACTTTCATGCTGACGAGTGGAAACTTATCAATCGATATGTTGACAGGGGTTGGGTACTGATTCGAAGAAAAGAACTAAACAGGTTAATCTCTGGCAGGTTTAGACAGATCATTGTGTTTGGCCAGTTAGACATCCCCAAACTCTCACGAAGATTGACCGAGGCGGTGCACCGGGTCGAAGAAGAGGTGAAGGGAAAAATCCGTCAATATGAGCCTGTGAAAATCACTGGTCAGATCACTTCTGCCTTTCCGCCATGTATACAAGAGATGTATGACAAGTCAATCAGTGGAACTGGCAATCTCTCACATGATGCTCGATTTGCACTTGCAGCATTCCTCCTTCGAATAGGGATGAGTGAAGATGAGGTGAACAAAGTGTTCGGTCACTCACCTGATAGGGACACCCGGTTAATCGAATATCAGGTAGGCCATATATCATCAAAACGGTCGATAAGTTCCGAGAGTCCGGGGTATACCCCAACTGGGTGCAAAAAGCTTCAGACTAATAATCTCTGTCCTGTCTATCTTGGTCTGACCTTTGACCCACTATGTGAATATGTTCTGAATCCACTTGCATTCTATAGTACCCGTGCCTGGGAATTGTCACGAACTCCTCCAATCACCAATCACTCTTGGTATTCAAAGTCAAAGGACAAGAAACAGTCATTCTAACATGTTGGCCCCTTTCCTCGAGACCTGGCGTAATAGTAGAGATATTGTTGTGCATAGCCACCATATCTACCAAAATAGCTCCGCGCAGCTACTGATTTTTTAGTGTAGGATTTTCCTGATTCTGTGAAGACATCATAGTGCTCCTGAATCGTTCTCTCAATCCACACATCGATAGGGAATGCCTCCAAGAAACCAAGAGAGAAGAGGCATACACAATCAGCCACCTTATCTCCCACACCACTTAGGGTCTTGAGAGAGTCATGAGCCTCCAAGTATGTCATATCTCCAAGTGCCTCCTCTGTGATATCCCCCCTTGCAATGACATCTGCTGAATGTTTCAGATACTTTGCTCTATATCCAAGCCCAAGTCCCTCCAGACCTTTGAGACTCATCCCTGCAAGTCTCTCGGGAGCAGGTAGACCATGAAACATCTTTCCCCTGAATTCATACACGGGACCTAGTTCAGATCTAATATTCCTCATCATCATCTGAATTGCTGGGATATTCTTACAGGTCGAACATATGAACGAAACAAGACATGAGAAGAATGGGTCCCTTACTATTCTGAGGTCTGGTGCAAATTCTATGCTCTGTTTCATCAGACCATCCCGCAATATCTCACTTTGAATCTCATCGAGCGGATCATCAAGACGGAACAGCCTATTCAGAGAGACCTTCTCGGAAGATGAAGTTTCATAGTATAGTCTATCACCTTTCTGTTCGACATAGATGACCTGGCCCATATCTGCATTGACATACCCTTCTCCCTCACGAATCCAAGTAAATGTCTGACCGCACTCAAGGGTGTCAAAGAGGCTGAAACGTTTGGCACTAATACTTCTCATTGAGAGGACGCACATCATAATCCAAAATGAGTATTGTCCTATAGCTCTTTCAACGAGCTTTGACAAGGCTAATAACAACAGTATTCTTTCATCAAATGCGGCTGTGATGAACTCCTTAACGAGAGATTGTGAACAAATGATCGACCTTAGGGGTATCTGAGCCGCAACTTCTTTTCAGATACTTAGCTGCTGAAGATTGATTGCATCTCGTTTGATTATCTTCACAATACCATCAATATCTGTTGACTTGAGGACTGGAGGTGTTTCATCCTTGTCTACACTCTTCTCAAACCAGCTGATGATGGCCTTAATGGACTCGTTGAGGTCTTCGGGAGTGATCTTTGATCCACCAACGCACCAGACCTTCGGAATTTCGCTTTCCTTCATTCCCTCTATGATTAGAAAATCTGCATCTGTCCTTCTGACAAGGGCTGAGATCTTCTTCCGAGCACGATGATGCACTACAGAACTATTCGGCCCAAGAAGTATGGTGATCTTTGCTCCTGCTTGAACATGTCGGTAAGAATCAGTGCCTTCTTGGTCTTCGTAATCATGTTTGGAACTCTTGGCAGTGGCAATGGTAAAGCCCTCATCACTCAACCTCGTTACAATTGATTCCACTAAGGTTGTCTTTCCGGTTCCTGAATATCCTGACACTGCAAATACGCGCATGATACCTCTTATGATAACAACTGTGCCATAAGGTCATTTCGTTATCGAATCTTGAAAGAATGCTCAAAGCAGTTCCCTTAAAACGGAGTCTTTATCCTTCGAGAAACTGGTGAATCACCATTGGCCGCCGAGAAGCAAGCCGCAGTGACCTGCATAGATGTCAGAAGAGATTTCCAAGATGGCTCCCGCGTTATCAAGGTACTTCAGGGTACCAATCTCACAGTTTATCGTGGTGAGTTTGTAGCTATTGTTGGAGCGAGCGGATCTGGAAAGACAACCCTCCTGAACCTGATTGGAGGACTCGATACACCCACATCGGGAACCATCCTCATTGATGGAGATGACATCACAAAACTTGATGATGATGAAATGTCTGAAGTGCGGCGTCACAAGATTGGCGTCCTCTTCCAAGACCAACACCTGCTACCCATCTTTACGGCACTAGAGAATGTAGAGGTTCCCATGCTTCTTGATAACATCCCTGCAAAGGAACGTGAAGAACGTGCCATGAAACTCTTGGACACTGTCCTTGTCAGTCATCGAGCACAACATATGCCTCACGAGCTCTCTGGCGGAATGCGTTCTCGTGTGGCTCTTGCTCGAGCCCTCGCTAATGATCCAGCTGTGCTTCTCTGCGACGAGCCTACAGGCGATCTCGACCATAAGAGCGGTGGGGAGATCATCCAGTTAATGAGCGACCTTGCGAAGAAACAGAATCGCGCAGTCATTGCAGCAACACATGACCCTGAGACTGCGAGAATGGCTGATAGAATTCTCCTACTTCGCGATGGTGTTCTTGTTGATGAACTTGTTAGTGACTTCTTCAAGACAAGCGGTATAGACGTGAGGACTAGAAGAGAATCTCGAAAGAAAGTCGAGGAAGAGACCTCTGTCTAGGAGTGATTGGATTGGTGGCTGCGAGATCGAAGAAGACTAGGACTCTCAAATCCAATGGGAACAAAGGATACGGATTGTCATATGCATTGAGCACAATTCGTGCCAATCCCTTCAGAGCGATCAGTCTAGCCCTAACGCTGAGTCTTGGTATCAGTCTCTTTGCATCAACAATGGTGTGGGGTGATACCGGGGTCTATGTGAGTATCTATGAACACCTTGAACAGAATCCGTTCCAGGTGGCGATCTCTACTTCTGCTGGCGATTTAGGCGAGCTTGCCCTTGCAGAGTCATATCTGCAGAGTAGTCCTTTCATTGAGAGCACATACCGTTTGAATTCAACAATTGGACTGGTATGGGGCACTGAACTACCTGATTCAAAAGTGTATGATATTGGTGGGTATGTCTATAGTGATGGAATGAAGGACTGTCAGGTCTTCTTTATTGATAATGAATTTCTGAATCTGACCTATAATGAGTTCTGGCATCAAGGTGCATCGCAACTCCAAACAGGGGAGATACTTGTCACATCTCTCTTCATTCATAATGTCAGATCTGTCTTCAATCTGACACTAGAGATTGGTGATATTATCGACATTGAGCTTCTTACGGGAGAAGCAGCTGTCGCACCAATTGGCGACCTTGGTCGTCTAAGCCTGACTGACCTTCGTATTGTTGGTACCTATGATCCTGTCAAGATTGGCGGATTAATGGAGCTAGCTCTTCCCACCGTACGAAGAGAACACTGGAATCAGACAAATATTCGGTACCCAGTCCTTGGCTTACGCGACAGTGTCATGATATTGAAGGATTCCATCCCGCCTGATTCTCTTTCAGAGAATGGGTTCTTTGAACCTGTGGTCTTTGGCAGAGTGTCTTCGTCTGTCCTTGCTGCTAATGGACCTGAGAATGTAGCAAGTAACCTGTTTGGTCTGATGTACCGTACTGAAGAACTCTATGAGATCGAATGGTTAGGAACCAATGATATCAATGACATGCAGGATTCAATCAATACATATGTATCTACACTATCACTATCTGTTCTTGCACTCCCAGTCATCCTCCTCGCACTCTTCTTCTCAGTATTTGCAGCTGATGCTTTCATGGCCCCTCGTACAGTGGAAGTCGGTATTATCAGGTCCAAGGGTGCTAGCTATTCCCAGGTCTCTACAATCTTCCTCTGGGAGACCTTACTGATCTCTTCATTTGCAGTGCTCATGGGCGTGATCTTCAGTATCCTATTCGCTCCTCTGATCCCTGCTTCAACTAACTTCATGACATTCGACTGGAGTATCTACTTCTATTACATCTCTAAGACAGTCCTCACTTCCAATACTACGCTTCGTGCAATTACACTTACTGTTCTTCCGAGTATGCTTTTCATTCTCTATAGAGCACGACGAGCCGCCCAGACTGAGATTGGTCTGACCTTAATGGAAGTGGAAGAGGAGACTACTGAACAGGCTGAGTCTCACGGATTCACTATTGGAGCCTCAATCGTTCTTCTTGGCATTGTGATACTATTGATCTTCATTCTTCCCAAGACAACCATCTTCTTCTGGATGGAGCTCTCATTCGGTACTGCAGCGTGGTTCTTCATCGCCTATAATGGCTCTCGACTCTCGCGGGTTGGGCTTGCTAAAGTATCTGAGAAACTCTCCTTCGTACTAGGCCAGAAGAATCTCATCTCTGCTGGGTATTTGAAGATGAGAAAGGGACGAATCATACCACTCATGGTCGTGCTGACATTGACAATGTCTTCAACAATTGCATTTGCGGTGCAATCAGAGAGTCTTAGGGTCGATTTGGGCAGGGAGATCAACTACTCTATAGGTGCAGATCTACGGATTGATTGCACAGCGCGAGAACTATCATATAATGATACTATAGGAGCGTATGATGGGATCGAGAGTGTGATGCCTGTCCTCAGAACCTGGGCAAAATTGGGACCTGAACAGCTCACAGTTGAAGCGATATACCCCTTGCAGTACACATCTATAGGACACTTCGATGAATCAAGTTTTCCTGATCGAGAACCTGAAGAGATTCTATCGGCACTTGCTGCAGTGAGTAATGGTATCATCATTAGTGATTTTCATGCAACCATCTGGAATAAGACCGTTGGGGACTCTCTGACCATGGAAATGAGCGGTGTTGGCACAAACCAATGGGTCGTGTTTGAAGTGGTTGGTGTGGTTCATAGTGCGCCTGGGTTTGGATATGCGACAGCTGCTGAAATTCCGTACTCATCACAAGGAACAGGATTTGGTTACCAAGCTGGCTACAACGGTTTTGTCTTGGCAAATATGGAGTTCATTCAATCAAAGATCACGAATCATCAGACAAGCCTATTTCTTGCAAGCCTTGGGGATGATGCCAATCAGACTCAATTAATCGACGATCTCAGATTGCTCCCCGGAATCTATCCCAATACGCCTGAGAGTTTTGATCTCAAATCCCACTCTCTGTATACTGCATTATTTCTCAATACTGTTGAGGGTCTGTTCTCAATAGGCTTTGTCATGTCACTGATCTTGAGCATCTTCGCATTATCTATCTCACTGGGATCTGTTGTGAGAGAGCGTAGAAAGGAGTATGCAGTAATCCGTGCAATAGGTGGGTCAAGGAGTCAAGTAGTGAGTATGGTCTTTTCTGAGTTCACAGGAGTGGTTCTTGCTTCACTTGCTCTTAGCCTGATTCTCGGTGCTGTCTTTGGATTTGTCATGCAATTTTTGCTCAATAATATGAGTCCGTTTTCCCGGGTCTTGGCAACAACAATATCATTTCCAATGCAATTTCTCTCAATAGTACTTCTCATTGAGATACTGACTATGATAATAGGGGCTTACTTACCAGCACGAGAGGCTGCAAGAACTGAGCCCGCTGTAGTATTAAGGAATATGTGAGGTGAAAAAATGGCCAAAAAGAAGAATACAAAGGACATCCTCAAGGGCAATCGTCTATGGTCTATTGGCTACGCACTCGTTTCACTGAAGCATAATCCCACACGAAATATTGGAATTGCGCTTGTTTTAGCTATTAGCATAGCCCTCCCGACAACAGTCTTCTCCTGGACAAACACAGGCACAATTCTCGCAGTTGAAGATTACTTCAATAATAATGCATACCAGTTCAGTGTTCAGAGTAGCCCTGGTGATATTGATTATACACACCTCTTTGATGCTCAGAACCTCATTATGGCTAGCCCTTTCACCAGATACGCTCACGTTGTTCCAAGCACTGTAGGGCTTCTTAGAATCGATGGAACGACTCCAGAATGGGAAGTATACTATACAGGCTCTCTCAATTATGCCCTGGGATTGAAGGATACAAGAGTCATTACTGTGACTCCTGAGATTCTCGATGTATGGTCCACTGAATTAGTATGGGAAGGCAACTTTTCACTCAATCCTGGAGAGATTCTTGTATCCCAACGATTCATCGATACTGCATTACAAGTCACAGGTGGTTCGGTTGAGATTGGTCTAGGTTCAGAGATAGGCATAGACGTTCTCTGCAATCGATACATACCTAGAAGTGGTCAACCATTTGACCCGCTCGAACTTGAACGTCAGATAGTGAGAAATCTCACGATAGTTGGTGTCTACCAGATTGTGCGTTCATCTATTGTCGGACAATCATTCCCCGAGATTTACAGAAGGAACTGGGATCCCATGGGAATGGCTGAGAGTGTTTTGGGAATTTCAGATTCTGTTCTGATGCTACAGGATGAGCTCCCTGAGGATTCTATTGATACCATGATTAACAACGGTTTCTTCTCGCCGGTCTGCTTTGTGCGTGGTTCCTCTGATGGACTCATCGCCGCTGGACCCTTTGCTGCTGCTTTCAATATGCAGTCCCTCAGTATCCAAGTAGAAGAGAGTGACCAGACACTAACCGTCGTGACACTGGGTTCAATCGAGAATCTTCAGACACATATCAACACGTATGCTGCAAGTCAGGTCTTGATTATCTTGGGACTCCCCATAATGATCATGAGCTTGATGTTGACCATATTCACCTCTGAAACATCAGTTTCACAGAGGAAGGGTGAGATCAGTGCGTTACGATCAAAAGGAGCCTCATTCAACCAGATCTTCTCAGCATTCATCTGGGAGTCGTTAATTCTCTCCCTCTCAGGATTTATCATTGGATTGAGTTTTACGTTGCTGATGGCTCCTCTCATGGGGTCATCCACTGGTCTCCTATCAATTGACCCAATCAAATACGAGCTGTTTGTGAGTAGGTTTGCTTTACCCGGAGAGGCAATAACCCTAGCCGCCATCATTGCTCTATTCCTACCAGCTGCATATCTATTCCATGTTTCTAGAAGGATAGACATAACTGAAATCGGTCAACCAACAATACGCCAGACATATGAAGTCCCTGAAGAAGTTGGATTCACAGTCTATGCAGTCGGTCTTGCAGTCGTACTAGCAATTCTCGTACTTGTCCCATTACTCGTTGCTCCCAATGGGCAGAATGCCCTCTATGAAATCCTTCTCTCGACACTTCTATTGTTTGCATCAGCCTACCTCGGTTCACGAGCCATGCGACTCATCACCGCTGAAGCCTCTGAGAAAATCACGCGAATAATGGGTGAAAAACGACTGTACTTGACACAGAGCTTACGCAGAAGGAAGGGACAATTCATCCCTCTCCTTGTTGTCCTTACCCTGACACTGACAACAACAACAATGATGCTTATTCAGACAGCAAGCTTTGAGAACACCCTCATAAACGAGGCAAACTACTCCCTTGGGTCAGATATACGAATTCAGACTCCTGAACAGGACTTTGACTGGATTGACAGTCTACCCTCCTCCACCTTGATTGATGGAGCAACACCTGTAATCGAAGCTCTTTCGCATGTGGGAACAGAAGGTTTCTATCTTGAGGGAATCGATGCTGCAGTGTATAGGGACATCGGGAATTTCAAGTCCACAAGTTTTGTTGGTGGGACTCCGGAGAGCATTCTAAGCGAACTTGATATCACCCCGAATGGGATCGTCATTAGTCAGTACTATGCATCGAGCTGGAATCTAACCATTGACATGACAGTCCCGATTGAAGTATTGACGGATTCAGGCAATGAGCTTGTCGTCTTTCAGGTCGTTGGCATTATGCAGAGCGCTCCTGGATTTGGAATGGCCTCCACGCGTGACCTGTATGGCACTCCTTTTGGTTCATACTTCGACTTTCAGCCTGGCCTTGGTGGATTTGCACTTGTGAATCTTGATTTTCTTAGAATTCGCACTGGCATTGAAACATCAGAGACCTTCTTTGTTGGCGTGTCATCTCTCTTAGATGTAGCTCCTATGATCGATTATTTGGAGAGTCAAGTCTATACCGATGTGTATACTACAGATAACATTGAGTTCAGTCCCGACTCAGTTACTGGATTGTTCCTTGCAGGTCTTCAAGGACTTACAATGATTGGTTTCATTCTCTGTGCAGCTATGGGTATTGCATCAATTGCACTCTTCCTTGGGTCTGCTGTCATCGAGCGTGAACCTGAGTATGCTCTCTTCCGTGCAATCGGAGGTACGAAAAAACAGGTCATTAGTCTGGTGTTTGGAGAATTTGCAGGCAGTGTACTCGCTGCAGTGCTCATCAGTCTTGTACTGGGAATCATATTCGGTTACACAGCAACATTATTGACCTTTGGTATTTCCACAGTGTGGCCAATCTTACCAAAGATATTGACATATCCACTCTTTGCAATGCTACTTACTGTTGCATTAGAGTGTGCAGTAATGATAATTGCGTGCTACTATCCAGCACGCCGAGCAGGAAACACCAATCCTGCAGAGGTACTACGAAATATGTGAGGTAGTTAGAATGAATACGATTGAGATCGAAGAAGAATTGGACCTTTACGGTGACCTACCTGATGATGTTGTAGTCAGTGTCAATGATTGCTACAAGATCTACAAAGCACAGGAACTTGAGGTCGTTGCACTCAGCGGAGTCTCCCTTCAGATTCTTGAAGGAAAGATCATGGCTGTTGTTGGTCCAAGCGGTAGCGGCAAGACCACGCTGATTAATGTGATTGGTGGCATTACAAAGGCCACAGTGGGAAAGGTCTACTGGGCTAATCTCAGAACTGACATCACAAAGCTCAGCGAGCGAGTTCTAACTGAGGCGCGACGGAACTTTATTGGATTCCATTTCCAACTGAATAATCTACTACCTCATCTAAATGCGTGGCAAAATGTAGAACTAGCTGCTAGAATTGCTGGAGTTCCCCGTCAGATCCGAAAGGAACGAGTAAATCGTCTGATCAAGATGGTTGGACTTGAGGAACGAAAACGGAACAAGGCAACAACTCTTAGTGGTGGTGAGAAATCTCGAGTAGCAATTGCAAGTGCTCTTGTTAATCTTATTGACACTGAAGGAAAAGGCCTCGTCCTATGCGACGAACCTACCGGGGATCTTGACCCAGAGACCGGTGAACGTATTCTTGACCTCTTCCAAGAACTGAATGAGACCATTGGAACGTCCTTCTTCATCGTCACACATAGTCAACAAGTGGCTTCGAAGGCAGATGTCACAGTGGAGCTGCGTGACGGTGTCATTTCCGGGTTCCATCAGGCTGGTATTGACCTTGACATGCTGGATACAACTCGAATCGTGCGATTGGATGACAAGTCTCGACTCCCTATGCCCACTGACCTTCTTGACCTGGCTGGCAATCCTCGCGAGTTTAGGTTGAGTTACACTGACAACAAGTTTGTCCTCGTCCCACAGACTGATGATGTTGTGGATACAATGCGGGCAAAGAAGGCAAGGACCTGCAGGGTCTGCGGTTCAGAGATTCCCGGTGGCAAGTTCATCTGTCCCAACTGCGGAAGCCAAGTTGTAGTCTAGGCTGTCGTCTATTGATAATATGAACAATAGTCAACTCCAATCGACTGACTTACTCCCCGAAGGGTCTGTACCTAGAAACAAACCTGCTACCTATGCGTGAGAAATGATGAAATTGATTACTGATGACTTGCCTCTGGCGAATCGCTCCGGTCGAGCAGTGAGACAAACTCTTCAATACATCTCCAAGTAGCCATATACTTTCTAATCCTACGACGAACTCCTTGGAGTGTCTTTGCCCCACTCAATTCAAGTTCCTTCTCAAGGTATCGAAAAATCTTCATCCCTTCTCTATCATAATCCGTAAGGATTAGTACATTCCCTTTTTTCCCAGCAACTTCAACAATCTTCTCTACAATGCGGTGCCTTGGGAGGCTTGATTGTGTCTTGATAATAGGCGCTTTTACACCAAGACTGCGAAGAATAGCGACATCACGATTTCCTTCCACAACAATGATGAGATTCTCATATTTTGCATCAAGACTCTGGAGAATCTCAAGTAGTGCACGTTCGTTGTCTTGTAGTTTAGTTGGTCTCATATGTCTTTTCTCTGGAGTTCCGGTTAGTTCTCCTTTTCTTCTCTGTGAATCCACATTCTTTCTACCCAAGGGGTGCACCTGATATCTTCTAAGGTGAGATTGAGACCTTCATGCTTTTTCCAGCACTCATCATCTCTAATGCTTCATTTATTCGTTCAAGCGGCATATCATGAGATATCAATAGGTCTGGATTGACATCCTTTGCTATGATAAGTTGAAGGGCTTGCTCGACATGTCTTGGTTTGAGATGGAACACTCCCTTCAGAGTGAGCTGGCCATAATGGAATCGAACCGTATCTACCTCAAAGGTAGTTCCTGAAGCAGCTCCGCCAAAGAGCACTGTAGTTCCCGCATCCCGGGTCATATCTACTGCCTGTTCCCATAATTTTGGTAGACCCACCGCCTCAATGACCACGTCTGCACCTCTTCCTGAGGTCTCTTCCTTCACTCGTTCAACCGGGTCCTCATTAGCTGGATTGATGGCAATATCCGCTCCCGCCTTCTCCGCAATATCACGTCTGAAGTCCGCAAGATCTGAGACAATCACAGTGGAGGCTCCACTCTTCTTTGCGAGCATCACCATCATCTGTCCAATCGGTCCAGCTCCAATGACCACTACGGTATCACCCAGTCTGATATTTGCTTCTTCAATCCCATGAACCACACAGGCTAATGGTTCTGTCAGAGCTGCGTCTCTGAAGGATAAGGTGTCTGGAATCTGATGTGTGTTCCATCGAACAACCTCTTTTGGCACGCGGATATACTCAGCAAAGGCTCCATTCACAAGACTGTCTTTCAGTTTCGCACATAGGTTTGGCATGTCCCGCTTACAGAAATAGCAATCCCCACAGGGAGCTGAATTTGTGGCAACAACACGCATCCCGGGCTTGAACTTCTCTACTCCTTCGCCCACTGCCTCAATTGTTCCTGCATATTCATGCCCAAAGAGGGCAGGAGTATGTTTGATCAATATCGGATGTCCTCTCTTGTAGGTCTTGACATCAGTACCACAGGTTAGTGCTTTTCCTATCTTGATGAGGAGTTCCCCTGGACCTGCCTTGGGAATGTCAGTCTCCTCATACCTGACATCTCCGATTCCATAGTACATTGCAGCTCTCATCTTTCCAGACATGACAATCCCATCAATGCCACTCAATGTCCGTTTAAATGACTTCCTGACGAACCCTACCGGAATCCTAATCACCATGTTCTTGAAGAGAGTCCTTGGCGCTTGACAATGAGATTGAAGTCAAAATATCCCGAGAAGATAGAGTACCATTCTAGCTCTGAATGGGATGGTACGACTGGTGGTACTGCCACAGTCAGTAATGGTCGAAAGATTATCTACGACACTCCTGAGACCTATGGTGGTCGAGGTGATGGTATCTGTCCCGATGAACTCTTCGTGTCTGCTGTTCTTGGTTGTCTCAACAATACATTCCTTGACTTCCAACGTCGGTTTGAGATGGATCTGAGAAAGTTGGACCTGAAGGGAACCGCGACTGCAATCTTCGATGGAACGGGGTACAAGATCACTGGCGTCAGTATCTCAGGTGAGGTTGTTGTTGGAGAGGATGAACTAGGGACCGGCGAACGATGCGTGCAACTCATGAAAGAATACTGCCATCTAACTCGTACCATCAAGACCTGTATACCCTTCACTTATGATATCTCTGTCCGGGAGGAATAGCCTAGGACTTCAGTTCCTCCATGAGGTCAGCAATTCGTACCATATAGTCATCGATATTGGTCCATTGCCCTCCTTGGAAGAAGACACTTTTGCAGTACTTGCAATACCAAAATTCTTGATAGTAATTGTAGGTCTGGTCAGGAACAAGGTCTTTTATCTGAGCCTTTTCAGTGCCTTCAACGTGGATAAGGTCTCCATTGCATTTTGTACATCGTGATATTGCAGGGTCTGCTTTTGGTTCAATTCCATACTTGAGAAATACACTTGCTACCTCTTCGTCAACACTTCCCCTCACAAGCATTGTTTCTATACCTTCATTTGATGCACGTGTTGAGAGAATTGCATCGGATGTGAGCAGGATTCTATTCTGTTCCTTTGCAATACGAAGGAGTTCATCATCATGTACCTTTGTTGAATAGAAAGTATCGTATCCTGTGAGTCGAAGCCAAGTTGCAAGCTTGCCAAGCATGGCATCTACAATGAACGTCTTCATGATCTCTCACCAAAGAAAATCCGTGCAGCATTCCTCGACATAACTTTCTCGATCTCCTCACTCGTGATCTGAGGATATCCAATATCTGTCAGTTCATCTGGAAGTCTAAGATTACTAAAGAACTCAACCCATTGCTCTAGAGGCATAGCATATTCAAAGAGCGGAAAATCACTCCCAAATATTAGTCTATTCGGAAAGACTCGTGATATCTTTGCCTCTGCTATCATCTGATAGACTTTCATTGGTACTCGTGAGGCGAAGACTTGCCATCCCGAAACATCAACAGAAACGTTCGGACTCTTCGAAGCAACCATCAATGCTTCGTCGGTCCATGGTACACCAACATGTGCCAGTACTATCTTTAGGTCTGGAAAGTCCGCTGCAACCTTGTCAACGTAGACTGGTTGTCCATATTTCACATGCTTGAATCGTGATGTAAAGCCGGTATGAATGACAATGGGAATGTTCAGCTCAACGCATCTCTCGTAGTATGGATAGAACTTGTCATCATCTGGATAGAATCCATTCGGAGGATATATCTTCCACCCACGACAGTCCTTCTCCATGACAGCGCGCTCAAGTTCGATGAGTCCCTCTTCTCCTCTACGAGGGTCAATTCCAACAAAGGTGATTATGTCTGGATACTTGGCGACCTCATCAGCATGCCAGTTCGTCTTCGCCTGAAGACTAAGAGGCATTGTCTGCGAGAGTCCACTATCAATGGGCAGCACTACAGCTCGGTCAACGTGACCTCTCTCCATGGCTATCTTCAGAGATTCTATGGGTGAATCAAGCTGCGGTTCGATACCAGCTCGTTCAGCTGCTATCTCACGAGCTCTTCTGTCCTTTTCGCTAATGATATCCTTTGTCCAAGTATGGGTGTGTGCATCTATAATACGCAAGATAATCCCACATTGTTTTTCTCTTAAGAACGGTTAAGGTTTCTGTACTCTTTTTGCTCTATGACCTGCTTACTACATCTGCAGCCTCTCGAAGTCTGTCTATCACTTCGATTGGCACTGTCATGCTTCCGAGATCATTATGGGTATTATCGCCATGAAAGTCAGTTCCACCGGTTTCTATCAGACCAAGCCCACTTGCTGCTCTCTGGACCTCTCGAATGTTGTCCTCTAAGGTAGTATCTCTATCATAATTATACACGACCTCTACTCCAATCAGACCCATGTCTTTCAATATGTGCAGTAATTCCCTTAGGTTTCCACCTGTGTAATAGAGTGGATGTGCCAATACAGGGACTGCACCTACTTCTCGTAGTAGTCTGATACCGTCGGATATGTCTGGCCTTGCCCTCCTTACATACGCAGGCTTTCCTTCTGCCAGGTACTTTTCAAAGGCTTCGTCAATAGTATCTACGACTCCCATATCTATTAGGATTCTTGCCAGGTGAGGTCTCCCCGGTGAAGCTGCGGTCTCGAGTACTTCTCTGACATCTGAGTCCTTGATATCAAATCCCATATCTCTGAGTTTCTGAACCATCTTTGGAAATCGTGAGTGCCTATCACCTCTGAAAGCAACCAGTCTCTTCTCAAGAATCTCATCGTTCTCTGGGACATAGTATCCAAGTAGATGTAACTCGAATCCCTCGTAGTCTGTGCTGATCTCAACTCCGGGTATGCATTGAATGTCCAATCCTGCGGATGCACTGAGTAGCTCCTCATTTCCAACTATCGTATCGTGATCGGTGAGAGCAATCCCTCCTAGTCCAAGATCAATAGCCATCTCAACCAACCTTTCAGGAGGGTATACTCCATCTGAGTGACTTGAATGCAGGTGCAGGTCAGCACGGGCTTTCACCATGTGCAGCCTCCCATCGTAATCTTTCAACAAGTTTTCTGACCTTATGACATATCTTTCTGATTTCTTCCCTACTTACAGTGCTCGCAGATGGGCAGTCAGTATCAACGATGCACTTTTTCTTTCGTGAATCATAGATAATCGGGTAGTACCTGCACCCCTCCGGTCGACTCTCATAGATTATACATTTCTTTGAGTCAGGGTCATAGAAATAACAGTGTCCATCCACATTTTTGAGTTCACAAAAACCTGCCATTACTCTGATGAGAAAGTCCTTCTTATCATACCCCAAGGCCTCTATTCTCTCTGCATCCTCCTTGGTCAATGTCATCTCAGTCTCAGTGCAGCAGATTCTGACTTCTTCACATGAGCCATCATGATTACAGACAAAGGGCGACAAGTTAGGTTTGAACTCCTATACATAGTTATACTGGTAGATCGGTCAGTCTGCGGTTTAACGGGTCATCGCGGTGATGAGCTCGCTCACCATCCCTGCATTCATCATCATCCCGATAAGAGTTGAAATACTCTGGAGCCTAAATATGCTTTTCAACGGTCACTTTTTACCACTTCGAAGTAAAGCTACCAGTCCGATGATGATTGCTAGTTCAACAAGGATTCCAGCAAGCAGATATCCTTCTATTCTGATATAGGTTGCATCAAGATCATCTAAATTATCAGAGGTTATGAAATATTCTTCTGAATCGATCCAATAATTCCCTGGAAATGCGCCTCCCTCTTGATAAAACATCCACATGAGAAACAAACCCATATCCTTGCTGTAGAATACTTCTTCACCTTCCTCAATTCCACTCCAACACGCAAGATTATGGACAATACTCTGATTTCCAGTGATATTGAGAATATGGTCTCCAACAGTGACTAGGAGCCCAACCTCCCATGTACTAGTATTTGCCCACAATGGAAACCCGTTGATATCCTCAGAACCAAGAACCTCTGGTAATGTATTGTTTGACACATTGATGCTCACAGGAATGTATTCTTCCTCGCCTCTCCACCCAAGGGTTGAATCAAAGGTTGAGTGAGTATGCTTGTAGACTAAGGACAGTTCAATGACTCTATCATTACTCGGTACGTCTAAGAATGCTACTGGAACGTATGATGATACAATGAGCAAGACGCAAATAGAACCAATGACTATCTTCTTTGAAATCTCCAATCCCTATGGAGATTTCTCTTGTATTGCTATAAATCTAATGATTCTAAGCCGATTTCTTCACTCTATAGACCCTTTCTTGCGAGTCTTTTCGAAGGTGATAAGTTCTTGGTGATATCACTGAAATCCTCCCCAGATGGAGGTGTGAGTGTTGGAAGTGTCTTTCCAGTCAATTTCAGGTATGTTGCTGCACGAACCCCATAGAGGTAGGAAATGAGATCTGTTGGGGGCGAGATTGCTCCAGTCCTGAGAGCACGTCTTCTTCCAAACATATCAAAGAGTCGTTCCAGTAGATTCATCTTATTCTATCCAATCAATCCTTTGGATGGATTGCAGAAAAGAATTTGGAAGTAGACATTTGATTGTCTATCAGTACCTGAACATAACACTACGGAACAGATTATAAGAAGTCTTCCCAGTGGTGATTGAAATCGATGAGTATGAAGCGTCTGTTGTGGTGGATTATTGCTGGTACCCGCGGAGGAGCGAACCGGGCAAGAATCATTACTATTCTGCATGATAGGCCATCAAATGCAAATCAATTAGCAGAGATGCTCAATCTCGATTACAAGACCATACGTCATCATCTTGATGTCCTCACAAAGAATGGGATTATCGTTACTCAGGGGGATGGGTATGGTATGGTCTATTTTCTCTCTGTTGAAGTTGAGGAAGAGTATGCTATTTTTCAAGACATATGGGAGAGATTTGGGAAAACACGGAAAAGCAAAACCCGCTCTGAGGAGGACTAATAATGAAACACACTCGATTGTTGATTTGGATTATAGTATCAGTAGTTGCAGCCATTATCTTAGGATTTATTCTATCCCCCATCGTATTGAAACCTCCTGCTCAACCCCCGGCTCCAATCCCTCCTGAAGGTAATGACCAACTTGCGTTCCTTGTCACTCTAAAGACAATTGTTTCCTTCGTGAATATTGCTTTGATTGCCACATTGCTTGGACTCTACTATCGGATCTACTCAGAGATACGATCACGATTCACACTCGGCCTAATCCTCCTCATCCTTGTACTTTTGATGTATGCCATCACTTCAAATCCCCTTATTCACATTCTCTTTGGGTACTATCCCTTTGGCTTAGGACCCTTCACTGTTCTTCCTGACCTATTCTCATCCTTTGCTCTCATCGTTCTTCTCTATCTTAGCTCAGAATAGGGTAAGATTTGGGAATGATTCAGGTGAGAATTCGGTTAGAGATTATATAGTATTCACATCAAGCTCTTGCTCAGATGACATTCTAACCGAAACCCGGAGAAATATCTACCATGACTGAGAACACGCCTCAACAAAACCAGCCGCGCCTTTTTGATAGGAGTCATCTCCGTGACTACACACTATTCACAATTGGTCTTGGGTTCATAATCAGTCTATACTATGTCTTTTCTGGATCATTTTCAAATGGACCTGGTCGTTCACCCTCACCTCCAGGAGGCTTTAGCCCTCCTGCGGATTCTGTGGTCATGCCAAATATGCCGGGATTGATGTACAACATATGGCCTCTCTGGGGTCAGTTAGTTGTTCCATCTCTGGAAGGTGTAGCAATTGCTGTTCTAGCTATCACTCTTTTAGGCATTTCATTACTTGCTCTGAAGAAGCGCCAGTACAGGTTACCAGCTCTTCCAATTCTCCTCACGTTGGGTCTTGTCCTCATAGTCCTCACAAATCTCATACATGGATGGACTACAGGGATTGCGGATACTATTGGTGCTGCTAGTGAAATATACTCAGACATCTCTAAAGTAGTAGATCCGATATCCTTCATCTCCAACTACAACTCACTCCAAGAAATTCTCTCTCTCCACGCGCAGACCCAACCCCCAGGAGCAGTTCTTGCAATCTATCTCCTTAACTTGATATTTCAGACCCCTGCGTTCATAGCCATCGGACTCAGTGTGATCTCTGGTATTCTCTCTGCATACTTCATCAATGGGCTCTATACCCGACTCTTTGAAAAGGAGTCAGCAAGATATGGTGTCTTTCTCTATCTTCTATTGCCTGCAGTTCAAGTCTATTATCTGGCTAATATCTATGCTATCGTAGCGACTCTTGCCGCAGGAGCGTCGTATTTCTATTTTCATCCCAATAAGATAGTCAGTCTGATTGGCATAATAGTGACTGTGTTTCTTGGAACTTTCATCTCATTCCTCTTTGTCTATATTCCAATTCTCTTTCTGACCTATGAGTTACTGAATTCTTGGTCTACATCCCGGAATCAACCTCTTTCCACGAGGGTGTTCCATTGGATGTTATCTCTCAATAAGATCATAGTGGCTGGAGTATGCATAGTCCTTGTCTATGCTGTCCTGTATTTTGGACTTGGTTTCAGCTATGTGCAAGCCTTTCTCTATGCGAGTTCACTTGAGAATCCTAGTGGATTCATGCTCCTAGCTAGTCCTCTCGATTATGTTGTCACTAGGTTGCAGGATATACTTGACATCGTGGTCTTCTTTGGACCCGTGTTATCTGTTTTAGCGTATCGTGGCTTGAAATCAATGAAGCTCACAATGCCTCTAGAAGAGAATGCGACCAAAACATTCAATCTTGTTGCTGCTTCTCTTGTAGCCTTGCTTCTGCTCTTCGTAACAGGAGCTCCCAAAAAGGGCGAGACCGCACGCATCTGCATGTTCGTACTTCCGCTACTCTTGATTCCCGTACTCTACTATCTCAATAATACTGCTTTTAGTCGGGCTGAGAAGATCAAACTCCTGCTACTGGTTTTCGGGCAGGCGGTACTGCTACAGTTATTTGGTCTTTACATATGGTAGAATCGTGCGGCCTCAGCCCACCCTTTTTGGGATTTTGCAGTCGTAAGAGAATGGTCACTAAGCCAAAGCGCTAAATAGTGACCATTGTCTCACTTGGACAGCTCTTCTATGGGTGTGAAGTATAGATGCGTATTGCCATTGTAGACCGAGCCAGATGTAGACCAAAGGACTGCTCTCACGAATGTCAGAGGTTCTGTCCTCGCGTTCGTACTGGCGACGAGACCGTGATCTTTCCAGAGGGTCCAGACAAACCTCCTGTCATTGTCGAAGCCTTATGTAGTGGTGAGGCCATATGCGTCAAGAAATGTCCCTATCACGTCATCAAGATTGTAAATCTCCCTGAAGAGCTGGAGTCTGATACTAGCCATCGATACAGTGTGAATGGCTTCAAGCTGTTCCGTCTCCCAACACCTAAAGTGGGCCAGGTACTTGGATTGATTGGACCAAATGGTGTCGGAAAGACAACAGCAATCCAGATACTTGCTGGTGAGCTGAGACCAAATATGGGTCGAATTGACAATCCTCCTGAATGGGATGAAATTATCCATCAATATCGCGGTTCTGAACTTCAACCCTTCTTTGAACGGATTCAGGCAGGTAACATTGTTCCTGTACACAAACCTCAGACCATCACAGATATCCCAAAAATGAAAGCTATTGCGGATCGCCCCATCAGTGACCTTCTTGAGTCTTCAGATACATCTGGCCGTCTTAAAGAACTCAAGGATGACATGAATCTTGGAGACATCTGGGACCGTCCTGTCAAGGTCCTCAGTGGCGGCGAGCTCCAACGTGTGGCTATCACTGCAGCTCTTGTCCGTGAGGGTGACATTTACTTCTTCGACGAACCCACTGCGTATCTTGACGTTCGTGAACGTCTCAGGGTAGGACGCGCAATACGTCAGCTTGCTGACCTAGGAAAGACAGTCATCGTTGTTGAACACGACCTGTCTATCTTGGACTATGTATCTGACCTCGTGTGTCTATTTTACGGCAATCCCGGAGTGTATGGTATTATCTCCAATCCTCATGGTACCAGAGTAGGAGTGAATCAGTTTCTTGATGGATTCATTCCTGATGAGAACATGCGATTCCGTGACACCTCAATCTCATTCAAGGGAATGTCTACAGAGGATATTGAGTTCACCTCTTCTGAGCCCCTCGTTGAATATGGGAACATGAAGAAGAGCTTTGAAGATTTCTCTCTAGAAGTGATGAGTGGTAGAGTCTCGAAGGGACAGGTCATTGGAATTCTTGGACCTAATGGTATTGGTAAGACAACCTTTGTACGAATGCTTGCTGGCGAGCTTGACCCTGATGAGGGTGAGGCACCAAAGAAGACGATCTCTGGGCTTGATCTGAAGATCAGCTATAAGCCCCAGTATATTCCCAAAGACTTCGAGGGCAACTTGCGGATGTATCTCCGAGAGGCTGGTGGAAATACCATCGATAGTGCTGACTTCAAGACATCGGTCATCAATAAGCTAGAATTGGAGCATCTATTAGACCACCAGATCCAGGACCTAAGTGGTGGAGAACTTCAACGAGCTGCAATTGCAGCCTGTCTCTCTCGAGAGGCTGATATCTACCTGTTGGATGAACCCTCTGCCTTCTTGGACATCGAACAGCGCCTTGCTAGTTCAAGAGCTATACGAAGGCATGTTCGGATAAATCTGAAGACTGCATTTGTCGTCGAACACTCAATTCTCATGGCTGACTATCTCAGTGACAGCTTGGTGGTGTTCAAAGGAAATCCTGGAAAGACTGGTATTGCCTCTTCTGTTCAGACTCTACGTAGTGGCATGAATTCCTTCCTCAAGGAGATGGGCGTGACTTTCCGGAGAGACCCCCAGACTGGTCGTCCCCGAGTGAACAAGGATGGATCTCAATTAGACTCTCAACAGAAGGCATCCGGTGATTATTACTACGTGGGAAAAGGCAAGTAATTGTTGAAGTTACTTATTGAGTCGACGATGCCAGTATCTCTTTCCATCTTTTTGTTCATCTAGCTCTGCAAGTATCTTCACAGCTTCATTACCGCATTTAATGACATCTGCCTCTCCCCTGACTGCAAACTCATCCCGTACGCGATTTGCATAGACTGCACAGGCAGCTCCGGTCCTGAATCCATAGATATTGCCGAGAGTCAATAATGTTGCAGCCTCCATCTCAAAATTCATCACATTTGCCTTAGTTAAGTCTTGAATCAGTGTTTCACTCATAGTCTGCGTATACCCATTGAATCCCGGTCTTGATTGACCAAGATAAAATGAATCAGTTGAAGCAGAGATTCCCAAATGATAGGTCAAACCTAGCGTTTCTGCCGCCTCAACAAAGGCAAGAATGACTTCATAGCACGCTGAAGCAGGATATTCTTGCCTAACATATTGTTTACTTGTCCCTTCTAGGCGTACTGCTCCAGTGGTTATGATAATGTCACCAATATTGACATCTTCCTTCAGAGTCGCACATGATCCAATTCGGAGAAATGTGTCTGCTCCGACATTGGCGAGTTCCTCGATCACAATCGCTGTACCTGGCCCTCCGATTCCTGTGGAACATGCAGAGATGTCCTTCCCCTTGTACTTGCCTGTGTGAGTCACAAACTGACGGTGGGAAGCAGCCTCTCTATAAGAGTCCCAGTGAGCACTTATTCGCTCCACTCGTTGTGGATCTCCTGGTATCAGAACAGATCTAGCAACATCTCCTTCCTTGACCTCAAGATGGTATTGCTTCCTGTCAAGTGTAACTGGTTTTTTTGCTGAAACCTTCTTGTCTGTCATTTCTCTACCTCTCGGATACCTTTTATTGTAATCAGAATTCCCTTTTGTATTCAACGCCTAGCCAGTCTCGTTAAGCATATAGGAAGAATCGGCTACAAAAAGGGCGTATCACTGAGGTAAAACGTTATGACATCACTCGATGAACTGGACCATCTCAGCTTGGGAAAACGAGTACGCTTACACAGAATGATGTATGAACACGGCCCTGGAAACGGGAAGTTAATGATACTTCCTATCGACCAAGGTCTAGAACATGGTCCGGTTGACTTCTTTACCAATCCTGCATCAGCTGATCCTGAGTATCAATTCAAGCTTGCTGTTAAGGGCGGTTATTCAGGCATTGCGTTACATCTTGGTCTAGCAGAGAAATATGGTCCAAAATATGCTGGAAAGATACCTATGGTCCTGAAGATAAATGGCAAGACACGGATTCCCCCAGCCAATGAACCAATATCTCCAATGACTGGTTCAGTAGAGGACGCGGTACGAATTGGAGCCGATGCCATTGGTTACACATTGTATGTTGGTAGTCCCAATCAGACCCTTGATTTCACGCAGTTCAGGAAGGTCAAGAAAGATGCAGAGAGATATGGAATGCCTATTATCATGTGGGCATATCCGCGAGGTGAGGCTGTCGATAAGAAGGGGGGTCGTGACTCGCTCTATGCTATTGATTATGCCGCACGTGTAGCTGATGAGCTGGGTGCTGACATTGTGAAACTCAATGTACCTGAAGATGATCCCAAGATACGTTCCCTGCAGCCCAGTCCCTATGATAAATTGGAGCTAAGCTATGAGGAACGTGTTCGAAAGGTTGTGAAGACAGCAGGCAAGTGCATGGTGTTATTCTCTGGCGGTAGTCGGGTTAGTGATGATGATGTCATCCATCGAGCCAAAGTATGCCTCGAAGAAGGTGCAACAGGTCTCATATTTGGGAGAAATCTGTGGCAGAGAGAATGGACGGATGCACTTGCAATGACCAAGCGGCTCAAAGATATGATAAAGAACCTGTAATCGTACAGTCATATTTGCCACTCACACTGTTGCCTTACTAAATGATAACTATTATATGGGGAAAGAATAGTCGAAGGTCTCAGCGGGGCATGATTTTTTGCAGCCTCCAAGAAAAAAGATTGAAGGAGCGAAATGCAAATGGTCGAAACCACCATTAGCGTGATTAAAGCTGATATTGGATCACTAGCTGGTCATGTTGTTGTTCCCGACTTCCTCTTTGAATTGGCAAGGAAGTCGTTGAAAGAAGCCGTGGAGAAGAAAATAATCAATGACTTCCACGTATCAAATGCTGGAGATGACCTCGAGCTTATAATGACCCATAACAAGGGTGACGGAAATGAGGAAGTCCACAAGTTAGCTTGGGACACATTCATCAAAGGCACAGAACTTGCGCGGAAGAATAAGATCTATGCAGCAGGTCAAGATATCCTTGCTGACACTTTCAGTGGTAATGTGAAGGGTATGGGTCCCGGTTCAGCAGAGATGACTTTTGAAGAGCGAAAGTCGGAACCTATTGCAGTCTTTATGGCTGACAAGACTGAGCCTGGAGCATACAATCTACCACTATTCAAGATCTTCGCAGACCCATTCAACACAGCGGGTCTTGTTATTGATCCCAATCTACACGATGGATTCCGTTTTGTCATTCAGGACATCATGAAGGATGTACCATGCTTCATTGAAATGAAAGCTCCTGAAGAGATGTACGACATACTGGCGCTTCTTGGGAGCACTGGTCGTTACACTATCAAGAAGGTCTATCGCTATGATGGAATGATCACGGCATCTGTGAGCACTGACAAACTCCATGCAGTCGCTGGTAAGTATGTTGGCAAGGATGATCCTGTTGCCATCGTACGCGCACACTCTGGTCTTCCAGCTATGGGCGAAGTTCTAGAAGCATTTACACTTCCTCACCTGGTATCTGGTTGGATGAGAGGATCACATACAGGACCTCTCTTGCCTGTTGGTCTGAAAGACTCTCGATGTACTCGTTTCGATGGACCTCCAAGAGTAATAGCACTTGGTTTCCAAGTCTCCCACGGAAAACTACTTGGTCCTGTGGATCTCTTTGATGACGTTGCCTTTGACATCAGCCGTCAGAGAGGTATGGAGATGGCCGACTACCTACGAAGACATGGACCATTCCAGCCTCACAGACTCAGCGATGATCAAATGGAGTACACGACACTACCCAAAGTACTCACAAGATGTGAAAACCGATTCGTCACAAAAGAAATCGTACCCACTGGAAAGGCTAAGGATCACTCTAGCTCTGCAGAGTAGAAGTAAGTGCGGGATTCAATACTCCCGCCCCTTCATCCTTTCCAAATTAGAGATATTCATACACTATCCAGTTCTTTTAATGATATGATATCCAAATTTCGTCTTCACCGGATCTATTGTCATTGCTCCAATACTCAGACCAAATGCAGCTTTTTCGAACTCTGCCACCATCTGCCCTTTTGCGAACCAACCGAGGTCACCGCCCTTCTTCTTGGAAGGACATGTACTGTATTCTCTAGCAATCTTTGTGAAATCTTCTCCAGAGTTGATTCTCCCAATGAGTGCCTGAGCTTGGCTATGCTTCTCTACAAGGATATGACTTGCGCGTACCTTTCCGCCTTTTACTTTTGACATATAATCACCAAATTATGGTTAGATAGTTCTACCATTATAGAGAGTGTCTTAAAGTTGTCCACATACACTCTAGCTGAGAAAGGCAAGAATTTATGACGAAAGAAGCTGGTACTCTTACACTCCAAGGGTGTGAAAGATGAAAGCAACAGTATTTCACAAACATGGTTCTCCTGAGGTTCTCTCTTACGAGGACTATGATGACCCTCAGGTCACATCAAATCAAATACTAATTCAGGTTAAAGCCGTGGCTTTGAATCATCTAGATCTCTTTGTTCGTAGTGGGATTCCCGGTCTCAATCTAGAGATGCCTCATATCCTTGGAAGTGATATCAGTGGAGTGGTTGTGGAACTTGGTAAGAATGTCCAGAACTCATTCCAAATCGGTCAGCAGGTCATTATAGATCCTGGAATATCCTGTGGTATTTGTGAGTTCTGCATCCGTGGTGAACAATCACTCTGTCCTTCATATGGAATTCTTGGCGAACACTATCGCGGCGGATATGCAGAACTTCTAGCAATAGACGCTAAGAATGTTGTACCAATCCCTGGTGATGCGCCTCTTGATATTGTGAATGCTGCTGCCGTACCGCTTACTTTAATGACCGCGTGGAGGATGCTAATATCCAAGGCTCAGATACAACCTGGTGACGATCTATTAATCATAGGCATTGGCGGGGGTGTAGCTCTAGCAGGGCTTCAAATTGCTAAGACTGCTGGCGCAAGAGTAATTGTCACAAGCTCGTCGAATAGTAAATTGGAGCGAGCGAAAGAACTGGGAGCTGATATTGTAATCAATCACAATGAGATGCCGGATTATCATAAGGAGATAGGTCGATTAACAAAGAATCGTGGTGTTGATGTCGTTCTTGATTCTGTAGGCCAGGCTACTTGGACTAGGAGCTTGAGAAGCCTACGGAAAGGTGGTCGTCTGGTAACATGTGGGGCAACCTCTGGACCTAATGCTGAAACAAATATCAACTCTGTATTCTGGAGACAGCTTGAAATCCTTGGCTCAACGATGGGAAGCCGAGATGAACTACGCACAGCACTGAAATTGGTCTGGAATGGCAAAATTCATCCGGTAGTTGACAGAGTCCTTCCTCTCTCAAAGGCAAGAGAGGCTCATGAGCTATTAGAACGTGGTGAGCAGTTCGGAAAACTGGTGCTTACACCTTAGGAGTTAGTAATACCTAGATACGCACCAGAATCAGACACCGTTTCTTTACGGGTTTTGTAATGACTGATATTGGTCACTATGAGAGTCGTCACTATCTGCTTACCAGAATCTTATGTTGAAGGCGTTGATGAACTGATAGGCCAGAACAAGTATCCGAATCGTTCGGAAGTCATTCGAATTGCTATCAGAGATCTTCTTGTTGATGAATTATGGGGTGAGCGAAAACCATCCGGTGGCATTCCTCTTCTTGCTCAGTTAGAGAAGATGGCACTTGTCCAACAGACTCCTGAACCAAATCCCCCTGCTTGATGAGTATAACTGAGCTATCTTTTTCTATATCTATGTTGCATTTGTGACTACTAGCTCGCTAACTATAAAGGAGCGAATCTGAATATGTCACGATTCTTTAAGCGCAAGAAATCAGAAGAAGAAAAAACAGAAACAGAGAAGGTAGAGTCCACAGAGGATGCTCCAACTGGGACTGAAACCACTGAAGAGGAAGTTCATGAAGCTGAAGGTGCAGAGGCTGAAATTGAAGCAACACCTACAGGTCGACAGGCAACTATTCCTTATCATTCAACAATTCAAGAGCGTCTAATGTACATGTTCAATGATTCGCATATGGGCGCAGGAATTGAAGGGACCGATGAATTCTACATCGAGTTCATGGCCATGGGTGAACGTTTCTGGATTGGAAAAGCTCCCCTTGGAGACATTGCGATGAAGACGGGTGCAATGACCGAACAAGACGCACATGTTCGAATGTCGAACGATGTTGTTGCAGACCTGCTCTCAGCTGCAACGTTCTCAGAGTTCTCAAAGATTTATCTCCAGTACTACAAAAATGCTGAGGCTGGTAAGTTCATCAAGATTGAGGTACGAAAGCCAATAACAGATCTGAATAGACGGGGATACGCCCGAGTACCAGTCATGAAGCTTCTAATTGGTTCTGCCAGATAGTATGCAGATAAAGACCCACTCTGTCCTCTAGTAATAGTTATAATCAGGACTTTGGCAGTTAGAGGCATTCAGGTGGGATATGATTGGATAATATAGAAACACCAGTTGTCATTATCAATCTGAAGACGTACTCACAAGCTACCGGCGAGAAGGCAGTCCTGATGGCTCAGGCTTGCGAGAGGGTCTCAAATGAATATGATGTTCCAATAGTTGTAGCACCACAAATGCCAGATCTATATCGTGTTGCTAAGGCTGTTGAGATACCTGTGTTTTCGCAGCATATGGACCCTGGGGAACCTGGACGTTTTACTGGGCATGTTTTGGGTGAAGCACTTGTCGAATCTGGATGTGCTGGAACCCTTCTCAATCACTCTGAGCATAGAATGCAATTAGCAGATATTGAAGAAGCGATTCAAATTGCACATAAACTCCATCTCTATTCTGTAGTGTGCACAAACAACATTCAGGTAAGTGTTGCTGCAGCATGCATGAGACCTTGGTCAGTTGCTGTGGAACCTCCAGAATTGATAGGGTCTGGAATATCTGTTTCTCAAGCTCAGCCTGAGATCATCTCTGGTACAGTGAAAAAGATACGGGCAGTTAACAAGGACGTAGTGATACTCTGTGGTGCAGGTATCAGCAATGGTGAAGACGTTACTTCAGCTATAAAACTCGGTGCACAGGGAGTCCTGCTTGCCTCTGCAGTTGCCAAATCACCAAAGCCAGAATCTGTTCTTGCTGATCTCGTAGGTCCCTTGAGCAAATAGCACCTTCCGGTTCATTTTTCACTGGTTCTGGAAGTGGCTCCTTAGGCGATATCAGTGAAAGTTTCTCTAGAATGCGCGCATTGTCTCTTGGAACGGGCGGGGAATCAGGTACGATTAGCCACTGATGATCCAGATCTTCAGATGCGAGTCATTCAAGCCATGACAAAGTTTCTGGGAGAGAACTTTGATAGTGATGCGGTACCCAGTCATATTGGAACTGATAGAGACCTCCTTGTGCAGCGTATGACTGGAAGGGACCCGTATAAGGATTTGAAGCATCAATCCAATGTAATGGCTCTTAGCATCCTTCCTGAATTGTTGCAGCTAGTTGATGAGAAAGATGGTTCTGAGTCAAGATTCAGGACCGCGACTCTAATTGCAGCAGCAGCCAATTCAATTGAGTTTGATGTATCCGGTCGAGAATTCAGTCTTAGCGAGTTAAAGACAATTATTGAGAATGTTGAAGCTGATTTGGCCTTGGACCAAGTAGACGAATTCCGAGAACTTTGTAAAACCGCTCAGAACGTTCTCTATCTCATGGACAATGCTGGAGAGGTTGTCTTGGATATGATCTTGATCCGCGAGATCAAGAGGTTGGGTCCAAAGGTAACCGCAGTGGTGAAGGGTGGACCAATCCTCAATGATGCAACTATGATTGATGCAGATGAAGTCGGCCTTGGAGAGTATGCAGACGATGTTGTGGATACTGGAGCTCCAGCCATTGGCGTGAATCTAGAGCGAAACTCACAGGAGTTCAAAGAACTTCTCTCATCATCAGAATTGATAGTAGCAAAAGGAATGGGCAATTTTGAGTCAATGACAGAGTTTGAACCAAGTTCTCCAACGGTTCATATAATGCGAACAAAGTGTAATCCTGTTGCCAGACATGTGGGTGTTCCGAAGAACAAGAATGTGGTGTTGATCAGAAGTCCATAGTAAACATGTTATGCCATATCTTCCGTGTATGGTCTCAAGCCCAGAGTGAGTGGTGAAGATGCCATGAACTCGATCTTCAACTCTGGAAAATCAAGACTGATACTATCTCTGAGTCGTTTCATCCCAGGGTCTTCAGTCACGAAGGCACCTAGTTCTATAGTATTAATTCCCTCCTCATTCGCAAGTAATCTGATCTCAGGAGCAAGTTCGCCTGTGACGATTGTCTGGATGTCTTGTTTCTTTGCATTGATTATATCTGGCATGTCTACTACGCTACCAGCTATTAGGAGAAATTCTTCCACTTCGTCATCAAGGTCTCCGCTGAAAAAGACCGTATTGAGTCCCATCTTGGAGGCTATATAATTTGCAAAGCCAGAATGATTCTTCACACCTGGAGGATTGCAGATTCTACCGAATGGTTCTTGTTGACCAAAGTCACTCTCAACAAAGAAGTCTCCTGATTTCTCTATTCCAAGTGTGTCGACAAGAGCATCATTCATCCCATCTCTCGCGCAGAGCCAACCACTTCCAATAGTGTAGGTAGAGATGTAATTCTTAGTCAGAAGACGTACACGAACAAGATCAAGTCCTGACAGTCTATCAACGACGAACGGAAATAGAGGGCGATATGTGATAATGAGGTTTGATTTGTCCTGGGAGGCTTTTGTTACTGCTCTCGCAGAGAGATAGGAAACCACTAGAATCTTGTTGACCGTCGTGTTTGCCTGTTCTGTAACAGTCTGAGGTCCCACTTCCACCCGATTCTCCATTCCGCGAAGCACTTTGTCGGAAGGCGAGAGTTCTTGAAGCCGTTTTAGAATTTGAAGTAAACTTGTCATACCTACTCTCCTCTTCTGCAGTGGTCAGATTGCTAATGGGTAATATCCGTCTTATTCTTTTTGATGATTGGCGATATGAAGTTCTTCTTAATTAATCGGATGCATCCTCATTTTCTTCAAAGTCTTCATCCAGATCTTCATCATCATAAGAGTAGAGCTCTTCTAGTTCGTCATCGATTTCTTCGACTTCTTCCAGAACTTCTCCGATTACTGGTTCCTCATCAATGACTTCAAGTTCTGGCTCCTTGACTTTCTTTTCCTTCTCAGGTTTTGCTTTCTTCTCAATCTTACCCTTGGTATCTGCTTTCTTCTCTGGTACTACAGCCCTCTTCTTCATCTTCCAATATTCTGTCTTTGCGGATCTCTTTCTACCCATGATTTTGTAGTCAATCTGCTCTGGATTCTGAAGATTTCTAAGTCTAGTCCGTTCACGTTTGAGGGTCTTATCTCTGTTCACCATCGACTATCACCGTCGCGTTCCTGCGGAGTCCTCTGATTTGTTTTATAACTGTGTCGAAAGAGAGAGAAGACAACCCTTTTGTCCTTGGTCTACTCTCAATAATTGTCTTAAGCTTCGACTTCAGTATAGGAGAAGGAATAATGCCAAAGAAAGGTGTTGATGATACAATAAGCATTCGAGTGCGTCTTGAGAAATCGCTCATAGATCGACTTGACAAGGCGGTTGGCGAGGGAAATCGTCAACGATTCATCAGAGATGCAGTTGAATGGCGTTTGGACGAGGAACTTCCACCAATCTATTATGAACTATCTGAGGAATTGGCACAACTCAACGTACGTGTTGCACATCTAGAAAAATCTCAATCAACTAGTGTCTTTCTTGGCGAACTCAACACTACTACTAATGATCAGATCTGTGCTGATGACCTAGATCGTAAATTACTAGCCTTCTTTATTCGAAATGAGGGTGGAACCACTCCTGAACTGGCAGAGCATCTCCTCGGGGACTCTGGCAAGCGACGAACAATTCTTGATAGGATCGATAGATTGAACACACGGGCTCAGGAACTAATCGGTTCTCCCGTCCTCGAATACAAGAAGGGGTTTGTTAAGGACAAACGCGGTGCTTGGTGGCTTGTCGACCCAACATCTATTATGACATAGTATACATGTCTTCGGAGCAAATCCTTTAAGAAACTCTGTTCTCATTGGCACTTGGGGCCGTAGTCTAGCCTGGATAAGGCACCAGCCTCCGGAGTTGGTAATCCCCGGTTCGAATCCGGGCGGTCCCGCCACCCATTTTGAAATTACTAAGCTCAATCTGACTTTATATACCTCCTCTCGGCAGTAACTTTTGAATTGAGGTTTCAAAAATGACCACATTAAGCGAATATCGCACAGACGAAGAACGGGTTGTGGCACGCTTTACAAAATATCTCAATGGTCCTATGGGTCGCACAGTTCTTGATAATTTGGATGATGGAGAGCATTTTATCCTCCAGACCTCCCAGCATACCCTAAAGGTGACCAAACAACGTGGTCGTGCAGTGGTATCAATAATCCGGGTTCCTCTAGTCTAATCTTTGAACAATTCTTGATTGTGCATTCTTGTATGTGAAAGATTTCACAACGAAGACTTTATGAGTCAAATCTAGCCCCCCGAGTAATGGGGCCGTAGTCTAGCCTGGATAAGGCACCAGCCTGCGGAGTTGGTAATCCCCGGTTCGAATCCGGGCGGTCCCGCCATTTATTCTATATCATCTCTAACCAATGTACTCGACACGAAGCTTAAATGGGCTATTAAAATCGGTAACAATGTAACTGGCTGCTGATAGCGACCAATGACCACACGGTGAGAAGATGATCAGATGATATACACTCCCCAACGATTAGAACGTGTGTATCGTTCCATGAATCGCGAAGAGATTGATGTCCTCATAGTCACACGAAGGCAAGATGTTCAGTATCTCACTGGATTTCAGAGTGGTGGTCATAATCTTCCAATTGGTTGCATAATCTCAGAGGGAAATCAACCTCATTTGGTAGTTTCCAACGCGCTCGAAACAACCATAGCTAATGAAGCGATTATGGCAAAAGTACACTCTTTTAGTACTGATGCATCTGAAGACTGGTTCCGTGCCCATGGTAACGCCTTCTGGGAAGAAGTTGTTAAGATACTCACAGAAAATGGTCAGATAAAAGGAATGATTGGTCTTCAACATGATTGGCTATCAGTCCGTGAATTTGAGAAGATCAAATCTAGTCTACCAAATGCTGGCTTTCGGGATTTCTCTTTACCACTCTGGAGAATCCGGCATATCAAGGACGCTGCGGAAATCGAGGCTATTCGTCAAGCAGTCAATGTTGCAGAGATTGGTATCAGAACCGCTCTGGAAATTGTCGCATCTGGAAAATCTGAGGATGAGGCATCTCTTGAGATTGAGGCTGCAATGCGAAGTGCAGGCGGGCAACAACGAGGAATTCGTGCTGCTGTCCTATCCGGAACTCATGCACGTTATCCCTCTGCACAACCTGGACCTGAGCGCATTAAGAATGAGGACTTTGTCGTTCTCGATATCACAGTGAGCCATTCAGGCTATTTTGCTGAGATCACACGTACCATACACCTTGGTTCTCCAACAGAAAAACAAAGAAAACTCTATGAGTATGTTGTCAATACGATCAACACCGCCCAGCGAGTGATGCAACCTGAAACAAGTATCAGCGATGTGGCGGCTCAGATAATCAAGAAAGTAGGAAAAGCATTTCCTCCAGAGACCCTCATACAACCAATCGGGAGTTCTATCGGTCTTGATCTTCGAGAACCCCCCTACATATCTCCAGATAGCCAATTCTCATTACGGGCGGGTATGGTATTCACAATCCATCCAACAGGATACATTCCTGATGTAGGTTCTGCGAAGGTAGCAGATGTTCTATTGGTCACACAAGATGGTGTTGAGAATCTGGGTTCTCTTGCTCGTGAAACTATGTAATCAGGTAGATTGTTGCCAACGCTTTAATTTCTGAAATACATGTGCGATGGCCTCTACTCTGGTATTATGTTTATCAACTTCTTCACGAGAGAGTTCTCGAATTTGAGCAGCGGGAGCTCCAGAATTGAGACTACGTGGAGGGATGACAACATTTGATGGTACAATACTTCCTGGAGCGAGCATGACGCCTTCACCAAGAGTCGCTCCGTCAAAGATCACACAACCATCTCCTATATTCGCGCTATCACCAATATAGACGCCATGAATTACTGCAGCTGTACCAATGATAGTATTGTTGCCGATAATAGTCGGATTATCTTCACTATGAGCATGAATTACTGCGCTATCTTGCACACAGGTATTTTCGCCAATTCTTACAGACGCAAAGTCTCCACGTATCACAGCACCTGGCCAGATACTTGCTCGAGGACCTATATCGACATCACCAACAATTGTTGCCTGTGGACTAACGAAGGCTTTTGAGTCAATCTTGGGGCTCTTATCTCCAAAGGGTAATATTGGCACATCTTGCACCTCTCAACCTATTCTGATTCACACCAGTCTCGCTGTCTAATAAAACATCATGTGCTCTATTAGAAGGTTAATTCAGTAGTGCTGATATGGCAAGTTCGAAATGTTCCGCAGGTCTCAGACCAATTAGTCTATCATGAACAGTCACCTGACCAGTTGATGGATTCTTGATCTCAAGTCTTGCTGGTTTCCCATCAAAGAACATGAGAACACATGGAATACCTCGAATCTCATTCATGATTGCGTATTCTCGATACTTGTCTGTATTTACTTTCAAGAATTGGACATCTTCATTATCCTTGTATTTTATCTCAAGTTCATCGAGTATTGGACCTAGTGCTTTGCAGGGTCCACACCACTCAGCCCAGCAATCAACAAAGAGTAACCGTGTTTTTTTCTTTGCGAGTTCGACATCATCAGGGGATACATCTCTTACCATAGGGGGTTACACCATCTGAGTTTCTTTCTTGTGAGGCTAAGAATGTTCCCCCACTCTCATTAAGACAAATATCTTTTCTTAACAAGATGAATTTAGGAGGAGTTGAAAAGAAGAAATGACCTTAAGGAGAAGGATAGTCCTTCTCCTCATCACTGATAGATTTTATGCGGCTATTTGTGCAAGAAGGTCGTTTGCTATCTGTTCATAGATCTCAGCTGGCATTACACCAACAAGTTTGTCAGTCTTCTTGCCATAACCATCGTCGAAGATAACTCTCTTGCCCTCGGCATAGACCAGAACGCTTGGAACACCAGTAATCTGATTCTCCATGCTGAATTCCCTGTTATGGTCAACGTCTATCTTTACTACCTTCAGTCCTTTGTCTTGATATTTGTCGTGTACTTCTTCGAGAATTGGGCCAAGTGTTCTGCAAGGCATGCACCAGACCGCATGACAGTCCACGAATACTACCTTGTTATCTGAGATTATTTGGTCTAGCTCCGTTGAGCTGATGTCTTCAACCATTATGATCAAACTCCGCTTTGTACGGGTCGGTTGTGCAAATTTACAACACAACCGTTTTAAGTATTGCGTTATATCCAATCATATTTTGATGGATTTTCCACAGTTCTGACAAATGACCTCTTCATTGTTTATAGAGTCAAGATCGTATGCATATGATGCTCTACAATATACACATTTGATTTGAGATAGGTTCTTCCCGGTAGTAGGTGTTTCTTGTTCTTGTGCATATATGTAGGGTTTTGGCCAGATAAGCACAAGAAACTGGATACAAAATACAACTGGAAGACCCAGACCTATTCCTGTTGGTAGAAGGATTGCCAGTAATCCTACTACCCAAAACAGACCGATAATCCGCGAATTGAATTCCCATTCTGGTCTTAGGAACCAGAACATAAGGAAGGGGATTAAATCAATGAGGAAGAGAATGAAATACAGTGAACCTAGTGACCAACCATAATACACAACATAGTCTGGATATATCATTGAACCATTCAATAGCAGCATCATTCGAGCAAAATGAGTTCCTATTGTTGCAGTCTGGATGTTCGTCTTGTAATCTTTAAACATACAAATTTCCCTCTATCTCATTAAGAACTGTGAAGATATATCATGTATTCGGGAAGTCTTCTTCCTTCCATTTTCACGGTGCCAAAGTTTGATAAGCCCAAGAACTTTCCGGTCATGGAATCTGGTGGTAATTGTGCCTGTCCTTCACTGTCCAAAATGCGGGTCTCGCCTTGACTTCAAGAAAGAAGTGGGGGGTTGGTACGTCACTTGTTCATCCTGTAATATTCAAGTGATTGTGGATGGTAGTAGAAAGGACCTCTTTGATGCATATGAGGCATATTCAGAGGAAATCAAACATCAAGGTCCGCTACAGGATAGTCTAAAAGGCAAAACACGAAAGAGGAAATATCTTGGTAGTGGGGCGGAAACATCAAGAAAGAAGGGTAAAAGAAGACTCGATCCATCCTCTCGTGTTCAATCCGAAGAAGCAATCAGTAAACTTGTAGCAGATGGTGGAGGTGATGTTGAGTCATTTCCTGATGCATTGAAGTCCCTTGTCGCCTCTGGTCGAGATTACCTAGTAAAGTATCAATATATGGCATCTACTGAGGCGGAATATGGTACTTCTGTTGACGATCTTAGCGTACCTACGCGACTGAAAGAATATTTGAAATCAAGAGGGATTTCGATACTCTACAAATTCCAGGAAGAGTCCTATAATGCAATCAACGATGGAGATGATGTAGTCATTGTTGCACCTACTGCTCAGGGTAAGACCGAAGGGTTCGTTTTGCCCATAATCCGACAACTACTTCTGACTGTCCAAGATGCTTTTACAAATCCCGGTGTGCGAGCTCTGCTCATCTATCCTACAAAGGCTCTTGCACGAGACCAATACGATAAGATCAAACAACTTGGCAAGGCATCAGGTCTTACAGTTGCGCTCTTTGATGGAGATATCCCACAGACTGAAAGAAGTAAGCTCTATTCATCTCCTCCAGACATTCTTCTGACTAATCCTGATGTGCTTCATTATCACTTGGGTTGGATTGATTCTCGTTTGGTACCTCTTCTCCGCACTGTGAAGTTTGTTGTCTTAGATGAGATTCATCTCTACACTGGTTCCATGGGAGCGAATGTCTATTATATTCTGAAGCGCCTAGAACTCGAATCCGGTAGATTTCAGAAAATTGGAGCTTCAGCTACTGTAGCAAATCCAAAGGAATTTACAGACATTCTCTTTGATATAGAAGTAAAACTAATCGAATCGAAGGATGCAAAACGTGGTCCGATTCATTTCTTGATGTACTATCCGGGAATGCGTAGCAAATACAGCATGATTGTTGACCTGGTCACATCAATACAGAGAGGCGATTTCAAGACCCTTGTCTTTGGAAATACCCACTCTGAGGCTGAAGTAATCAATATGTTACTTGGTGACTCTGGTGTGAAATCAATGGTCCACAGGGCTGGACTCTCAAAGAAGTATCGAAGCGATGTTGAGGATAAGTTCAGAGCTGGAGATCTACCCGTCATCGTATCGACTCCCACACTCGAACTTGGAATTGACATTGGAGACCTGAATAGTGTAGTCAGTATGATTGTCTCAATTACAAGACTGACCCAGCGCATTGGAAGAGCTGGCCGAAAGGGGCAGGAGAGTGTAGCAATTCTAGCTCTCCGTGAAAATGATCCAATCTCCTCTTTCTACAGATTTGAACCTGAGAAATATTTTACTGATATTGATGCTGCCTATACTGAGCCAGAGAATGAGGTCGTAGGCTACTACCAATTGATCGCTGCAGCCATGAGTGGTAGATTAAAGACAACTGATTTTCCAAGACATAATCGAGTCTTAGAGAAATTAAAGGCTGATAATATACTGGATGTGTATGATAATGGAGACATCCGTATTACTGATTTTGAGAGAGCCCAAAAAGCTTGGAGAGGGTATAGTATCCGGGGGATTGGGGATACAGTTCAGATTAGATTGGATAAACGAGGCCTAGGTGAGCGTTCCATGCCTATGGCAGCACAAGAGCTTCATCCAGGAGCCATCTATCTCCATGGAGGCAAGAACTATCTCTCTGTGGACTTCAAATACATGCCTGGTCTTGGTAGAGCTACTGTAGTACCATATACTGACCGAAGTTTCCATACGAAACCACTCTATTACACAATGCCAAAGATACTCGAGATAGTTGAACACAGTAAGATCCTGGGCCTCAATGCGGTCTACTGTACCCTAGAAATGACACAGACTGTCTATGGTTATGTTAAAAGAGAGACCCGCAGTGGTAGAATTCTTGGTAGAACTGATTTACCAACACCATTGATCTATTCCTATCAGACAAGGGGGTTTGCATTCACTGCTCCAGAACCCGTGAAATCCGTAAACGACTATACCACAGGAAAATATGCGGCACTTGGAGGTGGCAAGATGGGCCCCGTCGAACTCTATGGTGGGGCTTTCCATGCAGTTGAGCATGTGCTTATCGAATCGAGTAACATGTTCACTGGTGGTGGTACTCGAGAGATTGGTGGTGTATCGATGGGTGATTCTGGCATCATCTTTGTGTATGATGGAAGCCCGGGCGGGAATGGAGCCTCTCGACTGCTCTTTGGAAAACTAGATGAGGCATTCAGAAGAACAAAGACGATACTCAAGAACTGCAACTGCAACACAATTGATGGGTGCCCACTCTGTACGTACTCTTACTATTGTGGAAATAATAACAGCCCCCTCTTCAAGATCGGTGCACTTGAGAGTGTCGAGAAGATACTCTCATTGGATGAGACCACAGTGGATACAGAAGGGTACGCAGGATTTGAGCCGTTAGTATAATGGGAGATGAAGAAGTTTGACAGAGTTTCGAATTGGTCGCGGACATGATGGTCCTGCAAGAATTGGCGAGTATGTCATGGGTCCAGAAGTACTTCCAACACCAGTTCTTGCCAGTGCTTTTTCACCGCACGATAAAATGCTCTACTATTACACACTTGAAAGAACCAGCCGAATAACATCGAAACCTAGTCTCATTTCCCTTCCCTTTGGCAAGAGCTTCGGAGAGATCAAATCAAATGAATTCACGTCAGATGATATTCTTCTTCTCCCCTCCTTGGCATCACTCTCGTACTTGGGCAGCAATTCAGGAGCTCTCTCTTTGCAATATCAACTAAGTGCACTCGATGTGATTCAGTCCTCTATTAAGCCCTCTCAGGTCATTGTAAGAATCTTTGAGAATACAGGTCTAGAGCAGCTTCAGTCAGCCATAGACACTCTGCATTCTAGGGGGGTCCGTGGAGCCGCCTTTGCCTTTGATGGTTTATTGGGAGACTCTGATCTTGAATCTCTCTTATTGCGTAGTAAGATTCCCATGTCTTGGCTTGCTATTGCTGTTGGACGAATTGATCCCGGAACCATACCACTCCTGTATTATCTTGGATTTGATGTAATCGATATTGGTCATGCACAGGAAGCTGCTGCAAAGCATATCCGTCTATGGCAAAATGGTTCCGAGTCTATCATTGAGGATCAGCAGCCTCGTTATTGTGCTTGTGCGAGTTGCCAAGACCTCCCTGATGCAAAATCTTCTAAGACTGTAGAACTGCTTCAAGATCATAACATCAATGTGTATAGGTCAATCCTCTCAGAGTCTGTTGCAGCAATGAGCAACGGAAGGTTACGTTGGCTTGTTGAATCCATGACCCATAACAGTCCTGCGCATGCCTCCATTCTCAGACGTGTTGATAGGCAGATGTATGCCTTCCTTGAGGAATTCACACCTGCTTCAGGAACTCAGATTGTCCCACTCATTGGTCCAGAATCCTACTATTCTCCAGCTGTGCAGAGGTTTAGAGAGAACGTAGTGACTCGATACATGCCTCCTGCAGAAAAACGGATTGTGCTTCTTCTTCCATGCTCAGCTAAGAAACCATATTCGGACTCAAAATCTCATAGACGGTTTCTTGAAACTCTGGAGGCTTCCTTAGGCAATGCTACTTCTCATGTTGCTCAAGTCATTCTCACCTCACCCCTTGGTCTTGTTCCTCGAGAACTAGAGCGAATATTTCCTGCAGCGAATTATGACATTCCAGTAACAGGTGAATGGGATACGGAAGAAACGACTATCGCGGCTGATGCACTAATCACTCATCTAAAGAAATTCTCCCAAGATGTTGTCATTGTAGCTCATGTATCTGGTGGATATCTGGGAATTGTAAATACCGCAGAGGATAGTATCTCGCATAGTATCATCTATACGAGTCCAGACACTTCTCCCACCAGTCGTGAGTCTAGAAATGCTCTCTATGAGACACTTACAGACATGAAGACAGTCCTTGAACTTGGCAGTAAACCATCCCGAGTCCTTGAGGAGATTGTACGGGCTACAGCAGACTTTCAATTTGGTAGAGGCGCAGGAGATCTTCTTGTTCCTGAAAATGCGCGACTTAAAGGGAAAGTGTACAGACAGATATTGTGTCGTATTGGTAACGAGCAGGTCTGTTCATTTATTGCTGACTCAGGTCTATTATCGCTCACATTAGATGGAGCAAAACGACTAGCACAACTTGGACACTATTGGGTCAGACTTGATGCTCATGTTGTCAAGGGTGGCTCTGTCTTTGCTGTGGGTGTGCAGGAGGCTGATACATCGATACGACCCGGTGATGAAGTCATAATTTTCAACAATAACGATGAGGTGATAGCTGTGGGTCGAAGTGAGATGTCAGGTCGCGAAATGTGTGAACTAGAACGAGGAAGAGCTGTAAGCATTCGCCACAAATTGGAGGGTTGAGAATGAATTCACCATTAGAACAGATTCATGATGCAATACGGCATGCAACTGTGCATGCACGAGGCCAATCGATTAATAGACGAAAAGCACGAGATCCTACTAGACCAGCGGCAGCATGGGTTGCACCAGGGCGAATCGGTCAAGACCAAGGAAAAGCTCTCTCAATTGTTCTCTCCACAATTGGTTGTGCTCATGCCAGAAGTGATGAGGGCGGTTGCACAATGTGTAGTTATCTCTTGGATGGTTCGAGCACTAGTCCATCCTCTGAGGACTTCTATAATCAGTTTCAGACTGCGATGGCCAAGCTTGATGGCTTACCTGCACCTCTGTCAGTGAAGATTTACACTAGCGGGAGTTTTCTTGACGAAAGCGAAATTCCTATTGAAGCCAGAAACAAAATCCTAGGAGATCTCTCAAGCGACACTCGAATTAGGGAGGTTGTTCTTGAGTCACGCCCTGAATACATAGAGGAGTCCACTATGATGCATATTCGAGAGACCCTAGGAGATCGAATTGTAGAGCTCGGTATTGGTCTTGAGAGCAGTAATGACACTGTGAGGTTTCTATGCATCAACAAGAACTTCGACCTGAAGTCCTTCAAAGAGTCTGTCCAGTCTGCCAAGAACCATGATATTGGAATCCGAGCCTATGTCCTCCTAAAACCTCCATTTCTCACAGAACAATCTGCTCTCATCGATGCGCAAAACACTGTGACAGATGCTATCTTCATGGGTGTGACCACAATATCGTTGAATCCTGTAAACGTGCAACGAAATACCCTGGTCGAGACCCTTTGGGAAAAGGGCAAATTCAGACCCCCTTGGTTATGGAGTGTTGTTGAGGTACTGCGCCATGCACATGAGTCTGCAAAAGGAAAAGTCAATGTAGTATGTGACCCTGTAGCTGCGGGAAAGATACGTGGAACCCATAACTGTGGAAAGTGCGATTCTGCAGTGGTTGAAGCAATCAGAGCCTTTTCACTGACCCAAGATGTGCATGTATTTGATAATCTGGACTGCGACTGCAAAACTCTCTGGAAACACACTCTTGAACACGAGGATATATCCCTTGTAATCCATAAGTGATGCCAAATCACCACATAGTAAAAGTCATATGTCAAGTGCAGAGGGTTGCCTTTGTATACCGTAGTGAGGTTGTCATCTATGTCTAGATATATCACGAGTGTTCAAGTCTGGTTTTACAGTGAAGGAGCATCACCATCACAGGTTATGAAGAAACTACTAGAATTAGGATTCCGGCCTGTAAGAGGCGCTTATGATTTCATATACGAACATAAAGACCCTAACATGTCCAATGGTGATCTTAGTACTGCGATTGTAGAGATAGCTGATGCAATCCACAAGACTCTAACTGGTTTTCGTGTCCTATACACATTAGACACCCACGAAATGGATGCGGATGATGAAACAGACTACATTCCGCTTGACGATATCGATGCGGAGCTCGAAGAAACAAGAAAAGAACTCGAGAGTATTGAGAAAGAAAAGCATGAATAATCCTGGAATAAGCAGCGGATTCATCTCCGCTGCCTCTATCCATTAGGTTAGCCTATAAAGAGGTCACTTCAGGTTCTCGGCGTTCGTACTCGCCCTCGCCTTGGACAGTAACTCTGATTTTCTTACTGTCTCCCGGATTCATGCGAGTCCAATTCCAGACCATGTTTGTACCACCAGAAAATTCCTTGATCTCTGGCTGGTCATCTTCAGGGTCTGTTGAAATATACTCAAAGCCTGCTGGTATCCAATCAGTCATCTGAATGTTCTCAGCAGTGACCTCACCATTGTTTGATACAACCAGCACAATGAGATACTCGCCAGCTCCAGATCCCTTATTTATAGCCTTCTTTGTGGAGATAGCACGTTTCTTGTAGATCACCCCAAGTTTGTGACCATCTTCAGGACTAGCAACCTCAACTGGGAGCCCTGCGGGATAGGTATTGCCATAGCAGGCGATTGGTGCTGGGTACTCTTTCTCTGGTCTGTTTCTCCAGGCCATTATTGCAAAATTGATTTTTACACTCTCACCTGGTTCAAGCTCACCTACAGAATCCTTCAAAGATTCAAGTTTGAAAGTCAGATTATGTTTCTTCTCAGGATTCTGATCATCTGGGTCTATTACAAATTCATAGGGCCCGGTGTATTTCTCTCCACGGACCCATATTGAGATGTGTTCACTGGTTGGTGGCATTACATCATCAGGAATGACATCATGAATCTCAATCTCATTGAGGCGCGCGGTGCCATTATTCTTCACTTCGATGGTCACCTCGACAGGTGTCTTATCAAAACTATTTACAGAAGGCGGGTCAAATGTCTTCACATAGTCAATACTGTAACAGGGGACTTCTTGAGGAGTCTTTTCAATTGTGCCTAAGACTCGCTTGATGACTGCATTTACTGGTGTGTAAAGAAGTTCCTGTGTACACTTGGGAGTTTCCTTACTAGAGACAGAGAAAGAGGCTGACCATTCTTGATCTGGTCCCAGTTCGATGCTTGGTGCTGCATCAATCATTTTCTTTTTCTCACCACCACTTTCTGGTGTTAGGAAGACCTCTGCCTTGTCAAGTCGTACGATTAGATCACTCTCATTACTGCATTCAAGGGTGCAATCCCATTGATTTGGTTCAGTTTCAGCAGTTTCAATTCCAGTGAGAAATTCAGTCAGTGCAGTAAGATCTGGATCCAAAACTGATCTCTGTTGTCCTTCACCTTTGTAGCTCAGGACTATTTCACCTGCACTCTTTGGTTGCGTATCGTCTATTTGACCAGTGGCTCCGATGACAAGGGTGCTCTCTTCTCGTGGGTACACAACAAAATCCTTCCAGACCAATTGTTTGGTTCCTTCATCATACTCTGCCTTCCCAGATTTGGCAGATAGAATTTCAATATTGGAAAGTTCTGCTGGAATGGTCTTGTTGAGAATGATGCTATCTATTTCTCCATCCGTTTCGTTTTTGATAGTGAGTGTAATTTTTACAGGGTTTTCTTTTCCAATTACATAAGCCCAGTGTGGAGCATCAGTTTCAATCTTACCACATGTATCGAAGACTTCTGTAAGTGTAACAATTGGAGCATCAACAGTTACCTTGTATCCGCTCTCCCATTTACCACCTACATCAATCTCTCCAGCTGAGAGCGTATCTTCGCTAATATCTGTCGTACCTCGTGAATCACCAAGATGTACTCTGACATTCCAGATGCGGCTCTTCTCAGACACATTGATGACACTCAGGACACCTGATACATCAACGCTCTCGAGCTCGCTCGAACCTCTAAGAGTGGTCTTTTCAGATTCTTCGAGGTCGATTATTACTTTCTTCTTCATATTCTCACTCATCAATTATACACCCTTTGTCAATTATTTCCTAGTTAGGGAATTTACTGGCTTCCGTATAAGCTCAAACGGAGAATATCAGTTTAGCTCGTATCGAAACTCATTACCCGCGGCCCATTGCACTGTAAGAACTTGATTCGGTTCCATCACAACTGGTTTGGTTCCCTGTCCAAATTGCTCTACATATTTTGAGAACTTTATTGGTTGATCGTCGGCAGTCCATCGCATTGGTATCCCAATACGCGGTTTCGCATCAATACATAGGCTTACAGCGTCTTTTACTGGGAAAGTCACTTTGCCTCCAATTGGAGCAATGAGAATATCCATCTCTAGTTGTTCAAATGGCCCACGAATGGTAGTATCGCCAAGATACCCTACCTTCATTCCTCCCATCTCAATAATGAGACCGAGGTTTTCCATCCGTGCTCCTGTATCCTCATTGATTCTTGCTAGAGCATATGGAGTAATCCGTACATCGGGAATCTCATAGGGCACTTCTGCCTCCAGAACATGGAGAAGCCAAGGCTTTACGCCCTGTTCAGTAGCCTTCTCAGCTGCTTCTTTATTTCCGAGGAACCACGCCTTTGAGTTGACTGCAATTGTAGCGGCATTACCAATAGCATCATCTGCGCTATTTGTAGCTATCACTACTCTTGGAATGAAATCATCTGGAACAACTGGTGTGTCATTCCATATTCCTGGATTCAATAGAATCTTTATTTCTTTAGACTCCAATACAAATGTTGTATATCCAAAGTAGGTGATACTTAGCAAACGATCACTTCCCGTCAAAGCTCACTAGCACGGTCTAGCCAGAGTCACTGTTGCTATGAAATCGATGTGCTAGTTACTTAAAAGGAAATTGCGAATCTATGCTGTTTTTGGCTCTCGCGAGGCGCTATTACAAGCAACTCATATTGGTCGAGTGCTACCTTTTTATGATTCCGCTTGCACACAGATATGTTGGTGTGAGTGCCTTTCCTATCTTAGTGGAGTGATTTAGATTCTATGCTTGAGAAGATTCTCACTGAAAAGTTCAGAAATACACTGAGACTGGTCTTTTCAGATATTAATAATCAACAAGATAGAAGAGACGAAGAAGAGTTTGCCAAAGACGAAGTCCGGATTAAGGAGAAATTACTAGATACAATCGACCCATATCGCTCTGATATCATATTGGATGAAGACTTCTTAGTTGCAGCCATAGACGGATCTGGAACTGACAGTCTTGTAGTTCTTGATGATATCCGTGTTCATTTATTGAGTACATCCACTGTTGTTTTGAGTACAAATACTGCTAGTGAGCAGTTTTTCTCTCCAATCGATAGAACCAGGCTTGAAGAAGAGCTCGGAGAACAGCCCCATATCGATGCACATTGGCACTCTGGTGTCCGAGGTGATGCCAGAAACAAGATGGCTGAGTCTTTGAGTTCTATCTACCCTCTGAAAGACCCTATTGATCTTGTTCTTCCTTTCTTTCGCGATTATACAGGGAATAAAATCCGATCTTTTACTGATTTTGCTGAATCTGAATATATGCAATATGCAGAGAAGTTACGTGGTATGGAATCGCTCATCACACGAGAACAGGTACTGACAAACGTGTTAGTTCATGATGAGTTGAGAAAATGCAGTGAATATGCGGCAACACGACGACTTTTGAACAGTGATATCCAAACAAAATACATTCTGCTGGACGGAGCAATGTCTGTATTCATGCACTTTGTAAGACACTATCCATCAATGCCTACTGGTTTCATGCTCAGAGACCTCTGTGCATTAGCACGTCAAAAAGGCGTGATTCTCTGCGCGGTCAGTAAGAATCATACAATTCCATTTGCACATCGAATTGCTAAGATGGCAAAGGATGTGCTGGGCGATGGAGCCAAGTGGTTCTGCCATCTTCCATGCAAAGATGACCCTGGCGGTGGGCTCCATATCATTGAGGAAAGAACGTATATTCCACCAATGCTTGCGGTTCCCTATCTCTTTAGTTTTTCACGTGACAACAGACCATCTAGAATTGATTTTGACAGAATCTGGTGGTTGAAGAACATCTTTGTTGATGGTGACCCACAAGCAACTCGCGAGAACGAAAAGGCTCTCTTCAGAGAGATCGAATTCATGTCCAGAGACGCTCGCTGGTACGGTTATCCAGTCCCATTAGCCTTGGCGCATGAAAGCTGCAAATTGAGTTATGAAGACCTTCGACTAGCAAAAGAGATTGTGCGAGATGTACGTCAGGAATTGGGATTAGATGATAGGAAGACAGACTCTTACCGAGCTGATTACAATTTATGATGATTTGAGGAGATACAAATGGAAATAGATCGAGATAGACTCGGCGAACTCTACGGAAAAGTAGGAGTTGGAAATCAGACCTCCCTAGGAATTATGGGAAGTAATCGTGACATCAGTGTGGGTGAGATCTTTATGATCTATTCTCACCGTGATAACCATGAACGTATCTTCTTTTTCAGAGTGTTAGGTCTTGAGAATTATCTTCGCCAAGTTGATGATATGGCAAGAGTCGCTGGTACACTTATGGTGGAAGGCGATGCATATCTATCAGGAATCGAACGGAATATGCTTCTCTCAGTCAACGGACGAATGCTTGGGTATGCTGAGAAGGAAAAAGGTGTATGGACCTTCAAATCTCCCCGAAGACTCCCCGATCACTTGGCTTCAGTGTATCGACCTGTTCCAGGAACCTCTGATGAATCTGTTCGTGAGATGTTAGCCTCCCAAACTGATGGCGATGTATATATCGGAGACCTTCAGGTCGGCGAGAAAACGCTTGATGTTCCTGTCATGATTCCCGCCAAGTTCTTGCCAATGCATGTTGGTATCTTCGGCTCAACAGGTGCTGGTAAGAGTAATCTCATGATGGTCCTCATCAAATCGTTGATTGATACGAATCTTGACACGATTCGAAACCTCAACGAAGACCGGACTAGAGTGTCAGCATTTTGTATAGATCCTCATGACGAATTTGCAAAGGGTGTTGACAAGTATGGAATTCAGAGCATTGTCGAAGACATGAGCCCTTCAACTCGTACAGAAGTCATTGGTGATTATTATTATCTAACAACCCATAAACGTGCCACAACACGTGAGATTCGCAAGTATGCTCAGGAGATTCGTATACTCTGGTCTGAAATACAACCTCGTGATCTCTATTCGATTCGAGAATTCACTCCTGAGATGGCTTCATTTATTGACTCGCAATATGCTTCTGCTCAAGAGGACTGGATCAGCTCTATTCTAAGCATGGATGATGATGTCCCAGAAGTGCAAAAGGGAACAGTTCGAGCAGTGAAACGTAGGCTCGGATTCTTGCAGAGGTCTCCAATCTTCATTGAAAATGGCACCTCAATACTCGATGAGATATACATAGCAATGGAAACCGGTAGGATCCTTGTCGTCAATACAAGTCTAATGAGTGATACGGAGCAGTTCTTACTGACAACTATCGTTACCCGAACACTCTCTGATATGAGACGAGCCTTGAAGAGCAGTGGAAATCTGGCTGACTTTGAGAATCAGGGACAGATGCGTCTTCCCAGGGGTTTCTTCTCTCGAGTGCGAAAACAGGCTCGTGCATTCTATGGTAAAGGTGGAGTTGATGATACATCAGAGGTCATCGATCCTCGAAAACTTCCGGTTATTCAGGTCACCGTGGAGGAAGCTCCATCGATTCTCAATCCAGAGCTCATGCGAGGACAATCTGTCTTCAAGGACATATCTAGGCAAGGGCGGAAGTTCAATATTGGATTGCTTGTTGTCAGTCAACAAGTCAGTGTGCTTGATAATGTCATACTAAGTCAAATGAACACCGAGATTAATCTCAGGTTAGGAAATGAACGTGAAATACGGTCATGCATTGAGAATGCAAGCGTGAATATCTCTGGTTTTGAGAATGAATTCAGGGTCATGTCTCGTGGGGAAGGTATATTGACAGCTTCTTACCGAGAATTACCACTCCCAGTGCGAATTCCACTCTTTGATGACATATATGAGAAGGATAAGCATAGGTACAAAGATACAAAGTCAAAGAAGACTGAAGAACATATACTATGAGGTCATCACCTATGACTGTTCGAATTGCCCACATCTCTGATACGCATCTCGGGTCTCGCCCAAGAGATGGTGTGAGGCATAACATCTGGGGGCAGGAGATGAAAGCTCAGCTCTTAGAGAATGATTTCTATGAGCGATTCACGGAGGTATTCGAGCGTATTGCAGCTCTTGACCCACCTGTCGATCTTGTCGTTCACTCAGGTGACCTCTATAATTCTCCTTGGGAGGGCAATCCATCGCAACCACCTGTAGTCGCTCAGATAACTGCAATTGAAGTCCTTCAGCAGTTCATTCAGAATACAGGAATTCCAGTTGTGGTCATTGAAGGAAATCATGGTCTCTTTCGATTGTACGAGGTCTCACTGCTCGATAGCCTGAGACTTTCAGTACCCGGTTTGAAAGTTGCAACACAACAAGACTTGAAAGAAGCAATCCGTGAAGGCAAACCATTGGAATTCTCGTTTGAGAAAGTGGATGTTTTCTGTTTTCCATTCATAGACCCAGCAGTTCTCCGGTCATCAGAACTTATGAGTACCTTTGATGACTGGATCACAACACATCAAGGTCGTGATAGACTACGACCTGCTATTGCTATTGCTCATGGTATGGACCTTGATCATACACTATACAAATCCATCTTTTCAATGAATTATGATTATATTGCTCTCGGACATGACCATCGACAGATCCGGCATTCGCCCAAAGCCTGGTACGCAGGTTCCCCTGAGCGCTGGAGATTTGATGAAGCTCGCCATGAAAAGGGGTTCCTTGTAGTCGATATCAAGACTGGTGAAGATCCTATTGTCTCTCCTCAGAAGTTTGAATTCATTCGTCCAGTTCTAAATGATAAGATAGCAATCAGTGAGGATGATACTGCTGATTCCATTGTTGAGAAGATGGAGTCTTGGTTCGCTGAGAAAGGTCTTTCAGTGGCATGGGACCCGAAGACTGCAGCTCGAATAAGACTGGTTTTAGAAGGTCACTCAAAACGAGCAAGTTCTTTTGATGTTGGTGTTGCTCTTGAAACTCTTCGTCTGAGAGTTCTCTCTCAGGACTCGCCTTACAACATTGCACAATTAATTTGGATTCTTCGAGAGACCGGGGATGCTGAATTTACATCTGCATCATATCCTGAGATCGAGTCTGAGTATCTCATTGAAGACCCGGAGGAGGATTTCAAGAACTACCTTGCAACCCTCGAGATTGATAAGAGCTTTGACACTGAAATCCTCACAAAGATTGCAGTAGCTTCCCTTGAGTATGCTGTAGGAAAACGAAGTGGAAAGATGACTGCTCAGTCACTCACGGAGGCAGAAGAATGAAACTACTGAATCTGGAGGTTCGCAACTTCAAGCCTTTCCGAGAATTGATTCTACCGGAGGATGAAGACGAGCTTCCTGGTGGTCTCATTCTTGTTCGAGGTCCCAACTCAACTGGAAAGTCATCACTCTTTGAAGCAATTCTTTGGGGGCTTTGGGGTGCAGATGCAGTAGGCTTGACGAATGACGAACTCATAAGTTTCAGTTCCACCTATTGTAAAGTCATTGTCACCTTCGATGTAGCAGGTGATAGATACAAGATTGACCGCTCATACAACCCTGCTGATGGTATGTCTGTAGTATTGTTCCTAAAGAAGGGGAACGCCTGGAAACGGATTGCAGACAAGAGTAAATCTGTTTCAACCAAACTCGATGAGATATTCAGCCTCGAACTTCGTCAAGCACTGAATACCATATTAGTCAGACAAGGTGAAGTTGCAGCAATAGCTAACTCCACACCATCCGTCCTCAGAAATCTGTTGATCGATGTCTATGATATAGAGATCTTGAATCGCATGTCGAAACATCTGGAGGACCTTGAATCAAATCTTGATTCTGAGATTGATTCTCGTGCTCGTAGCTATCGGTCACCCGAGGACATTCAAGAGGAGATTCAACGCTGTCATTCTCGTATAAACAGATACAATGAATCGATCAAACAGCGGAAAGATGAGATAACTTCCACAGAGAAACTGCTTGCAGACATCCCTGATATTCCGTCACTTCGAAAGGTGAGTGAAATCAATTCCAAAATGGAGCGCCAACAACAGGAGCTGACCCTTGTGATGAAAGAGCTCCAACGTTATCTTAGTCAGGCTGGGCTCTTGGAGGCTGATGACACACTTATTCATGCTCGTCTGGAATCGCTGGATCGGGAACGGGAGCGTGTAGAGTCTGAACGTAGCCTGATTGAAACGACAATTCAGAAGATTGACCAAGAGATAGGAATAAGCAAGGGGCGACGTACTGACTTCTCTGACAAAATCAACACATTGACTGGAAGGGAAAAGACTGAAGCAGTCTGTCCTACTTGTTCGAAACCACTCTCCGCTTCCGAACGTGATAGTCTTGTTTCTGAGTACAAGAAGGCGATAACGGATGGTGATATCCAGATCAGGGAGCTGGAAAAACAACGTGATCACCATTCAGAATCAATAAAGAAGATAGACGGACGTCTAACAGTAATATCAAAGTCATCTGACGCAGCTGATAATGTAAAAGACACTCACACGAATGTTAGAGAGATCCAACAGAAGATATCAACATCCGAACATGAACTTCAACAGATACTTGATTCCATGGGTGTGAAGGACTTTGATGTTTTTCTGAAGAAATTCAATGTGGATAGTATTGCTAGCCTTCAGAGTAAAGTTGAGAGTCTGACTAGCATGCTCAAAGAGGCTAAGAAAGGGACATCTGAAATCGAAGAAAACATCCTTCAAGAACAAGAACAGATAGCTGATTTGGAGAGCAAGGAAGTACTCATGAAACAGCTAGGTGCTGAGATTGAGGAGATGAAGCAACTCAATGAACACGCAAAATATGTGCGTAGGAAACTCGTTAGTGGGTTTGTTGCAGACTATGTATTTCAGAAGAGACTCCTTGGGATCATTAGGAGTGCCACCAATCAATATGTGCGCTTCTTCACTAATGGACAGTATACAAGTGTGGACCTTGAACCCACGGCACCGACAAAACGGTCTGGTCCCGGCCTTCTCTTAAAGATCTGGGATGAACGCGATCAAGCCTGGAAGAAGACCTCACAGTTAAGCTATGGTGATAGGACCGCAATCAGTCTTGCACTACGACTCGGTATTAGCCGAACCATGAGTAGTATCAGACCGCTCCGAGATAGTCCAATAATGATACCACGAATGAGGAGTGTCCTACTTGATGAACCTCTTGGAGGGCTTGACAAGAGCCGTCGTGAGTCTGTCGTGACCAATCTCGTCAATGATAAGAACTTCGAGCAAATACTACTCATCACACATACTGATGTTCAAGGTTGGGAAGATGTTCCAATCATTGAGGTCTCTAAATCAGGTGCTGGTAGCAGAGCGGTCCTTATAATGTAAGATACCCTCTCGTGGCAATAGCGTAAGGCTAAATATTAATGAGTGGGGTTTCCTCTCGAAGACCCATGGACGTTCTTGAGGGAAGGATGCATCGCATAAGAACAAGTAGAAACCTACTTGATAGATGGTTCCTTCGGAACGGCCATCGACTTGCTGAGACTCTGAATGAGTACCGCTATCTTATTGCAGTATTGCTTATTGGATTTGTAGTCTGGGCTGTTGTCTTCAATATAGCTCTAGTCGATTATCTCAATTCAACACGATGGACATCGCGGACAGCGTGGCTTGGTCCTCTTCCTGACCCTGCATATTTTGATTTTCTTGGTTTCACAATAGAGTACCAATTCGAAGGATATAGTGATTATTCATTCTACTATGTTCACTGGGGGTATAATCTACTTAATGGCGTAATGCCATACTCCGGGGAATTTGGTTATCTAGAAATGGATGGGTTGATTAATGAAAATGGAGCCTACATGTTTCCTCCGCTCACAGCGTATCTCTATGCATTCGGCATAGCTCTTGGAAACATCATCGGTCCCGGAAATTGGGGCATAGGTCTCTTATTCGCCATCTTCGGGTATCTAACGACTTTACCTGTCTATGGGATTGCAAAGGAGTTCTCTGGAAATCCAAGAGTTGGAGAGATTGCTGCACTGACATATGTCATAAATCCCCTAGTGCTCTACCATATCGATTACATTTGGCTTAATCCTGCGCCATTCTATTTCTTCTTCTTTGCTGGGTTTTATGCACTTCTCAAGAAGAGAAGAAATACTGCAATCATTCTGATTGTGACTGCGGCATTATTCAAGCAGACTGCTTGGTTCTTGGGAATTCCTCTTGTGGTTCATCTTATCATGCGTGCTCGTGAGAGAAAAGAGAGACCCTCCACAGAATACGAATCTGTTGTGCCTCTCGATGGCAATGATGCCAAGATGTCTTCACGAACGCTTAGTCTATCCTTCATAAAATCTCGCTTTAGACGGGTACTGAAAGATAGGGTGCCTAAGGCTAAAAAGGATGAACCAAAATTGAGTACAATTGCGTTCATCAAGGAGTTCTTTGACCTTCGAGTGTTTCTTGAGAGTGTTATTGTTGCTGTCCTCTATGTGGGAGCAATTATGCTACCGTATATCCTTGCTCAACCACATTTCTTGAGTTATTGGCAACTTGCCACGGGATACTTCAACTTTGAGAACTTTGTAGATCCAATTGCTTACAATGTTCCAGAACGGCTACCAATATTATTGATTCTTAACAACATGCCGGAATTAGCTGAATTATTGGATTTGCTCTTACTCTCCTCTGGTCCATTTTTCTTTGGAATTATTGTCTTTACAGGACTGATGATTCTCCTCGATAAATACAAAGGCGAGGAAACCCGTTATCTTCGCAGACTCCTCTTCTTCACATTTCTCCTCATGCTCTGGACGAATCTGACTGGTCCTCGTGGTGTCTTCAAGTATTATTTCACGATGTTTGCTCCATTCTTCTCGATTTTCTCTTCGTATTCTATGACACGTTATGACAGCGATCATGTACCAGTTTCAGCCTCGATGATTTGGATGCCTATTTCCTTCACTCTTCTAATTCTACTTCCAGATCGTGATTTCTATCTAGCCTATGTCATCGGTATCTTTCTATGGTACATACTTGCCCCACTATTCGCAAGACTCTATGGCATCATTAAGAAACCATTCGGATATCTCAAAACCAGAGTTGGAACGCGAATAGATCTTGCAATGGCAACTATCACTGTGCAGGGTTTCTCTCACCCCTCGAAGATCCATCGATCTCTTGGGATTGCTATAGTCGTAGTTTCTGGAATTGCTGGCTCCTCTCTAGTTATACTGGGTGTCTTAGCAACATTCACAGTACTAGAATTATCAATCCAAATCATTATGCAGTATCTTCTCCTGACCGGTGCAATTATTTTCATCGGTATGCAATTTCTCTCAATCGCACTAACCTATCTGCAACCTTCAATTGACAAAATTACTGATCTGAACTATACTCTCAAAACACTGTCCTACACGCTAGCTGGACTTATCCTCATCTTTGGGGGGAGTACGTACATTCTAAGTTGGAACATTGATAGCTTCCTATCACGACAACTGATGGTCATATCAGGGGTTATCTGCATGATCTGGACATTTGCCTTAGTATTGAAGACTGAAAATCGGACTAGGCTGTTAATCGACATCTTCCTCCTTATTGGAACTGGCACAGCCACTTGGGTGTGGTTCAATCTTGTAGATACTCTCTACTTCCCTCTTGGCATAGCCTGTATGGTTGGCATAGTCATCCATCTGATGACAGTCCTGCTTAAGGAATTCAGGCATGACGAAGAGTCTGTTCAGGATAAAAATGGAGAACTAACAATCGAAGCTGCACTTTACTGAGGGTCAAAACTATGATTTCACATAAGAAATCGCAGGTATCTAGAATCTCAGCGGCATTACATACGAATCTCATATTGATTATCATTCTTTGTACAGCTGTTATTCTATGGGCATGGATATTCACACTGGCTTCTTCTGAGTTTCTTGAGGGTTCAACTCGGCCTCTCAGGGCTGTCTGGAGTGGTACTGGCCATTTCGAGCTCTTTGGTATGACTATCTATTATGACTTTGAAGGGTATGCTGATTATGATTATTACTACTACTCGTGGGGTGAGCAGTTCGTAAATGGTATACCACCTTATACTGACCTCTTCAATACGATAGAATTCAATACAGCCCAATACCAGACTCCATACTTCTTTCCCCCTCTCTTCGTCTACATGTGTGCCCTGGGGATGCTTCTCCCAATCAATCCATTTGGAATTGCTTTTCTACTAGCCATGTTTGGATTTCTCACTGCTTTCCCTATTTATGGAATTAGTAGGTACTTGTCTCAAAATCCTCATGTTGCAGAGATCTCCGTTGCTACCTATCTCTTCAATCCAATCATCCTCTATCATACTGTTTACTCATGGTTGAATCCCTCACCATTTGTGTTCTTCATGATTCTCTCTTTCTATCTCCTAATGAGAGGAAATCGATTGACAGGTGTATTAGCAATGACCACTGCAGCACTATTGAAACAGACTGCATTCTTCATGGCTCTCCCCCTGGTTGCCTTCTTACTGGTCAAACGAGTTCCTTCTGATCATAGCTCAACGCCTGATGAAGAACCACGTCGGAAACTTGAGTTCGACCTAAGAGGATTTGCAAGATATTCTGTTTATACTGCTGTCTATGTACTAGCTATCTCCTTTCCCTATGTTCTAAATCTAGGTAATTATCTATACTATATCTTCCAACGTCCCGGTGCCTTTCTGATAGAGGACATTACCACATTGCCAGATGTTTCCCAACCCATCACTATTACAGTACTTCTGATATTACTTGGTGCTCCTGCTGTTCTTACTGAGCTTGTTAATCAAGCAACATATCTTGGAGTCTTTCTTACGATATCGATGTGCGCCATCTTTCTTCTCATGTTTTTACTGAAGCGAGAACATGACGATGTGCGCATATATTGGCGCAAGATGTTCCTTCTCTCTCTTCTCTTGATGTTTTGTGTGCATCTATTCTCTCCGCGAGGGATCTACAAATACTACTGTGTTGCTCTCATACCCTTTATCTCAGTCCTCTCTGTGTCGCGTATGTTCTCAGCAGCAGAAGAACCAGTAAGGCCAACTCTCTTCATGGTTCTTAATCCCATGGTCTTTAGTGTGTTAATCCTCTTTCCAACACGCTATGTCTACCTATTCTTTCTCATTCTCTTATTTGTAGGATATGTTCTGCATAAACAGTTTAGCCTCTTCATAGAGATGGCTAATCAATCCCTGAAACGAGTTTTCTCCTACCTACGACTAAGATCAAAGGGAATACCTGGAACTGAATTTCATGAAGATACTGAAGAGATTCCTAATCCTCACTCTTAAGAAACTCTAATTCCTTTTCCTTTTTCTCTATCTTTTTCTGAATACTCTTTATCCTTGCATCAAGCTTCTCGATCTGCTCAGTATAGGTCTCTTTTGGCATTGTTCCAGAGGAATGCCTCTGTTCAACGTGGTCTTTGAGTTGTTCAACAGATTTGATCTCTTTCTTCAGTGACTTGACATCCGCCTCAATATCTGCGGTCTTGTTCTCATCTGCAGTCTTGAACTGCTTCGCAGGAATCATGACACCAAGCTGTTCCTGTGTTTTTTCAGCAAAGTCTTGAAACTGATCACGTAGAAGTTCAATATTGCCTTCTACATTCTCCACCTTCGTGCTTATTTTTGAGATATCTTTCTGAAGGTCAAAGACTGCATTAACAAGCCTTCTAAGTGTCTGTTCAAACTCTGCTGATAGAGCTGCTTCCGCATGAGTCTGTGCGGCTTTCTCAGCTGCTTCTTCTTTGGCTTGTTCCTTCACTACGGAGCTTGGTTTGGTCAATTGAAACTCACCACTCAGCCATTGAAATGCATTCTGGGCGAAAGTCTTGTTGCCTTTGTGTTTTAGTCCGCCCCCTCTTCTGAAAATCTCATAACTACCTACACACATCACACGACCTTTCCCAGACTCTGCAATGGCAACAATCGGAGCTTTTGCTGGTTCTGCCATCTCAGATGTTCGTGCAAGTGTCTGTGCTTTTCCAGTGACGACAAGGCTACATGATGAAGGAATGAGAAGGTCGTTTACATCCTCTGTGATGGGATGCGCTACTAGATCCGAAATAATAGGCATCGTTGGTAGACCTGCATTATTTCTCTCATCCTTTACAGCTGTATTATCGAATGTGATTCCAAATTCCTCTGACAGCTGGGATAGGTTATTCATAAGACCTCGATCTCCTCCTGAGAGTGATAATAGGAGGAGACTACCTCCATTATTCACGTATTTCTTAAGGACATCTATCTCTGGAGGTCGAATCTTTGAACTATTAGGACAGGCTAACACAAGTACATCTGTATCCTTGAGGTTCTTGGCAAGGATCATGAATTCGGTATATGGTTCAACATCATAGTCATTATCACGCAAGATCTTTCCAAGCTCTGAATATGTGCTATCCAGCCTTCCTCGTTCATTTTGTGTTTGATCGAAGTGTATTTTCTTTCTTCGTCCGCTCAAAGGAATGCACCTACAGTAACCAGGTATTATCTCATCATGAAAGATGCGCTAATGAGACTTGTGTAGATATCACTCCCTACCTTCGAATGCTTTATCATGCACAAATACCAGTATTTCTCCATGAATGATGAGAATTGTATCTTCTGTAAAATAGTAAAAGGTGAGATACCTTCCTCAGTCATCTTCAAAGATGATATCTGCATGGCCTTTATGGATGTCTATCCAATTACACCTGGGCACTGTCTGTTGATACCCAAACGCCATTTTGTGAATCTATTCGATGTTGACCCCGAAGTATTGGCTCACATGGCAAAACGGCTTATTGATCTCACAAGAGGTGTGTCTGAGGCAACGGGAGCTGATGGAGTCCTTACAGTCAATGCAAACGGCGAAGGTGCTGGTCAAGAAGTTCCTCATCTGCATTTCCATGCAATTCCTCGAAATAAGGGTGATCCCTTTGGTTTCAAGTTTCCCCCGGGTTATCGAGAGTCCATGGCTACACGTGATGAATTGGATAAGATAGCTAAGAGGATCCATGAATCGATCTAAACATTCAACAGATTCAGTCCAGTCAGCTCATCGCGTTCTCGCTCTATTACCGGGAATTCAGTGATAATTGCCTCGATTGTGACCGAAACCTCACATCCTTCTAAAAGGTGTCCACCATAACATTTTCCTTTCTCATCTGATGCTACGACATGTGCATGAACTACATACCCATCCTTGTGTTTCGAAATGTTGCCCATGCATGAAACGATCTCAAGATCCTCTAGCATAGTATAGTCCTTGTAGGTCTTTGATTCTCTATCGAAGTAACCAAGATGAACCCGTGATACTGCTCCTATCAATCTCAATTCGCCTGATAGTATTTCATTATCTCGGGATATTGTTTCGATGGAGCGAAGTATGTCTTCTCCGGGCTCGAGACGAGCGATTACGACTCTCCCAGTTGTTTTAGTTACAAGAGTACGAACCATAACAATGAAGACATCACGGTAACTAATGAATGACTCGGAGCTATTTGTGTAATGGGAAGTGCTTATCTATGGTATTCAATCATTAAAAGTGTGGATGGCCTTGGTGAAGGACGAAAACCCCCTTGATGAAAATCAGTCTTCATTGGAGGATTATCTCAGATTTGAAGAAGAAGGTCCCTCTTCCTCAGAATCTACTACACAAGTAGATGAAGAGATATCTAAACCGATACCGGAGGTAGAAGACACTCCGAATCCTACTTCTTCTAATGCATTAGTTGAAGAGGGCTCTGAAAATGAGGATGAAGAGATTCTTGATGATAATGAGGAAGAGGTCATAAGTGACATTTCTATTGGAGCCCAAGATACTCCTCAAAATCTCCCACCATCTTTTCTGCTCTCCATAGACTATTCCGGGCCTCTGAACAAGGCAATTGCTCGTCTCTATGAACCAAAATCAAAGAGAATCTATTTCTGGGAGGATAATACTGGCCACAAACCCTACCTGTATACCGATTGGCCTGCTCAAATGGTCGAATCCAAGACGCGGAGAAATCCCGGATTTATTAAGACCGAAACTGTGGATCTTCACGATCTTCTGCATGACAAACCTGTAACGATGACCAAGCTCATTGGAGATAATCCCCTCGCTATTGGTGGTGGGAATGACTCCATGAGAAATGTCCTCAAAGACAATAGTGGAGTTAGTCATGCATGGGAAGCAAATATTCGGTACCATCTCTGTTACACTTATGATACAGAATTAGTCCCAGGACTGATGTATAAGATCGAGAATGGTGACCTCATTCCTTGTCCTCCCGATGTTGATAGAAAGACCCTCGAAGAATTCAAGGATACTATCGCCAAAGAGAAGGGACTCGAATCAATCATATCCACCTACTCACCTATGTTCTTCACAACAGTACCTGACATTAAAAGACTCGCAGTGGATATTGAAGTCTATACGCCTGTGGTAAACAGAATTCCAGATACCCGTGCTGCTCAACAACCTGTCACTGCAATAGGTCTCTCAGACAATGAGGGCTACAACAAGTGCTTCGTATTACGTCGGAAAGGTATGGACTCCGGTGAGAAGGGAAAGGACTTCCCGAAGGAACTTGAAATCGTCTATTATGATGATGAATCTGAGATGTTAGTCGAGGCTTTCAAGATTATTGACAGTTATCCAATTGTTCTGACATTTGTTGGCGATTCATTTGACCTCAAATATCTGTACAACCGTGCTAAGGCACTACGGATAGACTTGGACCGTTATTGCCCAATTGTAATCCGTGGCAATCAAGACCCAAGAAGAGAACAAGCCAATCTGAAACGCGGAATCCATGTTGACATGTACAAATTCTTTGGCAATCCCTCCATCAAGATCTACGCATTATCTGGTGCATATCAACGCGAGAATCTCGATACAATTGCAGCGGGTATTCTTGGTGTTGGAAAACTTGCCCTCAGCGACAATATCTCCAATCTGTCTTACTATGAACTTGCCCATTATTGCTGGTTAGATGCTAATCTTGTTCTCCGTTTTACCGAATATGAACACAATCTTCTCCTACGTCTTATGGTGCTTCTCATGCGTATCTCGCGTATGTCGTTGGGTGAAGTAACACGATTCTACATTTCCTCTTGGATTCAGTCGCTCTTTCGTCAGGAGCATAGGTCAAAGAAGTATCTTCTCCCCCGTCGTGTTGATATTGACACAATGAAACAGCCAGATGCCCAGACTGAGGCAATGATTGGCGGCAAGGCATTCAAAGGAGCAATCGTCATTGAACCAGTTGCTGGAGTACACTTTGATGCAACAGTTCTGGACTTTGCCAGTCTATATCCAACTATTATGAAAGCCCACAACATCAGCTATGAAACAATCGACTGCCCCCATGAGGAATGCAGAACAGCTGGCGATAACAGAGTTCCTGAGACCGATCATTGGATATGTAAGAAGAATCGCGGAATGATTAGTCAAACGATTGGATTCTTCAGAGATACTCGAGTTAATTGGTTCAAACCGAAGAGTAAAGACAAGAAACTGGATGAGGCTACTCGTAACTGGTATTCTGTAGTAGAGAAGGCTCTCAAGGTGTTCGTCAATGCATCCTATGGGGTAACCGGAGCGCAGCACTTTGAGCTTTTCTGTATGCCTGCAGCAGAGAGTGTGACTGCCTTCGGCCGTGATGCAATTATTCGTACAAAAGCAAAGTCCGAAGCCATGGGAATTAGAGTTCTCTATGGCGATACAGACTCAGTCTTCCTAGATAATCCAACCCCTGAACAACAGAAGGAACTTGTAAAATGGTCCCGAGAGGTATTAGGAATTGACCTTGAAGTTGAGAAGACATACAAGTATGTAGCGCTCTCTGACCGGAAAAAGAACTACATTGGAGTGTACAAAGACGGTCGCGTTGAGGTCAAGGGTCTCAGTGGCAAGAAACGCAACACACCAGATTTTGCACAAGAAGCATTTCGAAAGATGCTGGAAGTACTTAGTCGTGTTGATGATGCAGAAGGTTTTGAAGCTGCTAAGGATGAAATCCGTGAGATTGTCAATTGTGTGATTGATAGGCTCGAAGGAAAAACGGAGGAGTACTCTCCCTCAGAACTTGCATACCGAATTCAGCTAACTAAACGACTATCTGACTATCCCACTGATACTCCTCATGTACGTGCTGCTAAGATGTTAGTTGAGAAGACAAATGACCCAAACAAAGTTCAACCTGGAACAATTATTGAATTCATTCGTGTAAAAGGTCAAGGCGGAGTCATTCCAGTAGAGATCGCAAAAGATGTGTCCTACTATATCGATAAGGACACCTACATTGATATTCTCAAGAGTGTTTTCGAACAAGTTCTTGATTCTGTAGGTCTCGATTTTAATGAATTTCTTGGTTTTACCACACTGGATAAGTTCTTCTAGACAAATAATTGTTAAAGGGTTCGAATAAGAAATTCTTATAGCCGTGACGAGCTACACCCAAGGGGACCAAGAGCCTGACCTCATGCACTATAGACGGGGTAAAAGATAATGAAATTGAACTACCGCGAATTTTTCATGCAAAAGATGTTAATTATGTTCAAACCCGAAGACATCGACATGTCTGCGAAGGACTTCATCTCAACCTATGCATCGTATATGGAGGATGTTGGCATCGTTGGAAAAGGTCCTGATGGTTATGCATTCTACCCCAGCAAAACGGCTCCAGTGAGAAAAGAACATACTGCCTTTTTCGAGGAATGGGTTCGTCTCACTGATGCTCTGGAGATTCATGGTGTGGTTGGACTTGATATGTATACAGATGGTTGGTTCGCACGAGATCCCAAATATCAGACCATGAACGACAAGGGCGTCAAGATGGAACATCAAATCTGCCCCAATCGCAGCGAGTTCTGGCAATATGGTGCTGAGATTGTAAAGGAGATCGGGTCTTACCCAATTGATGAAATCCTTCTCTTCGGTTCCGGATTTATTCGCGATCAGTTCTGTTTCTGTGAACGATGCAGAAAGGAGTTTGCGCCTCTTGTTGATCAAGAACCAAACAGATTGACCTACCAATACATAACTGAAAATCCTGAATACCATGAGAAGTGGCATCAATTTCGGAGCGATAAGGTCCACGAGGGATTGACCTATCTTCAAGAAGCAGCTGTGGAGTCTGATGATGCAACTGGGCGAGAGCAGCCATTGAAGATTTCGGTTGAGGTCCTGATGGATCCTGAAACTGGTCTCTCTGAAGGTGCAAAGAACGAGTACGGATATGATTATGTCCGAATTGGAGAAATCACCAAGAATGTGCTAATCAATCTCTTCCCATGGTCTCCAGTACTACCATCAAAAGGTTCGTCAGAATACAGTGAGCTCGTAGAATCTCTCTATTTTGTCAACGAGTTTACAAGACGCGGTGGAAGAGCCTCATTATTCAGATGGGGTGTGACTACAATTGAGCAGCTCCAAGAACTCAAGGCACTTGGTAAAGAAGTCGGCATAGATCGTGTGGTTTCAACTTTCCATTATCCATCAGACTACTCACGCCGTCGAGAGAGTGCAATTGGTAACTACTAAGTGCAGTAATTACTGTCGTGCTCCGCAATAGGGGCATACTCTATTGCTCTTCCTGATATTTCGACCACATGAAAAACAGAACATCTGTTCCTGATTATCCTCTCTTGCATCATCAAGGAAGGGGCTTAGCTCTCCTTGGGCGAATAGAGCTCCAATTCCATCGACAGACTCATCCCGTTGAATGTTACAAACACTACAACTAAGGTCGTCCTTTGTTGGAACTGCACCTTGTAAATCTGCATAGATATCCCTGCTCTCTCGATCTTCTCTCTCCTGGTTCTGAGGTGGATATCTATCATCACGACTCTGAGGCCAATTAGTGAGTCTCCCATCAAATGGTTCCTCTCTTTTATCCATACTTCTACCTAACGATTCAAAGTCACGCCGGTAATCATCGGAACCATACCCATAATCTACAGCTGGTCTATTGGCTATTCGTTCACGTGAAGTCTGAGTGTCCCACTGGGAGTCCTCTGTACCAATCCCACGAGCAGTTTCAACAAATCTGAAATGGGCATCTCTCTTCAGACTCTCGTATTCCTCTGGTGTAAGACCCAGAACCTCAAGAGCACGGTCTCTCTCGGCACACCTTTTTGATAGTGGGCAGCAATAGGATAAGCTTCCGTGGCAGAGGGAAGCCATCGCTCGATCTTGACGTGACTTGAAGATAGGTGTAATTCGTTTACTACCCAATACAATCGAGTCTCCCACAGATCGGAGTTCAGCATACCCACTCTGAGCAAGAGCTTCGATTAGTTCTCTTGCAGGATATGCTCTACCTTCAATTACGATATGTCCTTCTGTCTTATCGAGTCTAACAGGTCTCTCCGTAGCCTTATCCCCTTCGTAGGAAGAATATCTCGTCTTTGCCACCTCTGTGTAGAATTGCTGTCATATGTGCATGACCTCCAAACAATACAATGGTATGTATTACCTCGGGAAGTATGGATTCGGGATACTTTAATACTCATTAGCATTCTACTCAAGACAGAATTGGGACAGTGGTTCCAAGGAGGACAAATAACAATGGGTTGTAAAGCTGAAGGCGCTGCTCAAGGTTACACTATCCTTGGTGGTATCGTACTCATACTCTCTGCACTGCAAAGAATTATCAACAACATGAATTCACCTGGACCTGGCACTGTTGAAGGTATCATGCAAATTGTCCTAGGTATTGTTCTACTGGTCGTAGTCTTATTGGCATTTGATGCATGTGGTTTTGTCTATTGGAAACTGCGACGTTCTGGTGCTCTACTTGCGTTATTTGGATTCATAGCTATCTTGATAGTTTCATGGCCTGGTATCACATTAGACATTCTTGGATGGTTACAGAGTCTTGATACACTGGCAGGATTCATGATACTAATCGCTGGTTTACTGCTTCTAGTAAGCAAATAGATTGTTCCAAAATCAACGCTCACATAGGAAATTAAATAATGGAGCAAGTATGCTCCATGACCTGTCAATCACTGGACCGTATCAATATGGATGAAAAACATATCAAGATCCTTAAGGATCTCGGATTTGATATCAGTCAAAAAGATCTGACTAATGATTATTGGAAGAAGCGTGCAGCTGAGGCTTTAGCGCTTACTACTCAAGATAGAGACGTGTATGGTTGTCTTGATCACACTGTTGGAGAAGGCGTCCGTATCTTTGATATAGAAGGTACGGAATACCTTGATGTCACTGGTGGTGTGGCTGTTCGAGCTCTGGGACTACGATACAAGCCGTATCATGATTTTGAAGCAAGTATCAATGATGTAGTCCACGAACTTCCTGGAATGGACTTTGATGCCATTCCTCAGACTCTTCTTGCTGAACGTGTTGCTGGAATTACCCCGGGAAATCACAAGAAACGAGTTATATTCACAACATCAGGTGGTCGTGCAGTCGAGGGATGCATGAAGTCTGCAATGGATCTTACTGGTCGACGACGATTTGTCGCATTTCGACCAGCTTTCCATGGTAGAACTGGCTATGCATTGGCTCTCACATCATCCAACTCAAAGCACAAGTCTGGCTTTCCACAAGGTGTGGACGTCATTCGTGTCTTCTATCCCTATTGCTATAGATGCCCCTATGGCACGACTGAGGAAGATTGTAGCTTGGAGTGTGTTGAGGCACTAAGATATGCCCTTGAGGTTGAGGGGAATGATATCGCTGCAACTGTCATGGAACCACTCTGTGGTGAGGGTGGTCTCATCGTACCTCCCGCAAAAGCAGTGAAGGGTATCTATGACCTCACGAAGGAAATCGGTGCTTACTTTATGTCTGATGAGGTACAGGCTGGCATGGGTAGGACTGGTAAGTGGTGTGCAATTGAGAACCATGGTGTTGTTCCAGATTATATCTCAATGGGCAAAGCGATTGGTGGTGGCTATCCAATGGGTGCCTCAATTGGTCCTGCTCCTATGTTCACAGGTGGTGCTCGCCATTCAGAGACTTTCTCTGCTGAGCCAAAGATGTCTCTGCTCTCCCTTTGGATATTCAAACATCTAGAGGATGGTGAATATCTGAAGAAGAATGTGGAGAATGGTGAGTATCTCAAGAAGCGTTTCAACGAATTGAAGGACAAGTATGAGGTCATTGGAGATGTTCGTGGGTTAGGTCTCATGATCGGTATGGAGATTGTCAAAGACAAGAAGACTAAGGAAAAGGCAAGAAAGCTCAGGGATAGTATTGTGAAGAATGCTGTGCAGAAACAGAAGCTCTGGGTCTTAGGAGCCGGTCAGAATGTCATCAGATTTACTCCCAGCTATATCATTACAAGAGAGAACATCGATGATGTGACCGATCGTCTTGACAAGGCTATAAGAGAAGAAATGTGATTTTTAAAAAAAGAGAAGATGCTCAACACTTTGCAAGTGCTGAGCACTTATTCTCTATTTGAATAGCAGTAAAATCGCGCCAATGATGACTAGTGCGCCGCCAAGCCCGCTAGCAAAGAGGTACATGAGAATACCCATAATGAGTATAATCAACCATTTGTTGCTAAACTCCAAGGCTTTGATCTTGATAGTACCACTGTTCACTAGTGCAATTAGTGAAAATAGAATTCCAAGAATTCCTGTTATTAGACCACCCAATCCGAAACTCACATAGGGTAGGAAGGCAAGATAAGGTAATCCCAATATAGTCAGGATACCTTCAATCAAACCAACAATACCACCGATGAGAATCAATAGGTCTCCAATTTTATTCAGATCTGACATTATTTCAATACTCTCCTTTTTCTTGAGAAATTGATTCCTAATCAAACCATATATTGGTGCCTTAGAGATGTACGCAATAATTAGATTGTTATCAAGTAATTGCTTCGTGCATATCGCAGGCGTTGTTTATTGGTGGTTGATAAGAATCGTAGAAGACCAACGTTGCGCTTCTATATACATATATCGCAAAAAATGGTTTTCCAACGACGTTTGCCGTTTTTTATGATTTTAACGTTCTATCCTTTAAACTCAAACTCATGCAGTGGAAACGGCGAGCTTATAATCTCCATTCTTCATTGGTTGGTCAAATAGTTTGGAGTCTTCTGAATCATGGTGCGTCCGATATCGAATGATACTAGTTCTGATATCCACCAAGAGAATGATGCTCCTCTGGAATTCATTGGTGATATTGATTCATCACTTGAGATACCTGATGGTGCTGATATCCTCATTGTCAGTAAGGATCAATCCTATCTGACTCATGGTATTCACAAATTTCCAGCGAAGTTCTTCCCAGAATTGCCGCGTTATCTAATACAAAGATATTCTGAAGTCAATGATACAATCTTAGACCCTATGTGTGGAAGTGGCACTACTATTCTTGAAGCTGCATTGTGTAGAAGGAAAAGTATCGGTATTGATATCGATTCTATTGCTCGTCTTATTACTCACGTTAAGACAACACCTATTGACCCAGCAATCCTTGAGAATATAATTACCTCCTTGACCCAACAAATCCAGAAATATTCATTGAGTAGTGAGTATCATCCAGAAATTCCTGTTTTTAATTATCGAGATAATTGGTTCAGGCCTCATGTTCTGAGCGAACTCTGTATAATCCGGGACTGTATAGAATCACTTCCCGAGGTTCATGATGTCTATTCGGTCCATGAGTGGTCAGACATTCGTGATTTTTTTCGGATTGCCATGTCCTCTATAATCCGTGATGTCTCCAATGCTGATCCTCATTGCACAAGAACCGTGCTCCGAAAGAAGGTAATCAAGAAGATAGATCCTGGTGATACAATCTCTAAGTTCCTAGTTGCTCTATTCGAACAAGCTAAAGCAATGAAGGATCTATGGTCCGTATACTCCTCGATGAAGAACTGGGAGGTTTCAATACCTGAAGGAACTGCTACAAACACTGGACTTACTGATGCATCTGTTGATCTTGTTGTTACCTCACCCCCTTACATAAACGCAGTCGACTATCCCCGGACACATCAATTAGAGATGTATTGGTTGGGTTTTCTTGGCGATGAATCTCTCTCTACAGTCAAGAGAAAGTACATTGGCACTGAGACCGTCTACAAGCGGGAATACAGCGAGCTTAGTGTATCCGGTCTAGATTCTCTTGATCCTGTTCTTAAAGAGATCTTTAAACAAGATCCGCGTCGATCATTTATCACGTACATGTTCTTCAGAGATATGGAAACCCAGCTTCGAGAAACAATGAGAGTCTTAAAGCCTGGCGGAAGGTATTGTATTGCGATTGGAAGTAATCTCATCAGAGGAGTTCAAGTCAAGAGCCATGAGATACTCTCCGAGATATCCACAGTAAATGTTGGCTTTGAATTGGAACGAACCTTCTTCTCAAAACTGATTCGTCACTTTATTCGAATCCCTCGTAAAGAGCGAATGCTTGGTGAATGGATACTGATTCTGAAAAAACCATCTTAAGCACTGCAATGCCAAGGCTTATCAGTGGATACGCTCCACCAACGCAAAAACAAATGGAGGTAAAAAACACATGGCAATAATCTATAGGTGGGATCACGTTTGCCAGACGCTCGTTTCTATCACTACCTCCTTCTGCGAAATTCCTCTACGTGCTTCTTAAGAGTAGGCGCCGGATGACCAGGCAAGACTTGATAAGCACAACATATCTGCCTCCCAGAACAGTCAATTATGGCCTTAGTCGGCTTAAGGCATTAGGACTTATCAGAGAAGCAGAGCATCACGAGGATGCGCGGGAGCGGGTCTACGAGCTAGTTCAGGCGCCAATGTGATTTCAAGGACTCAAACAACCTTCAGACACAAGTGAATGCATATACCAAGATTTGAATCTGGTCACTATCAAGGTAAAGAGTTATATCAATTCCAGCATGATGTCCTTTGTCTTCACCATAGAGTGAAGATAATCGTGAAAAATATTGGAGGAATTGAATGACGTACCAGATTCCACTAGAGCTTATCGTAGATGATATTCCGATAAACTCTGTTGTGGGCAGAAATAAAAAGGAAAACCGGACAGCTGCAGCCGCAGCACCGCTTTTGCTTCTAATGCTACCATTTGCAGTTGGATTCCTTTGGTATGGTATAGGTGTTATGGGACCGACTATGTCCGTAATGCCATCAACAGGAATTGCGCCAAGTAGTGGTGAGTTCATAGTATTTGTCGCTGTATATGGTCGCTTACCTAACATTCAGGATTGGATAGCAATACTGGTAGCTGCTGGAATAGCGCCGTTCATTGCAATAGGAATGGCCTGGGCCTTGGTCAAACTAGGTATCATAGGCATGGCTGTGCTTGAAGGATTCCTTAGTGCAACAGGTATAGGCATAGCTGTAGCGGCAGCAATTGTAGCCGCGTAAGAACAGTTCAATTTCGACGGGGCGTTTTTTAAGCCCCTCCCTCCAAAGTACAAGATATGTGAGAATGGATGAAAAAAAATGTCAAATTTTGAACTTGTAAAAAATGGGCTCAGTATTACTAGTCGTCGTCAACGCTTTTTCCTATCAGTGGTTTCTATTGGTGCAGGAGCTATCCTAATTCCTCTCTCTTACATATGGATTATCCAGCCGCTTGAAATAGGACTAATAGCGCCGCTATTTACTTTCAGTATTTTGGTGTTGATTCAACTTAGTGTCATAAAAGCAAATCATACACTTGAAATTGAAACAAGGGCTGTTGACGCGAGTTTTGGTGAGTTTCTTCGTTTTTCATTTCCTAATGTAATCTTCTACAATCTATTGTTTCTTTCAGTATCTATCGTGGTTGTATTAATTGACAACATAAGCGAAAATATACTATTACTCGGAATTGGAGGCAATGCCCTCATTATCTCTTTACTTGCTCTAATGATCAACTGGCCTGGAGGCACTCTTTTACCAATCCAAGGGTTTCGAGAATTGGATCCAGAGAAATATCCTAAAATTATGAGTGTCCTTGAACGATCAAATCTTGAGATTCATTTGATTGGATTTCTTCCACTCAGAAAAATAAAAGTCATCAATGCATATCAATGGGGATCTAAGAAGAATGCTGTGATAGCTATTTCGGACTACCTTGAACAGATTTTGACTGAGGAAGAAATTGCTGCAGTGGTTGCCCATGAACTAGGACATATCAAGAATCACCATTTTTCCAAGATGATTATTACTCTCTCAATCTCGCCATTGATTCTAATCAATTTCTATTGCTTGTATTCTATTTTTGACATCTATCAGTACTTGAATGAAGTACAGATGTTGTTACTCTTAGCAATTCTTGGATTTCTTGCATTAGGTGTTCCACTAACAGTAATACCATGGATATCTAGGCGGCGGGAAGTGCAAGCAGACGAATACGCTGCTTGTCTGGTGGGCAGAGAGATTATTGCATCAGCACTCAGAAAACTAGTAGATAATGAGGTAGTGTTTTGGGATGTTGACAAACGAATTGAATTTCTTCTTAGTCATCCTAGTATTAGCAAACGTGTAACCACAATAGAATATTCTGATTCTGGGGAAAAGTAGAGATGACTCGGAAAAAACCACAAAAAACTCCAAGGCATACAAGTATCGTTGAAACATCCGATTCAACTGAACTCTCAGTTGAAGCAGCATCTCCCGGAACAAGATTTGTAGCTGGAATGATCGATTTCTTGATAGTGGTGTGCTGCTCTACCCTAATTGCAGCATTACTGAGTATAAACCCAATTTTCTTTCAAATTGCCATATTCTATTTTCTTGATGTCGGTGGGATTCTGACACTTCTACTAAGCGCTACAGGTCTTCTAGGTATGCTTTTTCTATTCTTTTTCTCCTTTGTTTATTTCACTCTAGAGGGTATTTTTGGTCTATCTGTTGGCAAGTATTTCTTCAGTCTCAGGATTGCAGGCGAACGGAAATGGGAAAATATACTACTCAGATCATTTATCAAATCAATACCGCCTGTTAGTCTAATTGACTTTCTCTTTGTATTCAAGAAATTGAAGTACACTCAGCGATATTCCGATTCTTTTCTCGCGCTCGGTATTGCCAAACTAAAATTCGAATCTAAAAAATCGAAGCTTTTTCTAAATGCGGAAGATACACCATATATTGTATCTGGGTTTATCATGTTCTTTCTACCACTGATTGTTTACGTTTTATACAACACATTATTTTCACAATTACCTCCCGCAATCTTACCTCCAGATCCTGAATCTGCCTTTCCATATTCTCCCAGTATCTCTTTCTTACTACAGATTTTCATTAATAATTTCTATCTTGCTTATACTTACTATGTATTTGGAGGATTGCTTCTTAGTTTTCCAATGACCATGCAAGTTTTCTTTCAGGGCTTTACAAGCGGCATGATGATATCAGGTATTCTCATGTCATATCCCTCTTTCCTATTGTTTGGCATCATTCCTCACCTTCTCTTTGAGGGTCTTGGATTTGCATTTCTTATCGCTACTGGTTTGATTCTGACAGAGACTCTGATGGATTTGTTCTCTCGATACAGAAAAGGCAAGAGTCTTAGCTCAAACAGATCATTCTTAGGAACCCAACTGATTCGAGTTATCAAGCTCTTCTTAGTAGGTGTGTTGATACTTTTCATAGGTTCTTTAATTGAGGTCTACATTACTCCCTACATTTTACTCAATTTCTATTTCTATTGAAATTTATGATTTCCAAAAGCCTCATAATGGACACGCCCCCGAATCAATTCAATCTAATTGAGGAATTTGAGATGGACTATTACAAATCCGCTGGCGTTGAACCAATTGGAAATGATCAACGTACACATTACAGTAACCAAGTGACCAAAGATATCATTGGAAAAGACATCGTACTTATCGGTTGGACACACATATTACGAGATAAGGGTAAAATAAAATTCCTAATTCTCAGGGATGAACATGGTACAGTCCAGATTGCAATCCCTCAAGCTAAAGTGCCAGAGGATGTTTTTGAAACATCAGCACAGCTAAAACCTGAAACAGCAATTGCTGTGCATGGGAAAGTTGTAGCAACAAATCAACTTCCTTCTGGAGCTGAAGTTCTTCCAACTAAGATTCGTATTCTAAATACTGCAGAACGGCTCCCAATCGATATTGTGGAGGGGAAGGTAGACATTGAACTTGACACCCGCCTCAATTATAGAGTTCTCGACCTTCGAAAACCGTCAATTAATGCCATCTTCAGGATTCAACACAATCTTGTCAGATTTGCCAGAGAATATCTTGAGAAGAATGACTTTGTCGAGATACACACTCCAAAGATAGTAGCCGCTGCAACAGAGGGCGGCGCAAACCTGTTTGAAGTTCAGTACTTTGAGAAGAAGGCATACCTTGCACAGAGTCCTCAATTCTACAAGCAACTTATGCTCTTGGCTGGATTTGGCCGTGTCTTCGAGATTGCTCCTGTATTTCGAGCAGAGAAACACAATACTAGGCGCCACGTCAATGAGTACACCTCTTTTGATTTTGAGATGGCTTGGATCAGTGGTGTCGAGGATGTTATGAGGATGGAAGAGCGTATGTTGAACCACTCGTTCAAGAAGACAAAGGAAGTGGCTGCATCAGAGCTAGAACTTCTTGGCATAGACCTCGTGGTTCCTAAGGTCCCATTCAAGAGAATCAAGTATGTAGAAGCCATTGATCTCTTGAACAATGCTGGTAAAGACTTGAAAATCAATGATGACCTTGACCCCGAAAGTGAACAGATTCTAGGTCAAATCTTTCCCGAGAAGTTTGGAACTGATATGGTCTTTATTACTCACTATCCCCTAGAACTTAGACCCGCTTATACCATGCCCAGCATGACCGATGAAGGAATGACTGAGAGTTTCGATCTCACCTATAAAGGAATGGAGATTACAACTGGCAGTCAACGAATTCACCTCTACGATTTACTTGTTGAGCGATTCAAAGCAAAAGGCTTCAACCCTGAGGACTTCACGTTCTATCTTGATCCTTTCAAGTATGGTGCGCCTCCTCATGGTGGACTTGGTCTTGGTGTTGAACGACTGACAATGCAGATTCTTGGCATAGACAATATCCGTGAGGCAACATTGCTACCACGAGATAGAGACCGCTTAACACCCTAGTCTTGACTGGATAATACTCTCTCTTAAAGCACCAATAGTAGAGGTTGTTTTGTCAGCTTAGTGCAGACTATCAGTATATAGAAGGAACTATCCATCATGCAGGAGCGACTTGAAACAGAACTCTATGCATCTATTGCAACCCTTGATCAATTGAAAAAGATGTTTGACCTTGGTGCTATTGACAATAGGTCATTCCAGAGAGAATCTCAGGCACTTCTCCAAGAAGTACATCATCATATTGATAGTCTAAAACGTGTGGGTCTGGATATTAGCAAATTCATTACTGGTGAACAGATTACCGAAGCTTTTCCCGATGCCGCTGACTTGCTTAGACTACGAGAATACCCTTCTGTACGATCGCTTCATGGAATGTCTTCAGATCAATATTATGACTATATTGGACTAGCTATTCTAGATGTTGCCACAGAACATGCATCTAAGGGTCTCATGGGTCTTGCTGAGTTAATTGTTGAAGTTGTAAGGTGTTTACCTGAATTAAAGACAGTAACTTACAACGATGTTATTGAGGCGGTGAACCGAGTTGCTGAACATGGTCTTCTTCCAGGCATTCGAACACTTCGTGGCGGGGTGAAGGTTGTTGAGCTAAGGCCTCTGGAGCTACGTCGTGATCAAGCAGATGTTGTAAATCTTGCCGCCTCACGTGGGCATATCTCTGTTGAAGAAGTAATGATGCAACTGAAATGGTCCGAGGACCACGCAAGACAGGTCTTAGCAAGCCTTGTTGAAACTGGCATGGCTGTTGCAGACATTCGTTTCTCAACTGGTGGAAGGTACTACTTCCCTGGTCTTCGTTCAAGAGATACCGCTGAGCCTCATGGTACTGGTCCATACTAAGTAACTACGATAATTGCACCCCTCTTCTTATCAACCCACTCGGCAAATCCCTTCTCTACCATGAGTGCCAAGACAATATAGAGGTCCTTTTCTGGTAATTTAGCAAAACTCTCCTCTGATTCTTGGATCACTATTGATTTCACATCAAGTCTTAGTTTGCCATGCTTCAATGCCCACTCATACAAGTAATCTGCCCAATCCTCTAGAGGTCTCCAGTAGACTCTTAGTTGCCTCTTTCGTTTGTCCATCCATTCGGCTACTTCTTTGTCGATAAGAATCTGTACTATTATCTTAAAGGAATCTACCTTGTTTCTAAGATCCTTGAATGGTGGCTCACTGATGAATACAGACAATGAGAGAATATGGACATCATTATGTTCTGCCCATTGAAGTATGAAGTCCGCCCACTCTTCTGCCCAGAGGATCTTATCCTCCTCCCTTGAGGGTATGCCATACATCCACTCGCTCTCGATTGGTCCTCCCCAGGAGGGCATCAAAATCTCAAATTCCGTTGTCACTTCTTGAAGAGTTTCCTCAACTACTTGAGGTTCGGAGCTTTGGATATCTCTTGTTTCAGTAGTTTCTTTTTTTTCTACAATGACTTCTGGAGAGTGGGTCTGTTCCATAGTAGTTACCTTCTCAGGTACATCCACAGACTCTGTTTCTAGTGGTTCCTGAGAGACCTCTTTTTTTGACTTCTCTCTCCTCTTCTCTTTCATTCCCACTCTTTAGGAACCCTCCGCCCAGTCAATGTATCTTCTGACATCCTCTGGGGGAGTAGCAGGTCTGATATTCTCAATAGCACTCAAGAAGTCATCCCTTGACACAGGTCGGATGTCTAAAATCTCTCTCTCATCATCCATTCTTCCAGAACGCTGCAGGTCTCTTATTGGTTCCATAGATGCCTCTCTACAGACGATACTGATATCTCTCCCACTGTACCCCTCTGTGAGATCTGCAAGTTCTTCATAATCGACAGCTGGCGAGACCTCAATCTCTTCCATATGTATTTCCAGTATTGCCGCTCGTGCGGCTTTATCTGGTAACGGTACATGTAATTTCTTCTCGAATCTAGACCTGAGTGCAAAGTCAATCTCCCATGGAAGATTCGTTGCTCCAATCACTGTCACTCTCTCATTCTGATTACTAGCAAGTCCTTGAAGTTCAGTGAGCAACTGTGTCTTCATTCGTCTCTCCCCGCCAACATCATCCCCAGAACGTGATACACCTATAGAGTCTAGTTCGTCGATGAATATGATTGCTGGCTGATTCTTTCGTGCAAGTTCAAAGAGATGCATGACGAGACGCTCAGACTCACCAAGCCATTTACTTACAATATTAGCTGCTGACACATTGAAAAATGTGGCATTCACTTCGGATGCAACAGCTTTGGCGATAAGGGTCTTTCCACAACCAGCTGGACCATAAAACAGGATTCCTCTCCATGGCTGTCTTGCTTTTCCTTTGAATAACTCTGGATGTTTCATTGGTGTAATAATAGCATCACTGATTGCCTGTTTTGCATCCTGTAGACCAGCAACTTCTGACATCTTGATATTTGGCCGTTCAGAGATGATAGTATCTGATATCATTTCTCGGAGACGTTTTGTATCTTCATCAACATCTTGGTCCACAGATGTTTTTTGTCCAACTGAAACTGATTCTGCAGGACCAAAATCCGCCTTGGGTGGTTCTGTAAGACCATCTATTGGTCCTGCAGTCTTCTTTTTAATTCCTGAGAGAAATCTCACTCGATCTACGCATTCCTGTGCTCGGTCGAAGTAATGTTTTCTGATTGATGGCAGCGATGCCGAATTTGACAATTTGATCAGAATCTTACTTGCCTTAAGGTAGAGCTGACAAGCCTCGTTCTTAATCCCTCTCTGATCAAGTTCAATTGCTCTATCAAGTAGGCTCTTGAGGCCTCTATCCAACCGGTCATTATCTGATCCAGCCATGCGAGTTCATGTCTACACAACCCGTAGGATGTTAAGACTTTCTGTGCTGATTATCGCATGATACATTTAGCGCCTTCTTGAGAGAATATTTGTGAAGGAATTGGTAGATACAAAATAAACTGTCAAATTTGGATATAAATCAGATAACAATTGATACTACCTATGCTGACCAATACTAGTTGTGGACCTCTCTGCCTTCATAACAGAAGGAAGCACATCACCAGAATCTGGTCCAGAAAAAGGTCATTCTTTCCCGCCGTCTTCAATTGTCCACCCATATGTATCAATAATATGCTGTCTTGCATCAGCAGCAGCGCCTGCGCTGTATTTTGAACCTCCCCCATGAAAAGCAACACCATGCTGCAAGATCAACTGCGACCATCCAATCAACAGGCTGTCCCCATATTGACCTATGCTAGACTGGATGTTTAAACGGAATCCTGAACTGCGAAGGTTTTAAACGCTTACTTCTCTATCAACTGCTTGAAATAGTGCTCAACACAGGGTGAACATCGTGCCATCAATTAGAAAGGCGTTTGCTTGGGGAAAGAAGAAACCTGACATCGGTGAAGTTTCGAGCCGTCTGAGAATCCTCAGTAAACAACTTGCTCGACAACGAAACAAACTCGAAAAGGAAGAACGTGACACACGGGCTCGAGCAGTGCGAGCACGAAAGGGTGGGCAAACGGATGCATATCGAACCTATGCGATGGAGATGGTCCGATTTCGACGATATGCACTCTCTGTGGACAAATCACGCCTTCAGATCCTGAAGATTTTGGCACACCTTAATCGAGCACAGACATCAGCTAAGACGTCCCTTGCCTTACAAGAAGTAGCCAAAATATTAGGAATGCTAGGTGACTCGACTGATGCATCAAAAGTAGTAGCGAACGTTGATGAAATTGCACGTCGTCTTGAAGAGTTTGAGATTGAATCTAGTATTTCCGACGAGGCTCTCGATTCCACCATGGAGATATCATCTGATGATCTTGATGATGCCCTAGCTGAAATAGATGCTGAAGCTGGTCTAGGCGAGGCTGCTCCAGTACGGAGACCAAAGAGTGAGATAGAGTCCTTAGAAGATGATATCAAATCTCTTGAACGCGAACTTGGGATGTAGACCCAGATTTACCTGAGTCGATCACGGGTATCTCTTGATTGACGTTCTAACTCTCTCCTATTATGGTAGGAGTCTCTCATGAGATCTTTGTATCTTCGAATGAAGTCTTCAGTGACCAAACGTCCATCTCGTAAGAGGTGCACGGTCTCTCGAAGGGCCTGACGAATTGATTCTGCATCCCTCTGTAGAGCATCAATAGACACTTGTGGTCGATATTGCGGATTATAGTCCCTATTCGGTTCACTTTGCCTTCCGAGAGTTCTTTCTAGTTCATCTCTGAAGCTATCTGGCGTGGCGTATCCCGCACCAAATGGAACATTACCCGTCTGATATCTTGGATGTGGCCATTGTTGTGGAGGACGTTCAAAACGTGTGTCTACGGGTCGAGGTTCATCATGTTTTGAATTGGGCGAAAGTAGTGAATAGACCATCCCTTCAATCTTCAATCGCACATCGCTAATACTCATCTCTTCTTGCTCTAGCTTCCGAACTCGCTTCATATCCGTCTGAATATATCTCTCAAACTTGCGCGCAATCTCAATGTAGTCTGGTAATACCTTCTTCGTTTGGTCGCTGCATGAGATCCTGACATCTCCCTGTTTGAGTTTGAGAACCAACCTCTTCCTCAAACGACCATCTTCCTCTAGTGACTTGAGATATATTAATGGAAAATCAAAGATAACTTCCATTTTCCGTCTGACTCTTCCTGTTTCCGCGATTAGTAGAAGTCTCTTATTTGTGACATACAGAGTCCCAATCGCCTTGTCATTCTTCAAAAAGTCACTACCATTCACTTTCACATCTGGCAGAGCACAGACAGGCAATTCTCCTACTGCGAGCTGAGCATTATCATAGAAGTCTGTAAATTGATTCTTATAATATTCAAGACCATCCAGTTGTCTTTTGACTTCCTTGAGTGTAATTCGAAGCGGTTCGAGCGCCTCGTCAACGTTTTGTTTGTAGTATATTCCCAATTCAGTTATACGATTAGTGATACCTTCAATGAACGGAAACTGCGATGGATTCCATCTAGTATAGTCAACAAAGTTCTTAGTTTCTGCAGCCATTCTGCGAGCTACTATCTCAGCCTGATTTCCAATCCGATTCTTCAGAGCAGGCAATTCCTCTTGGATCGCCTCAATTTTTTCTTCCAACCATCGATAGTGGAGGAAGTTCGCCATTCTCAGAGAAACCAACAGCCTCTTTGTTACTGTCAGTTTATTATTGAACTCCCGGAGTTTTGTATGACCATATTGAATGTTCATTATAGAGTGACGCATCTCAAGGGCTAGTTTTCTTCTTTTATCCTCCAGTATCTCAACACGAGACGAATGACATGTAGGACAAATATCCACAGTACGTCTTCCTTTGGTGAGATTCTCTGACTCACACTCCGGACAACGTTCGAATTTCTCCCCTGGAATCGGTTCTCCTAAAGAATGGTGGCAGTTTCCACAGACGATGTACTCATTTGACCTATTATCAAGGCAGTCTGAACAGAGTACCATTCCACAGTCTTCACAGATGTGCGTAGCTCTATTGTTCTGACAGGACTTGCATCTCTCAAGTGTAGAATCTTCTGTCATATGAGTACCTCCGGTAGTCTAATTCCATTGGGAAGATTATCCAAGAATAACCCGTGTATTACTCCTGAAACATTGTAGCTGATGATTGAATGTCACAATGTCCAAGCCACATTAGTTAAAACCAGTAGTTCTTTGCGACACCTTAGAAAGGAGATTGATATGGAAGACCTCGCACAAGCAGCAATTGATGCTGCTTTGAAGACTGGTGTAAGTTTCGCTGATGTGCGAATCGAGAACACTAAGACTACAATCATCGAGATCAGTGATGGTGTTTCGAAACAATCACTAAGCTCCCGCTTACGAGGCGCCGGAATTCGTGCATTCATTGATGGTGCCTGGGCTTTCGCGCAGACAACAGACCTAACGAACTCAGGAATGCAGGCAACTGGCGAATCGGTAGCAAAGATGGCGATTGCTACAAAGGAGCGTGTTGCTGAAAAGTTTACTATCGACGGCCCCTCCTTTCAAGGTCACTTTGAGTATAAAGTATCGAAACCTTTCGATAGTATTTCTATTGATGAGAAAATGGCTCTTGTAAAAATGATTGACGACCAGGCAAGAGACTTTGATAAACGGATAGCCTCAACCCGGTCTGTATATGGCGACCTATGGACTGAATTATACATTGCTAACTCACTTGGAACGAATATCTACACTCAGAACTCAATTCCGCGACTAATATCCGCGCCTACAGCCAAAGATGGTCCAAATAGACAACGCACATTCAAATCAATAGGGGTTCGGGGTGGATATGAAATCATGAGTACTGATGATGCCCAAAACATTGGTACTGAAGCTGCGAAGCTTGTCATTGATCTCCTTTCCTCTGTATCCGCCAAAGGAGGAACATATGATGTTGTCATGGATCCAATCTTGAATGGTGTTATGATTCATGAAGCATTTGGCCATGCAGCTGAAGCTGATAATTGGCCAGCTCATTCCACGGTTCTTGAAGACAAGATAGGAAAGTCTGTTGGTCCTGACTATCTCAATATTACTGATGATCCCACACTCAAAGACCAACGGGGTTCCTTCGAGTATGATTGGGAAGGTACCCGGACTAAGAAACGTGGTCTGGTCAAAGATGGTATACTGACAGAAGTCCTACACAGTCTTGAGACTGCTAGTAGAATGGCGCTTGAACCTAATGGAGCAGCCAGAAGTCAATCCTTCATGTACGAACCACTTCCGCGAATGAGTAACACCTTCATGGAGCCAGGTGATTGGAATGTGGTAGAACTCATCGAAGATACAAAGACTGGAATTCTCCTCTGCAATTTCAACTATGGTTATACCCAACCTGCAAAAGGGCAATTCATGTTCCAAGCTAGCCATGGATATCTGATTGAAAATGGAGAGATTGGACTGATGGTACGTGATGTATCGCTTGCAGGTAACATCCTTGAGGTCCTCGCAAAGGTGGATGCGATTGGAGATGACTTTATGCTGGATGCAGGAAGCTGTGGGAAAGGCGGGCAAGCCATTCCGACAACTACAGGAGGTCCTCATGCGAGAATTAGACAGGTTCCCGTAGGAGGTATGTAGAATGGATACCAATCTTCTCGATATTGCTGAGAAAGCTGTAAATCTTGCAGAAAGACAAGGTGCTGATCAAGCTGAGGTATACATCGGACGAATTCAATCCTTTGAGATAGAAGCAGAGAACAATGCAATAAAATATGCCAGTGAACGAATTGATGCAGGAATAGGAATTCGCACCATCGTTGGTAAGAAAATTGGTTTTGCCTATGTGACTACATTGGATGATACTGATATTCAAGAAGCTGTGTCAAATTCATTAAGCCTTGCTAGGGCATCTATCCCCGATCCTGATTTTGTTTCCTTACCAGACTATTCTAGTGACTATCATCAGACAAGAGGTCTCTTTGATAAACGGATTCAAGACCTTACTTCTGAAGAAGCCGCAGAAATCATAATTCGAATCATCGATACATCAAAGCAATTACTGGTAGATCGCGATTACGCAATTGAAGCTGCTGTGTATACATCATCCAGCTCCAGTGCTATCGTAAATTCTTTGGGTATTTCAAAGTCTGAGTCTAAGACCTTTATCTCCGTCAATGGAACCTCCATCATCAAGGAAGATGGCGATCAGACTCTCAGTTATGATTATCAACTATCTCGCAATTTTGATGATATTGACCCAGAGTGGGTCGGGGAGAGCTCAGCTTCTCTCGCCATAAAAGCGCTCCATCCAAAGACCATTGAGGGAGGAGAGATGCCAGTGATTTTTGCTCCTCTTGGAGCCAGTGCCATTCTCGGGCGAGGATTTGCAGGCGCTATCAATGCAGAAGAAGTCCAGATGGGTCGTTCTTACATTGCTGATGCATTCGGTGAAAAGATAGCTTCAGACAAGCTTGAAATTATTGATGACGGAGTCTTGCCTAGTGGTATTGGATCTAGAACATATGATGCTGAGGGATACAGGTCACAACGGACTGTGATCATTGAGGGTGGTGTTTTGAAGAGTCTTCTTCATAATTCCTATACTGCAAACAAAGATGATGTTGAGAATACTGGAAATGCAAGTCGTCCATCATATTCTGGTCTACCTAGTATCTCAACTAGCAATTTCATGGTGAAACCTGGTAAAGGCGACCTTGAAGAATTCATCTCAGAAACCAAGAGAGGTGTGGTCTGTAGGAATACCGGGGACCTTCCCAATATGACAACAGGCGACCTTAGTGCCATGATTATGGAGGGTTACTATATTGAGGATGGCGAGATTCAACATGCTCTCAAGAACACACTCATTGGAATAAACATGAAACAATTGCTTCAACGTATCGCACATGTCGGTAACGATATTCGCACAGCTTCTGCGATGATCACACCCTCACTTGTAATCGAGAGAGCAAATATCACATCAGGATAGATTACATTCGCTCTACAACTGGAATTCCTAGTAATTTCAGGCAGTTAGTCATTGTGATCCTGTAGGCCTCTACAAGGGTCAATCTTGCATCCTTCACTTCTTGGTCTGCCTTTAGAACAGGACAAGAGTCGTAGAATTTACTGAATAATGTCGCCAAACCATAGCCATAAGCTGTGAGTCTATTTGCATTGAAACTCGTACCCCAGAGTTCCTTCTTCATTGACCGTACTACTTCGAGTATCTCCTCTGGGAATCTCGATAATGCCTTTATTAGGTCATACTCCGCATCCGAAACAAGCAGTCCTAGGTCAGCTTTTCCTTCTGATGCTCTATCAACCTTTTCTAGAATTCTATGTGCACGTGCAAGGGAATATTGAAGATATGGCGATGCATCACCTTGGAAGTCCAACGCCTCCTCCCAACGGAAGGTGATCTTTCTATCTGGTGACGCATTCAGCATGAAATATCGAACTGCACCGACAGCAACTTGATTTGCTATTTGTTTCTTTAGTTCATCTTTCTCATCGGGATTTCTTTTTTCAACCTCAATCAATGCAAGTTCAGTAGCTTTATCCAAGACATCATCAGTCGAATATCCAATCCATGTCCCTTGTCTTCCTGAGAAGTCTTGTCCCTCAAGGCCTACGAACTCGTAGCCTATATGGTGTGACGCCTCACTCTCTTTATGATACCCCATGAGATCAAGGATGGTGTAGACCATTCTCTGCGGGTGCGCCTGTCGTGATGCAATTACATTGAGCACAAGGTCGAACTTACCTAGATTCAAATCATCTCCATCAACAGCAGTTCTTCTGATCTCTTTTCCATTAGGTTGTTTTTCAAAGACCTTGTACTTGAATGGGTCTTTGACCACACCAAATTTCCATAGCTGAAGGGCTACATCTGCCCCTGTGTATGTTCTTGTACCATCTGATCTGAATAGAATCTTGTAAGGATCCTTCATGTCCTTGAACTCGTCGATTACCGAGAGGTCTGCTACTATGCATCCTGCCTTCTCCCCTTCCTCAAGTTTGGTGATGTTCTTGTTTTTCATGATCATCTTTCTTACTTTCTCTAGAAGGCCGCTATGCGCGATAGCACTCTCCCATACCTGATAGTCGTGAAATATTCCAAGCCGGTATGCTGTTTGATACTGTGCCTTCACGCACCTATCAACCATCCTCTCGCTCAGCTTAGCCTCTTCACTATCTAATTCCTCAATCTTTCTAGAGACCTCTCTTACTTCTCTTTTGATATTCTCATCAGTGTCAAAAGCCTCTTGAACGGCGACATATAGATGTCCTAGATAATGGTCATATTTTATATCGGGCTTTTGTTCTCCGACCTGTTTCAATTTCCATATTAATTCAGCAATCTGCAAACCTAGATCATTAATGTAATCAAGACGGACTATCTCATATCCTACTTGTTGTAATATATTCGATAATGTATCACCAAGAACTGCATTTCTTGTGTGTCCGATATGCCATGGTTTGGAAGGATTTACAGCTGGCGACTCAATAAGTGCGCGTAGTCCTCTATATTCTGTACTCTTTCCATACCTGTCTGCAGTCTTAATTATGGATTTAATGGTTATCTCAGCAAGTACTGCTCGATTGAGAAAGATATTGATATATGGTCCTTTAACCTGCACCTCTTGAATGAGTGGTTCCTTCTCCACAAGATCGGTTAGCTTCGGAAGCATATCTGCTGCTATGGCTGCAGGATTCTTCTTGAATGTCTTTGCGAGAGAAAAGGCAATTGTTGTTGCTAGGTCTCCAAGTGTAGAGTCGGGCGGTATCTCAATTGTTTCTTCCACTCTTTCAACAGGGAGCGAAGTCGCTTGAGCTAGCATCTCCACTACAACATCTCTTATCTTATGCCATGGATTGTCTGCAATTGCCTTAGACACGAGACCATACTCCTCTTCTGATGTATAGAAGTTGAATTGCTTCATAAACTAAGCGCATGCACTAAATTAGAAAAGAAAACGAACGATATTGGACATAATATTTCAATTTACGCACGGAATAGGTCAAAAAGAAGGTTTTCGTATTCACGAAACATCTGATTATAGACGAAGCACCCATCGAATAGATAATATGTTTAATAGTTCTTTTAGCAAAAGTACGACAACCTTATAATCTTTTGTTATCTGCGCAAAGATAATTGTCCTCTCGAAGGATAATTACCCGCCGTGCCAATGATGGTCTCTCATGCGCCTGAGAGATCAACAGCATTCGAAGCACCGACAGCTCGAACCGCAGCTCTGCCACATGGTGGAAATGCAGGGAGATGATTGGACTGGCCAGCAAACACTCTAAGACGAAACAACTGAAAGAGCGTATGGATGCAATCGGTTACCGCTGTTCTGCTTGTTCTTGTATAGAAGTATATATTGACCATACTCGTGGCGAAGTCATCTGTTCTAATTGTGGACTCGTTCTCTCCGACCGCTCTATCGATATGGGCCCAGAGTGGCGTGCTTTTACCTCTGATGAGCAAAATGCTCGACAGCGTGTAGGAGGCCCCGCCGACTGGAGTAAATTCGATCAGGGACTTACAACTATAATCGGTCGACAGAATGTTGATGCATCAGGCAGAAAATTGACGTCAACACGAAGGGCTCAGATTCATAGACTTCGGAAATGGCAGATACGCACAAAAGTACACTCTTCGGACAAACGCAACCTTGC
>JAFGAR010000024.1 GCA_016933575.1 Candidatus Thorarchaeota archaeon
AGGGGTATCTTTACTTCTAAGCAAGACTTCGTGATAGTGCTTAGTCTTATTATCTCGCTATCATTTATGCAGCCTTGAGCAATTAGCGCAAGAGTTTCGATCCCAAGTTCACCTAAGAGGTATTTGACTGTCGTTGAATCCAACCCGGCATTCATCGTAACGTGTCCCATTTCATCATTATTTAGAAAACTTGGACGGAAAAAGAAAGCTATGATGTCCTCTATTCAGTAGGTCTAATCTAAATAGGAGGGGGAGTCTTGTATTTGTACTCGTCAGTGGAGTTCAGCCAGTCTAAGAAAGCTGTGGATGGAGGGAAGTCTTCGTACAAGCGGCCTCTTTGAGCTTCGAGCAGATCTAGCTCAATCCCGGCTAAGCCAGCCATGGTTCCAAGCTCATGCCCGTTTCGTTCAGATTGGTGGGCAATCGGACCAATCCATTCTTCCCACTCGAGAGTTCTCAATAGATGGTGATCCACAAAGAGATATGGAACAGATTTAGCAAGATGCGCGATAGAGGCGTAAGACTGCTTATTCTCACCATCTGAGTATCCTTGGAGATATATCGGCGGACCACCCAGGATCATTACGTCAGCTTGAAGCGAATCCAGATAAGCCAAACTTCTCTTGCTTGCGGGACCTTGCACATCGGGAGCAAATACTACATTATCTTCTGCGTAGGAGATCGAAGTTGCAAGAACAAATCCTAACGGGCTCTCATCAGGACCATGGGGCAATGGAGGAGAGAATGTGATCGTGGAATTTCCAATGATAAACTCTTTATCATCCGCTATCTCGATATCTGCTTTATCCTTCAGGTCCTTCTCGAAATAGTAAGCTCGTCTTCTTTGGGAAGCATTGATATGTGATCGTCCATCTTTCACCAACAATCGTTTACCAGCATAGGTCTGGATTCTATCTTCCCGTGTACTGAGATTATATCTCTGATTAAATGCACCAGGTCGTACATGATCGAAGTGATAGTGTGAGATAGATAACAGGTGGCATTGTTTCACTGCTTCCTCAATCCGGACGAGAGATTGTCTTAGAGCTAGATATTCATGGGGATGTGGCTCATATGGAGGTCGAAAAGCAAGGGCGGCGGACGGGTCGAGAAGGATAGAAACATCAGGAGTATCAATCCTTGTGCACATTGACCTTACACCCATACTTTCTGCCGCAATTGGTGTTATGACAATATTGCCGAGCTTCAAAATCCACCCTCTCTATAGTATGCAAGTCGATAACTATCAGATTCCTCAACGAGTTCAGCTTCGTGGTATTCAAGAGTGTTCGTGGGACCTTCATGAAATCGCATGAACATCTCGTAATCAGATGGGACGATTTGCCCTTTCATATGCTCTATTTCGTCAACATTGAATAGAGCAAGCTCACCCTCACGATGATTCTCAGCGAATGAGTCGATTCTTGCGTTTCCAACGAAAATAAGGAAGTGGGCTTTCAATTCCTCTTCGGGACCGACCAGTCGTTCTGATACGATTCCTTTCAGGATATAGTCTGTGGGTGATGATGATCCAGTTTCTTCCATGACTTCTCGTAAGGCAGCTGAAGGTATATGCTCCCCTATGTTCAATTTCCCTCCTACCAAGCCCCATAGATTCGCATATGGAGGGTTTCTCCTTTTCAAGAGAAGGAATTTCTGATTGACACGTAGAATTGTTATCGCGATAGGGATCAGCTTGGTCAATTGTATCACATCTCCATTCATATCAATAGGTTGACCTTCAGTATAAACACATTCATAGCGTGAAGAGTCCTCGTATGAAATGTGATATAGAGTGAAGGAGCTGCTGAATCAATCACTGCGAGAACACATCCTTTCACAAATATCACCGACTGAAGATGAAATCAGAAGCCAACAAGAAGCGATCACTAATCTGACACGAGTACTCGTAGCCTATGCATCTAGCATGGGTATTGACTACGCATTCATTCTGCCTCAAGGCTCCACTGGGAAGAAACAGACACAACTCAAAGGCGCAAGTGACATCGACCTTTTCGTTGGCTTGCGGCCTGAGAACTATGAGAAAGTATTGTCGCTACCCACAAAACAAAGGGACAAGGAGTTGGATGCTCTTTTTGATGGGCTGGTTGAAAATTGGTTC
>JAFGAR010000147.1 GCA_016933575.1 Candidatus Thorarchaeota archaeon
ACTCGAAGAAGTCATAGAAGGCAATCCAAATAGTGCTGAGGCTTGGTATGAACTGGCGAAAATCCATCACCATCAAGGTGAAACCGATCAACGAGAAATATGTATCGAGCACGTCATCAAGTTGAAACCCGAGTGGACAAAATTCACTAAGAAGCTCAGAGTTACACCAGTCATCACAGAACGAACCAAACCGATTGAAGTGCTGTCGAAATCCGATGGTCTTGAAGTTGATGAAGAACCCAGTTTTCCATATCCCTACGAGATGCTAGATGCACTAATTAACAGCGTATTGAAGGATTTGCTTTTGAGTTGTGAGCAGGGTTCCGAGGACGGAACCTTGCTGCTTCCACGATCGGGATTTGATGCTGACGATGCGCTCCGTATACTGACACTTGCTGCAGCGAAAGGAAGGAAGGAAGAAGCCTATACAGGACTCATTGCGTATCTCAAGCTTAGACCTCAAGATGATGCCACATGGAAGGTACTTCTATCTCTGGCTGATACTATGGGTATCGAAGAGTCAATTGAAGCAGCCAGTGAAGCGCTTCGCAATCTAAAAGAAGGAGATATTTTCACTAACGTCTTCTGGGATAGATTTCCCACCGTTGAGATTCCTGAACGCGAGCATCCCGATCCAATGGCTTCAGATAGCAGAAAATAGTGTCAGGAAATCGAGTCATACCTGCATTCACCCAGCGAAATGATAGTTGGATTCATATCTTGTCCTCAAGCAGATCACGCTTCAGAGCCATATTCGTAATCAGTGGAATCAGACTCCCCGAGAAGGGGCAGGTCACGAGGACCTGCTATTTTCTCTACTCCTTTCTTCTTCTGCACAGATAAACGATTAGAAGAAGAATAGCGAAGCCACCGACTCCAGCTGCAACATACAACCAGAAGGTGTAATCCTCAGGCAAAGTCGCTCCAACTCTGTTCGAGTCATAGATGGTCTCACCATCTGTGATGACTCGCACTGTGAAGAAGTATGTTTCTTCACCTGATAGACCACCAACCACAGCAGATGTTTGAGTGACGTCAGTTATTGGTTCGCCATAACGAGTACCAAGCTGATTTGGCTGAGTCGATACATAGATCTCATATCCTGCGAAGTTGCTTAGCTCATTATTGAACTGAGACCAATGCAGCTCGACGGAATTTCCTGAAAGGATGGTTGGTGCCTGTAGATGGACACCGATTTCAGCAATCGAAATCCCACTACCTTCAAGGGTCACAGTGAAGACGTCATTCTGACCAGGAACGGTTTCGCCTACAACCTCTGAGGTGATCAGCCTGCCATCAACGACTCGGTTCGCCTCCATCCTGTACTCACCAGTACCAGTACCTGTGAGATTTACAGTGTATGGTAGGCCAGGAGCAAATGGGAAGAGCATATGCTTCTCACCATCATCCTCCACTGCGATGGCAGGAAACTCAAGATGCTGTTCTCCCGCCTCATTGATTGATACCTTCCTTCCAAGCGGATCGGTTATCTCAATATCAACGGGGCTAAAAAGACCGAGGCTTAGGAGATCGGGTAAGAGATCGATCAATGCAGTGATGATGCTATTGTATTCTCCAGTATCAGGGTAGAAGGACATTCTCGTGAACAGTGACTCATCATCACCATCACCATAGGGATCTCTATGTGTACCACCAAAATTGCCATTTGAATCCAATAGGATCCAATCATCATACAACGGGGTGCTTTCATCATACCTATACCAGTTGTTATAGATATAGAGAGTGATAGATCCATTTGAGTTGAGGTCATAGTCGTAGACATTGATGAAATGGCTTGAAGTTGGAGACGGAACCTCCCAGCACGGAGCCATCAGTAGGAGGACCTGTGGTGCATAATGAGGGGAGCCTAGAAGCATTTCATCCATCATCCTTTGAACTTCTTGAGCATTTGTTATCCCTCCCTGAGGCGTGGGGATGCCCAAGTAGATCTTTATCCAATTCAGAAGGTGATTCGGATTAAAGAATGCACCAGAGCCTTTCCAAAGAACGTACTCCTTAATCGCTGCTTCAGAAACATCACCTCCGGTTTCCTCAGCTATTGTGATGTTCGGATTTGGATCAGGTAGGAGATGCG
>JAFGAR010000148.1 GCA_016933575.1 Candidatus Thorarchaeota archaeon
AAGTCTGCATGTAGGAATGCAGTCTTGATGTCAAACTGTGCTATGTGCATGCTCATAGTAGCTTTTAATGCGAGGAGTAAACGAATAGTTTCATAGCGTGCAACGGGTGCAAAAGTATTCTTGTAGTCGATGCCTTCAATCTGGCGATGTCCTCCTGCTACTAGTCTTGCTTTAAAGAGTTGAGATTCTCTTTTATATGTATATACCCACATGCAGGGTAATACGTTGACTTTTCGGCCCTTTGGTAAATCTACCAAGTCCCAAGTCTGGTTGGAAATGAGTGATTTGACTTCATCTTCCATTGCTTCGACCCAACAGTCCTTATCGTAAGATCTCATGGCTTCTCCATAGTTCTTTGGGATGTCAATGGGTCTTTCATGGTCACGATTCTTCTCCTTGAAGGGGGCTGCCTCTTCTTGAGTGTCTTCGTTCCATATAACAGCACTACATCCTTGTACGCGGAATGAATTCTGTGCTGAAAATCCGTATTCTTCAGAAAATGTAGGATTTGTACGTTTACCTTTATTAGATCGTCCTGATGATCGTGTAGGTATGGGAAGAGCAGGTGGCTGAGGCTGAGTGTCGGCTGTTTCCGTCTGCTTAGGCTTACGTCCTCTCTTCTTATTTGTTGTTGGTTGTGATTGAATTTCACTTGATGATTCAATCATTAATTGAGGTAATTCGTTTCCTCGTTCTTGTAGAATTTCTAATTGTTGAAGTCTCTCTTCTTGAAGTTGTAGAAGGTCGTCCATGACTTCATTAGTAATTCTTTCAGGAGATTCAATGTTTATGGTGTCACATAATTTTCTTGCATTAGGATCATTATGTACAGAGAGTTCAAGGATATCGTCATCCTCTTCATCCATTTGTTCACTCCAAGACTTCTGTCTTTCTATGGTGTGAGTATTCTCCTGTGTAGATGAGTGAGAGCTGCTGGTGCCTGGTCTCGGCTCATGGTCTGGTGAAGAGCTCCTCTCCTCTTGTGCTTCAAGATGAGTGAAGTCTCCCTCCTCAATGTCAGTGGTGGGTGTAGAGTTATCAACTCTTCCTATTACTTCAAACCCGTCGTCCTCTGACTCAGACTCGGTCTCGCTTGAGTATCGTGTTTCAACCTGTC
>JAFGAR010000149.1 GCA_016933575.1 Candidatus Thorarchaeota archaeon
AAGTATCCTCTGGCTGTTCACGGAAATCATATGAAGTACTTCGTACCAATGGTCCTCCTTCTTGCCTCCCACATGCTCTGGTTCTTTGGCACAAAAGTTTCACTCACACAATTGCATCCCTCGTATGTGTCGATTTCTCAAGAATTTCAAAATGATATTGGATTTAGCTTCGCTATCTATGAGCCACTTCTCTTGGGTATTGGGGCATTAATAGCTGGAATATTCGCTGATATGAAGGGACGAAAGACAGGATTCAATATGACAACCCTCCTGATGGGACTCCTAGCAATATTCAGTACTGCGTTCTACGACTCCTCAATCATTGAGGGTATCCCACTTCTCCTAATGGAACGATTTGTTGAGGGGTTCATAATAGGCATCTGTTGTCTACTTATTTGGACCGAGCTCGGTTCTCCCAGGGCAAAGGCAAGAAGAATTGCATTGGTCTGGTTCTTCTTCTTGGGATATGCTCTTCTCTTCTGGGCGCTTGACCATGCATATCTTGGGCTGGATGTCGTCATCGCTTTTGATGGATACATTGGCCGATTTGGAGGACCATTCGCAATTCTTCTGACATTAATCACCCTATACATTTCATCAGATACCCCAAAGATACTTGGTCGAGAAGTGGAGATGGAAGAACTCTCATTGGATTTTGATGATAAAGAGGTGAAGGCTACTGTTGAGGCATTCGTTGGCGATGATGATTTCTCTTCCATTCAACATCAACTCGAGTTTCTTGATGCAACAGAGGAAATCAGTGACAGCGAATTCGGAGAGATCGTGGGCGCGGATTTTCAGAATGCATTACCACTTAGAAGAATTCCCGGAATAGGTCCAAAGCTAGAAGAGAAGCTCGTAGAGGCAGGATATAAATCTGCGGCGCAACTTGCCGGTGAAACAGCCTCAAGACTGTCTTCCAAGGTGGAAGGACTCAGTCAAGAGCGTGCTGAGAAGATACTCGCTGATGCAAGGTCCGTTGTCAAGCAATCAATCAGGGATAAGAAGACTCAACGCTAGTAACTGAACGAGTTCAGTCTTTCTTAATCTTTGATTTGAAAGGAACGTAAGCAAGACCTGTACCTGCCAAGAGGTCTGCGCTTTTTAGCTGCTTATTGCAAACGGCACAGGTGAGTACAATCTTTGGATTATCAGAAGCTGTTCCACAGGAGTTGCATAATGGCTCTACATCCATCACCGCGAGCTCTGACACCTTGACAGGTCTTTTACATTTCTGACAGGTAACCTCTGTCACCTCATCCGCTATAATCGATTGGAACTGATCGCTGCAGAGTGGACAGAAGAGAGTATATACCTTGTATAGCTCTTCAGAGGAGCATTTCGGGCATTGCAGAGTTACCTTGACCTCTGAGGCACCACATTGTCTACATTCGATACGTCTTCCATATGTTCTTGGTATCAGTATTCCTTCAGTTTCTAGGTCCTTCAGAATTCTTATGACCTCTTCTCTGTTGTGACCTATATAGTTGGCAGCCTCAGGATATCTATCGGTAGCAATCAGGATGTGTTGGGGTTGGATTCTTGATATCCTGCCTTCATACATGTCTTCGATCAGCCTGGATATTCCCGGAGTCTTAAGTAGTCGCTCACCTGTAGTTTCATCAATAACATCCTTGAGGGCTTCGAAAGCTTTCTTGATTTCATCATCCCAGCATGATGAAGTAAAGTCAATAGTTGGTACTATTCGAAGAATATTCCGCTCAATCACCGCAGGATTATCGCCTTCATCAAGTAGCACTGCTATGCAGTTTGGTGCTTCCATGTAGGACACAACAAGACCTTGAGGTATCTTGGTATACCCGATCTGCGATTCCATGTTCACTCCGTGTCCCATGAAGATAGTCAAAGCTTCCTCGCT
>JAFGAR010000001.1 GCA_016933575.1 Candidatus Thorarchaeota archaeon
TATTTCGCGGTTCTTTGAGTGATAGTTGCTTCATTTCCAGAATGATCACTGACAGAGATTATACTTTTCATGACAGTCATGTGCGATCGAAAGAATCTCAACTGCATGGAGCGCTTTTAATAGACAATCTCTTTCAGTCACATGGAAAGCCAAGAGGAGATTAGTAGTAACGGTGGAGATGACTTCTTAACTGTGAATCGAGTACAGGTGGTTGATGGTTTCCGCTTTTATGATGCAGTTTTGACTGGTTTGTTCAAGAATCTAAGAAGTCTTGGCGTGAGAAGCTTAGTGCAAGAGAACGGAAGCCAAGCAAAAAAATCAGAGAACAAATGGTTTTCTCACACATCCATCTTAGCAGTACATGAAGCGATAGGAAGTTGGAAAAGGAGGAGATTATGAGGGAAAGTGTTCTATGCATCTTTCTGTTGGTTGTAATCGTATTTGTTTCTACTTTCGCAGCGGCCACTGATATGGTGCTTAATGATCAGAACAGGACAGTCGTATTTCGATTTGAGTTGACCAAATGCATAATTGATGGTTCGATTTGTGATTCACATAACGAGGAGTTATCAGAACTTGGGATCGGTCTTGATCACGAAATAAGCCTTCTTGAATACAAGATTAAAGATGAAGGAACACAATCAGGTCTCTATCTCGATTTTGAGATAAGAAGCTTTAGCGCGGATCTCTTTGCCGTAACAGGTAGCATCCAAATATCCGTTATCAATTCGGGAATATCTCAAAGTGTCGAAACAATGATCCTTCCCTTTGAATCTCTTCACTTAGCACCGCTTTTCGGCATCATTACTAGCGAATCTCTTTTGGGAGATCATTATCTTATAGACTTCAATAGCTCCGACTTTTCACAAGAGATAATCATTGTTCTCTCTTTTAGATTGCTGGGAAAAGATAATGACGTGGACATATCATTTGTCTTCGAAAAGGAACCGCATGAAGTAGTTGAATTAAAGGATGGTTTCTCATATAGATTGTTCCATGGGTCTCATCGAAGCAGTGTTTATAATTCTGTTTACATATTCCTCAACGATCTTATTGTCTTCTATAGAGATGGTATTCGGCTCTTCTCCCACGAAGACTTCTTCATTGAAAACGTGGGAGAAGCAGAAGACATTCCTGAAAAAGGAATGGCTACCTTATTTGTCAATTCATGTGGGGGTAGAGCATCTGGTATGCTATGGCTACTCACATATCATGATGACGAAATTATTAGATTGCAGCGTCTTCTACTTGATTCATATTCGTCTTGGGAGTTCTTAGACGTTGATAACAATGGAATAGTAGAGCTGGTTGTCCCCCATCTGGGAGTCGCATATAGCACTTGTAGTGCAGACAATCCCTGGTATGAACGATTGGCCGTGTGGAGAGATAATAGGTGGATAAGCGATTCTTTTGGAGAGTTTCCTGAGTACTACGCTAAGAAGTACATGGAACTCGAAAGAGAAATTGCGAAGTCCTCAGTAGTAGATGACAAGTTATTGGTCTATTACGTATACTACATGCTAATGTCGGGACTTTCAGCAGGAGAAACAACTACTGCACTTGAAGAATTCGTGAATGAACACAGACTAGTTGTTCGTGATGCTTATCATAACTCCAGAGAGTGGACTATTGATTCAAATTTTGTTCAAGATGTTCTGGAAGAGGCAATGAAGTTCTCTATAGAAAAATGGAATTGAATCATGTAATGAAAGACAGGACAAAACAGTAACTCCTTGTTTGGTAACGACTGTAGATGGCCTGCATTCTTTAATTAATCGTGGGTATGCAAGAAGCCGCAAAGGAAACCTTCTTGAGGGAGCGGCGTTATCATTAATTCATGCACAACAAGCATTTGTGAGAAGGATAACAAGTCCTATTTGCTTAATAAGCTCTTGAATTTCAAATAACAGCGCTCACGTTCAAGATTGATTCTGCAATCTGAGAATTGGTAAACTACATACGAACTGGGTGTTCTCGACTATTCTCCTCGGTGGCCAGTTTGTCAGTTGCTGATTGACGGATGGGCCACGGGAGAAGCGTGAAAGCACAAAAGTAACCATACAAAGGAGATGATACTTTTGGACAGTGGATTCCAATGGGTTCCATTTTATGAGGCATTTGCCGATAGACTACTGGAATTTAAGGATAAGCCGGGCGAACTATTCAACGTGATCAAGAAGCTTGGATCGGATCAGCCACTGATGAAATATCTTCATTTTGACCGAGAAGATTGGTGGGGGCCACGTCAGTATCGGATCGATCCTTTCTCAGTAATGGGAGTAATAAATCGCGGGACAACAGTTGCAAATAGAACCCTTTTGGCGAAAATCCTTGGCGATGAATTCGGGGTGAAGATTCCTGAACCGACGCAATTTGTTGGAATACCTGTTCTTGATAACAGACGGTCATTCTTTGTTGGTGATGATGAAATTTGGAACCTTTTTGCTCACGCTTTGAAATCGGCCGATACAAATACCTTTTCTAACGAATTCAAAGACGCTTTTGACAAGGCCGTTGCCGTAAAAGGCAACGGGTTGACATATGTCACGATGGGCCTGTTCTGGATTAGACCGAATGTATTTCTCGCGCTTGACACCAATTCCCGCAAGTACATTTCTGAACATTACTCCGTAGACTTACCCAGCACCCATTGCACCGGCAGTGAATATGCAGAATTCTTAGGCGCTCTGAAAAATGAACTTGATAAGGAAATACCCAGCTTGTCATTCCCGGAGATGTCATATAAGGCTTGGATTGAAAGAGGAGGTCCATCGCCTGTACCTCGACCTCCGGTAGAAGTTCCTAACACACCTGGTATTGATGATAAAGATAAGAAACTGATAACCGCGAAGAATACTATTCTCTACGGACCCCCTGGAACGGGTAAAACCTACAGCGCTATTCAGTACGCCGTTGCTATTGTTGAGGAAAAATCTATTGCCGAAGTAAAGCGTGAAGACTACGAAGAAGTTTTCAGTCGCTTCTTAGAATACAAAGACAATGGAATAATTGCCTTCACGACTTTCCACCAGTCTTTCAGCTACGAGGAATTCATCGAGGGGATTCGTCCCGTTGTCTCCCCGGAAGAGAAAGCTGATGCCAGCAACGAAATCGAATACGAGATTCACGATGGAATCTTCAAGGCTTTCTGCGATAATGCCGGGAAACCTGTCGGAGGAAAGGCGGACGCAGATTTGGGAATTGGGAAGAACCCAACCGTATGGAAGGTTTCTCTTGAACGTACGGGAGAAAATTCTACTAGAGAAGAATGTATGAAAAAGGGCCATATTCGAATCGGGTTTGATGAATATGGAGAAAACATATCAGATGCTACGGAATTTGGTGAACGCGGCGGAAGCAATGTTCTTAACGCCTTTTACAACA
>JAFGAR010000150.1 GCA_016933575.1 Candidatus Thorarchaeota archaeon
ATCCAAGGTAGTGGTGTGAATGTTTCAGCTTCAACTACTGGATGTAGTATCGTCTTCTCTGATACTATCTCGCTTGATGATGTAGAATCTAACTACAATGACTTCGGTTTCGATATGTTCTATTCAGATGCTGTCATCATCTCAAATAGTACAGTAATTGGTGCAGATGAGGGCGTCCATTTCTATGCATGCAACTACTGCGAGGTGCAGAATTGCACTATTCTTGATTGTACAGACTACGGCATCCATGACATTGCAGGCTATTACCTGATTGTGAATGACAATGAGATTCACAATAACGCTGAGGGAATATGGGTCACAACAACAGGAGGAATTTTCTCGAATAACACAGTTTCGGGGCATTATGGCTCAGGACACGCCATCTATTGTCAGGGGTGGGATTGCATCATCGATAACAACACATGCAGTGACTACTGGGCAGGTATAAGAATCGTTATCAATACGAACAACACGATTCGAAATAATCATGTCTACAATACTGGACATGGTATTCATCTGTATTATTCAAGCAACATTACAGTTCAACATAACTACGTTGAGAATGGAGACCAATGCATCGACTTGTATTATTCGCACAATGTAACTGTTGAGGATAATACCTGCAATGATCACGTACCCTTCTATCTCCTAGGCTCTGATAATAACACATTTCGTTCAAACACAATCATGAACTATGTCAACTACGGAATACGAATCGACAATTCGAGTAGCAACATTGTAGAGGATTCCATCTTCACATCTTCAGCCAACTATGGAGTCCTTTTGTATTATTGTTCGGAAACAACACTCAGTAATCTGACAATTGAGAATGTGATCAACAAGGGAATTTACCTGCATTACTCATCGATGTCTATAATTAATAAGTGTATCATCCGGAATTGTGAATACGCCATCCATTCCTATTATTGCCTTTCAACAACATGCAATGCCAGCACCTTAGAAGACTGCTCATTATATGGAATGTTTAACGAGCGGTCTTCAGGGACAACGATGACTTTCAATAATATCAGTAGGTGCGAATACGGACTTGAGATATACATTTCAGATGACTGCATAGCTGCCATCAATACTGTCGTGGACTGCCAAACAGGAATCATGATAACTGGAACTCACAATACCCTAACTGCGAATGTACTCTCGAGATCGGGAGTCTTCTTGGAAAGTCAGTACATGACTGTGAGTGGAAATTGGGTAGATGGAAAACCAATTGGATATTTCGCAAACCTGACAAGCGGCACCTACGACTGCTCAGGCTTTGGACAGGTATTTTTCGTAAATTGTGATAATTTGGATATTCATTCTGGTATCTTTGAGAATGTTAGCTTTGGTTTGGTTCTTGCAGATTGTGATTATTCAACTGTGCATGATATCTATGTCAATTATCCCTACAGAATTGGAATCTATTTGATTAGAGGATATTCTTGTACATTAGAGAATTTCACCTGTATTAATTCATCAGGCTCAGGTGTATGGACCTATCAGACGGATCAATGCACAGTAAGAAATGGAACGACCTTCAACAATGCTGTTTGGGGCGTATACATAAGAGAATCTCCGAATACCATTGTGGCGAATATTACGTCTAACGGTGATGGGATTGACATCTATGCATCGAACTACTCGGTTGTTGAGGACTGTGTGATAGCAAATAGTAATCTCATGGGACTCCTGATTCAAGGCTCGGATTACTGCGAGATACAATTCAACACGATATGGAACTCTGGAGAAGCAGCCCTTGCTATCTATTCTTCCAGTCATACATATGCAGCATACAATAATCTCTCTGATAGCTATTGGCCAGCGAATGTCAGAATCCAAGATTCATACAACACGACGATCTACTGGAATCATATCTTGCATGATGAGTACTACGATGGTATTCTTATCACGAACTCTGACTACAACTATATCATCAATAATACGATCTTGGACAACGGCTGCTATGGAATCAGAGTAGAATCGACAAGCACGAATTGCCACATTTACTCGAATATCATCGCCTACAATGGAGTGGAGAATGCGTGGGACGATGGAGCGAGTAACAGCTGGGATAATGGCATCCACGGGAACAAGTGGAATGACTACAGCGGTATCGGCACATATGCTATCCCAGGAAGCGCACTCAGCGTGGATCATTATCCGCAGTTGTACGATACCTTTGCACCAACCATCGATAGCCCATCTGATGTCACCTATGATGCTGGAGAATCAGGTGCATCCATTACTTGGGCACCAAGAGACGGTCACCCGTCAACATTTCAGATTTACAGAAATGGCACGAGCATTGCGAGTGGTCCTTGGGGTGGTGGTGATATCCCGATAGATGTAGATGGCTTGGGCATTGGTACATACAACTACACCCTCAAGGTCACGGATCTTGCTGGAAATGTGAAGATTGATACTGTCTATGTCTTCGTTAGATTTGATAGCAAGCCTCCGACGTTAGACCAACCAGCTGATTTTCAATACAGCGAGTTCGTAGCGGGAAATGTCAGTTGGATGCCATTAGATGTGCATCCTTCTTCGTATGATATCTACCAGGATAGCATCCTCATAACTAGTTCTCCGTGGGATGGAGGTGATATAAGCTATGCATTCAACCTTACGATGGGTGCCTATAATTTCACGATTGTGGTCTTCGATACTGTAGGAAATAATGTGGCTGATACGGTCTTCGTGACAATACTCGACGACTCACCTCCTGTAATAATTGGACCTGATGATTTCCTCGTGTTTCTTGGCACTATCGATGAAGTGCTTCGATGGAATGTTACTGACGCTCATCCAAATACAGCAATCGTCTACAAGAATGGCACTCAAGTTGTGACGGCTAATTTCTATGGCACCTTCGCCAATGTTTCAATTAACACACTAATTGAGGGTGTATTCAATTACACAGTGATAGTATGGGATACCAGTGGTAATAATGCAAGGAATACCGTCTGGATCACAATCTGGAACCCTGACTTTCCATTCATAGATCATCCTGATGACATCGAATTCGTTGAAGGCACCGCTGGAAATTATCTAGAATGGAACCCAATCAGCAATCAGCCTGACACATACTCGATTGAGGTCAACGGAACAGAAAAGAAGAGCGGTATCTGGAGCGTGAATATCACCATAAATCTTGATGATTTTGCGGTGGGAATCCACAATATCACAGCAATTGTCTGGTCCCAAACTGGTAACTCTGCAACTGACACCGTCTTTCTGAGGGTTCTGTATAATCCGCCACCTGAAATCGATAGCCCTGCAGATCTGATGTATGTCGAGTCCATTGGATTGGGACAAATAACTTGGCATCCTACTGATGATAATCCAAATTGGTGGTACCTTTACATCAATGGCACGCTCAGGAGCGATGGGGGATGGACCGGTGGCAAGGTGGTCGGAAATGTCAGCTACCTTAGTCATGGCATCTACAATGCAACATTGGTTGTCGAGGACATTGGAGGAAAGACAATCTCGGATACGGTCTATGTCAGAGTTGTCTATGAATTGAATCCACCGGTGATTGCAGGACCTGCTGATCTTTCGTATACATTCGGTGATACAGGGAATGTGCTAAGCTGGGGCGCCTTTGATGAGCATCCCTCTCATTTACTCGTCTATAGCAATGGAACAATAGTAGACACGAGAGCATGGGACGGGTCTGTCATTACTACGAGCGTTGATGGACTAGAGCCCGGAGTCCATAACATAACACTCCTTCTCTATGATATCGATTTGAACTCGAACTCAGATACAGTGATGGTGTTCGTCGAGAATATTCAACCGCCGACGCTCTCCTTGCAACCGGATGTCACGACCCAACAAGGTGCAGATTCGCAGCTCAACTGGAATCCGTCGTCGCTGTTTCCTGACCACTACGAGATCTATGTTAATGGTAGCATGGATGTGTCAACAACATGGAATGGGGGATCCATCTCATACGATCTCAAATATTTAGAGCCCGGAGTATACAATATTACTCTTGTCGTCTATGACCAGGCCGGCAATAGTGCCTCTGACAGTGTCTGGGTTCATATCGAGGGCATGGGTGCCCTACCAGATTTCATGTCTCCGCTCATCCAGGCAGGGTCAGTGGTCACGATTCTTGTGGTCATTGCAGCCGCCTATCGCATATTCAAGCAAGCCGGACAATCCAAGGAAGAATCAGACTGGCGTTCTATGATGGATGACTTTGGGCACTAACCGCTCAGGAAGATACGAATATGTTTTGGAATCAGAAGATCCTGGAGGATCGACTTCGTCGCCAAGATATTTCACTGATTGACTCATCTTGCTGCAAAATCAATGAGATTATCATTCCTTGGTCTCACGCTTTCCATACTTTCGAAGGTAATACTGTCGCATGAAATGCGCCTCGAACTTGTTGATCTCCTTCGCCCCTCCGAGGAACTCAGCCTCAATGAACGCCTTACAGGCTTTCTCCAGCACGAAGGTGCAGGTGAATGCCTCTTCCATATCCCGACCAGTACAGACAGCGCCATGGTTCGCCATCAGCGCAGCATTCCGCCCTTTCAGCGCGTTCATTGTTTTTTTGACGATCTTCTTTGTTGAAGGGAGAGCGTACTCAGCGACCCGAATGGTCGGACCGATGATCTGCACCATGTCGTCTAGGATCGGTGGAACCTCTCTTCGAGCAGCGGCGACTGTGGATGCGTTCATCGAATGCGAGTGGATGACTGCGTTGATATCTTTTCTATCCCTGTAGATTGCGATGTGGAGCTTCATCTCAGCAGAGGGCTTATGCTTGCCTTCCCAGGTGACATTATCTGAGCTGAAGTCGACGATGGTGATATCCTCAGGGACAAGGGTCTCATAGCTCATCCCGGAGGGTGTGATCGCCATTCTATACTCATCAATCCTACAGGAAATATTCCCCCATGTGCCACCAACCAGTCCATTCTGAATGAGTCGCTTCCCAGCATCGCATACTATCTTCTGAGATTCAGGAACATCCATGAAGATCCCACAAATGTCCATACTAGTCAAGATATTATAAAGGCAATCATTGAGAGAGTCCGACCTAATGATGGATTGACCACAACAATTGATGGACTAACTGTAATAGCTTTGGGGTTCCACATTTTGCAGGGCCCTCTGGAATCTTGCTAAGGCGTCATCAATCACCTCGTCAGTATCTGCAAGACTAGTATACATACGAGACCCTGCAAGAGTCACGATACCTTCTGCCATATAGGCGGCTCCTATCTCCTCCATGAAATGCTGGCGAGCTTTGATCTCCTTCAAGATCGACTTGATCCTGATGACATCCTTTGGAAGGCTGATCTTGATGAACATAGCACCAGAGGTCTCTAGATGGCAGATGGCTCCTTGGTTATAGGCAATAAAAGGGAGCTTCAGGTCCTCGATAATCTCCTCGAGTCCCTTGGTCAGTCGATCCCCTGCTCTTCCTGCGATCTCACATGCATTCGTTCTCTCGATCTCTTGAATCGCAAAATAGCCTGCTGCGGAACTCAATGGATTGGCAGCGAGGGTTCCGCCCACATAGGCGCGCTTCTTCCCGCCAGCGATTCCAGCGGCGAGGTGCTCCATGAGATCTCTCCTGCCCCCTAGACCACCTGCGGCAGGATAGCCTCCAGCGACGATCTTGCCAAAGGTGGTCAGATCGGGCTTGATCCCGAAGTAGCCTTGGGCTCCTCCGAGACCTATCCGTCCAAAGGTGACGACCTCATCGAATATCAGCAAAGCATCATACTGGTCACAGAGCTCACGGATCTGCTTGTTATGTTCCTTATCCACAGGTCGTGTACCAGACTCAGGACCGACGGGCTCAACGATCACTGCAGCTGTGCCTCCACGAAGACGATTCCTTGACAGCTTCTTTCGTAGCTTCTCGATGTTGTTCGGATAGACCTCTTGTGAATGCTGTCTGCTCCCCTTGGGTATGCCATGCGCTTCGAAGCCTCCAGTTCCGGGTATGTGAAGTCCATACACCATCTGGTCACTCCAGCCATGGTATGCACCACCCATCTTGATGACCTTCTTCTTCTTGGTGGCCAATCGGGCAAGTCTGAGTGCTGCCATAACAGACTCGGTACCGCTACCCAGCATGCGAAACATCTCGACTGCGGGGAGGTGCTTGTTGATCTCTCGAGCAAGCTTCAGCTCGAATTCTGAGAAGAGACCCGTCACTGGACCTCTCTCATTGATCAATTGAATGACCTTCTCCCGCACTGGAGCATAGTTATTTCCCAGGATGATAGGTCCGCCCGCCTGCAAGAAGTCGATATAGCGATTGCCATCAATGTCCCAGAGGTATGCTCCTTCTGCACGGTCGATGACGATGGGGAATGGATAGTTGAAGGCAAGATTATGCTGAACCCCTCCAGGGATGTACTGTCGGGCTTCAGTAATCATCTCTTTTGACTTTGCACACCTCTGCTCGAAATGCTCAAGATACTTCTGCAGGGAGTCTGCTTTTAACTTCTGTACCGGTAATTCCATCATATGTTCTATCTTTCGATAGATATCTGCAGTATCGTGATAGTTGGATATACTATAACCCGACATCGTGTCTTCACGCAGATTCTCAAAAGAAGAAGTCTGATGAATAAGTCTTTGGATAACTTCAGGAAAATTCGTTCTCCAATGCTTGTGATCAAATCCCTTCTCAATGGTAAGTAAACAGGGAGAAACAGAATTCCTTGAAGCTTGAAATTTGCTTCTGCGTGGATGTGTGTTTTTAAGCCTCATTCTGGTTCATATGCGTATGGATTAGATTTAAGAGCTAGTTCTTTTAGTGTATGATAGATATGCATCCCTAGGAGATTATTGATTTGGCATTCGGTATCCTTCATTTTGGATTTCTCATCACAGCACTCATTGTGACTGTGTGTATCATTGTTCTGTTAAATAGATACTTTTCTACAAAGAGCAGTTTGACTCTGGCATTCACTATCTTCCTTATGGCATATGTAATCTCAGCATACGTATACTTTGCGAGAGGCCTTTTTGACCTTCAATCAGCAGGAGATATCGCACTATGGAAAGTGACGAATATAATGTACCCATTGATGGTCGTCCCGCTCTTCATATTCCTTGGATATCCGTACCTCATCGAAAAAGAGGGAACGATGATCGCACTGATAATGAAACTTGCAATGCTATACAGCTTCATCATCTCGGTTTTCAATTTCATCATAATTGGCATAGCTGATGTGCAATGGACCTATGATGACCCATATGGTCTTTCACATTACGCACTTACTCTCATACAGATTCCTTATGTCTATTATATCACCTTGATACTGGTAGTCAGTATCGCATTCTTCTCCGTAATACTGCTTGCTCTAGCATTCAGAAGAGAAACAGATCCCTTCTTCAAGACAAGAACCCTTTTGCTCCTCATTGGATGGCTAAGCGTTTTTCTCGGGCAGCTATTACTACTAAGTCCAACGCTCGCTATTGTCCAGCCAATGGTTGCAATCCCTGGAGTCATTCTAATAGCGATAGGAGTCATTCGCCCGAGAAGCTAATCAATCTCTGAGTACAAATGATGAATCCAGACGCATGCATATGAAAACGATAAGTTAAATATCCATCTAAATAGATTTCCTCCAATTCCCCAGATTATCTTGGGTCAAGGGAAATACAGTGGCAAGCCCCTTGATTCTACCCCAGTGGCATAACAAGTAGAAAGTAGAAGATGAAGACATCTGGAAGGAAATGAATAAGCCACGCCCAGAAGAAACCCTTCGTTTCAATCATGCTCTTTCCGAGGAAATATCCCAAGAATGCAGCTAGAGCGACACCGATGATGCCATTCGGGTAGCCAAAATAGTGACCCAGACCGAAATATACTGCAGTGATCTGTAGACCTTCATTCTTGCCAATGCCTGGTTCAAGCTCGCTTAGAGGAGCGGCGCGTAGGGTGAATTCCTCATTGAATGCGTTCATCGCGGCGATGAGCAGTGCCGCAGGCAACAACGGAAGCCCATTCACTATCAGATCTAGAGAGGGTTGAAATGAACCAACCAAGAAAATGACAGTGAAGACAACGAAGATGATGATGAAAGGTCTTGCGAGCTTTGTCCATGGCTCAGGAGCCTTCATTCCCAACAATCGAGAGGGCTCGGCCTCGGCATCAATCTGACCTTTGATGAGGTAAAAGTCACTTGGTCTACGTCCTGAAATGAGCAGAAAAAGGAGAACAGCAAATGCGGGAGTGAGTCGTAGCAGATGCACTGCAAACATATCAAATGGGGCCGGGATAGTTGCCACCCATATGCTCCATTCAGCACTTGCCCGGATCATGGGAACAAGTCCAAAATCCCAGCCGCCACCAAAACCAAAGAAGAAGATGATTGTCATGATCGAATAGAATCTCCACATGTATCGCGTTGGTTGATAGGCAAGTGCTAGTCCAAGTAGGGCTAGCAAAATCACTCCATGGATAAATGGATACCAGAATGGCACCATGCCAAGAATCTCACGGAAGGGAATGATTGCCAAAGAGCTTGCGAAAAGCATCGCAGTCCATGCGAGTGTTACAACATAATCGACGGACTTTGAGCTTTGGTTCTCTGAACTATCTATTGTTGACAATTGATGACTCCTCCAGAACGAACGGCTCCTTAGAAGGATTTGAAGATATCTGTCCTCTTCTCGACTCAAGAACACGGAGAATGATCACAAGTCCCCAGATGAATATCATAAGTGTCCAATGTCGTGATGAGTTGTAGATGAATGTGAAGGTGGTACCTAAAGCTTGGTGAGCGAACATCGCTGTCAGGATATTCCTCTTCGAGAGATTGAATAGCGAATCGATCATGAAGGACTGCCCTACCATTGAAAGATATCCAAGAACCGAGGGTTCGAGTCCGAAAGAGATGTTCATCATCTGGTGCCACAACCACCAGTAACTTCCGATGATGAAACTACCTATCTCACGACCATATCTCTGCTGCAGCTCTGTCATGGCAAAGCCTCTCCAAGCAGGTTCCTCAAAAAGTGGGCTTGTAATGAGGCTAGCCGAGAAATGAATGGGTATGACGGCCAATAGAACAAATCCCAGTTCAGCATACATCACAGGATCAAGGATGAAAAATTCAGTCTCAAGACCTAACATGAAGTTAATTCCGTTCGCTGCAATAGCAAGCAATGGGTAGGCGAAGGCTGCCAGAATCAGGTAAGGTATGCTCGATTTCCATGTGCGAACACTGGAGAGGATGCCATCGAAGCTAACCTGTTTGTGAGTCGCCTTCTCGATTATCTTTAGTGATATGAGAGGGCTAACTGCTCCTAGGGTTGATGGAATCAAAACGAGCTCTAGAGGCCAAAGACCCAAGAATATCTGAATCCAAAAAATCCACCCCAAAGGTATTGTCAGTAAGAAGAAAATGCCTAAGCGATATCGGAATGCGAAATTGCTTTCTTGGCCACCATCGGTCTTTATCCGTCCCATTTCGTTATTTCCTTAATTGGTATTTGTAATATTGGTTTGTGCAGCAAATGGTTTATCACACAAACCATTATTTAAAGCTATTGCTTGCGATGCTTTGCGGATATATAAAGCAGAGATAGCCCTGCGTTCTCTCAGATATACTTTGATAGGCTTTCGGGCGAATCTTCTCAGGGATTACCTTTACTTGAATGGCGAATTAGCTATAGCAGTCCATAGAAGATGACTCGGGTAACAGTCATTGCGCCAAATAGGTATCTTATATTCAACCATGTTTCAAAGTGTAATATGATTCTCTCTCGAAATATAAAGATAGGAATAGTTGCGATATTCATTGTGGGACTGGCAACGCCCGTAGCTCTGATTGCCATTCTTAATTCTCCTCCACAAAATACCATCAACCTTACATTACTCGACAACGCCGGAGTAATGATAGAAGCAGGTGATGTACGGATATACATCGATCCGTATCTATTACCTGATAATTATACGGAGAAACCTGCCGACATAATACTAGTGACGCATCCGCACGGTGACCACTATCATTATGCGTCAATCTCAGATATAGCTACAGAGGATACGATATTCATCTTTCCCGAGAACATGTCCACAGAGATAGCAAGACATGATGCTATTGGTGTGAATCCAGGAGATAGCATTCAAGTCGGCGATATCAATATCACTGCATTCTACATGTATACAACTGCTCCAGAGGGATATGAGCCTAGCCATCCCCCTGAGGCAAATTGGACGAGCTACATCATTGATATCAATGGGTTCACAATTTTCCACGCCGGAGACTCGAAATGCATCCCAGAATATGAACAACTTACTGGGAAGATCAATGTCGCATTATTACCACTAGGTCCTGGTTGTCAGACCATGTATAGGAGTGAAGTCGTTGATGCCATTGAGGTCATCGAACCTGACTACTTCATTCCGATACATTACACGGAGGATGAGTTTGACACGTTCTGTTCTCTCTATGACACTCAGATAGAGAACTTGGGATGTACAATGCTAGCAATGACATACTTCAGCTCGCATATCTTTGCCCCTTCAGATGAATCCTAATCTAAATCTCTCTATTTATCTCGAAACCGAGGTGAGAATTGATCTGCTGATTCTCACCTCCCATTTCGAGGTTAACTTCAATTGACCAAGCCTTTTTCTTCAGATCACTCCAGCATATCAGACGGAGCTACTTAGGATGCCAAATGAGCCCATGTTTAGAAAAATGACGGAAGCAGACTGGGAAGCATTTCACGCGTTTGATCGATCTGCGTTCCCAGACGATTCCATGTCTGAGGAGTTCTTCTTCAGAAGACTCGAACGTGACGGATTCTACTCACTTGATGTTGGAGAGGAGATAGTCGGACAACTTATCATCGCGCCTTTCGGAGAGAATGAAGGGCATCTCGGTAGAATAGCGATAGCTCCTACGCATCAGGGCAAAGGATACGGGAAATACCTTATGAGAAAGGCTATGGAGTTGTTCAAGGAACAGGGGTATCGAAGAGTCCATCTCTATACGCAGGATCATAACACTATTGCACAGGGTTTGTACAAGCAATTCGGATTCGAGAAGAGTGGAACGAGCTGGCACTACTTTGTACCACTTGATACATTGAGCCCCTCTGGCGAGTATCATTGCCAGCCCGTCCAAGAGAATGAGATTGATTCCGTTGGAGAAAGGTATGAATCATTGCCTTCATTACAGATCAGAAGATTGCTCGAGTTTCCAGAAAACCCTGTACTGATCCTTAAGGATTCAGAGGGAAATCTCAAAGGAGCGTGTCGATTCACGCCGAGCTTTCCGGGATGCTTTCCCTTCGAAGTAGATGAACCAGGTGGCTTCGATGACTTCATTTTTGGATTGACACCTTACACTCTTCCTGATTTCGACTACGTTCGAGTCACATTCGTGAATAATGAGAAGTTAGCAATCATCTGTAATCAAAGAGGGTACAAGTTGCACCATAGGCTTTACAAAATGACAGCCGAAATATGAAGCAAATATCGCATATTTGAGAAATCCGAATCATGGAGAAAGCATCACGGATTCTTCTTAATATTCCACCCATTCTCAGGTTCGCGAAAAAAGATGACTAGAGAGAGAACGAATCAACGAGCGATCATATCATCGAAACCTCTTGAAGAGATATCCACGTGCAGAAATATAAAGACCATACATTTCAAAACTGACCTTAGGAACAGAGAATCTAATGTTTTCTGTCAGTAGGCGCTTTTCTTTGCCATGAGGTTTCAAATACATATGCCTATAAGGGTATGATATGCACACAAACTTGCAGGACATCAAGCAGGATGCGCCTTATCAGAAAGAGATTCGTGATTGGTTTCAACCGTTCGCACCTCCCCGATGGATACGCTACTTTTGAACGACCTGCAATCAATTATGCTTCGGCATAAGTGAGTGATACACATGAGTTACGAACGAGAGCCTGTAGAGGCCCAAGTGGCTGACCTGAAGCCACGCATGAAGAATCTTGTAATCACATTCAAGGTTCTTGAAATAGGTGAGGAACGCGAGGTTTCCTCCCGAAATGATGGAGCAACCCACAGAGTCTTAGATGCCGTTGTCGGAGATGCGACAGGCACAGTTGCAGTCCCATGCTGGGATGACACTATTGACATGCTTGAAGTAGGAAAGACCTTCACTCTGAAGAATGGCTACACCGGCTTATTCAGAGGAAACCTTCGACTTAACATCGGTAAGTATGGAGAACTTTCAGAAGCTGAAACACCCATTGAAGAAGTCAACATGGAGAACGACATGTCTGCTGAAGAGCATGAAGACACACGGCGTTCCTATCGAGGCGGCGGCGGTGGTGGCCGAGGCGGCGGCGGTGGATACCGAAGCGGTGGCGGCGGAGACCGAGGCTATGGCGGTGGTGGTGGCGGCAGCTATGGCGGCGGTGGTGGCGGCAGCTATGGCGGCGGTGGAAGAGATCGTGGCTATGGCGGCGGTGGCGGCGGAAGAGACCGACGTGACCGTGGCAACAGTCGTGGCGGCGGAAGACGCTACTAAGATTCATCCAATTTGGGTAAATACTAAGAATGGGTTGTAGAATGCAACCCATTTTTCCTTCTTTCTAATAGCCTATTCATGCTTTGACGTTCTTTATGGACATCTTCAAGGCGTTTCGTTTCATACCATAAATGTAATCAAGTCTGAATTGAAGTAAACCTACTCCACATTTAGTAATTCAACCTCGAACACCAATGTTGAGTTGGGTGGTATCAGACCGTTTCCGACATCTCGAGTGCCATAAGCCATTTCAGGAGGAATCGTTAGTCTTCTCTTCCCGCCAATCCTCATAGACATCACACCTTCATCCCATCCTCGAATTACCTGTCCAACACCGATGGTGAACTCAAAAGGCTCACCTCTGTCCACTGAACTATCGAACTTCTTACCATCAGTAAGCCATCCAGTGTAATGTACGACAACCTTCTGACCGCGTTGGGGTGTTTCGCCACTTCCGACCACTAGGTCCTCGATCTGTAGATCTGACATAGGCTTTTTCCTTCCTGCTGCCATATTAATATACCATATCCCGTGCTGCATTCGGTACCAATTCTGCGGAGCGGCAAGAACAAGAAAACCCTTCGAACCCTCAAAGTAAGAAAGGTGTTCATCATGGATATTACACCTGAACTAAAGGAACTGGGACTATCAGAGGTCATCCATCGGCTACAAGGTATGGAATAAACAGATGTCTGTGAAAGGATCGTAGACTTCTTCTTCGGAGAGGAAAATGGTCAATGCAGGAGGGATGTCAAATGGAGGCACCACGATCTAGCAGGAGTGAAACTCGGTCATGTGGGAAGTCAAAGTTCATACGACCAACGAGCGATCGAGATAAACGAGATCTATGTGGGACAAGCATCTCTGAATCGCACCTACACCATTTATGATGGATCATATGTAGAGTTCATCGCTGATACACTTCATCATCACCGAGGAGATGACTGCTTGTTTTTGCCATCTAAGAGTCTCGACAGACATTCAGCATACAGAGGGCAGCTCGCGGCAATCCTGTATTTGCTCAACGAGTACTGGGATTACTTCAACGAATTGACTCTCCTCACAGAATCTTGAATGGATGGTAGACTACAACCATCATCATACGATCATCATCTATGGAGACCAGGAAGCAGCTCGTGCAAAGTTCTTGACCGAAGATCGAAGGAAATGGCAAGACCGAGTTCTCAGTTTCAATCTATATCCGAAACATGAGTGATATCTGAGTATAAGGATTTGACACTCGAATCCTGTTTGAACATGCCTGGAC
>JAFGAR010000151.1 GCA_016933575.1 Candidatus Thorarchaeota archaeon
GGCTCTAACAACGAACAACCGAACTGAAGTCGTGCAGAAGCACAAGAGAAATCCCCTCTCCACAGAGGCTGTAGCATACGCATACCTTACAGTTGTGAGGTAGACCTTCATGATTACTGAGCGTCTGATCAATTGGCTAGTCTCTGACCCCAGTTACATTGATTCCTGGTCACAGAGTGGTCATAGAAGTGGTCAGTCAGTCTCAGAAAGAGCATATCCTGTGACCAACGTATAATGGAGTGAGAATGATAATGATGACATCAATGAATAATCGAAGTATTCTTTCAATTACAATGGAAACCAGGTCAATACAAATCCAATCTAAGGATTCCCTGATTAATACCATAATTAGCACTAGGAGTTGATTGAATGGCATTTACACTCATCAATCCAACACCACGTGTCCTCAATAGATCAAGGCCCAAGATCTCAACGGATGCAATTGCTTGGGCATATTTCAGGAGGTAAGAGGATGACACAGGCTGAAAAAATGGATTATGTGGATAACGATGATAAAAAAATGGGAATCATGCATGTTCTAGGTCATCGTGACTTCGCACGTCTCTGGTCTGGTCAACTTGTTTCGAACATTGGGACTGCAATTTCGTCATTAGCTCTTTTGTTCTATGCGTATGAACTTACAGGGTCTGCAATGGCAATGGCAATTCTTGCAATGGCTGAAACTATTCCGGTCGTCATCTTTGCTGGCTTTATTGGGGTCTATGTTGATAGATGGAATCGCAAGACCATAATGGTGATTTCTGATCTAATTCGTTGTGTCACAATCATACTTATTCCTCTGACTATTCACTTCCCAACATTCATTCCCACAATTTATTGGGTGTACCTACTCACGTTTATTTTTGCTACAGCTAATGCGTGGTTCTTTCCAGCAAGGAGTGCATCAATCCCCAATCTTGTTCAGGCTGATGAGCTAGTTTCCGCAAATTCTCTCTCTCAGATGACTTTCCAGGTTGTTCAGTTAGTTGTTCCTCCACTTGGGGGTATCCTTGTAGCACTCCTTGCACCTGACTATTTCATGGCGTTTGCTATTACATCCATGACATTTGCTATCTCTGCATTTGCTCTTGGGGGAATTGTTACAGATCTCCGACCCGACAACACAAGCGTGAGTGATGAATCACTACGTGTTCAGATAGTACAAGGCGGTAGATATGTCGTTGGCAATGCTATTCTATCATTCCTATTCGTATTTGCAATCTTACTCGCTGGTTCATCAGGAATACTAAATGCACTTTTAATGCCATATTTCGAAGGCGAACTCGGCCTTGGTTCAGCACAGATTGGTGTTGTCTTAAGCGTAGGTGCAGGATCTGGTGCTTTGACTGCTATCTACTTTAGCAGAAAGAAGAATCTCGACAAACCTCTCTATCTTGTGACCTTTGCAGGACTACTTGCTGGCATTGGAGTGTTTTTCTTAGCTCTTGCGTTTGATCTGATTACAGTGATACTATCATGGGCAATGGTTGGTGCTGTAGATGTCATACTTAACATTCCATTGACGGTTCTCATGCAGGAGCTAGTTGAAGACAAATTCCGTGGACGAGTTTTTGCTCTTCTAAATGTAGCATTCACATCTGTACAAGTCGTAGGAATGGCTATTGGCGGAGTCTGGGCTGAACTAGCTGGCTCTACAGGTCCACCACTCATTGGTGCAGCTCTAGCTTTGGTCTTTGTGTCATTAATAGGATTCATAGCTGTTGCTCAGATGAAACTTCATTCCCGTCTTCCTCAGAGAGTAGAAGAAGTATTTGTAGAAGAAGAACTGAATGTCTTTGAAGAGGTTCCTGTTTCATAATTCATGTTGCTTCTGGAACAAAAGCTCTCCAGAGCTGTCGTGTTGCTGGATTGTAGACCAATCTTCCTCTGGAAACAAGAATTATGACATAGAGAAAACGTCTCAGAAATTCATCAAAATCATCGTTATTGATAAGTTCATCAAAAATCACTTTCATCTTCAAGGGAATGCTTTCCAGAAATCTGTCCAAGTCTTCAATGAAGACAGAATCTTCCGTGTCAAGGGTAAAACCATTTGGTAGACCTGACATCTCCGGAATTGGATCTTCTATGGACTCCTTTGACATGGCATCAATGAGTTGTACCACTCTTTGAAGAGAACTGCCCAATGAATTATGTTCAATATGCCCGATAACTACAGGTTGTTTTTGTGTTAGAAGTTTCGCCAAGTCCTTTGTTGATTTGCCCTTCAAACGGGCGACATAGACCTCAGGAGAGGCAAGTACTCTTGCAAGTTCTTGAACGCGATTCACCTTTGTTCCGAGAATTTCGTTAAGCATCTCATCGATATCGAGTCTGCTATCAAGTTTTGCTGCCAACTCCTGTAATTCTCTATATGGTTCAGATAGACGGATTTCCAATGGATCAATCTCGCCGGAACGTGCAGCTTGCACTATTTGATAGACTCTCATGGTAAGGCTGTCATTCTCTCCCAACTTGCATTTCTCCTATTGTGCTTTAAATGTCGGACTCTCAATGATGACCGAGGGTTCGACTCCATTCGGTGACACGACTCCAAGAACCTTATCAGCATGCTTCAGAAGGTGTGTACTCTTTGCTGGCGTGAGAAGCAAAAACTGACTACGGCGTGATGCATTATGGAATAGTCTACTAACAAGTTCAGTATTTGTTGCATCAAGAAATGTATCGACTTCATCAAGTACATAAACTGGCGCTGGATTGAATCTCTGTAAAGCTAGAATTAGAGAAATAGCGATTAGTGATTTCTCTCCTCCTGATCCTGCACTAATATCTCCAAAGCCCTCTGCCTTTATTCTAGATTTGAAGTCGACTCCATAGTCGCCATCTCTCATTGCAAGTTCAAATCTAATACTTCCAGGAAATTGCACACTACCAAGGACTTCATTTACGCCTCTCTCAACCTTTCGTAGAGTTTCATTCATACCATTGTGATATTGTTCTCGAATACTCTTAACTGCTGATTCAGCTTCATCCAATTCTTCCTTAAGCTCAGCAACTCTCTCAATGAGAGTGACTAATCGAGATTTCAACTGCGACTCTGTATGTGCAACGCTCTCAGATACGTCCTGATAATCATCGAGTATATGTCTCAATTTGATAAGATCGTTTCTCACAATATCTAATGGCTTAACGATTTCAGGGCGGACCTTATTCTCCAATTCTTGTTTCAAGAGATCAAGGTCATATTCCATATTGGTGAGTTGTCTTTTTGATTGCAAAACCTGCAATTTTCTCTCTCTGATAATTAGGTTTAGCTCGACATTGCGCTCGCTCAAGGAGCGATACGTATCCTTGAGTGCCTTTAGTCTCTCTCGAATTGTTGTCTGCTTGTTTCTTGTCTCATCTCTGCTTGCTTTCATGACATCAATTTTTTCTAGTATCTTGGATGCAGCACTCTTTGATTCCTTTATTTCAGAACGGAGTTCCTCGAGACTTGATGCTAACATATCCACTGTTTCAGTGGTCCTCTTTAGCTCTTGGCGTTTGATTTCTTCATCTCGTTCTGCAGCACTTGCTCTAGTGTCTACCTTCGTCAGTTCACTCTGAAGTTGTCTATGCTTAATTCTGAGTGCGGAATCTTGACCAATTAGCCTACTCCTCTCAGGGGGCTGCGAATTGTCCAGCTTTCTCAGGTCTCTCTCCGCCTTATCATACTCTGCTTGGAGGGTCTTCAGCTCGTCATCCAAGGCGACAATCCTCTCTTCCAGTTCTGGAATACTCCCAATGAGACTCTTTCTCCTATCCCAAGTTCCACTCCATCTCGTCATCTGACTTAGTAAGTCAAGAATTTCCTCTCTCTGATTTGTCAATGCATCTAGTTCTTGCATTGTGCTTGTGACCTGTTTCTGAGCTATAACGAGGTCCTTGTTCGCTCTTGATAGCCGTGACTGAAGAGGTGCAGTAGACACCATTCCAGTTGGTTCTAATCTGGGATTACTTACAATCTTTTCATTGTCTGGAACAATCACTTGTCCTTCAATAGAAACCGCTCGGAGACCCTCATTCAAAGCAAGACGTATTGCGGTCTTGGTTGTTCTTGTCAAGATAAAGTCTCCAAAAGCCCTTCTGAACAACAATTTGTCAATTTCATCTATGTTTAATCTGTCCCAGAGCAGTCCTTCAACTCCTGATGCATTCTTTAGAATTGGAGCCTCTGGAAGGTCATTGAGGTCTCTCAACAGGATAATAGGTGAGGGGGCATTGGCAATGTCTCGGAGTTTCTGTAGAATTTGAAATTCAGATTCTTCAGTCACAATAAATGCGACTGCCATATTCTCAGGAAGTATTGCTTCTACAGCAGTAGCAATTGTGTCATCAGCTGTGAACAATTCCAACAGAGGACCTACGACTGAAACTAGGTTATGTTCAGCGATTGTCTCTTTTAATTCTCGTACAGTTTCTGGAACTCGCTTTGAGGTCTCAGAGAGTCTTGTGTTCAGATCGCCAATCTCTTTTTGCAATTGTGAAACAAGTGAGCTCTTTCTGAAGCGTTCCTCATTAAGCAATGCTATTTCTCTCTCTAACTGACCCTTTCTTTTAACAAGTTCCTTCTCATCTGATTTCTCCATCACTGCCCAGACATTTGACCATTTACTCTCAATAGATTCGAGTTCAGCCTCTTCGACCTGGAGTCTCTCACGGACACTTCTTAGAAGTAGGTCCTTCCCTTCAATCTCCACCTGGAGTGTCTTATACCTGCCATGAGTCTCTGCTCTTCTTGTATTCCAATCAGCAAAGACTTCTAGTTCTTCTCGTATCTTCGTTCTTTCTTCTTCGATGTTTTCAAGTTCTTCTCGCAGATGTTTTTGCTTCTCCATTGTTGACTCTTTGGAGGAGGTGATTCGTTCAATGTCCTCTTCCAACTTTGTCTTCTGTCTAGTCTGTGATTTCAATTGACTCTCTGTCTGCCGTAGTTCATTGACATGCTTCTTTGAATCTCCCTCGACCCGTGTTAGATTTCTCTCCTCTTCCTCAATCTTTGCGACTACACGACCGATTTCTACTTGGAGATTGGAATATTCTGTTTCAAGTTCTGTTGATTCAGCCTCATTATCCTTAATATTTAATTGAACCTGTGTCTGTTCCTCTAAAATCGCCACAAGTCCAGTTTCTTTATTCTCAATAACGCTCTTCAAATCGATTATCTTCTGATTGGTATCGTCGAAGGCTGCCCATTTGAGAGCAAGTTCAAGCGTCTTCTCTTGCTCTAATAGTGCTCTCTTCTTATCCAATCTGTCAAGGTCATGCTGCAATAATTCAATCTCTCTCTCTACAGACTTTGATTCAGTTAATGCCAAATCGAGTCTGGTTCGGCTTTGGACTACCTCCGTTTCTTGAAGGATTATTCTGTCTCTCAGGGAATCAAGACCAGTCCCCTCTTCAATAAGTCTTCTCACCTCATAGGGATCCATGTCTCGAATTGCATTGATTCGCTCTTGTGCAATAAATACCAGTGGATTATCAGTATCCAATCCAAAAGAGTCTACTATGACTCTCAGTTCAGCAGCCTTCACACGTCGTCCGTCGACATATGCTCTTGGGATACCATCACGGTCTATCTTCCGAAGTAATTTTCTATTTACCCCGTTTACTCTGAGATGAACCTCTACTTCGGCTGAACTTGCTCCATGTCTGATGAAATCACTCCATTTGCTATACCTATTCTCTCTCTGATTTGAACCAAGAGCAAACTTGAGGGCATGAAAGATTGAGGTCTTGCCAGAGCCATTTGGTCCTGCGATCACAGTGAGACCTTCGGCGAACTCCACTGTTCCTTTGTAAAAGGAAAGGAAGTTTTCCAGCCGTGCAGAATCAATATGTACTCTAATAGCTCCCAAATCTTGTTCCCCTAGTTACCTTCCCATAATCCTCTGAAGTCTATCACTACTTTTCTTGGCTCGAAGGAGTCTTGTTAACCTGTCCTCCGGTGTTCCATTAAGCAAGAATGGATATCTAGCTAGAAAACCACGGTCCTCCTTTGAAAGAGGCATTCCATCATTCAGTACCTCAATCACCCGTTGAGTCTCTGTGTAGTTCTCTCCTACTGCCATTAAATAGAGTTGGTCAAGGAAATCGTCAGGATACTCTTGCTCAATTTTGGTCAGTGTTGGGTGTGTCTTACCACTCACTCGTGCAATGACAGAATTGAGGATGGTTGGATTAGTTAATGGCACCACTCCACTATTGCTAATCATATCCTCTATCTTCTCACGTGGAATTTGAACGCCTTCTTCTCGTTCCGTCATGAAGAGACTTGTTGCTAACCGTTTGACGTCAGCAAAACTCCATCCATCCGTTAGTTCAGCAACCACAGAGATATCGATATCCTCTCTCCCCTTCAAGACTTGCTCGAAGAGTCGTACTCGATCTTCTATTGAGGTACCTTCGATGACATACGTCTTGTCAAACGTTGCAAGTATATCCAAATCGAGAAACTGAGGTTGAGTAGTCGTTGCAATGACCAAGACCTCATTCTCATCCCAACTTGTTCGTGACATCTCATTTTGCAGAGATACTGATTGCGCTGTGTTTCTAGGTGCAATGTTGTCCAGTCTGTCAACCAACATGATTGTAGGTGAATTTCTTCTAGCGAACTCAAATCCCACTCTTAGTATGTCAGGTCCCCTTTTAGACTCCTTTAGCAATTCCTCGATTCTGAATCTAACTAGTTTCAGTGGCACTTCCCGGCAAAGATAATGAGTAAATGCTTCAAAGTCAGTTCCTGGTGGGCCAATGAGTAGAACACGGCTTCCAAATTTAATACCCTTATCTGACATATTTCGTTTCATGTCATCAAAACGTTTCATCAAGGCTTGGTGTTCCATAGCCTTTGTCACGACCGAGTACTGACTCAATCGCTCTCCCACTTGTTGTTCAGGTTCGACTAGGGTGACTGCCTCTGCAAATGATCTGTCTTCACTCAACTTGCAACCCCACTATTTGGCCTCCTGGTCAATTGTCTGAATGCATATTACGTCTTCGGAGTGTGAATAATTTCGCGCCGTTCAGTTTTCGCGCCCTCTACTGAGAGGTTCATAAGTGTTATACACAAACGATGAAGTGGATTGTGCTACCCATGACCCCTCCATCAGACAAACTGCGTGAGCTTGTCACGAACATCATTACTACTGTTGAAACTAGAGGTCTCTTTGTTCACTCAACAGATTTAGAGATCAAATATAGTGAATCCAGCAGTGCTAAGTCGCAAGTAAAAACAATGAGGTTGCCACTTATTGTTGGGACGTGTGTCTTGAATGCTCTTGTTCCAAGATCTGCTATGCTCTTGGTAGGGGGTCATGGTGGAGGTAAGACTACACTTGCCAAAGTACTTGGTCGAATGATGACCGGTAAAAGTCTAGAAGCGATTGAAGATGGTATTCTACGAGGCCATCCTCAATTGACAGAAGAGAAGATGGTTGCCACATTGAAACCCGGTCCTCTAATGAAGGAGGGTGTCGAAGTCGTTGTCTGGCGGGCATTTGTTACTGGTTTCTGGAAAATCATCGATGAAGTAAATCGTCTAACACCCCATGCACAAAATATACTCCTTTCTCTTCTAGCGGAGGGAGAAGTCAAGTATTATGACGATGTGAAACGGTGTGAGGAGTACTGTCTTTATGCCACACTAAATCCCGCAGATGCAGGAACATTCGATCTAGGTCCGCCATTCCTTGATAGATTTGGTATTGCTGTACCAATCACTATGCCCACAGTAAGTGACTTAGAACTCATTCTTGCTTCAAGAGACGAGCGTCTCTTTGGATACGATGAGTTGTGGCAAGTTCCCGCTCTCCTCACTGAAGAGGACTTGTTGAAGATCTGGAATTTAGCTGACAAGGTCCCAGTCTCTCAAGAAGCGTCTGAGTACCTCCGAGCACTCGTTAGAGAATTTGGAGCCTGTATAAGAGCTGATAAGAGTCAATCATCAGGATTGACTGTGGAAACTGGTCTATGTGATGGGTGCCATTTCAACACTGCGAAAAGCGTGTGCAACAAAGTAATAATACCTCTTAGTGTTCGGGCGGCAAAAGATCTACATAGATATGCAAAAGCAGTTGCATGGTTGGTTGGTGCGCAGGAAGTCTCAACGGAGATAGTGAAATCAATTGCCCCCCTAGTGTTTTGGCATAGAACACGCTTTGTACGGGATGAGACTGAGAGGTCTCCCTATTATGGTAACATCTATGCATTTACAGAACATCTTGTCGAACTGGCCTCTGCACGATTTGCTCAGAGAGCACCTGCTGTAACAATTATCGAAGACCTGAAACAAGGAAAGGAATCAAATCAAGCACTAGAGGATCTCAAAGAGATGGCTAAGAGCGATCTCCTAGTAAGACTGGATTATGCAGAGTATGCAAAGGAATTGAAGAAGTCCCGGTATAGCAAGATGGTCCAGAATCTTGAGAAAGGGATTCGATCACGCGATGTTGAAGGGCTTACAAAAATCCATGAAGAACTCATCCGTGAGACTGATTTTCCCAACCGTAGTATGCTATTGAAACAGGTCTCTGATGCGCTTCACAAACTGACACTCACCCAGTTCGAGTTGACGTTTGAACAGTGGCAAGATATTTGGACAACAATTGGAGTTCAATATCCCAAGCTCACTCCAATTCTCAAAGAGACCTTGGAACCACCAAAACGAAAAGTACTTCGTGTTGATGGTCTAACTCTTGTTATCTACGTTACTGGTGATTCCCCAGATTCCTCTGTTTTTCTAGAGATATCTGGAGGATCAGAAGCTGTAAGATTGAAGGAAGTGCTGAACAGTCAACTAGTTACTTAGGTGTGTATTATCATGGAATCTCTTTCGGATGATCATAATCGCATCAACTCACTAAAAGAGATTGCAACAGCTGCTTGGTCTCAAGCTGTGAAAGACTTCTTTCACCCACCGCTACCAGAACCAGAGGTAGGTCATGATAATGGAGTTTCAAGCTTTTTCTACATCGACTCTACCACATGGACAGTCCACCTGAATACAGCCGGTGTCCCTCTTCATATGATTGCAGAGGAAGCTGAATCTTATCTCACATCAGTCTGTCATCATGAGATTCAGCACTATCTTCTCTGTCCTTATGATGGTGTGATGAATGGAAGAATGTTTGCTGCAGCTAGAAAACATGTCAACGATGTGACTGCCATGTTTGTGTGCAATCTCTATGCTGATTTTGTTGTTGATTCAAATCTCTTGAAGCGATTTCCATATTTGACTCACGAGCGAATTAACTCGTCAATTCATGACTCCTGTCTCAGAACCACGAGTCCTAGTGAGCTCTGGAAATTAATTGTAGCCTGTTATAGATTGATGTGGGGATTCCCAATTCCACCTCAAATTATAGTAGATGATGCACTTGTAGATTTAGCAAAGCAAATTGTGGTTGTTGTTCGGAAATCAATAGACAATGAGCACCGTTGGCCAAGAGCCTGCCAGAAGATTGCAGAGATTCTTTCAGAGTGGCTTCCTAAGGAATCTAGTAGCCTTCCTGGTGTGTCCACTGTTCAAATAAAAGATGTCAACCAAGAAGATAGTGACGGTGGAAAGCATACAGTCCAAGTTCCCCTTGATGTCGATGCAATAATGGGTAGTCCAATAGAATCTAGAAATGGTGACTTAGCTAGAAAATGCTTGGACCATTCTGAGAATCAAACTCCTGAAGAGGAGATGGAACGGTTAGCCATAGATGTTGAACAACATGGTGGCGATATTCAAGATCTTCAAGGTGTCTATCTAACTACTGGTATTGGACCCAAGAGTGCTGAATGGACTCGCTTCTGGTATCGAGCCAAAGCATATGGAACTATACGATTTGAAGTAGAGTCGACAAAACTGACTGGTTCTGTGCCACTCACGCCTGAAGTCTGGAGATTGAGTGATCCATTAGAAGAACTTGATATAGTCCAATCTCTTCAGACTTTCCCTGTATTGATTCCAAATCGGTCAACACGGAAGTGGCAACGTTTCGAAACAACTGGTACCGAAACTTCGAAGCCACCACCTGATATGTTACTTGTGATCGATTCATCAGGTTCAATGACATGGGCGATGCGTTCGACAACCATTGCAGGAGAGTATCATACAGCACTTGTTTCAGCTTTTGCTGCCATGGATTTCGCGTTCCGGAGGGGGTGCAAGGTCTCAGCAATCAATTTCTCAGATGGAGCAAGGACTTGTGATTGGTCCAATGAGAGATCTTCGATAGAAGAGGTATTACTGTCCTATCAAGGAGGTGGTACCGTGACTCCTGTGAGAATGATTGTTGACAGCTGTGAAAAGGCTGAAGCTAATGTCATGGTGTTACTCATTACAGATGCTGAAGTGTCAAACTGGAAACAAATGGTAGATTCCGTTGGGATGTTGACAAAACGGAGACACAAATTATTCTTGTTCCATATTGGAGCTGGCAAAAGCACTCGTACTGTACGAATTCATCAAGCTCTAATCAAAGCTGGTGCTACAGTCATTCCCATCAAATCAGTTAACGACTTACCTGGTCTAGTTGTGAGAGAAGTGCGTTCGGTCTATGCACGGTGATTCGCCTTTTCGTGGAACCCAAACTTTTATCTCACGCGTGATAGCGCTGACGATTTGTCACCCGCTTTATTAGAGGGTTCACTAGAGGCAGTGATCAATGTACGAGATCGTGTTCAAGCAGATTCTCAATCCAATCACAAAGATGCTGGTCATTCATGCGCCAGATGTTGCTAAAGTTTGTAAACCTGGTCAATTTGTGATGATTCGCGTCAACGAGACTGGAGAACGTATACCCCTTACGATTGCTGATTTTGATCGTGAGAAAGGCGATGTCAGAATTGTATTTCAAGAGGTCGGAAAAACTACAAAGCTCCTCGGAAGTCTGGAGAGTGGTGAGTTCGTCGCAGATTTCGTTGGGCCCTTGGGCAAACCATCACCAACTGACAAGAAATACGGAACTGTTGTAGCTATTGGAGGTGGTTGCGGTAGTGCTATTGTCTATCCAGTTGCTCGTGCCTTCAAGGAGGCTGGAAACTACCTCATCACGATCAATGGTGCACGAAGTATGGACTTGCTTCTCTATAGTGACCAAATGCGCGAAATAAGCGATGAGTCCTATGTGACTACTGATGATGGGTCCTGTGGAGTACATGGATTTGTTACCACAGTTCTTAGTGAGTTGATAGCAAACAAACGTCAGATTGACCTAGTCTTTGCTGTTGGCCCTGTTCCCATGATGAAGTTCGTCAGTAAGACAACCGAGGCTTCGAAGATACCAACTCTAGTGAGCTTAAACAGCATTATGGTAGATGGTACCGGAATGTGCGGAGCCTGTCGAGTCAACGTCGGAGGACAGATGAAATTTGCCTGTGTTGACGGTCCCGAGTTTGACGGTCATCAGGTGGACTTCAATGAACTGATGGGTCGATTGAATGCGTATAGGAATTTCGAACTAGAATCTGAGAAACTTTGGGACAGTGAACATGGAGGCGAATCTCAATGAGTGAGAGAGAATCAACACCTCCCAAGAGAGAGCGAAAGCCTCCCACACACAAGATACCCATGCCAGAGCAAGCTCCCACAAAGCGAAACAAGAATTTTGATGAGGTTGCACTAGGGTACACTGCCGAACAAGCACTTGCAGAAGCTGAAAAGTGCATGCAGTGTCGAAATCCAAAGTGTGTGAGTGGTTGCCCTGTTGAAGTTCCAATCAGGGATTTCATCAATCTCATTAGAGAACACAAGTTCATGGAAGCTGCTATGAAGATTAAGGAAACAAACAGTCTTCCAGCAGTGTGCGGTAGAGTCTGTCCACAGGAAACACAATGTGAAGCATCCTGTATCTATGGAATTCGTAATGAACCAATTGCTATTGGACGCCTGGAACGATTTGTAGCAGACTACGCACGAGCACATGGCGAATCTCTCCCTGAACTAGCTCCCAAAAATGGTAAGAAAATTGCTGTCATTGGATCTGGTCCCGCAGGTCTCACCTGTGCTGGCGACTTGATAAAACTCGGATATGATGTGACAATCTTCGAAGCATTTCATAAGCCTGGAGGAGTACTAATCTATGGTATTCCTGAATTTCGTTTGCCAAAGGAAATTGTAACTGCAGAAGTTGATTTTCTCAAACGTCTTGGTGTTGAAATTAAATATGATCATGTCATCGGAAAAATACGAACAATCCCTGAACTTATGAAAGAAGACGGATATGATGCTGTCTTCATTGGCAGTGGTGCAGGTGCCCCCAACTTCATGCGAATAGCTGGTATGAATCTCATTACCGTATTTTCTGCAAATGAATTTCTCACTAGAGTCAATCTCATGAAGGCATACAAGTTTCCTGAATATGACACTCCAGTACGAATTGGCAAGAGGGTCGCAGTCATTGGTGGAGGTAACGTAGCCATGGACGCTGCACGTACCTCACTCAGACTTGGTGCAGATGAAGTTACCATTGTCTATCGTAGGTCTCATGAAGAGCTACCCGCTCGAGCTGAAGAAGTGCACCATGCTGAAGAAGAGGGAGTACATTTCCAATTCCTCGTTAATCCAACTGAAGTCATTGGCGATGAGGCAGGTAATGTCATCGGGATGCAGTGCATCCGCATGGAACTTGGAGAGCCTGATGACTCAGGTCGAAGACGACCTGTTCCTATAAAGAACTCAGAATTTGTCATTGATGTTGATACGGTCATTGTCGCCATTGGCAACTCTCCCAATCCAATTATTCCTCATTCAACTCCTGGACTTGAAGTCACAGCATGGGGAACTATTGTTGTTGATGAAGCGACTGGGATGACCTCTTTGCCTGGTGTGTTTGCTGGTGGCGATATTGTGACTGGTGCTGCAACTGTCATCAGTGCAATGGGCGCTGGAAAGACTGCTGCCAGAGGTATTCATGATTTTCTGAACAAGTAGAAGTTGTGGGAACCGTTATGGTTCCCTATCATCCTTTTTTTCCTAAGACACAAATTTCTACTAGAGTGATATTACGCAAAAAACAGCAGAGTTATCGATCTCAGCTATCTCCGCATTAACCCCTAATTCTGATGTAAAGTTTCCAAACTCCTCCGGCCCAATTGTGGTTGCTTTAAAGCCATCCTTGCAAACTATTGTACCACTATCTGTCTTTAACCAATCAATTTCTCCTATGAGTCCCTTTTCAGATTGTATAAGGAACCAGTCTAACCTATCTTCCCAAAATTTCTCAGCATAGCTCGAGAAAAGACATTGTCCCCCTTTTCGGGTTATTCTGATACTCTCTTGTAGTAATTGCATTTGATCTACCTTGAAGGCTGAGATCCCATTTTGGACGCATACTACCTTGTCGAATGAATGATCTCTGAAAGGTAACGATATTGCATTTACCTGTAGATAATTGCACTTTGGGGATCTTCCAATGAACTCAATTGCGGACATGATACTCTCTCGAGATGTATCTATTCCTATAATCTCAGAAACACAAGAGACTAGGGGCTTGAGTACGCGACCGTATCCGCAACCAAGTTCAATCAAGCAATCTGATTTCTTGAGATGCTCTGTGACATAGTCTATTTCTGCTTGAAGATATTGCTGTACTCGAGATGGAGCTATGTCGTAACACATCTTCAATCTATTTGATGACAGCTTTTCTGAATAATAGTGCTTCATCTTTTTAGGCATACGAATATTATTTCATCTCATCAGAAATGAGTTTTCCTATCAAAGAAATGCATTGATATAGAACGCACTATACTGAGAGTTAGCAAAACAGAGAGTGAGATTGCTTATGATGAAAGATTCCATAACCACCGATGAGATGCGTTCACTCGAACTCAATTCAAAATATCTTGGTGTATCTCATAGTCTTCTCATGCAGATTGCAGGTAGAGAGGTCGCTAGAGTCATCACAGAGAATGAAAAGGTAGACAACAAATCAATCGTTATTCTCTCTGGTCTTGGTGGAAATGGTGGGGATGGCATTGTTGCGGCCAGATATCTTGATGAAGTCGGAGCTAAGGTCCAAGTCTTCCTTCTCGGTCATGAAAAGGCAATCTCAAATGAAGATACATTGATGAATTGGATGATTCTCAAAAACCTGAAACGCATCTCTATATCCTCACTCCAAACCGAATCGGATGTTAAGTCCTGCAAAGCCATAGGTTCGGCTGAAATCCTAGTAGATGGTCTAATGGGTTTTGGGCTTCGTTCAAAATTGAGAGAACCATTACTAACAGCAGTAAAGGTCATAAACAAGTCAAAAGCTATCAAATATTCGATTGATGTTCCTACCGGAATCAATTCTGATTCTGGCGTGGTTCATGGTGATGCCGTAAGAGCTGACCACACAATATCTCTTCATGCAACAAAGGTTGGATTGATACATGCGCCTGAATATTCTGGTAGGAATCATGTCGTTACAATAGGTATCCCTCGAGAAGCAGCGTATGTCTGTGGTCCCGGAGATCTGTCCTCTTTCGGTAGACCGCGCAAATCAACTTCTAAGAAAGGAGACTCAGGTCGAATTCTTGTCATTGGAGGCAGCAATGTCTACTCAGGAGCTCCTGCACTTTCAGGTATAGCTGCTCTTCGAACAGGATCTGATCTTGTTAGTATCCTTGCTCCAGAACCAGTAGTACCTGCAATACGTGAGTATAGCCCAAATCTAATGGTCACAAGTCTTGGGTCTCAATTTCTGCAGCCTGAAGTTGTCGATATTGCACTTGAAATGATTAATAGGAATGACGTAGTCGTAATGGGTCCTGGTCTCGGAGTACACCCAGGGACTTTGGTTGCTGCTGTGACAATCGTCAAGGCACTCATTGAATTGGATAAGCCACTTGTACTCGATGCTGATGGACTCAAGGCAATAGCAGCCTCTGGTCTAAAATTGAATCCAGAGAAAGTTGTTTTTACACCTCACTGGGGTGAGCTCAAGACAATAATGAATGCCGATCTTGGAGACAGTACTAATCTGGAAAATAGGATAGATCAGGCAAAAGATGCTGCAAAACAGTACAATTCAATAATTCTACTCAAAGGCCCGGTGGATGTGATCGCTACCCCCTCTGGCGACTACAAATTGAATAGGACTGGATCCCCTGCCATGACAGTTGGTGGAACAGGCGATGTACTGACTGGCATTGTTGCGTCTTTCCTCTCTAGAGGTGGTTCTGCCTTCAAGGCTGCTGCAGCTGGTGCTTTTGTTTCTGGACTGGCAGGAGAACTTGCAGTAAAGAATCTCGGAGAACATATTCTTGCGACTGACTGTATTGAACAGATTCCAGAGGTCTTCAAGACATTATAGGATAACTTATCCTATAACTACTTGATGATTGGCATCTGTTTTAATAAGTCCCTAGCCAGTTTCTTATTCTGTTTAGTGATTGGAACCCATACGATTCCCACGTCAGGTTGGCCATAGAGCATAACCGAATCCTCTGGAGCTAAGAGAACCACAGGAAAACCAAGGAGGTCTTCTTCTCCATCAACTAAGACCAATGTTGGCTTGCCTTCATGTATTGCAGTATCAATGGTTGACCATGCTTCTGGATAGATTGCAGCTGCAGGATTGTAGATTTGATATTCATTCTCAGCAGTGAATTCTCTATCGAACAGGCCTCTCTTGGTAATACCATCAACTATCATAACCCTGGGTGTGTAGCCCTGTTCAAGAACTGTTGCTGTAACCACATCACCCACTGTAATGACGACCTCTGGTGATTCGGTTTCGATTCTCTGAACAACCCGTTCTTCTGGTTTTCCATCTTTGATATTGTATACATCACCCTTGGGAGTCTTTAGACCAGCTCGCCCTTCAAACTGTAATCGCCGGGGTTTTTCATGGGTTCTCCTAAGTCGCCGCCCTTGTCTATCAATCTCGCCTCTACGTATTCTTGCAGAAGCTATCTTATCTCCATCGTGAGCACGCACTGGTTTTAGATATTCTATATTATCACTCACACCAAGAGAATTTCTTCTCTTCTCAATAGCTCCCGATTCTATCTCCGTACAACAGGGCCCTTCATACATCATGAATGTTACAGGCTCTTTTATGGTTAGTAGGTCTTCAACTATTGCTACATGTCTGACATCAATAATATCACTCAATCTACTTCGGACCAAGTATTCAGTCAGTCTCTTTACTCGTATCTCTGGAGGTTGGATCAATTTCTCCAGCTCGAGCCCTCTTCCCACTAACTCTCCATCCGTCACCCCAACAATTGGGTCTGGCATCTCAGCAAGTCGATCTATCATCACCTCATGTCCGAGATGCAATCTATCGAAGAGGTTCAGAGCCCAGGTCACCATGCGTTTCACGACATCTAACCTGATGGTTGAAACACTTAATATCCTTGTTTTCCTCTCTATTTGCAACCTCAAGGGATGTATCGCAACGTGAAGATCCAAGCTGTAGCAGATGTCCATAGTCCGCGTTTCCTTAGTGAGTTTACACAATCATTGGACAAGCTCAATCCCCCTGACCTCTTCTTGCTTGCTGGTGATATGGTCAATCGTGGAAAAGTTGAGGAATATGTGACTATAGCAGATATGATTACTGCACATCTTGGTTCAGAAATTCCAGTTATTGCCTGCTTTGGAAACGAAGAATACAATGAGGTCCGAAAAGAGATTGTATCACTTGTTGGGGAGAGAATTCTATTTCTCGATGAAAAATCAACTATCATAGAATGTAGAGACCTACAGATTGGGATTGTCGGTACTCAAGGATCACTTGACAAGGCGACCAGTTGGCAACGTCGTAATGTTCCGAGCATCAAAGGTATCTTCGAGAGACGTGCTAAACGAGCTGCCTCGCTTCTAAAGAAATTTGAGAAGAAGGTCGATAGAAGTATCCTGCTCATGCATTACAGCCCTTGTCTGGAAACCTGTACGGGTGAAGATTTGCGAGCCTTTTCTTGGCTAGGAAGTCGCAAGTTCTATCAGATACTTATTGACTATAATCCTGATCTTGTGATTCATGGACACGTGCACAATTCTACTAAGCACAGTGTAATGATAGGAACGACGTTAGTCCATAACGTCGCTCTACCAGCAGTTAGTTCTATAACTGAACTTGACCTCTGGGAATGAGTCATTAATCATGTCCTGTGACTTTCATCGTGGGTTCAAATTTGTACCCGTAGACTATAATTCCACCTTGTCCGAATTCCTTGATCTTTCGGAAACATGCGCGGACTCTCATTCCTATCTTCACATCTTCGGCGTCCACGTTGACAATCTGTGCTGTTAGTCGTGTCCCCTCGTCGAGTTCAACCTGTGCAACAACATATGGCATCTGCCGTTTGAAATCTTCAGGAGCCTGTCGAACTATAGCAAATGAGTAAATTGTCCCTAATCCCTTGAAGTGAAAGTTCACAAGTTTGCCTTTTCTTCTACACTCAGGGCATACTGGTCTCGGCGGGAAATAGTGAGTTCCGCATGTTTCACATTTGTTTCCCTGAATGTTGTACATAGATCTTATTCGTCGCCAGACTTGTGCTACTCCTTGTTCTGCCATTTTAGATCATCTCCCCAGAACGTGAACAATCGCAGTGGCACCTGTGCCACCAATATTCACTGCAAGCGCTTTCTCAGCACCATCAACTTGTCGTTTTTCAGCATCGCCACGGAGCTGCAAAGCAAGTTCTACAACCTGTGCAACTCCTGTTGCACCTACAGGGTGGCCTCTTGCCTTGAGACCGCCTGAGGTATTAACAGGGAATTTTCCACCAATCTCTGTGATACCTTCCTCCAGTGCCTTGCCGCCTTTTCCTTTCTCAGCAATACCTACGTCTTCAGTGAGCATAATCTCTCCAATTGAGAAACTGTCGTGAAGCTCAAGAACATCAATATCGTTGAGAGTCAAACCTGCTTCTTTCAAGGAATATTTGGTCGCAGACACTACCGAGCTCATTGTTGTGATTGATTTTCTATCATGAAGGGCAAGAGTGTCGCTACGTTGGTCTGATGCTTCGATAAATACAGGTGTATCAGTATACTTCCTGGCAAGTTCTTCTCGACAGACTACTAAACCTGCTGCACCATCCGTCACTGGAGATGAGTGAAGTACTCTTAGAGGATCTGCAAGAAATCCTGATCTCATGACAACATCAAGCGGAACAGGACTCTGGAACTGCGCCCATGGATTATGTGCTGCATTCTTATGATTCTTCACAGTTGGCAACGCAAGATGTTCTTCTGTTGTACCATACTCGTACATATGCCGTCTCGCCATGAATGCATACAATGCTGGGAATGTAGCTCCGAACATGCCTTCCCATTCCCAATCACTTGCCACTGAAATTGTGTTCATAGCTTCGGTCTGGTTGACATCGCTCATCTTTTCACTGCCCAGAACGAGCATGACATCGTGCTCTCCTGATTTGATAGCCATGTAAGCTTGCCTGATAGCGGCACCACCACTTGCACAAGCAGCTTCAACACTATATGCTGGAATATCACCAAGTCCACCCATGTCCACTGCTAGGGCACCTAGATGTTCTTGACCAGTGAATCTTCCTGCGCTCATATTCCCCACTACCATCCCATCAATATCAGAGCCTGGAACTCCTGCATCAAATATGGCGTACATTCCTGCCTCGAGGGTGATGTCTCTTAGATTCTTGTCCCAAAGTTCTCCGAACTTGCTCATGCCTACTCCTACTATTGCAACTCTATTTACCATTGTAAAACCTCCTCACCCAAGTGCTTTGATTTTTCGTCTATATTTCGCATATGTTGCATAATCCACATACGTCTTTCGTGCAATATAATCATCGACAGTAGGTACTTCACCTCTACTGTCCTCAATGGCATCCTCTACTTTTATTGAGAATGCATCACTTCCAGCTCCAGAACCATATGCAACCATGAATATTTTGGAGCCTGGTTTTGCAATATCTAGTATTCTTGCAAGACCAATCATCGCTGATCCTGAATAGGTGTTGCCAATTTGGCGAACGACCAGACTGTCTTCCAATTTCTCTTTTGGTACTCCAATCTGTTTACCCATAGTCACTGGAAACTTACCATTAGGCATATGGAAAACGAAGTAATCATAATCATCCACAGTTGTGTTTGTCTTCTTGAAGAGTGAAGCTGCTCCTTCTCCAACATGACGGAAGTATGCAGGTTCTCCAGTAAATCTTGCACCATGGCTTGGAAAGTCCTCACCTTCACGTCTCCAGAAATCAGGAGTATCTGTTGTGAATGATACTGTTTCTTCTATTGTTGCAAGAGTATTTTCCGTACCAATTAGATATGCAGCTCCACCTGCTGCCGCTGAATACTCAAGAGCATCACCAGGTCTTCCCTGTGCAGTATCAGCTCCAATTGCCAGTCCTATCTTGATCATCTTTGAAGTGACAAGTCCCATAGCAGCCTGCATTGCAGCAGTTCCTGCTTTGCACGCAAATTCAAAGTCTGCACATGTAATATCATGAGAGCATCCAATAGCCTCGGAAACGATGGTTCCTGTGGGTTTGACGGCATACGGATGCGATTCTGAACCGATGTACACAGCTTCAATGTCTAGTGGATCAATATTTGACATCTTGATTGCATTTCTTGCTGCTTCCACAGAAATAGTAGCTACATCCTCATCAGGTCCTGGAACTGACTTTTCAAATACACCAAGACCTGGACCAATTTTGTCCCCGTCTTCACCCCAGAGTTCTGCAATGTCTGAGGTTTTTATCCGATACCGTGGGACATAAACACCATATCCAACAATGCCAACCATAGCAATTCTCTCCATATATAACAAATCGGTGAACGTCGAATTGCGCTACGTCATTATTTTATGGGTCGGCTTTCAACGGTCTTATGAACGTTGTGCTATCGCCGCCGAAAATAAAACGACTTTCACCGATGCTTACCTTATTCTTTCGTATGATGCCGACGAAATTGAAGCTGGCTCCTACTATTTATTACTAGTGATGCTACAACGTATCATGCTGATATTAAGTTCGCATACTGCCGAAATATGCTGCGTGAATTAAGACTATAAGGCGTAAAAGTAAGAATAATCTTGGTGGTAGAGTTGTCCGATACCATAAGAGAGAAACAGATCCAGAGAATTATCGTCACTGAAACAAAGACAGTCGCTGAGCTATTAGTCGAACTGAATCTCTCCTCAGACCATGTTGTTCTAGTTGATGGAAAACGAGTTCCATTGACCTTCCAGATACAAGAGAATGACAGTGTTGTTGTACTACCGCTCATCGCTGGGGGCTAACGAGTCCAATCTCTCTCGAAGTTTTAGAGTAGGTTCAAAATCCATCTTCAATTCTCCAAGCTTTCCACCTATTGGTATGTCCAGTTTTGAGGCGATTGTATCAAGAACTACCTGTACAAGTCGAGTCTTCTGTTTCTTTCCAGCATATGTTTCTCCCTCAACGTTGTTGGATACTGTTGTAGCAAGTAATTTTGATATCCCTGAGCTATACTGAGTAGCCCGCTTGGGTACCTTGGTCAGTTCCCTAGGAAGTCCAAGGCTCATGGCTAGTTCTCTGAATATTATTTTCCTACTTGGAGTCATTCCTGGATTGATCTTGAATCTGGCTGGTATGGATAGTGCTGTTCTAACAAAACTGGGTTGTAAGAACGGAAAGAAAATGTCCAATCCATTAAATGCAACTGCACGTGCATCCCGTTGAAGATTGTTCTCATGGGTGATTCTTATCTCGTTTCTAAGAGATGATTCAAGAACTTCTGGACCTGATTCTTTGAAGATTCTCTCATGTTTGGCATATCCTGCAAATAGTTCGTCTGGACCTTGCCCTGATACAGCCAGCTGGTACCCTCTTATTCTGGCTTCCCTTGCAGCCAAAAAGAAAGGCAATGCAATCTCTACATGCATACGTTCACTTGTTTCTATTGCATAGATAACCTCAGGTAGTGTATGCCAGATGGTGTTCTCATCAATCTCAACAAGAACATGTTCTATTCCTAATAATTCAGCAGCCCTCGTTGATGCGATAGTATCGTGTGAGTCTCTGCATAGAGCTGTGACAAGTAATGTTTTGGAGCAATATTTCGTAGTCTGATATGCAGCTAAGGAACTATCGATTCCTCCAGAAAAAAGAACTGCACATCTCTTTATATTCTTCAGCTCTTGAAAAGATTCGTTAAGCAGACTTGCGAGTTTATCGATTTCTCTCTGCTTATCGAAGTTGTGTACGACATGGGGCTTATCAGAAGCATAGACTTTAACATTCTCTCTACCGGATGAATCGATAGAAAGTACCTGTCCTGGAAGTAGTGGTTGAATCATTTCACTAGATATCTTCCATAGGTTCTTTTTCTCTGAGGAAAAGGCGTACCCAGTATCGATTCGTGCTATATAGAGACCTTTTGTTCCATCAGATGACCTAAATGCTCTAAGCCCATCAGTGCTTATTTCAAGAACCAGTAGATTGAATGCAGTTACATCCTTGACAATCTCATCGAAACTGCACTCTCTCACCTTTGGTGTCTGCTCAATAACAAGAAGACTTGATGGCTTCGATTGTACATATACCTGATCTGGCCAGAGTTCTCGAACTGCTATGAATGCTGAACTCGACCCGCTATCAAATATGAACTTGTAAATCGTTTCAGTGCCCCTGTGAGCAATAAGTCGGGACATCCTAGTCACGAGTCTTTCTGGTTCTTGTTGACTATTATATAGGAAGAGACCCGTGATTCCAGACATCTTTACCAAGAATCCTCTGAGTATTCATCAGTCATGAAACGCCCGAAGTATTACTGCACGCGAGGATTCTGTTACGTTCCAGATTAACTTGTCTTTACTTTTTCCAGATTGACGTGCTTTACTCCAGTGATCGTGTTCAATCGTTGGTTGAGTGCACTCACTTCCACGTTTAATTGTCCTGGAGTGAAATAGCATTCGTAGAAACATTGGTCTGCTGCTTGGCAGATTCCGCTAGTAAATAGTATATCTTCTAGACCGACTTCCATGAATACCATAGTGAGTTCTTCGAGAAAGCTCTTGCTGAGTTTATCGATTACAAGTCTTAGATACATAACGTGATCGCTGTCAACTGGATACAATTTTACATTGCCATCTTTCATGATGAGAATAGTCAACCCATAAGGCTGTCCTATTCTATCCACAAACTCTGATGGAAGTGTGATTGTATCACCCTTCATAATTTTTAGAACTCTTGCCTGTGTCATGTCACCCTTGCTCAAATGTACCTTCCTCCGGACATTCAGTAGGGGTCTGTACAGCTTTCATTATATCTCTTGTGGGCGCACGGAAAATTAGCGGTTTCCGCCAAACCATCGACGGATTTTGGTTAAAGCTTCCATTTCTGGCTTTTCTACAACTCGAAGATGCCATTTCACCTTCTCAATAGCGTCAAATTCTAGAAAAGCAACCTCTCCTTCTGATCGTATTTTCTCCATTTCTTGAAGTTTCCCGGTTAACCATGCTTTTCTGGATACTGGCATTCTTGCTGTTGCTTGGTCAAAGAGCGATGGATGAAGATCGAATATTAGCGCACTCTCTCGCATATACTCCATGACTCCCTCCTGAAGCGCTTGACTGATTTTCTCTCTATCTGTGTAGAATGAAGCTGCAACTGACATATTAGGGAATTTCTCTGGGATGTTAAGAGCGAATTTGAAGGAACGTTCAAATTTAGAAAGGTGTGTCGCTGCATCAAGGAATAGAATGGTCTTAGGTTTTCCTTCAAACTGGTCTTCGGAGATATCGATGTTCGAACGATGGAGTTCTTCCTCCCTTTCTATAACTGTTTCTAGTAACTGTTTTGTCACAGGTGGGAGATCTTCATCCAATATTCCTTCTATCTCTTCGTATGAAAGCTCCGTATCTTCATAATCCTCTTTAGTGTCACCTTTCTTCTTCTGTTCGTCTTTCTTTCTTGGACGTCTTTGTGGAGGAATATACCCAATCTCGTCTACTACATGTTTTAGCACTAATGGAAGAAATAGGTCATAGAGGGTATTTCTAGTTTCAATGATTAGAAGTACTGGCTTGAAGGAGTTTATAGCCTCGACAATTCCTGCACTGAAGTCTTCAGAATCATCAAAGAACTTTCGAAGATTTTCCTCAGAATAACCTCTCTTTACTCTATCTGTCCAGTCTTGGTAGACATCCTTAATCTCTTGCTTTCTACGATCCTTCACTAGTGAGATAAATTTACCAAAATACTTCACTCCACGAGATACAGCTGTTGTGGGACTGACGAAGACCGACATCAATCCAACTGCCTCGCCTGCATAATCACTTGCCTCAGCACTTCTGATTTTACCCATGACCTCATCTGTAAGTGAAGGTGGTCCTAGCTTCTCCTCAAGGACTTCAATCATGCCTGCAAAGTCTTCAAAAGCAGCATCTCCAGGTCCTACTTCTTCTCCAACAATTGAGGCATCAGATAATACTTCAGCAAATATATTGGGTCTCTTAATTAGCCAATTTAACGGTATTTTGAGGGACGGATATTCGTGAAGCCAATCTCTCTCAGAATCCTTTGAGCCGAAATAGAACTTGGTTGCATCAGGGAAGAGACCTTCGAAGATCTCCATGAATTGATCAAAGCCCTGTCTTGTGCTAAGCCCCATTTCTCCCTTTTCCATAGCATCGACAACGAGTAGAAGTCCAGTTTCCTTCTTTATTGCCATCTTAGCCATTGTAAGCATGACCTGTTTTGGAGAGAGATAGAGTAGATTACTCTCTACGTACGGTTTATCATAGAACGAGAATAATCCAAGACGTTTCCAAGTGTTTTTGGATAGAGATGTATTGGCAAGGTGTGAAAACCATTCATACCCTCGCTTGTATCTTGGTATTGAATCTTCGTCTATATGAACGGTTGCCATGAAATCACCTAGTTGGGGGATAATTATGCCCTTGTAGGGAGTCTTGAGTGGGATAGGAGATAAAGGTTTGTCTCTATCAGTCCTGTCTGACACCCAAAATAGCAAACACGAGAGCTACTACTATGATACCAACAACCACGAAGAGTCGCCAATCTAGTACGACACCACCTGGTGTGTTCGGATCGATTGTTGAACCGAGAATGCTAACTGCGCTTCCAAACAAGTTTAGCATCTCACATGCTCGGCCAGAATTGACCAAGTTACCTTCAACCAAATTAGGTAACTGACCAAATGAACCATCCTTAGCTTGGCAGTTCATTATGAAGTTTATCACAGCAGATTCGTTGACTGGAGTTAATGCATCAGCCATATCTAGGACTTTTAGTGCATAGTACGTGCTGGTAAAGTTTGGATCTCCAGTAGCATTTCCTTCCTCAAATCCTCCAATATACTCTACCAAGTCAGCTTCATCCACCTGTCTAGCTTGTATCCATGCAAGTGCTGCTTGCAGATCTGGTACTGTGGTCATTGATTGACTTGGCAGAGTAGCAAATGCCATTATTCCTGCTGCAGTTGGAGTCACTCCCGGTGTAACTGAATTTGGATTGAGCTTGAAGGCATCTCCTACTCGACAACTCTCTATCCATTCCATGGTCTTTGTTTCATTTGCGAGCCAATCCCAAGCATTCAATTCTTCATCATATTCGTCTAGTAACTGAATTATTGTAAGAGCTTGGTAAGTTGAAACAATATCTGGATTTTCTCCGGTCGTTGAACAGAATCCACCACTGGTTGTCTGAGTCTTATTGACAAATACAAGAATAGCAGTTGTATTGACATCTATAGTCAATATATCTGGGTAGTCTGCTTGAGCTTTAAGCATGAGAAGAAGCTCAATGCCCATAAGTGTCATCGCATTTGAAACCGGACCAAGTAGGTACTCACTGATTCCACCATATCTCTTCTTGTCTAGATCATTTCCAGCAACATTTGATGTCCATTGACGATCTATAAGTGCCTCTAATACATCAGTCAGATTGACCGGTGGAGGTCGATTGTTCAAGATCTCTAGTGAATCAAGAGCGAGTATGGCTCCATACGTTGCATCAACTCGGACAACGTCATCGCTCGGAGGGCTATATCCTCCTCTCTCAACATCGAATCTTCCACTAATATATGTCGTCAGTGATTCTGCTCTGGTTGCCGCTGCGGCTGGTTGCGCAGTAAACGCGATCAATACAATCATGAACGCAATTGCTATGGTAACTACCTTGACCCTTCTCATAATGACATCCCGGTCAACATTGATGCCGCTGATATAATCGATTCAGCGTGTGGAGCATCGGATTTTGGCTGTGTTATTAACGTTTCCCCATCTCAAAGGATGTACTATGTGAAATCCACATGGAGTATCTGATTGAGAGGAATAACAATTCTATGCGTATCCTATAGGTCCTCTCTGGATTTTTCGAATGTATGAATATGCTGAATCTGCAGCAATCGCTCCATGACCCACAGCTACTGCTATCTGTTTCATTGATTCTACCACATCACCAGCTGCGAAGACTCCAGTAATGCTAGTGGCCTGTTTTGCGTTCACAATAATCTCGCCCCGCTCGTTGGTTTCTACACCGATGCTTTTAGCAAGAGCACTCTCTGGTCTAGAACCAAGAGCAATGAATGTTCCATCAGTCGTGAGACTTCTCTGCTCTCCAGTCTTGACATTCTCCAAGATCATCTCATTGACGAGATTGTTTCCCTTGATTTCCTTCACAACAGAATCCCAAATGATCTCAACATTTGAATTGAAGAGATAATCTTGTACTACTTTCTCAGCCCGAAGTTCATCTCGCCTGTGTATCAAATAGACCTTCCCAGTCACCTCTGCGAGATAGAGTGCTTCAGTGACTGCAGTATTGCCGCCTCCTACTACAGCTACAGTCTTATCCCGAAAGAGTGGACCATCGCAAGTTGCACAGAATGAAACACCTCTCCCTGTGAATTCCTCTTCACCCGGAACTCCAAGATGTTTATGGCCTCCACCTGTGGCAATTATTATCGCTTTTGCCCTGTAGACTCCACGTCGCGTGTCTAAGAGAAAATCACCATTATCCCCTTCTCTCTGAATACTTCTCACATCTGTAATCTCTTTGATAATGGCTCCACACTTCTTCACTTGTTCTTTCATCTTTGTAGCTAGATCTATACCAACTATGAACGTGTAGCCTGGATAGTTCTCGATTCCTGGACTTGTAGCTTGAGCGCCTCCTAGAACTTTGGATTCGAGTAGTAGTGTCTTCAGTCCATATCTAGCCCCATAGATAGCGGCTGTCATTCCTGCTGGTCCGCCACCGATGATTACGAGTTCCCAATCCAAGTCTTCGCTCAATCTGTTTTCTCCTTTTCTGTGTACATCTTTGCTAGGTCGTTGTCTATTGCTTAATCTTTCTTTCCTGTGCGGCAATCAATCAATACCTAAGGCATACAGATCAGATGATGATAGACTGCACTGAGGTCTAATTTCAAGTTTTCTTGAGGGTTTTAGTAGGTCTGACATCCTTCCAAAAGTGACCTCCCTAATAGGCAGATTCCCACGCTTCATCAGGAATGCAGCTTTTCTAAACCGTTCTGGGTCATAACTGAAGATATGACCTGGACATACAACAAAGACATGGTCAACAGATTCCAAGGCTTCCCATGGCCATGCGGCATCGTTGAACGCCTCGATAATGACCACATCAGTTGATCTTGATATCTTGGAAAATGATGAAGTCACATATTTGTCAAAGTAAAGCATTTCAAACTCTTGAAAGGCCTCTAGACTATCTGCACTCGACACGCTAGTTTCGTGCGTTAACTTGCCTACTTCATCGAAGCCAATCAAGAGGTGTTCTTCTTCCACAAGTGATTCGGCAATGAGAACAGTGGTATCAATCTCATCACTCAATGGCTGACTGAATCGTTGCATTGTTAGAATTGATGTGGAACCAGATAATCCAAGACTATTTGGTATAGTCTCTAATGGCCTATCTATTCTAGATGGAACAAAAAGACTGTGTATTGGATTCATCAGTCTCAAGTCTGAATCTATTCCAAGTGTTTCTTTTACAAGCATTGCATCCTTGGAAACAAGTTGTCCTATCTCTAGACACTTCAGTGTATGTTGATAATTGTACCAGTAGTTATGACCACTGATCGGTTTGAAATATTCAACAGACCTTCCTGCATTGATAAAGGCTCTACCTAACTCGATTGCAAGATGGGTCTTTCCTGAATCGAAGGTGTGTATGCCTACTATCAACACTCTAGTCATATCTGAAACCTCAAAGAAAAGAGATAGGAGCCTTTCGGCTCCAATTCATCTTCGTTAGATATTACATCATGCCAGGCATACCGCCCATGCCGCCCATTCCACCCATTCCGCCACCTGCGCCCGGTGGGGGACCTGAGGTAGCCTTGGCTGCGATGACATCGTCAATTCTCAAAATCATCTGAGCAGCCTCTGCGGCAGATCGGATTGCTTGGCTCTTCACACGTGATGGCTCAATAACTCCAGCCTTCATCATGTCAGTAGTCTTGCCCTTTGCAACGTCTACACCGTACCAGATACCACCTTCTGCTGAATGGTCTTTGTTCAAGTCGGCAATGATATCAATAGGATCATGGCCACCATTCTCTGCAAGGGTCTTTGGAATTATACGTAGCGACTCTGCAAATGCTTCGATAGCAAGTTGCTCGCGACCACCAACCTTGTTTGCGAAAGCTTCCAAGCGTTTGGAAATCTCGGCTTCTGTTGAACCGCCGCCAGCGACATAGGTGCCATCTTCAACAACATTCCTAACGACACAGAGTGCATCATGAAGAGCGCGTTCTGCTTCGTCTGTAACATGTTCTGTACCGCCACGAATGACGATTGATACAGCCTTTGGATCTTTGCAGTTCTTCACGTAGACAAGCTTGTCATCGCCAATTCTGACCTCTTCAACGATTCCTGCGACGCCTAATGCCTTTGCATCGAGTTCATCTAGACTTGTGGCAATACTTGCACCAGTGGCCTTGCTCAATTTCTCAAGTGTGCTCTTCTTGGCTCTGCGGACTGCCATGATGCCAGCCTTTGCAAGATAATGTTGAGCCACATCGTCAATACCCTTCTGGCAGACGAGAACATTTGCACCTGAAGCAATGACCTTTTCGACCATGCTCTTCAACATGCGTTCTTCTTCATTGAGGAATGCCTGAATCTGTTCTGGACTGTCAATCTTGATTTCCGCATCAAACTCGGTCTTCTCAACCTCTATTGCTGCATTGACAAGGGCGATCTTTGCACCTTCGATCTTCTTTGGCATTGATGTATGGACAATCTCCTTATCAATAACCATTCCAGTGACAAGCTCGGTTTCAGTGAGGCTCTTGCCTTGCTTCTTGATGACCTCGATCATATCGATGTCAGCAACAACTCTGCCATCTACTTTGTCCATTATCTGTAGAATTGAATCGACTGCAATCTTTGCAAAGTGATCCTTAGCACCAACAACGGACTTGCTGTTCATGGATGTTTGAGCAATTCCAGTCAGGACCTTCTTGTCCATTCCTTCCATGTTGATTGCAATACTCTTCAGTATCTTTGTTGCCTCTTCAGCTGCCTTCTGATAACCAGCAACAAGAATTGTTGGATGTATCTTTTTATCGAGTAGCTCCTGAGCCCGCTTTAGAAGCTCACCAGCTATCACAACTGAGGTCGTAGTACCATCGCCGGTTTCCTGGTCCTGGCTCTTTGCAACTTCGACAAGCATCTTGGCTGCTGGGTGCTGTACATCAATCTCCTTGAGAATTGATGCACCATCGTTTGTAATCGTCACATCTCCTAAACTATCCACGAGCATTTTATCCATGCCGCGGGGGCCTAGGGTTGATTTTACAGCATCAGATATGACAATGCCTGCCATAATGTTATTCTGCTGTGCGGACTTACCGCGTGTTCTTGAAGTACCCTCCTTTAGAATGAGGACGGGTGTTCCAGACAATTGCGCTGCCATTTTAATCCCCTATTGTTTGATTCTTCGTAGGCCACTTCAAGACCTATTCCGAAGTAGCTTACTATTCATTTGCTAAAACTGTACAAGCGCTTCGGCTTATACTTCTAATAAAACTGTGCTAGCCCTTCGCTTTTAAAACTTACCACTTGTCTGTTTATCATCCCAAGCTTAGTACATTTCTTTCTCATGCGTCTAGTTTATCAATCAAAATCATTCCGAAAACAACGAGGAGTTTGAATGAACGAAAAGACTAAGCATGATTCAGGTCTGGTAGGCATCAGTCCATGTTTCATTGGTCAGATTCTATTTATCTTGTTATGCGTAGTGCCTCTTGGCTTGTTCGCATCACTTGAGTATGTACATTGGTCTTGGATGTCAATAGTGCCAGTGTTCTATGGTCTCATCTGGACCTTCTTTTCCTATCGTGGTTTTTCATTGAATACTTATTGGCTCGATTCCGAGTTTCTCATGCACGCATTTCCAACCGTAATCTTCAACATAATCTATGTAGTCGTTATCTATGGATTCTATGAGGGAATGATCTCACGCAGGAATACTGTATTAGCTGGAATTGCAAGTCTAGTAGTTCCGTTCCTCACATCGCTAGTGACAAATAACCTGTTTCTCACGACTGGTGAGTATGTGGGTCCTTTGCCAATTCTGTTCTTATTGAGCCTAGTTCTCTTCTATAGAATTCCCGGTCCTGAATATGTTGAGGCGAGTGGGACGGACAATGCATGACTCCATCTATCGAATTGCTTATGAGTTTCCATGACAGGTTACTACAATGAGGGTATTCGGTGTCTGAAGATACTGATTCTGAGACCGAGCTTTATGGTACTAGTCCTTGGGTCATTGGTGAGCTGATGATCATCATCTCACTGATTACTCCCTTAGGATTTATACCTGGGAGTTACGATATAACGACTAGCGGTATCTCTTTGTATTCAAATTTCATGGTGTACAGTCTAATTTGGGTCTATAGCATGGATATCTTCTCTGGATACTTCATTGCAATTCATCCTGCTGTTCTCTACCTCACATTGCCTCTGAGTATATTCAACATTCTCTATATTCGCCAGATTGTCCGATATTACAAAGGAAAGAGTTCACGTTATAGTGCTGTCATGGCTGGGGTTCTTTCATTAATCGTGCCGACCTTCTTTTCACTTGTCATATCTTTTGTAAGTGCACCTCTTCAAAACATAACTTTCATAGTCCCTATACCAATTCAATTCATTGCTGGACTTATCTTTCTCCATAAGATACCCGGACCAGAATTAATCTCACCATGGCCAGGAATCTTCAAAGATTATTCTTGGTGGATTCCTAAACGTCCAGAATGGTGGGATCGTTATTTCAGTTCAAAGAGTGAAGATGAGGAATCTCTCTCTTTGGCAGATGCGACCCGGTGGACTGAAGTAGAAGAACAAGACCCGTAGAGAAAGTATCAAAGCGAAGCACATAAGAACGGTCTAGTATTGACCTATACTAATTCTGGGAGTGCTTGGTAATCATGGATATTACATTCAACATCGGTGGAGAAGCAGGTCAAGGTATTGATACTATTGGAGATCTACTTACTCAGGTTTTCGTCCAAGCTGGTTTCTATACCTTTACCATCAAAGACTTTGAGTCGCGAATTAGAGGCGGTTACAATTTTACACAGATTCGTGTGAGTGATATACCAATCTATGCCTCTGTGGAGCAAGTCGAAGTCATCGTTGCACTGACGAGAGATGCAGTCATCTGTCAGCGAGATCGCCTATCTGAGAGTGGGGTAATTATCTTTGATGAATCCGTTGAGTTTGATGACCTCGAAGCATGTCATTTTCCAGCACCCCTTGAAAAGACTGCAAAAGAGGTTGGTGGTAATGTTCGAATGATGAATGCTGCAGCTCTTGGAGCTGTCCTTTCAGTCATTAATTTTCCATTTACTCTTGCAGAACAGGCTCTTTCAGATATCTTTGGTAGAAAGGGTGAGAAAGTAGTTTCAGGCAATGTGGAAGTAGCAAAAGCTCTGTATGATTTCACTAAGGAGAACTTTGTAGGAACCTGTAAGTATAACCTTGAAACCCTTGAAAAAGGCCCATCCAAAGATAAGCTTATCATCACAGGAAACACAGCATTGGCTCTTGGAGCAATTGCGGCGAATCTCAAATGGATATCTGCATATCCCATGAGTCCATCAACATCCACATTCCAAGACATCGTTTCACAGGCACATGACCTTAAGGTTGGCACTCTTCAGACAGAAGATGAACTCTCAGCTATTACAATGGCAATTGGAGCATCATATGCTGGAGCTCGTTCAATGGTGACGACATCAGGTGGAGGATTTTCTCTCATGGTTGAGGCTGTTGGTCTAGCTGCAATGGCAGAAACGCCAATAGTGATCTATAATGCTCAGAGACCTGGACCTAGTACTGGACTTCCTACTCGAACTGAGCAATCTGATCTCCTGTTTATGGCCTTTTCAAGTCAAGGCGAGTTTCCTAGAATTCTCTTAGCTCCAAAGGACCCACAAGAAGGATTTGACGTGGCAACACGCGCTTTTAATTTGGCAGAGAAGTTTCAAGTCCCGGTTATGATTCTAGGTGATCAGTATTTTGCAGACTCTGCAATAAACATCCCAAGAATCGATGTTTCATCTGTTACAATTGATAGAGGGAAGATAGCAAAATCTGGTAATGACTCAGAGTACAAGCGATACAAATTGACAGATGATGGAATATCACCCAGAGCCTTTCCTGGTGATGAGGGAAAAGTGATTGTATCTTCTGGTAATGTTCATCGAGAGGATGGTCACATCACCGAATCTGCTGACATGAGGAATCTCATGGTTCAGAAATTCATGAACAAGATACCTGCAATCTTAGCGGATCTCAATCCTCCGACATTATACGGTGATGATAAAGCGGAAACTACGCTCTTGACATGGGGGTCAACTTGGGGCGCAGCTCATGAGGCTATGGAGCGACTCTCTAGTCAGGGCATATCAATCAACCATCTACATTTCTGCGATATTTTTCCGTTGAGAACTGAAAAACTGCACGAGGTATTAAAGAAGTCAAAACGTGTTATCTCTATTGAACAAAATGTGACATCTCAATTTGCATCTTTAGTTCGAATGGAGACCGGTCTTGGAGTCACCTTGCATATCAACAAATATGATGGAAGACCTATGACACCCGGCTGGATCATTAACAAATTGAAGGAGGCTGGTTTGGTATGATTTCACCAGAAATTCTCGAAGGGCCTCAAAAAATCACGTGGTGTACCGGCTGTGGCAACTTCGGTATTCTAGCAGCTCTGAAGAAAGTAGTAACTGAGCTGGATGAACCTTTGCACAATTATGTCTTGACATCAGGTATCGGATGTTCCGGTAAAATACCTCATTATATTGGAGGAATGAATAGCTACCATACTCTCCATGGAAGACCAATTCCTATTGCCACAGGCATTCATTTGGCAAATACCGATTTGAAAGTGATAGTTCACACTGGCGATGGCGATTGCTTAGCAGAAGGTCTCGGTCACTTTATACATGCTGCACGCCGGAATGTCAATATCTCTGTCTTCATTCATAACAATGGTGTTAATGGTCTTACCAAAGGGCAGTTCTCACCTTCTTCCCCTAGGGGCTATGTATCAAAGACTTCACCGCCTCCACCAGGTTCTCCCATGGACCCAGTCAATCCAGCAGCACAGGCTATTACAGCAGGAGCAACCTTCGTTGCTCGTGGATTCTCTGGAGACCAAAAACAACTCGTCGATTTGATGAAGCAGGCAATTGATCATAAAGGATTTGCAGTGCTTGACATCCTGCAACCGTGTGTAACTTGGAATCGTCAGCTCACATGGAAATTCTACAATGAACATACCTACTCTCTCCAAGAGAATGGTCATGATATAACAGACAAGTCACAAGCTCTTGAAAAGGCGATGGAGAATGGTGACCGTTATCCAATTGGTGTCTTCTATCAAGTCGAAAAAATCGACTTGGCATCAGGACTTGCAATGCCTAGCATAGGCGTTCTCAAGGACCACACAACCAATCTGAAAGATGTTCAACAGATAATTGATGATATGATGTTGTAGAGATTAGTCAATCCAACTCAGCAGTAAGAGATGATTCGGATGGCAAAGACAAGGAGAGAGAAGGACTCCATTGGAGAATTGGATGTTCCTCTCGATGTATATTGGGGAATCAACACGCAGAGAGCAATTATGAACTTCAAAATCAGTGGACGAACGTTTCCAAGAGAGTTCATCATCGCTCTTGTGCAGGTAAAACGCGCCTGTTTGACAGCAAATATTGCTGCCAAGAAGGTAGACAAGAAACTTGGTATCGCTATTGGTACTGCAATAGACGAGATACTGAATGAAGGAAAATATTTGGACCAATTTCCAATTGATATCTTCCAGACTGGTTCTGGAACTCAAACGAATGTCAATATGAATGAAGTGCTAAGTAATAGAGCAAATGAGATTCTAGGAGAACCTCGTGGAACCAAGTCTCCTGTTCATCCCAATGATGCTGTCAATGCCTCACAATCATCAAATGACGTGATTCCAACTGCAATGTGTATCTCTGCCCTAAATGTAATTCATGACTCGCTCTTGGGACCAATAGAGCGGCTCAGGAGAGCCCTGAATGCAAAAATCAAGGAATTCCAAAATGTAGTCAAGGTAGGAAGAACCCATCTCCAAGATGCAGTGCCTATCAAGCTGTCAACAGAATTTTCAGTATACAAGGCTCAGTTAGAGACTTTTGTTTCCAATGATCTTAGACCTGCAATGGAGACTCTCTCTGTCTTACCGATTGGAGGCACTGCTTTAGGTACAGGGCTTAATACGCCTAAAGGATATGCTGAGCAAGTTGTACGAGAGCTATGCAAAATCACAGGTCTTAATCTCGTAAGCAACCCAGTGAAAGCTGAAGGTATTGCATCTCATAGCGCTATAGTCAGAGCAAGCACAGCCCTACGGATTCTTGCTCTTGCTTGCATGAAGATGGCAAATGATATTCGATGGATGGGTAGTGGCCCTCGGGCTGGGCTTAGCGAACTCATTCTTCCTGAAAATGAACCTGGATCGTCTATTATGCCTGGAAAAGTAAATCCAACCCAGTCAGAAGCTCTCATTCAGGTCTGTTTACAGGTAATCGGGAATGATGCAACAATTGCAGCAGCAGAAGGTTTTGGAAGCATCCTAGATCTCAATGTATGTAAACCGGTAATGATTGTGAATCTCTTAGATTCAATAAAGATCCTTGGCGGAGGTATTGATTCTTTCACACAACACTGTATCAAGGGGCTCAAGGTTAATCACCAGCACATTGCTAAACAATTGGAACGAAGTCTAATGCTAGTAACAAAACTCTCCCCAATCATTGGATATGATCGAGCATCTGCTGTTGCAAAACGTGCACATTCTGAGAATAAGACAATAAAGGAAGTCGTCATTGAAGAAGGCATTGAGATTGATAATCTAGATGAACTGCTGGACCCGTCCACAATGGTCTAGGGAACAGAATATAACCAAAGAAAACAATAGAAAGAATTGAGGTGGCTTACGATTAATCTTAAGAAACATGATGTACTCATTGTTGGCGCTGGCCTCTCTGGACTTAGAGTAGCTATCGAGCTGGCTGGTGACTTTGATGTAGCTGTCCTCACTAAGGTACATCCACTACGCTCTCATTCTGTTGCTGCACAGGGCGGCATCAATGCTGCACTCGGTGCTGATGATTCCTATGAACAACATGCTTTTGATACTGTGAAAGGATCGGATTATCTTGCTGACCAGGATGCTGTCGAGCTACTGACCCAAGCAGCACCTCGTGCAGTGATTGAAAATGAAAGGTGGGGAACTGCATTCTCACGGACCGAAGACGGTAGGATTGCTCAACGACCCTTTGGAGGTGCTATGTATCCACGAACATGCTACGCAGCAGATCGGACAGGTCATAATCTACTTCACACGACTTTTGAACAGGCACTGCGGGTTGGTGTTAAATTCTACAATGAGTGGTTTGTCACTTCACTAGTTAGAGCTGGTGAGGCTGTCTGTGGATTGACTGCTTTGGATATTGCTACTGGTGAGATACATGGTTTTGTTGGAAAGACTGTCGTTATTGCCACAGGTGGATTTGGACGCGTCTATAGTCATTCTACTAATGCATTGATTAACACAGGCGATGGATGTGCCCTTGCATTTCGTATTGGCACTCCACTCAAGGACATGGAATTTGTCCAGTTCCATCCAACAACACTCTATGGCTCAAGCATCCTGATGAGTGAAGGAGCGCGCGGAGAGGGTGGATATCTTGTGAACTCCCAGGGTGAGCGATTTATGCAAAAGTATGCCCCAGAGAAGATGGAACTTGCCCCACGTGATATCGTTGCACGAGCAATTAAGACGGAGATTAATGAAGGTCGGGGAATTAATGATGAATATGTCCACCTTGATCTTCGACATCTAGGAAGAGAGAAGATACTTGAACGTCTGCCTGGTATTAGAGAGATAGCAATGTATTTTGCAGGTGTTGATCCAATTGATGAGCCAATTCCAATACGACCTGGCCAACACTATTCAATGGGCGGCATTCATTGCAACAAGTATGGCATGACTCCCATAACAGGTCTTTTTGCAGTGGGAGAAACTGCATGTATGAGTGTACATGGTGCAAATCGATTAGGCGGAAATTCATTGCTTGAAACCTTAGTATTTGGGAGATTGGTTGGCCAGAAGGTAGCTGAGACATTGCCTACACTGCAAGAACCTGACAGTACCTGTGTTGATTCTGAGGCATTCAACATGAGAGAACGGCTGCAGTTGCTCATGTTAAAGGAGACCGGTGAATCCTATTCCGAGATTCGCGAAGTGTTAGGAACCACTATGGATAATCTCGTTGGTGTATTTCGTAAGGAAGAAGATCTTACTGCTGCCTTGAAGATGATACGTGAGTTGAAGGCGCGATTCAAGAATGTCTATGGCGGTCCTACTGACAAGGCATTCAATTATTCACTAATCCGCCTCCTTGAACTCGAAAATATGCTTGACCTCGCAGAAGTAATAACCATGGGTGCGCTCATGCGGCGGGAAAGTCGTGGGGCTCATTGGCGACTTGACTATCCAGAACGTGATGATACCAACTTTCTGAAGCATTCTCTCTTTACAAAAATTAAGGATTATGTCAAGACAGAATTCATACCAGTTAATCTAGGAATCTTCGAGGTGAAGGAGAGAACCTACTAATGAAACTAAGAATAGCACGTAGTAGAATGGGCGGGAAAATCAGTCATTACGACCTTTACAAGATCGATGTAAAGAAAGGTATGACCATCCTCGATGCTCTGTTTCAGATACAGGATAAGATGGACCCATCCCTGTCTTTCAGATATTCATGCAGAGGTGCCGTCTGCGGCAGTTGTTCCATGTTAATCAATAAGGTGCCGCGTCTTGCCTGCAGGACTCAAGTAAAGGAGGTCCAGAAGGATGGGATTGACCTGAAACCATTTCCTGCCCTTACAAACATACCCACTGGTTGGAATCCTGAGGAAGAAATACTAATCGAGCCTTTGCCCAATATGTCCATTATGAAGGATCTCGTCGTTGATATGAGAAAATTCTATCGAGCTCTTGAGACCATGAAGCTATGGGTAGAGCCTCAGGAAGGCGAGACTGCTCAAGTACAAACCCCTTCAGATAGACGAAGAATCGATCGTTATGTGAATTGCATCCTCTGTGCTATCTGTTTTGGCTCATGCCCAGTAAACGCTCAAGAGCCTGAATATATTGGTCCTGCTGCCCTAGCTAAGGCTTGGCGTTTCGCAGAGGACAACCGTGTCAAGAATCCTGAGCGTTACATTGATGCTGCAAGCGTTCTGAATGGAGTTCCACTCTGTGACCTTGTTATGAATTGCGTGAAAGTATGCCCAAAAGGTGTAGCGCCTGGAGGTGCAATTCGAAGGATCAAGAACATCTAAGATCATCCTTTGAAATATGACAGAATGAGTAATCTCTCAATTTCGATGTGCAAGATTTCTCTCAACGTATATATTATATCGTAATGTGTACTCTCTGAATATATCAGCAACGTGGAGAGGAGCCTTCAGTGAGTATCCAGGAAGATAAGAGAGTCATAAAACCCAGCAAGATGTCAGAGCGATATGCTCGGTGGTTTGGTACAAGGGTTCCCTCAACATCTTTGATGTTCAGATGTGTTGTGATATTTTTCCTGTCAATACTCTGGTCTCTTGCAATCATTTTCCTATTTCCTCTCCTCTTAGCGAATATCATGATTGTCTTCCTGATCTCTTTGGCTCTGGGTTTTGCGATTTACATTCTCTTTCTTTCACTTATCCGCAGCAGATTGCAGTCTACTATAGTCTATCAGGGATTCACTGAGATTGTTGAATCGTGCCATGAACGGATTGGAAGCTATGGAACTGTTGAAGTATGGATTCGTCCAAGTAATGAAGCATATATCACTTCTACTTACAACTTGCTCTTTGAAGCAGTTATTGTATCTGATAAGATGGTCGAGCTAATTCTTGCTATGCCTCAAAGTGGTGAAGCAATGCTTGGATATCACCTGCTTAGAATGCCTAAAAGTAAGCCGGTATTCGATATTCTCGCAGGCGCGCTAACGTTTGGTGTTTCTTCAGCTCTCATAGTGTATTTTCTAGGAAGTCTGTCCACTTTCTACTATCCTTATGGTTACCTCACCTATGCGTTACTGATTGGAGGTGCACTACCAATACTATTCATTATTCCTGTAGGAGCTTTACTTGCGTTAAGAGGAGCCTTCTGGACTCATGAGTCAGCATTTGAGCGCGCTCAGGGAATGTATAAAACACATCCTCAGGTAGCAAAAGACGAAGTTCTGTCTAGCCGGAAACTCGATGAAGATACTGAAAAGGCTACAGTATGGATGGTGAAACAATGGGAGACAGGGAAAAGGTCAGGTCGTCGATCTAGTGTCTCTATTCTAACCCTGTTATGTACGTTCATGCCATCTTTCTATATTCTATCTCTAATGGGTTGGCCATATGGATATTTGCCACCAAACATACTTTTCTTCCTCATAGGGTACCCCTTTGTCTTAGCTATAGTATTTTTTATAGTCCTTAGAACTTGGGATAAAAAATGCATGGGTGAACTCTATTATGAAACTACACAAGCTCATGAGCCAGTCTGGGTTGACTGATTGCGAACCTTTCAAGCTCCACCATATTGGCGCAATCTTGCCATGGTTTCTGCATAGTCCTCAGATTCACCATCAAAGAAAGCTGCATCATATGCTTTGGATTGGAAGAGCTTCTCACCTTTGGACACTTCAACATCAGATCTAGGTCGTCCATACAATCCTCCCAATCGTGCAAGAGTGTAAAGTATGACTAGTCCCCAGAATACTATCATGATCAATATCTCAATCACTATGGAACCTCCAGCTAGTTTCCAAGTATATCTTGTCGTTTAAGCCTTATACACATTTGTATCTCGATATCCATTATAGTTCTACTGCAGCTAATTAGATTGTTATCATCTGGGCGTTATAGTCAAGAATTTCCCTGTCATCTCAAGTTTTTCAATTCTCTCTTTAGCAACTTCAATTGCAGAAGCAGACAGATCACATAGTATCCACCGTCGTCTTAAGGATGCTGCAGCAATTGCTGTTGTTCCAGATCCTGCAAAGAAATCACCAACTAGATCACCGGACTCAGAGGCTGATTGAATGATACGTTCGAGGAGTGCCACTGGTTTCTGTGTAAGAAAACCTGTGTATTCTTTGGATTTTCCCTGAACAGGTGCAATATCAAACCAAAGATCTGACACTGGAATTCCTAGAGTATCATCAAGGTACTGTTTCTTTGTGTATCTCCCATTGCGGCTTCTATAGATGAGATCTTCTCTCCACCATTTCTCCAATGTTTCTTTTCTATAGAGATATGGTGCTGTTCTCCCTCTCCATTCAAACTGTTTTCTATTCTCACTTCTCTGAATACCCTGTGCTTCAATCTCTATAAGTCTGAATCTCCCACGATCATCTTTGTAGCTATATGGTCGCTTTGATCTTTCATCATGTTTTCTATATACTGAATTCGTCTGGAATTTTTCAGAATCAAGTGCATAGAGAAGTATCACATCATGTTGTGCTCCAAATCCTTTACTCTGGGTCTTTGGACTATTCGTGCGTGTCCATACAATCTCATTCACAAAATTCTCGTAACCAAATATTCCATCTAGTAAGACCTTTACATAATGTGATACATGCCAGTCAAGATGAACCCAGAGACTACCATTCTCTGTTAACAGGTCCTTCATTACTGTCAATCTAGGTCTCATAAACTCCAGATACTCATCTATACTTGCCCACTTGTCGTTATACGTTTCAATATCCGAAACAATGGCTGAACTCTCAGCATCTCCATCAACCCTTGTCTTCTTCGTGTAGATTGTTCCTGATAGAAACGGTGGGTCTATGTAGATTTGGCGGAACTCACCCCTCAGGTCCATTAGCTCTTCCTGTATGAGTGTAAGGCAATCACAGTTGTAAAGTCGATTCTGCCATCTCCGCATGTGATATACTCAACCATTGTCCCTTATGTTTTCTTTCTAATAGGTTCGGATTCAATGGTCTCTAATCTGACATCCACTCTATGGACAACAAAATTTGCAAAACATGAGCAGACCACTCACATTTCCATATCTTCGACTTCTTCACCTGGTTCTGCTGCTTCAGCAGCATCACGAGCATAGCCAATCTTGATCAGACCAACAAGATAGCCTGCAATCCTGTTACGAATCTTTTTCGAATTGACGTCAGTGAACTGTTCGACTAGACGCTTATTGGTCTCAAAATCATCTGTAAAAGTATCTGGATAGAGTGCTAGTAGGTTCCTAGCCGCATTCTTTATGTATCCTGGTCGTATACTACCCAATTCTAGCTCACCAAGTTCAATCTATGGATGGAGCAGTGCTCTTGGCTGTGTTTATAAAGCATACTATTGGCCACTAATATTGGGAGTTGCAAAACCATGCATTATCAGCAACTAGCTCAAGCTTACGATGAAATCGAAAAGATTTCTGGGAATCTGGAGAAGATACGTATCTTTGCAGATTTACTAAAAGAAGCAACTCCATCGGAAGTTGATTGTATCATTGCACTTACAATGGGAAAGCTTCATCCAGATTGGAAAGGTGAACCAGAGCTTGGTGTTGCTGAAAAGATGGCGATTCAAGTTGTTGCGGCAGCAGCATCAATCCCAGAGAGTTCCGTAACAGATACTCTTCGGAAAACAGGAGATATTGGGAGTACTGCTGAAGAGCTTCTTCAAGAGAGTGCGCAGGCTACATTATTCACTGAGGACCTGACAATCTCAATGGTCTACAATACCCTTGATAATGTTGCAAGAATAAGTGGCTCTGGAAGTAATAAGGAAAAGATTGCTAAACTCGTCAGCATACTCACGGATGCTCAGCCAATTGAGGCTCGTTATATTCTACGAACAGTAACCGGCTCCTTACGATTAGGACTTGGCGATATGAGTATAATCGATGCTCTCTCATTAGCCTATACTGGTGATCGAGAGGCACGTAGTGATATCGAGAATGCTTTCAATGTCTGTAGTGATCTTCGAAAAGTTGCGCGTGTCCTTGCAGAGAACGGAATCAACAGTGTCAAGAAAATCCATACTGAAGTGGGTGTTCCCATAAGAATGATGGCAGCAAAGAAACTCTCTGATGCAACTGAGATACTGGAAAAGGTTGGCAAGAGAGCTCTTGTGGAATACAAATATGATGGAGAACGAATTCAGGCACATAAAAACGGCAATGATATCACTCTATACTCTCGTAGACAAGAAATCATCACAGACCAGTATCCTGATGTTGTTGAGCTCATGAAGAATCACATCAAGGCCAAATCATGTGTCCTCGAAGGGGAGTGCGTGGCTATAGATCCTGAAACTGGAAAGACACGTCCTTTTCAGGAACTCATGAGGCGTAGAAGAAAGACTGACATCAAGAAAATGCAGGAAGAGGTCCCAATTGCTCTTTACATCTTTGACATTCTGTACCTGAATGGAAAAGACGTGACAGAATTACCGATGTTAGAACGCCGCAAATTAATGGAGGAAACAGTTGAAATCAATGATAGAGTCAATTTGACCACAGCTGAATTGACGGAAGATCCAGATCGTCTGTACGAGATCTTCAAAGATGCAATTGGATCGGGTTATGAAGGAGTTATTGCAAAAGCTGTTCATAAGGATTCAAAATACCAAGCTGGTGCAAGAAGCTGGTTGTGGATCAAACTCAAAGCATCATATACAGAAGGTCTCGCTGACTCTGCAGATCTCGTCATAGTTGGAGCACTCTATGGTCGTGGTAAGAGGACAGGTCTCTATGGTGCTATACTTGCATCTGCTTATGATGATATGACTGATACATATCCAACAGTCTGTAAAATTGGCACTGGATTTACTGAAGACATGCTAGCTGAATTCAAGGAGCGCCTTGAGGAACACATAGTAGAGATCAAGAATCCTAAGGTAATATCTGATATTGAGGCAGATGTCTGGTTCGAACCTGTTGAGGTCATAGAGGTATTAGGTGATGAGATTACAGTAAGTCCCACTCATCCAGCAGGACGTAATCGTATGAAGGTTGAAGGTGGACTGGCAATTCGATTTCCCCGGTTTACCGGAAAATGGCGTGACGATAAGAATCCCACTCAGGCAACAACTGTTGACGACCTTATAGAGGCATTTGAACGGCAACGAGGCATCAACCAATAGATATTGAGCTTCCGACAGTTTTACATGCAACTTTCGCGCTAGCTCCACTAGCATCTGGAGGTATTTCGTTGTACAGTCTACAAGTTAAAGATCAGAGGATGCATTTCAGTGCGTCACATTTCCTCCGTTTCTGCGGGGACTGTGAACACCTCCATGGACATAACTACACACTCGAGGTCTTCATCACCGGTCCACTCAATGAAGACGGAATGATCATGGACTTCAAAGAAGTCAAAGAAATGATTGTAAAGATATGCAAAACTCTCGACCATAAAGTGATGCTACCAGGACAATCAACATCCATCGATGTAAAATCTGAAGGCGGTTTTATTGAGGTGACTGCAGCAACAAAACGATACGTATTTCCAGAAGAGGACTGCATCGTTCTTCCAACGAAATCTACAACTGCAGAACTCCTTGCGAACTACATCCATGGTCATCTACAATTCCCCAGTGACTACAGAGTGAAAGTCTGCGTTAGTGAAAGTGCAGGCTCCACGGGGTGTTATGAAGACTAGCGATATCACAAAAACGGAGAATCCAGATTTGGTCATCGATACACAGAACGAGAAACCCAAGTATAGAATACAGCTGAATAAGGTTGGCGTTAAGAACCTCAAGACCTTTGTAGTGACAGAACGAAGTGGAATACGACATCATATCGTCCCCAAAGTTGAGATTACTATTGATCTCCCCGCAGAGCTAAAGGGTGTGCATATGTCTCGGCTTGTCGAATCTATGACCGAAGAACTGAGTGACCAGTTTCGAGTTCATCCATCTATTGAAGAATTACAAATTAAGATACTAGAGGGGCTTGCAGAAAAGCATCCCTTTAGTCGTGGTGAAGTCAAGTTTGATTTTGAGTTCGGGTATACGACGCGAACTCCTGCATCCGATAAACGAACTTGGGAAGTCTGTGATGTAATCGCAATTACAAGGAAGGCAAATAACGGACCCTTTATTCATGAAGTTGAAGTTCAGGTCATCGGAAATACCGTCTGTCCTCATTGCATGGCAAATAATGAGGGACTGACTCATATTCAGCGAGCCATCGGGAAATTGCGAGTTGTTGGTTCGACAGAATCCATACCGACCTATGGGTCCATGATTGAGGTCATTGAAAGTTCATTTTCAAGCAGGACATACTCCCTACTCAAACTTGAGGATGAGATTCTTGTAACCAAAGAGATGCATAAAAATCCTCTACTGGTTGAAGACGTATGCCGGAATATTTTGCAGCATGCAAAAGACACCTTTTCAAATAGCGACCTCGAGATGTTTGCTGAAGCAAGATCGCTCGAAAGTATCCACAAACACGATGTCATTGCTCAAGGTCGAATTGTAACAAATGGTGATTAACTTCAACCTCATAACATCAGAACTAACATTATATCCCGTTTTTCTATTGAATTTTTGCCTTCTGCGGAACTAAAGGAAGTTATGAGGATGAAGACGATGAAAACCAAACGTTTCAGAATGTTTGCTTTCATTCTGTTAATGTTAGGTATTCTATTGTATTCTCTAGAACCTCCTTGCAGTTATACCCCTACTGCATTAGTGACTCCTGATAGTGTACCTATTCTTGAAAATGTCTTAGAAGAATCTCGACCTACCATCCATGATAGCATTGATTCTGTCTTTGGTCATTGGTCTCTATCAGATATCTCTATAGCGCCTCCTATCAGGGATATTCTTGAGCCTGCACTGGTCGAACAGAGTGGCTATTCATCAACAGGCAATGTATCCGCAAGAACTGATTCTTCTGTGAATACACAGGGAAGCTTGAGTATCGATACTGCTCATAATTGGGTAGCCAGTACTGCAGAGATTGATATCTGGAATCTTGAGAAGCTGTATGTTGTAAATGGCACTTTCGATGAAGGCTCTCTTGGATACACTGTCAGTCCAAATGGTACACTAGAACATTATCCCCTTGGATGGTCTGCAGTCAGTACAAATTCCGATCCTGATCAGGTCCAACGTGTTTCCTACGAAGAAATCGGTGAACGATATATTACTATTCAAAACCAAGCTGAAGTCACAAACAATCCTCAGCATCAATATACCCACTATGCAGGCACTTCAGTACTATGGAATCAGACTTTTTACATTTCACCTTACACTGATGAATTTCTTCTTAGTTTCAATTACTTATACCTCCAAGGACCACTCACTTCAATTTTCAGCGGCGATTTCTCATTGCAGGTCTTCATTGATGGAGATTCTGTGTATAGTATCGACCTTCCAACTCTCAGTTCAAGGGGGACTTGGTACAGTACAGGACTTATTCCAATCAATAAGGCAATTCTATCAGACTCGACGATGTTTATGATTGGTTTAGTGATAGATTCAACGTTCTTGGTTGATGTGATCTCGACTATGATTTGGATGGAACAGCAGATGGAATAATTAACACACAATACATAACGGTCTATCTGGATGATGTTTCTTTAACAAGTGCAACACCCCCTGATTGTGATGCTGTGGATTTGAAATTCAGTATTGATGGTGTTATTGCACCAATTCTTGGTAGTACAGGGAGTGGGACAGGACTTCTTCAAAACAGTAGCTATTGGACTTCTGATGTTCTTAATATCGCTATTCTTTCAAATACAAGCATCTCTCTTGATTACAATGTACAAATTCTCAATCATAGGTTCCTCAACTCAAGTTCGACCACTGACATCCTATCTGAAGGTGTTGCATACGCCGTAGATACTGACTCAAGCGTAAACTTGGAGATATTCACGTACTTGGGGTTTCTCGGGGTGTATGACGATCTTACTCTGAAGATATCCCATCCAATAGATTGGCAGAATTTTACCATCAGAGATCCATTCTTGACAAATGTCACAGCTTTATGTATTCTCCAGTTTGATACTATTGAGATTCCCTCAACTCTCCTTGATCGACTTGGTTGGTGGAAGATAACATGCCAGGCACCCAATTATGCTGCAAATGGAGTTATCCAAAAGTACAGTTCTGGAACTTCAAGTTGGATTGATGAAACTGTTTTTCACAGCAATGATATGGCTCGTACATCAGTTGAAATAGGTTTCAATGGAGAAGTTCCAGTCATCTCGAATCAAGTCAATTTCACATGGGCTTTACCTAACTGCACGACATGGTATGAATCACTGAGTGCTAGTACTGGCACGGGGAGTGCTTTGAGTGAAGAAGTATCCTTTGGTCCGACAAATACAACTGCAGGACCTTGGGGTGTGATTTATCATTGGTCAAATGGGACTGAGATAGCATATAGTTGCATCACCTTTGACCTTTATCATCAGGCAGCTCTTGAGGTTGTCTTCTCGGAGAACTTGGAGACCGTTGTTGGACAGCCTGTTACAGTCGTTGTAAGATTCTACGATCTTGAGAATGGTCTATTATTGCTAAATGATGGCGCCTCAATTATTGGGACTTGGGCTGCTGGTACCATTGTCTTTGAGGCTAATATAGTCAAGAACTGGTGGGAGGCAGATTTTGATACTGCTCTCGTTGGTGCAGGTAGTTTTGAGGTCATTCTAGAATCTGCTGCACCATACTTTGAAACAATCCCCCTTGTTGTTGTAATTAAATCCCAATTTCTGACTGCATTGGATGTGCCTCCTGGTCCATTAACGCCACTTATCTATGGCCGGCTATATAGCTATAACTTTGTATACTCAATAACCTACAATAGTTCTGGTATTGATGATGCAATTGTTGAGATTACAGAGGACGGTTCTGAGTGGGTATCTGTCACAAATACGGGAAATGGCCATTATAATCTCTCAATTATTCCTCTTGGTTTGAGAGATTATAGTATTAAAATCAAATTTTCAAAAGAAGGCCATGCTAACCAGTCTCATGTGTTATCCTTTCTAGTGAACAAAGTACCTATTGAGGTCGAGTCTCTTTCTAGTCTAAGTGGACTTGAGTATCAACCACTCACCATTAATGTGAGGGTCGTTGAATTTGATACCAGAGCACCTGTTTCAGATGCCAATGTCACGTTAAATGTACTTCCCGAAGTGGGTCCTGTCTATGTTACTAAGGAAATGGTTGAGATAGGTCCTGGTGTATATAGTGCTAATATTACCATGCCCCAAGCCACATCAATGATATATAATCTTGTTATTCAGATTGAGAAAGCAAATTATGAACTTACGCAAGAATTTAGTAGTTCTCTTATCCCTGTAGCAGATGTCAATGCACAGGTACTGCTTGTCATTATGACCTATACCTGGCAAATTGGGATTGGTGCTATCTTTCTAGTAACAGCGATAGTTGGTCAGAAGTTATATTCTCGAAAGAAACAACAGAAACATGCAACAGCCAGAGCAATCAAGACCCGATTTGATGATGCTCATAACCTCTTGGGTGTAATTATTCTTCACAAGCTCAGTGGAGTTCCAATCTATTCAAAGATATTGAAGGGTGGCCTTGAAGAAGGAATGCTGTCTGCTTTTATTACTGCAATCATGCACTTCAGGGAAGAGATAGATGCTGGTGGGAAAGAGACACAATATACAATCATACCAATTTCCGACATTATCAGAACAATCCATACTGAACATTTGATTTGCGCATTTATGACAATCACATCTGCTTCAAAAGAACAAGAAGCTAGGATGATGAGTTATACACGCGCAATTGGAATGACTCTTGATGATTCGTTGGCCGAACGTCCGACGAAGGTGGTCAATATACAGACAACTAAAACTCTTGAATGGATGTTTGATGATTTTGTTGATGGTAATCTTCTCAGAGATTTCCAATTGGGCGAGAAGAAACTTCCTCGACAGTTCAAGAAGGTTAGAGATGTCATTGAAGTCATAGGTACAGATGGATCCTTCAAACTCATCTACGTTATCCGATCCATTATTGAAGAAGGAGTGTCCGAAGATGATATCTATCTTATGATAATGGAGCTAATAGATCAGGAATATATTCTACCAATTTATTCGTATAGCGAAAATTTACTCTCCCCTTTCAACAAAATTGATACACATTAATATCATATAGAGTACTCTATCTATTTCGAGTATTGCTTCAGGATGTATTATTTTCAAAATAACACAAATGTAATTAGAATATTATGCACCTGCTTATAGTGTTGCAGAAAACATTGATTTGGTGGAATATCAAAAACTAATGTGTTGGTGGTCGTTCAATGATGAGGGTTACAATAAAACGAATCATTCAGACACTGACAATATTACTTATGCTACTCATAAGCACTGCGTGGGTTCCAGAAATATTAAATCTGTCCATATCAAATAGTAGTTATCAGACCTCTGAATCCACTCTGCCTGAATCTCAGGCTATAATATCACCGGTTCAAGATACTCTTAATACTTCAAAAGGAAAGGTTTGCACCCTTGCCAATGATTATTCTTCACAAGGAGTTCTAGAACCAGTTGGAATAGAACAAATAGGTTATGTAGCCTCTGGAAATATCTCTGCTCGAACAGATAACCACCAGAACCTCGAATATGACCTCCCACTTGATGTTACGCATAATTGGACCGCAGACATAGCTGAAGTTTCTCTTTGGAACCTACAGAAGCTTTATGCAATCAATGGATCCTTCTCAGAAGGTTTTGCAGGAATCAATCTGAATCCAAATGGTTCAGTAGAGTACTATCCTTTAGGTTGGGATGCAAACAGCACCGATACGACACGTTATTCTGATGACTTACAGCTTGCTGTATACGATGACACTGGTAACCAGTTTATCATGGTGGAGAACCAAGGTGGAAAAGTAGGTCAAAATGCTTATGGACATGATACAGGAATTAAAATCGTCTGGACTCAAGCTGTCGAAAACGCCCCTTACTCAGAAGATTTCCTTCTTAGCTTTGACTACTTCTATCTTAGAGGTCCCCTTGATAAGAATCCTAGTTACCCAATAGATGGAAACTGCAGCATCATAGTATCAGTGAATGGTAATCCCGTATGGAACATGAGTCTTCTTACTCTATCCCAAAGAGGAATTTGGACCGAGTCAGGTATCATCCCAATTACTATACCTGGAGCACCATCCTCTTTTATTTTTGAGATCGGATTATTAGTTGATGAATACTTGGAACTCGATAAAAGATGGGACTATGATGATAATGGAATTGCTGATGGCATTGGAAATGCTGCATACATCACTCTTTATTTTGATGATGTTTCTTTTATAAAACAGACACCTCCAACAGCGGAGCAGGTAGACCTTGAATTCAATTCTGGACTTTTAGTATCTCCTCTTAGTGGTTCAATGGGTACATATTATACTTCTATCACCAATTCTACCTACTGGACCTCTTCATCAGTGGCTGTTTATTTAACTGCAAATACTAGCGTTTCATTTGAATATGAAACACGTCTTCTTGCACATAGATTTACCAATTCAAGCTGGAAAACTGATATTTCGAGTATTGGCGTAGCTTATGCAATAGATCATGGAACCAGCTCATTACTTACATTCTATACTTATGTTGGCTACCTAGGTAACTATGAAGAACCAGAGATGATAATTACATTCCCTATTGACTGGGAGAACCTAACAGTATCGGATCCATTTCTCTCGGATCTTACTTCCACCTGCACGATTGATAGCGGCTATCTATTTGTTCCAACCTCAATCATCAACCGTTTAGGGTGGTGGGAGGTTAAGCTAGAGTCACCAAACTACGCGAAGTCAATTAAGTAGCAGATCTTTGACGTTTCTTGGATAGATGAAGTACTATTTAGAATCACTAACACAACTCGCGCTGATATCACAATTGGAACTACTACGCAAGTTCTTGAGGCTCTTACCGATGTTAATATCACGTGGTACGAACCATCCAATATTGTTTGGTTTACGGAGTTGATTAGTGGGGGAATCTTGGGGCAGATCTTTAGTAGTAACCGAACCTTTGTATCTGGTTCTTCACCTGCAGGATTATGGTGGATTGAAATCTCTTGGACAAATGGGACAGAAGTGGCTTATGATCGGGCTAGTTTCGAACTCCGCCACACTGCTGAATTGGTGGCAGATCCAGCTCTGATTGAAACCGATATGGGCTTGACTGTCACGGGTGTGGTACGTTATACTGATGGCGATACAGGTACCAATTTACTCAATCCTAGTGCAATAATCACTGCAAATTGGTCTGTATCGTCTGTGACTTTTGCACCTAACCCCATAAACAATTGGTGGGAGGGTTCATTTGATACGTCAATAGTTGGCGCTGGTGAATTTCTAGTTGTAGTTAGTGCCTCTCAAAGCTACTTCGACATTGCAACCTGTGAAATTATCATTCGTTCCACAAATGTAACTCGACTCAACTCCCCTAATGCACCATGGTCGTCGTCAACTTGGGGTTCAAATGTCCTTCTCACTTTCAACTATGAAGTCTATCACTATTCTACAAGTACTTGGGGACCAGTTGTAAATAATAGTGACGTTTCAGCCAATCTAAACTGGACTCAGGGATTATGGACAATTCATGAGGACTCTACACCCGGACTATACATTGCAACTCTTGATACTACAGCAAAGCCGGTCGGAACCTATCTTCTTGAGGTTAGCTTCAGCAAACCAAACCACGAACTAAAACAAATCTTACTTACGCTAATCGTATCACCCATTTCTAGCTCATTGATAGTCTTTGGTGATCCTTCAGCAAGAGTCGATATCGATGATGATTACTATCTAAAATTGGGTTATGAGGACTACACAGGAACTCCAATTGCATCAGCTTTAGTATCTGTAGACAGCATTTCTCCACCAACAGGCCTTTCACATTCACCAATCACTCCGGTTTCTGGAGAATCTGGCAACTATTCTCTTACATTGACTCCATCAGTAGCTGGTGTTTTCACTATACGTTTCGTAGCAACAGAAGAGAACTCCGAACCTGGAACCACCGTTTTTGTACTTGTTGTCAATGATGTGGATACAAGTCTCGTTGTTGAAGGTGGCGACAGCTTCGAGATTGGATTGACAGATGTTCTCAACAAGACATTCACATACAAGACCTTCGATGATATTGGTATAGAGAATGCATCAATTTCTATTGTCTATTCAGGAACGCCAGGAGCTTTATCGTGGAGTTGGGTTGAGAAGAGTCTTGGGAATTATTCAGTTGAAATCAGTTCTACTCTCTCTGGAACGTATGTTATAACAATTGCAGCATTCAAGCAGTATTATCAGAGTGCATCTGACTCGTTCTTTCTGGTCGTAAGCGATATTACAACTAATCTAGAAGTTCTAAATGGTACTGCTGGGATTATCAGCTATGGTTCGGACTTTAGAATGGTTATGTCTTACACTAATGGTACCGGTTATGGGTTGTCTAGTGCTAATGTCACCATTGAGAGTGCTACACCTTCAACAGGATTGTCTTGGAGTACCACACAATCTGGCACGGCTGGTATCTACTCGATAATATTGACTCCCGAAATATCCGACACATTTACAATACTCTTGAAGGCTTCCCTTCTAAATCATCAGACTCAATTTGTACTCTTTACTATCACAGCCACTGCAATTGCTACTAGCCTTACTGTACTCAATGCTAGTACTACAATATCTTACGATCAGAACTTCACAGTTTATCTTCACTATCAGAGTGAAGATTTAGTTGGTCTTGAGGGAGCTACCCTTAGCATTCAGAATCCCCCATCAGAGGTGAATTATACGATTTTCGAGGATCTTACTGGTGGGTACTACCGTATAACACTGACACCTCAAGAGATTGGTACATTCGACATCATATTTCGTGCTGAGCTTGTTGGATACCAGAGTGATACATCCGGATTTGTACTCGGAGCAGCTCGGATTCAAACAGAATTACGTTTGTTGAGTGGGTTGACATCTGACACAATCGGGTATTTAGAATCAAGTGAATTGACATTGATCTTTGAAAGAACAGATCTCAATCGAAACATCACTGGGGCTAACATTACTGTTCAATTGAATCCAACAACCGGATTGAATTGGACCTTCAGTGAAGAATCAGGAATTTATCATATTACACTTACGCCAAATCATATCGGTCGATGGATTCTAACTATAAGCGCTTCAAAGACAGGATATGCTGTTGGTTCTGCTCAGTTCATACTCGATGTGGAACCAATTCGTGTCCAAGCAGAACTTCTAACTCTTCCTGTTGCCACAGAGGGTGTTGAATTTACAATCGAGATTTCCCTGATTCAAGAAGGAACAACCAACCCAGTCACAGGAGCTCTAGTCCAATATCGGATGACACCCGTTGGCGGTCTCGAGGGTGCCTATGAGGTAATGACTGAAACAGATCAACCTGGAGTCTATAGGGTTACGTACACATTTCCACTTTATGAGTCTATAAGTGATTATCAATTAGAAATTCAGATATTCAAAGACAATTATGTATTGGTCGGAGATACATTCACCTCATTGTTCTCTAAATCCGAAGATGCAATTCTCCGTATTGTTCCCGTTGCAACAGGAGGAGTCATCCTTGCCGCACTCTTCATTGGTTCAGTAATCAGTTATCGTGTGTATGCCTCACGGAAGAAACGGAAGAATCTTGAGGCACTACAGGTGAAGAAGCGATTCGATGATGTTTCCAATATTCTGGGTATTATTGTCCTCCATAAGAAGAGCGGTTTGCCTGTCTATTCGAAGGTATTGCGTGGTGGCTTTGAAGAGGCAATGGTCTCTGCTTTCATCACTGCTATCACTCACTTCAGATCAGAATTCGGAATGGATGAGAAACAATGGGACTTCAATGTCATTCCTATCTCTGACATCATAAGCGCGGTACCTACTAGAAACCTGATTGTTGCATTCATTACAGTAAGGTCTCCATCAAAATTCCAAGAGATAGGAATGGAAGCCTTTGCTAGGGCAGTAGGCGCAATGTTTGATGATATTTTGGTAGATGGGAGAGCTACCATTGTAGATGAAGAAAAGGTAAGAATATTCGATAATTTGTTCAATGACCTTCTTGATGGTTTCTTAGTTGAGAAGTTCAGAACATCAAAAGACGCAGCATTTCCGAAGTCAATGAAATGCCTCGTAGAAACTGCAATACAACTTGAGAATGGTGAAGGCTTCAAGCTGGAGGACTTGGCTAAGGGCATGGCAACGTGCGGAATTGAGGAGTCATATGCCTATAAGTTGGTCATGGATGCAATTGAAGAAAAACTGATAGAAGCCACCACAGGAGATAAGCCTGAACCGATTGCACCAGCCTTTGTTGATAGAACACTTCCTGACGATGGAAACTTGGGGTAGACGAAGAATAAAGCAAACTGAGTCAATTCTACATGATAGCTGCATTGATAACTGAAGATGGTATCATGACAAGCGGAGATTATTATGAGTCCGGGATTCCTAAGTGATAAGAGATCTGTCGTTGCAATCATCATTGCGATACCATTGGCAATTATATCCTATGTGTTTGTGCGACCAATTGACTATACAGTTTCTCTAATGGTCTTTGGAGTAGCCTTAGTACTCTTTCTCTTTGCATGTCTCCTTGATACCGCTGATGAATTTAGGAGTGTTCAAAAGAGCACTCCCAAACCCCTTGTCAAAGGGACTCCTAGACCAACTGTTGTTGAGGAGCATGAGGAAGAATACGTGCCTGCTGTTGAAAGACCTGCTGCTGCTCCTAGTGACCTGCCTGTTGAAACAATTGAAGGCATTGGCCCTGTCTATGGCAAATTACTTCGAGAAGCAGGTGTTGAGACCGTTGCTGATATGCTCGCTGTTGATTCGGAGAAAATCGCTGAAATCTGTGATGTCAATGTAGACCAGGCTGAACGTTGGTTGGCGATGAGTCGTTTTGCCTGGCTTGATGCAATTTCGGAAGAGGATGCTGAGGCAATTGTGTTCGCAGGCAAAATTGCAGAACTAGAAGAACTTGCTGCGGCAAATGCTGATGAGCTCTACAGAAAGATTCAATCAGCAATTAATGAAGGTGACGTCAGAGTTCCTGCTGGCTATACCTTCAGTGTGGTTAAGATCCAGAAGTGGATTGATGAAGCCAAGAGCTTGGTATAGCTCAAGAGCTACAATTCCCACTTCTGACGAGCTCAGCAAATGAACCTATCAAACACACTTCGAAGCCTGTCACCAGATTTGAGATTGTTTATGATAACTTACTTCAATCCTACATATCAAGACCTGCAGGATCTTTCCAGACATCCTTATTCAGGTAGCCAATGAATAAGGGCTTTGAGAGACCATCTCTTGCAATCCACATGAGGAATGGTCTATTGATTACATAGGGTTCAGTCTTTATAGGAGCAGCTCCTGCAAGTATCCCTAACGCAACTGCGCTCTTTACCCTAAACCCTTCTTCATTCATCTTCAACTTGGTCTGCTGTAGAGCTTGAGAGATAACGTAGAATGGTTCTTTTCCCTTAGGTGTGATGAACTGAAGGCCTAGAATCCAATCCAGCATGATCTCTTCATCAAGGTCAATTTTCGGGAATATGAATCCATCATATTCGAATGGAGTTTCCTGTTTGTTATTATGTATGTTTTCTACAAAGTTCTGTAAAGCAAGCCCAGTAGGAACTTCATCGACCATCATTAGATGTACATGATCGCCTTCCCTAGTTTCAATATCAATGATATAGTTTGGATTATCGCGCACTCGATAGAACTTCTTACCATAATTCGTCATTTTGATTCCTGGATAGTACTCTCCGTCTTCTGTCTGCACAGACCATTTTTTGCCTTTGATTGCCCATTCACCCAAGAGATCCAACATGCTTGCAACTCCAAACCCTCCTGGTCCAAAGTCTTTAAGTCTGATCTGAAATCCCCTTTCCTCCAACCACTTATTGATTCTCTTGTGATTGGTATCTGCTATACTCTCAATCTCCTTGATTCGAGGAATATCGCCTTTGCAAGACGAAAAAATTTCGTTAAGGAATTTCTTCTGAATGTCATTGGTTATCGTAATCGTTTCAACATTCTTGAGGAACATTTCCGCCTCTCGAACTGCTGATACTATTGGATACACAACAAGTGTCTGTGTCTTTGTTGTCATCGTTTCAGGTCTCATGATGATATGCCTCTCTCAATCAAGTTATTGTTTGACAGGGCATCTATTGAATGTGTTTGATGTGATTAGATATTGATTTGCGGAGAATACTGTGCTGATTTCATTAGTTACCAAAAACATTTCGAGTGTCACTTCTTGCTCTGGCGTAATCTTCTGACTCACCATCGAAGAAGGTAACATCATTTGTCTTTGAGTCAAACAGCTTTTCAGAACTTGATACGTGTGAAGGTGGATCTATGGGTGGTTTATGAAATAAGCTGCCATATCTTGCCATGATGTACAAGATGATTGCCCCAAAAAAGAGAACTCCCATGACTATCTCCAGCATAAAATAACAACCTCTGTTTAGACCTTGGCATTAACTCAAATAAAGATTTGCTCAACCCTCTCGCCCCCTCTTTTTTCTTGGAAACCAAATTTGAGGGTGCTGTACGCAGCCTTCTCTAGCCTTTAAAATGTGCCCTGTGGATATTCTCTCCATATCATGCCTTGGTATTTCCTATGTATTACGTATGTATTGGGCTTCATTTCTACATATCAAGACCTTCCGGATTTTTCCAGACATCCTTGTTGAGGTAGGCTACGAAAAGAGGCTTTGAGAGTCCAGGTCTTGTTATCCACATCAGGAATGGTCGATTAATCACATATGGTTCTCCTCTTCTTGGTGGTGCTTTCAAGATTCCCATTGCAACTGCACTCTTCACTCTGAATCCTTCGTGATTCATTTTGAGTTTTGTCTGTTGAAGAGCCTCAGCCACAACCATACCTCCAACATTGAGGCCAATGAGCCACTTAAGAACTCCTTCTTCATTAAGGTCAATCATCGGAAAGACAACGCCTTCATATTCTGGTTCGATTTTTCTCATTTCCCTCGAAATATCTTCTACATGCTTCACAAGCGATAGACCGGCAGGAGCATGATCCGCCATCAAGAGAAACACCTTGTCGCTTGCTTTGGTTTCAATCTCGATGATGATGTTTTGATTTCCCTCTACCCTATAGAATCCAAGCCCGTAATTGGTCATCTTGATCCCTGGATAATAGTTACCATCCTCTGTGGACACAGACCATTTCTCACCATTTTTTGCCCATTTGCCTAGAAGATCAAGCATACTCGCAATACCAAAACCTCCCTCACTAATTGAACTCAGCTGAATAGAGAAACCTCGTTCTTTCAACCAATTATTGATCTTCTTGATATTGGTATCGGCGATACTCTCAATCTCGTGAATCTTTGGGATATCACTCTTGCATGAATTATAGAACTCCTTGATGAAAATCTTCTGAGTGTCATTTGTTGGTACCAATCCATCTGTATTTCTCAGAAACTCCTCTGCCTTGAGTAATGCTGAGACCATAGGGTATGTCACTTGACATCTTGTTCTGTCAGGTCTTTCGTCTGAATCTGTCATATTACCTCTTTGTCAGACATGGCGCCTTATTTTGTTGTTGGAGAATTGACCCCCTCTCCCCTTTCCTTCGTTTGGAACTGGAATCTGAAGGTACTATGGATGGCGTTCTCCAGCCATTAGACCTTACTCTGTATGTATACTGTCCACATCATCTACTGGTATTTCCTATGTAATACCTAAGTATTGGGGACATAACGCTTAGCTTTATCTCATTTCCATACGTAGTAAAGGTTAGTTGTACCACATAATACGAATATATACGGGGAAAGCGAAATGACCGAATCAACAAGACCGACATCAACCCTCCAAAAGAACGCTGAAGTCTTACACACTCTCTACGGTCTTCTCGACAGCGACCGTGAACCAACAGATCAGGACGCTATGAGTCTTCGATATCTGTATGCGAGTTCCTGACACTATTATGCTCCTCATTATCCAATGAGGTCAATTCGCTGTCTCCGTGCACCTCCCGGCATCAGAGACACAGTGGGGGCAGGCTCCCCTAGGCTTGTCCCCCACACCATTTCATCACAGAGTTGAAAGATATGTCAGTACGAAGAACCAAACTCCACAGATCTGCAGGGACAAGAACCCTTCTCAGAAAGCACAAGATGCGTTTAGCCAAACTCAAATCTGAAACGCATGTCACTTCTGCTTAGTTCAATTCTAAATCTAGATGCTTTGTCTTGAAGTCAAAAGATTGTATCAATAGAACACGTGTTCCAAATTATACTTCCAGTTATTATTTGATAAAGAATATGGCAATTACTCTAACTCTCATGTAGTCTTGAACAAAAAAATCAAGAGTGCTATCTCAATTGGAATGATAGGTATGAAATAGACTGTGATCCATGAGGATCCTCCAAGTGACCAATATATACTAACAATTATTGAGAGAACAAGTCCAAAAATAGCAGCGACATAAGACATGAGTATTGCTTTACCTCTCTTCCTATACATCAACCAGAAGAGCACTAGTTGTATAATACCGATCCCATAGAGACCTGCCATAGCTGAAGCATATAATATCTCTCCCATGGTGAACAATGTTCGTGCAGTCCAGAGGAGGAGTGTTTGAAGTGGAAATAGAATGTACAGACTTGAGATAAGTTGAATCCATAGTTCGAGACCAATCTGAGGTCCTATTGGCTCGGGTTCATCGATGACCATATCACAACAATCCTAGAACTAGAAATCTTACGCTTCTTTATGATTCTCAGTTGCCTTTTCTATATCTGATGGTTCTTCGGAATAATCCGTGTATCTTGCATATTCATATTCTAACCTTGGATGTATCCCCATAGCCATCATATAGGGGTGCTGTTTCTCTCTCCGTTCCAATATTCTTGAGTGAGCATCACCTATCTTCCCATTTCGATCCTTATCGAATCTATCTGCCAATACGATTACTAGAACTATAAACAGCATGACTGTGAAGAATGGTACTATATTTGACAAGAAAAACATATCCTTTGTTATCTTTGTCAGTTCTTATATCATATTGAATGAATATAAACAAGAGTGACTAGGTATTCTCTCTTTTCATATTGATATTCCATTAGAGCTTACTTTGAATTCAATACTCCCTATCTACTTCTGTTTTGCCACTTGCGGGACTGCTTGTACCCATAGATGGCATCACATATACGAGCACAACAAGTACTATCAATGAGCACCAGATTGCAGCATGGCTAACACTCTGAAAACCTTGTAATGCCAAGTTTCCATAATGCGAGAACTGTGATATTACAGAACTTGGGGACTGAAATGATAAGATAAGTGAATAGAGCCCAAGAACTAGTAAGATAACATCAAGCACAAAGAAAAGAAGCCATCCAAACTTTTGCCGCAAAATGATCAAAACAGTTGAGAGAAACAGGATTACACTGATAATCCAGATTGTGTTCATTAATCCTATACTAACAAGTGCTAGGCTAGTCACTCTTGGCATGATTCCTATCCCATACAGTATCAATAGAAATGACCCCACTATTAGGTGTAGTATGACCACAACTACACATGTATCATTTTGATCCACCTGTTGTCTATGCAAAAGTTTCGCAGTCACTGAATCTGAACTTAGCAAACCAAGATTAGCTGTATTCAAGACAACAATCAGATAATTTACTAAGATAAGTCCAATATGTGTGATTAACAATAAAGGTATGACAATTGAACTCAATAGGGACATCGCTGTGATGCCCCATGGTTTTTCTTTCCTAGCTACCCATAAGGCGAACACCTGAAATAGACCAATTAATGCCAGAGGAATTGCATAAGACAGTTCATCTGGTTGAGTGTAAGTTCGAATTCCTCCAATGGGGCTGAATAAAATTAGAAGAAACAAGCCAGACAAGAGGTAGAGTAATTCAAAGACTTCGACCCTCTTGTTACCACTCTCTGCTTGAGTCAAAACCAGTCTCCCTCAATCCTAACTTGGAAACAATCGAATCTCAAATGAAACTTCATCTCATCGCTTAATAAGCAATTCTAATGTTTTCAATTTCTAGTATCGAAAGAATGATATGATTATGGTGAGGCAACACATGTATGGAGCTGAATGAGTCGAAGATAACTATCAAAGGAGTAGTTCTCTCCATAATGATTATTGCAATCCTCTTCACAATTGTGAGAGCACTGAATCCAGTGAATAGTGATCTTCTCCTCGATGATGTATATCTAACAGTTCTCTTTTCTCTCTTTGTTGCAGCGCTTGTCATATCCCTCTTTCTTCGAAGAGTTCAAGCGGATGTGGATATGGATGATGAATTGATCCCATTAGAGTATAACTCTTCAATTCACTCTTGGCACAGATCAAGATGACCCCTGGTAAGTACAATGTTCTTCAAGACTTTCAGTACTCTGAGAGTGATCCACTTGCTTGGTCTCCATTTTTGTTCGATGTTTTGATACATGGTCCCTGTGTATGTCTTCTCGACTGGCCACTCACCCGCGGGGAGTCTCTTGTTGAGAATTACTCTTAATGCATCATCAATTCGAGCATCTGCACCATGGCCAAGTCTTGTGACAACCGAGATTCCTCTGAGAATATCATAGAAGAACTGAGGGAATGTTAGTAATAACCAATCTTTCTTAATAGGACTGAAGTCGTGATGGTCCGCTTGGTAAAGTCTGTGCATCAAAAGAAACTCTGCACCTTGTTCAAGTGCTTTCTTCATACTAGTAGTGAGTAGTCTCTTGGGAACTTCTGAGAATGCATCCAGTGGAGGTACTGTGCCCATGAAACACCCGTGATTGTCATTCTTGTGAGCCCCCCAGTATGGACACAACCAGCCGCCATCTTTATTCTGAATCTCAACTAACCATTGCAATGCATTCTTCACAGCTGCGTGATCTTCATATCCCATCTGAATCAATGCAAGGCAAACATTCCCTGTTAAGCATGAAAGCTGCATCTCTCTATTCTTAAGAGAACGCCAGTCCTCATAAGGCGGAATTGGGTCTTTCTTTTTCACACCTCTCTTACGTACAAACTCGTATTCCTTTTGTTGACCTTCCATGGTTGAAAAACCACCCTCTGGCTGTTGGAAATTGAGTATTTTTTCAACTCCTCTTTCCACACTTTTGTTAGTGCGTTCTAGACCAAACATTGCTAGTAGCATAATCTGCCAGTAGGATGACTTGTACTTTGGTAAATATGGTTGATTTGGCAACTCCCAAGAACCATCAAGGTTCTGTCTATTCAGAATCTTTTGCGTGACTCGGTAGTTACAAAGATCTTCCTTAGTTTCGATGAGTTCCGAGTCGTTCTTTCTATATTCAAGGAGTTCTCTCATTGTAAAGAATCTAACAGGCGGATTGTCACTCTCCAAGAGCCAATCTATTGGAATTGAATCGATTACGGACATCCATTCACGAGTCACTTCAAATCCACCGGTAATTGATATGCGGCATTGTATTATGAAAGCATCGTAGCTTCCTAGAAGCATTCTATGAACAAGGATTTCATCGTTAGAGTTATATCCATAGATTATGTTGATGCTTTAACCTACTTCCTAAAGGCGGGAACAGAACTCAGAGAAAGAAATGATAGAATAGTTATACCAACGGTTGCTTTTACAAGCTACTTTGGAGTAGAGGACACTTCTTTTCTGCAGAGCCATCCGCAATCAGTGAAGAGTAGGTTTCAAATAAAATATTCAGGAGTGTGAAAAAACTGAAGAATTATCCCACTAAAGATCCAGTGCTTGTAACATGCGGACTACCATACGCTAGTGGGCAGATGCACATTGGTCATCTTCGGACCTACATCCCCGCAGACGTTTTTGTAAGACTCCTGAAGAAAATGCGAGTGGACGTCACTTTCGTCTGTGGCTCGGACACTCATGGTACTCCCGTTTTGACAGCTGCAGAAGCTGCTGGCGTCAATCCTAAAGAACTCTATACGAAATATAACCAACACTATCTCGATGTATTCCCACGATTGAATGTGGCCTTCGACAACTATGGCACCACAGACGATCCAGAGAATATTGCCAGAACAATTCAGATAGTGAAAGAACTGCAGAAGAATGGCTACATCTATCCGAAAGAACTAGATTCTCCCTATTGCGATAATTGTGGTCGGTCTCTTCCGGATAGGTATGTTCGAGGCGAGTGCCCCCACTGTCATGCTGACGCTCGAGGCGATGAGTGCGACCAAGGCTGTGGTCGATACCTTGAGCCAGGTGAGATATTGAATCCCCGTTGTGCAATCTGTGGGTCTCCAACAAGAACCATAACACGAACGCATTACTACTTCAAACTCTCATCATTCGAGGGATTTCTAAAAGAGTATCTGCAAAACGTTGATGGTACTAAGATCGCTCGGAATTATGCCCTCGGTTGGGTGAATGAAGGACTCAAGGATTGGTGCATAACTCGGGACCTCGATTGGGGTATAAAATATCCCGGGGATGAAAGTCTAACACTCTATGTCTGGGTAGACGCTCCGATACACTATATGTCATCTACTGAAGAGTGGGCGAAAAAGATCAAGAAACCTGACGAGTGGAAGAAATTCTGGCTTCCCGGAAATGGTCGCCTTGTTCATTTCATTGGTCAGGATATTGTCTATCACCATTGTCTATTCTGGCCTTCAATGTTGAAGGGTAGTAACTACAATCTACCATTTGCAATTGTTGCATCTGGCATGGTAAAAATCAGAAACCATAACTTTAGCCGCAGTAGAGGGTATGTCGTTTGGATTCTGGATGACTATCTCGATAAGGGTCTTGATCCTGATTATCTGCGATACTATATGGTATCCTTCACAGGGCAGACGAGAGACCTCGATTTCAGCTTTACATCCTTTGCTGAGAAGACGAACACAGAGCTAGTCGGAACTCTTGGCAACTTTGTCTATCGTGCACTACACTTCACGAAGAAACACTTTGACTCCGTTCCAAAGGGAACACTTGATTCCTCACTAAAAGGCGAAGTGGAGAAAGCTATAGAGGTCATCACTGATGCTGTCAATGAATACGAGTTGAAGAAGTATACAGATGAGATTCTAAGGATTGCATCTGTTGGAAATGAGTATTTCCAGTCAAATCAACCATGGGCGTTAGTGAAGGAAGACAAGGCAAAGTGCGGCGAGGTTCTATTCAATGCTGTTGCACTTGTGAAAGCTTTGGCAATCTTTATCGAACCGGTAATGCCCGGGGTTGCTGAGACAATCTGGAAACAACTAGGACAGAAAGGTCCCGACATTCACAAGGTATTTTTAGAAGAAGCTCTCGAGGCTCCAAAGGCAGGTACTAAGATTGTCAATCCAGAACCGGTGATTTCAAAGATCGATGATGACCTCCTTGAATCATTAAAGATCGTGATAGATAATCGTATCAAGGTCGCTGAGGCTGCACAAAAAGGTGAACCCGTTATGGAAGAAAAAGAAACGATATCCTTTGAAGATTTCAAGAAACTCGATCTACGAGCTGGAAAGATACTGAAGTGTGAAAAGGTACCTAAGAAAGACAAGTTACTAGAACTTGAGGTGGACATCGGATCTGAGAAGCGAACCATCATCACAGGACTTGCTGACCAATACAAACCTGATGAGCTGCTCGGTATGACTGCACTCTTCCTCACCAATCTTGAACCCAAGAAGATTGGTGGCATTGAGAGTCATGGTATGATCATTGCTATTGAGAAAGGCGATGAACCTGGTCGATGGCTTCCAGTGAGAGTTGATGGTGTCCCTCCTGGCAGCAAGGCTGCATAGTTGAAGAGTAGGGGCGGACCCCCCGCCCTGTTCCCTTATTTTAGTCCTGATTGAGTTGTGAGGAGTATTTGAAATAATATCTTATGAATGATAAAGAGATATATGCCTAGAATTTCGCAGTATCTTGAGGTGGAGACACTTGAAGCATGCAAGATTGCTATCCAGTATAGTCCTTGTTATGTTTCTTGCAGGACTGCTCGCTATTCCTGTGGAGATTTCTACAGATTCAGCACGCCCACTTGAAACAACACCGACTCTAAATAACGATAATGCAGGAATTCGTACTTCTGCAATACCCGCTGATCGAGAAATTCGAATTGCCCTTTTCGATCAACAGGATACTACATTACCATCTTATGATGATTCTGACAGCATTCTTAGTAATAACTACGAAGAACTAGAAACGCTCCTAGTCAATGCTGGTTTCAGTGTGACTAGATTGACTCTCAATGATATTCAGGAATATGAACTCCTGACAGCTGAATTCGATATTTTTCTCCTAGCTGACAGCCTTCCTAACTCGAATATCTCAAACCACATCAAATCTTTCTGGTTGGGTGGCGGGGCGATTCTCGGCCTTGACAGTGCGGCTGTCTACTTGAATTATGCAGGGATACTGCCAAGAGAGTCAAGTGGCTCGAGTGGATTTGAAACTTATTGGAGCTATCAGTTGATGGATGTCTGTAATATCTCTGAACGACATCCTATCACGAAATCTTATAGTATTGGAGATGAACTAACGAACTATCTTGGCAATTGGACAGCTTACAACTGGACTACATTACAGAGTACATCCATAGCAGATACACTTACTCGACTTGCGGTCGATGAAAGTAGTGTAAATCAAGTTCATGCCATTGGACACGATCCAGTCGATATGGGGGGCAGGATAGTTCATCTAGGTACTCCAATAACTCCTTTGGGCGAGTCATGGAATCAATTGATTATCGATGCAATCTATTGGTTATGTCCACAACCCAAGGCACGAATTGTCTTTGATTATACGCACAATCCCTACTACACTATTGATCCCTGGGACAATACTCCCGGAGCTTTCACAGGATACTATGAAATCTGGCGAAATGACCTCGTGATGAGAGGGTACTTGGTAGACAAACTCTTTCCTTCACCTGAAGGAACCCTAACAGTTCAAAGATTATCCCCATACCATCTTTTAGTTGAAGTTCTCCCTGATGAAAATTTTGCTTTTAATTTCACATCAGCAGAGGTTGCAGCTGTAGCTGATTGGGTCAACTCTGGAGGCGGTTTGTTGGTGTTGAGTGATAATTGGAGTGGATCCCTGATAACCCCTAATCAAATGCTTAATTATCTGCTCTCTCCGTATAATATAGAGATTTTTCAGTATGTATATGCAGGAGCTATTGTTGATGTCTACGATCAAGAATTCCATCCAACGACTGAGGGCTGTACACAGCTCTATATGCGCTATACAGGATTTATCAATTATACATTGACTGGTTTTCCAATTTGGACTCAAGATGGAAACACGTACGTTGCGGGTGATACCTATGGAGAAGGCAGGATTATCCTGAGTTCAGATCTCAATTACCTCGCGGATAATTATATCATGAATCAAGACAATAGAGATTTTGGAATAAACATGGTCAATTGGTTATCCGCGGGAGCGGCGAGAGTTCTGTATTATACAACAGAACCAGAGAGTATCAATTACTATAGAAGTCCTGGGGCTAATGCTTTAAGAGATCTAGGTCTGAATTACTATCTCACTTACATCGATGATTTCATGAACCTCTCATTGAACTCATACGATTGGGACTTAGTTGTCCTTGATGGTCCATATTATACCATGTATACCTATTATGATGATATGCTGGAATATGTTTTGAGTGGTGGCAAGCTCATAATGTCGGAGTACTTCGCAGCATCATTTTCAGATCATCCATTGTGGGCGGCTTTGGGTGTGAAGATACTCGAGACCATTGGCGATAATCGGACACTTAGTATTTGGACTCCTGATCACCCAATCTTCAATATTCCTAATGATTATGGCTGCAGTGAATTTCTGAGTACGGTAGATTTCGGGGCAGAGGGAACTCTGATGGAGCCATATGCAAATGCAACAGCTCTGGTTGGAAATTCAACAGTACCTACAACAAACCAATCTGTGATTGTTCTAAGAAATGATCATAAGACCATAATGAATGCGTTCCTGATCGACCAGTTCCAAGGAGACCTTGATGATTCGACTTACATGGATGCCTATGAGCTATGGCAAAACGAGATTACCTATGTTATGTTCTATGATGATGCTCCAACCATCGACAATCCCTCTGATTTGGTCATGGAAGCAGGTTCTACGGGAAATGTTGTCACATGGAGTCCATCCAGTAGTAGACCTTTCTGGTATGAAATCATGATTGGCTCTTCAGTTATTCGAGCAGGAAGATGGCTCGGAAGTGCAGTTGCTTTTTCAGCTGATGATCTAGAGTATAGAGTAAATCCATATGAGATTGTCATATCGTTATGGGACGCATTCCGATACTCCATTTCTGATGTTGTTCTTGTGACTGTTGAGGATACTACAGCTCCAGACTTTACTCTGGTTGCAGATGATCTAACTTATGTGGTTGGAACAACAGGACATGTCCTTATCTGGGAAACCTCCGAGGTCAATCCTTCTTTCTTTGATATCTATCTGGATGCAGAGTTGACTCTCGATGATGAGCTATGGAATGGAACACATGTTGTGTATCCAGTGGATGGTCTAGCTATAGGTTCCTATAACATCACAGTGGTCATTGTAGATATGGCGAACAACTTCGCGTCAGATACAGTCTCAGTCACTGTTATTGATTCGATGAGTCCCCTCATCGTCGTGGTTGCAGTGATTGGACTTGCAGCGGTTGTAATTGTGATTGTTTTAGTAATTATGAAACGAAAGAAGTCATAGATTCCCTATTGAGAGCCAATTCTGGCTCTCTTTCCATTTTTTGTAAGAATCCTCATCTCATCATGTAATCCTCTATTGCTTTTTCGAGCAGAGGCACTTTTTCATCATCAAATCCACCTTCTCCCTTCCAGATGATCTCACCATCCTGCTTGGTGAGAAAAAGGTAGATTGTTTCTTCTGTTACAATGTTAAGAGATTCCTTGAATGATTCTTTGTCTATGTAAAGAGTAATTGTCCTTCCTCTCGTTTCTCTGGAAGGAATACCAGCTCGCATTCCACCATCTATGAACCTTCTATAAACAAAATTCATACTTCGTATTGTAGGGAGTTCATAAAAATCGAAATCTGGATATTTCAATATCAGCGATTCAAGGTATGGGACCCAGCTATTCACTAATCTCTGTTGCCATTGTTGGAATGCAACTATCAAGAGCTTTGGATCCCCGCGTAGCTGATTAGGCACCTCAATTGTTTCCTTGTTGAGATTCTCCGCTGTTATCCGTGGGAACTTCATTTCATCTCCTCATACAATTATTATTAACAATAGTTATCAATCTATGCATGTGTGGAAAAATTTTTAGAGTCCGTTCAAAGCGATTTTAAGAAATGAGCTAGCATTATGTAATGAAATCGAAGAGAAATGTGAGGTAATTAGATGGAGATACATCCTGATGTCCAGAAGCGCATTCGCAAGGTCCTAGATACACAGAAGATTGCTGTTCTTGGGACCTCAAAAAACGATGAACCATACTCTTGCCTTGTGGCCTTTGCAATAAGCAATGACTTCAAAGAACTGGTTTTTGCAACCATGCGCCAGCGGTTGAAGTATCAAAATATTCTGGCAAATCCTCGTGTCACACTCATTATAGATGACCGAGATGCAAGTTATAGCGATTTCAATGATACGACATCAATCACGATGATAGGAACTGCTCGCGATATCACAGGGGAGAATCGTGAGAAATATGCCTCATCTTTACTAGAACGGCATCCGGCTTTGATAGATTTTGTGAGTTCACCTGAATGTGCTTTGATTTGCGTTACCGTTGACAAAATCTACATTGTGAGCGAATTCGAGTCTGTCATCAAAATTCAGAAATGAAACTGCTTTCGTAAATTGATTATTATATCATAGATCAATCCACGATTTCATATCAGTATCTTCTCCTAGTTTCTCTAGGAGCACTTCAATTGGCTCCATGTAGAAGGGACGCTTGCAGGCATAGCACTTGACAGTTCCATCAAATGATCTCTCATTGCTTTGGTATCTGAATGATGAACCACAATGTGGGCATTTTGCTCTCGTTCCAATCTTTGGTGCTGGGTGAGCTATCTCAAAGTCCTTCGGTAATTGTGGAGGAGGTTCAGCATAGAATCCTCCTATTGATTTTCCAATAAATCCAAGGAGTATCCAATAATCCAATATAATTAGAGATGGAAATAGAATTTGCACCCACAATTCTCTGCCTGCAATCACTGACTGGATTAATGGAAACGGAAAGAATAAGATCTGTGCAAAGAATTGGATCATTAGACCTTCAGCTAACCAAATCCTACTATTACTATTTGCCTTGATTGACCACAGACGCTTTATGGCGATTGCATTCAAAACTCCTGAAGAAACTACAACAATGGCAAACCCAATCAATATTAGAATTGCAAAATGAATAGGTAACTCCGGGAGAATAACTGGTGGCATTGGATGCATGACTATATACTGATAATTTTGAACTGCATTCCAATAGAAATAGAATGCATAGGAAATAAGAAACAATACCGCACCGTGAATGATGCAGATTGCAAGATCTCTTTTCAGATCTAAATTTCTTTCGTCAGGAGTATCCTCCACGAGAATCCCTCTTCATCTTGTGCTAAACAACAGTCTCTTTCTACAGTATTAATGATTCTGGTCTCACTGATTCATTTCTTTGTGAGAATGAGAAGCCTTTAGTACAAGTGAAATACAATATAATCGGGCGTTGGTGAGGCATCATGGTAACTAACTACCATCGGTTACCACACCCAACTGATTCCTTACTGTCGCCCGCCTCTTTTGAAGTCATATCTTTTTACGGGATATCTATTCAAATGGCGCTAAGAGCTCAAAAGGTGAAGAAGAATGTCCAACTCACTCTATTTTCTAAGACACGCTGAAACAAATATTGACACATCAATTCCGCCGCATGAGTGGTCTATCTCATCTGACGGTCTGACACGGACCAAAGAGTTGGCTAAGTTGAACGTCTTTCAAAAGATTGATGGCATTGTGTATTCATCTGAGAAAAAGGCCTATCAGACTGCAGAGGTCTTTGCCAAGGAATTACCTGTTGATATCTATGAACTCTCTGAGTTTTCGGAGTTGAGAAGAAAACACGAATCCAATCTATCTGAAACAGATTATAGAAGACGTGTTCGAGAAGTGTTGACTCATTGGGACTCGAGTATTCATGGATGGGAATCAGTTACTGAAGCACTAGGTCGAATAACTGATGCAGTGACCAGGATCAATAGAATGTTTTACAATAAGAATGTGTTAGTTGTTTCCCATGGTCTGCTCCTCACAATTTACTTCTGTCATCTAAAGAATTTCCAATCAATAGCCTATGAAAGATGGTCACAGTTGTCATTTTTAGCATGGGGTTTGGTACAGGATGGACATGTACTCATAGATATCATATAGAGAAGTATGCGCTCCGAAACTTTTTCTATGAAGAATATCACTTCAAATACGTGAACTATTATGGCTACGAAGATTACCAAGGAACTGATAACTTCTTTTCCAAAGTTCAAGGCTGCGTGGGAGAAGGATGCTGGAAAACCAGAGAACACAATCATGTACTATCTCATTGCAGCTCTCAATGTTGAGAAGGATCCAAAGATTGCTGAAGCGATGATGACTGTTGTTGTTTCTAAAAAGGATTGTCTGGAAGACACAAGCTCTCCATCTGGTCTGATTTTGGGAAGGAGCGCAAGCTACTACATTGGGCAATTTCAAGGGAACAAGAATATCGCTCGCTCCTACGTGGGCGGCACAAATACGAACAACTACAAGATCAATAACAAAGCCCTCACAATGACCGTTGTTAGTAAACAAGAGCATGGCAAAGGCGTCAAGATATTCATCCAGAGTGGCGGAAAGGATCTTGGTACTCCAGTACAGCTCGCTCAAAACAATGAGGGGCAGTGGAAACTTACCAATTACAGTTCAATATGCACTGGTGTCAAGAAGACCATTCAAGAAGAGGGCGATTTTTAAGTTACTAGGGACCGAGTCAGGTCCTTTCGATTCTCCTCTTCTTCTTATTTTTCAGGTACAGCTATTAGAAAGTCTGTTTAGACTGATATCTACGTCCCGTGAGAGTTTCTTGTTATCATTTCCTTTATGCATTAAATAGTCTGGAATCTAGTTCTTCTCTCAAACAATTATGATAATCATGTAACAGAAAAACATATAAGTTGTAATAGTGTTACAAATTACATGCAATACTTACAGGTCCGGGTTGCGGGAATGTGGGTTTGCAGAGGAGAGATGAGCAAGATGACTGATGATGCAAAGCATCGCAATGCCTCTAACAAAAGGGGACGAAATTCGGGACTCAAGACTCTCGAGTCCCTGTACTACGAATACACTCACAGGGGTGAGTGAAGAGGAAGAGGTGAAAGCAAATGGCACTAACAAAGAATGAACGGAAAAAGTACCGTACAAAGAAGGCTCAGTCCACTGAAGCCTTGGCGTACGCTTGGCTCTACAGAGAGTTATAGAGGCGCACCATCAGTCATCTATGCTCGAAATAGTATCTACTCCATGAATATCAGTATTTTAGTTGCTTTAATTCCAAGGTAGTTTATATCACCCGGACTATACTCATGACTATGGGGGCGTTAGTTAACTCTCAGATCATGAAATATATGATCTATGATACTCGGGGTCTTGATGAACCAGATGCTGTATACACTACTGCTGTACAGATTGCTGATGAGATTATGGAAGGCGTTGAAAGACTTCATCATTCAAGCACACTTGAAGCTGCTACTCTCTTTATCACGAATTCCGGAGCACAGTTAGTCCTATTGACCCGATCGGATGACAATGAACCTATAGATCGAATGTTTGATAGCACCCTCAAACGAGTGACATACGAGTCTGAGAGTGGGAATCTGCACACTTACGTTATACCGATACTAGAAGCTGAAAAATAGTGATCTGTTTTGACCAATGTCTGTTGGCAGCTCAATGAAATCTGTCTAGATAGTATATTTCTTATTGTGGAACTACTATCGAGTCCTATCGGAATCGCCGGGGTGATTTATTGAAACTAAAGGTCTTCGAGCTTGAACGTCTACAATCTGAATGGGAACATAGAGTACAATATAATCTCAGTGAGAGTGGTGTGGAACCCCTTCATATCAGAGAATTGACGGACACACCGGAATTGAAGCAACAACTGCTTGATATTCAATTAGGCTACCCACAAACGAATGGTTCGATTCCTCTTCGTGAAGCTATCGCTCAGTACTACCCCGGATCTGGTGCAGACCATATACTTGTCACGAATGGCGGTGCAGAGGCAAACTTTCTATCAATGTGGTGGCTACGTCACGAGAAACCTGAACTCAACGAACTGGTGTTCATGGCACCCAACTATATGCAGATGAGTGGTGTTTGGAAAACTCTGGGAGGCACTGTGAATCTCTACAAGCTCCAAATGGCTCACGACAAATGGTCTCCTGATTTGGATCAATTGAGGTCTCTAGTGACCAAGAAGACAGCAGCAATTACAATCTGCAATCCAAATAATCCCACAGGTGCAATCTTCGACAAAGAGACGCTTGGTGAAATTGTAGATATTGCTAGAGAGCATGACACTTGGATTATTTCCGATGAGATCTACAAAGGCGCAGAGATTCAGGACGTAAGGACGCCTTCACTTCATGGTATGTATGATAAAGTGATCATAACCTCAAGTCTCTCCAAAGCCTATGGTCTTCCCGGTCTTCGCCTTGGTTGGGCAGTGTGTCCCGATGAACAGACTGCTAAAGAACTCTGGTCATATTCCGACTACACAACGATTTGCCCAGCAAAGACTTGCGATTGGTTAGCGACACTCGCCTTGAATCCTAAGGTCCAAGCAATGATTCGAAAACGAACAAGAGACCTCCTCAAAGAGAATTGGGGCATCATGAAGAACTGGCTAGACTCGCATGGTGATCTATTCGAATATGTACCTCCATCTGCAGCAGCAATCTGTTTCATCCGGCAAAAGACAGGATTGTCGTCTTTAGACCTCGTATTCAGACTGATGAAAGAGAAGAGCGTACTCATATCTCCGGGTGAGCATTTTGAGATGCCTGGATATCTTCGTATAGGCTTCGGATCTGAGAAGAAACGTCTTCAGGAAGCACTTGGAATGATTACCGAGTTCCTCAATGAATTAAGCTAATCTTGAGCCTTTAAATTGTGTATCTTTCTGCAGAAATGACACTAGAACTAAACAATTTAAGACTAATAATGCCTTAATTTCTCAAATGAACTCTATTTTCCCATATTTGGCGTCATAAAACATTGATAAAACTTTCAATAGATAATAACACAACCATGTCAAATTTCTATTGCTTGCAAATTGTAGAAATTTGTCTGTGTTACTACATTACATGCAGTAGACTCTGATTTGAGTAGCTGCAGGATGCAAGACGAATGAACATGAATGAAAGAGACATGAATGAAAGTTTGCCTGCTAGAATCAAACGACCACAAAACAATCCCATAGAGGTACTATCGCAGATCGAGTTTGCGCGAATATACTATGATGGTCCGTGAAATAAGTGAAATTCGAGAGGTGATATTTTGACTGAGTCCTATTCAGAGGAACGAGACATACTCGGTCACTTTCATGTAATGATGCAGATGGTTTCATCAACTCTCATGAATAAAAATGGGAACACAGTTTCTGCTACAGCAAGGGATCCAGAGTATGCCTGTCTGCGGTCAATGATGCTCGAACCACAGAATCCCACAATGTGGAATGCCCTTGCTCTGGTGTATATAATGACCAATAATTATCAAGAAGCCTCTGATGCAATTGAGAGGTCTCTTGATCTGGACACCAGTGTGGCATGGACCTGGACCATCTGGGGCGACCTACTTGGTCTTCTTGGTGAGGATATAGAATCTGAGCGTGCCTATCGCATGGCTGTGGAACTGGGGTCGAGAGAGCCGCATGTACTCAATAGACTTGCTCGATTATGCTCATCCAGGAGATGCTATTCAGAGGCACTGTCATTACTTGAGGACTTGATACCTCTCAAGCCTGAGGACCAATCCCTTTGGGACTTGTATTCTGAATGCCTATCACACAGAACACTTCTCACTCATGATTAGGATACTGTTAATACAGGGAAGCTCATTGTGTTGTTTGGTGTTTCACAGATGGTGAGTTATCGAAGAGTGGCGATTGCCACGTTGACAGGTGCGTTGCTTGGTGTCCTATGCATCATCGGAGTTGGCGCACGCATTCCTGGTGGTTATTCTGCAAATATGATATATCTGATAGCAGTCTGGTACAATCGTGTGATAATGGGACTGATGATTGGACTTGCAGGTGATGTATCAATCATCAAGAGTACCAGTGAGAAGAATTATCCAAACTCGATTGCAAGAGGCTTGCTCTTTGGACTGATAATAACTTCAGCAACGTTTTTGCTCTCTGATACTATTTTCGATTTAATGGGCTGGTTTGCAGGACTTTTGTACGGTCCTATCATTGATGCAGTGGCAACACTCACGGAGAAATAGAAGTCTCTGGAAGAATGTTCTCATCAAAGGGAATTATTTGGAGCTGCGTTAATAGATTAGTAGCTATTTCCATGAATCTTGATTCATTGTATGATACTACATCATTCTCTAGGGCTTCATCTAGAACGTGCTCAATGTAATCGAAATCTTCTGGTGTGATTGTCCCATCAAGGACATTAGAACGTTTTAGAATATTGAACAGTACAGAGTCATTCGAAAGATCTTCGCCATACTGTATCCTAAGCTTATCATCACTTGAATCAGAGATTACATACCTCAACATGGCAGACGCTATTGCATCGTACATAGCAGCGATTGCATCTCTTCGTTGCCCTCTTGATAACCTCTGCTTGCTTGCTCTGACATGAAGTCTTGCTCGCATTAACAGCTCTTCTTCGCCTTCAAGAGACTCGTCTATTACTCCAGTATGTGGTACTACTATCACCGTATATAATTAACAATAGTTATCTAATAGCATTTTCTAAAGGGCAAAAAACAAACCGAAAAACCCGAAGTATCACACATTATCAATTTGGATCTTTTAAGGTCCTATTGAATATCAGATGAAATCAGTCTCAGTAGGCTATTGCGTACTTGTTTCTGTTTTCATTTATTCAAAGACTTGGAATCGAACCACACTAGTTCCTCTACTACTTGGTGTTCATGAGGACTAGAAGATGAAGTATCATCTTGGTTTTCAGACTGCTGACAAATATACGCGAGAAACATGTGGGACTGGTGTTATCGCATTAGACACTCTACTTCAAGGTGGTTATGAACAGGGTCTCGTGCATTTATTCTATGGAGCGCCGTCATTCCAAGAAGATCTTCTTAGAGCTGCAGTATGGGCACAGGTTTCGAAGTCAAGAGGTGGGCTAGAGAGTCCCGTCATCATGATTGATAGCTCCAACATGATAGATACCACTCGTCTCACTGAATACGCCTTTGAATACGAATTGGAGATTGAGAGTGTTATGGATCATATTTTCATATCACGCGCATTCAACTCCTCCCAGACATATGATCTACTCACCAATCACCTTGAGGAGTTCCTCGAACGTATTCCAGCAAGGATGCTCCTTGTTCCAGGCCTGCCTGACCTCTTTGTTAACGAGGGATTAGATTCGACAAAGACCCAACAGTTGACTCACTTAGCATCACTTCTCATGGCAATAACTATGCGTTATAATCTAGTCACATTAGTATCTACAAAGGCAATTAATACGAGAGAGCAATTTCCAGCTGTCGGAAGAAGTCTAGCTAGTAATGCCCAAATTCACATTCTTATTGAACAGACACCAATGCGTGTCCTATACACACTTACTAAACATCCATCTTTACCAATAATCACAAATTATCGAACCAAGCATGAAGCTCGTTTCGGAGTGACTCTTCCACTGGATTATTTCTTCGATGAGGATCTATCTACTTGAGCGATTTGCCGCACTCTGGACAGAATTTCGATGTTGGAGTAATTTCAGCCTTGCACTCAGGACATCGACCTACAAGTGTCGTATAGAGTGGTTCCAGGTTCTCACGGACGCCTTCCTTTAACAGCTGCCGTGTCCATAATTCTCCAATCCCCTTTGTGAAGGATTTGACTGTTTCTGGATCTTTGAGGACGTTACCATTATCACATGCATCTCTAAATGAGATCTTGAAAGATGGGCTATCTTTCATCTGTTTATCTACTAGTTTCTTCAGGTAACTTTCTAGAGTTGAATCAAGAGGCTGGTGCTTCAATGGAAGTCCAAATCTGTCCTCTGGGAGTAGAACAGGAGAAAATACTACTGGTGCTCCAGTATTGTATGTTGCAACCCATGTTTTGATGTGTACGAGGGTAAGAGGTGCGAGTCCGGGGATCGAATCATTCTCTAGGGTCATTCTCTGGACAGATTGGAGTTCGTGCTTTAGGTCTTCAGCTCGTTTTTCAACAAGACTGTCCATTCTCTCAATTGCATCATTGACCTGCTTCTTGAGAGCATTGAATTCTTTCTCTTTTGCATCGCGTTCATCTTTCATATCAGCAAGTTGTTGATTGATCTCCCTTGTTTGCTCAATTACTGAACTCTCTTCTTCCTTCATAGCTTGTTCTAGCTTCTCATCATGGTCTCCAGCACTGAGTGCTGCAGCATCCGCTAGGTCATCAATGGAATCAGTGACCTCTCTATATGTAGAAACTGTGTCATCAAGGTCTTGAACAAGGGCTCTATATTTTTGAATAGCATCCTCCAATTCAAGCTCAGAAATACTGGCTCTAGTAGTCTTGATGTCTTCCAGAATTCGATTGAAGAAACGTTCAATCTCTACAGTGTCCCGGGCAAATTGGGCGATTAATGCTCTCCGATCTTTCTGATGTTTATCTTTCAATCGATAGACCTTATCTGACATCCTGCTTTGAATCTTCTCGATTCTTAGATTTGAGGATTCTTCCTGTGTTTTGAGACGTTTATCCCATCTTGCCATCTCAGAGCTAATGACATTCTCCATGACCTTCAATTGGTCTGTCAATTTTTCTTTCGTGATCTTATGCAGTTCTTCCATGGTTCCAAAACGTTGTTTTGCTTCTTCCATGATGCTCTGGAATTCAGAACTGATTGACAGAGCAGCTTGAGAGTCTATTTTCAATTCAAGAGTGTTCAATTTCTCATTAGGATCAATTTCCACATATTGATTTCCATGAGCGACAAAGAGTGCAGGTTCCTGAATATTCCGAATATTGTAGACTTTTGGCTCAACTGTTTTGAGGAGTGGAAGTGCCTTATCAACTCCTGGCGGAATGTCTTCGAATCTAGCAATTTCCGTGCTCAGAATTCGACGGACTGGTCCTGTTGCAGTATCTTCACTAAGTTCGATACCGATTGCTGATTCTCCAATGGCCGACAAGACAATTGAGTTAGTGTCAGATACTTGAACAATCCAAAAGGGTATAGTGACTGGTGTCAGAAACTTAAGCTTGGCTTTACCCTTCCTATTAGACTCTGCAAGAATGAAAGCCATTGCCAATGGCACGTCTTCTTTATCAGGAACTACCTTAGTCTTCGTTGTTCGAAATAAGAAATCAAGTGCTATCTGTCTGACCATGGAAAGAATTCCTCGCAATTCCCGTGCAATTCGGGTTAATTATGTTTACTTGGTTGTCCTATGTAGTGTGCATAGAATTTCGAAAAGAAATATATCCCCCAATTTTGTGCGAATGCAACAATCTCATAGGACTTGATAAGTATGGGAAGTTACAAAGACAAACTTAGCAGAGCTGGTGTTCCATCTGGAGAGATCTCAATAATTGTACACAATCTTGAGAAGCTCGAAGGTGCTGGATTCCGTGGAAATATTGATGACATCATAACCAAACTAGGTCGTGATAGCTCATTTAGGGCAAAGTTCTCACGTGATTACCGAATTGCTATGTAAAAACAACATGGATACAACAAGCAGGAGGCACTCTTTCTTCCCTTGTGGTAGTGCTTCCATCTTTTCTTTCTTGAATTAGAACCAATCAAGATTGTCTTCTACCTTGTCAAAGCTATCATCGATAGATTCCTCGTCAGCAAACTTTAGTGGAGCAATAATTTCTGGATCGAAACCTAACGAAATATCAAGAGCGACCTTCAAATAGTATGATACATGAATTAGCTCTCCTCGAAAAGGAAGGTGATGCATCCATTGCTCTCCAATTGAGAGTTCTTTCCATCTCTCTAAATCATTGTCGGAAAATGGGCAGTATTTCCCCACGATTATTGACTTGTGATTCAAATCATGCCAATCGCACTTGCATTTTTCTTGTTGGACAATCTCAAAACTTACTCCTTTCACACGACTTCTATCTGATACCTTGAATCTCACATCCAGTCCACTTTGCATTCCAAGAAAGTCATCATCTATTTCAACTTGAAGAGCTCCACATGTCTTCTTAAAATGTCTAGAATCGAGATTGTGTTTGATAATTGGGGGCCGTTCCTGAATGACACGGAATTCTTTCTTGCATTTTGGGTCAATTGTCCAGTTCATCTCTACTACAGCTTCCGTTGTATATTCAATTGTACCGTTGTAGCCTTGATACGAGGGCGGGATTCCTCTTGGTATCTGAACACTAAATGGAAATTCGGTGACACCGATACCAATGATACCTCTCTCTCCAATTTTGAAAACTCGACTTATGTGGTACCTTTCATCCGTACTTTTCGTATCACCTGAACTATATTCTGTATGTTCTCTCCCCTTAACTTTCAATACAACTTTGTTACACTCTAGCAGATTATCAGTCTTGACATAGACTTTGCCAATGAGGGTTTCACCTGGGAGTACACGCTTATTCTCATATACTATCTGAACTTCTCTCACTCTTTTCCTTCCACGTGTAAAGCTACCCCTGATGCTAAATTAGGTTTTTGCAGGTTCGATTATCCTGCTTGCTGAGGATATTCCAGTTAATCCTGATACTTGCTAAGAAGAATGACTCCAACAATTCCAAAGCTGAGTCCTATCGCATAGAATAGGATGTTTGTGATGATTTGTCCAAAGATCATTATACCTCCAAGAACAACAGCAAACATGCTGATAGTTCCTGTAATTGCATTGAACCTCGAAGCAGGATTACGTTGTAGACCTATTGATACGGTGTAGATTGCTGCGATAGCTGTGAAGATGCCCATTAAAATGAGCGGCAAGAGTGCGCTAATGAAACCCTGAATGATATCCGCGCCTCCGAATAGCTCCAAGGTGAACCATTGAGTGAACTGAGAGGCTAGTGCCTGGAAGAATGATGTGATGGGAGCCCAAAGGATGGCAATCTTACTCGTTCCTCCAGCCATGACCCCAATTCCAACTAGCATGGTTGCAGAGTAAAGCAGGATTCCCGTGTACTCTGTGAACATCATGGGCTCAGTCACGCCTCCAAATGCAATGAAGACTGGAGTCATAATCATCAGGATGATACCCACTGCAGCTGGAGTATCTAGTTTCTCACCAAGACGACGATTTGAGAAGAATACAAGAGCAATCAATCCTACATTCATGAGGGGTTGAATCACTACAATACCAGCGAGTTGTGTAGCAAGCATATAGGTCAATCCACCAACCAGTGCCATGGCAAACCCTGCGACCCAGCGTGGTTTTGAGAAGAGCTTTCTTGTTTGCTTCAGTGGGTTTTTTGCATCAATTTCTTCAATCTCTGCTAATGCTTCCTTCTGGATGATTGGAGCGATGTTCCAGAGAAGAGATGTTATTAGCGCAAGGATGATACCAAGCACATCATTAGTAAGACCTAGAATCTGCATCGTGAATCACTTGCGTTCATTGCAGGTCCCTAATAAGGAATATCATGGGTCTCCTTCTAGTGTTTTCTATGAAGAAGATCTAAGGGAAGGATCGTAGCTATTCGTGAGCTTAAGGACAGCGAGCTGCTTGAAGTGGAGGTGATTGTTGAGTACTAATGTAATCTACAAAAAGAATAAGCTATGTGAGAAAGGGTAAAACTACCTTTCTATGACACCTAAAGCAGAGCTTGGTTTACTGGTTCAGTTCTACCGGAAACAAAGAGAGTTGGAATTTTTTCTATTCTTGTGATTCCAAGTCCTCCAAGGAATGGTTCTCGATCATCAAAGGTCAAAGGTCGATTAAAGAAGATACGTTTGGCAGCCATGAGTGAGAGATCGTGAGTTATATGAACGTGTAATTGTGGTTCATCCAAAGAGAGAAAGCGTTTCAATGTGTCATCTATCAATCTCGTCTTGAATTCAGTGAATGGTTCGATACCTTCGAATTCTCCATCTGCCCATCTATTGATGAACTCAGTCACATTTTCACCATTTGGTTGTAAGTTTTTCCATACATCTTGTTCCGTATATTCAGGCCTCACGAGGGTTGGAAGAGGGTCCATGTCAATGATCTCTCCCCCCTGTTCCGAGAATCCTTGAGCTATGGCTTCTGCAGTTTCGTAGCATCTTGGAACGATGCTGAAAAATATATGTGCTCTTTTCGAGGTTGGCAGTCTCTTTCCGATCTCAAACGAGAGTGTCTTTCCAAGATCCGTCAATCCTCCCCCAAGCATATCTTTCTGGCTCTTCAAGATGTCTCTATGTGAGTGTCTGATTAGTATCATGATTGGCTGTTTTGAATCCTGTATTGAGACCCAATCTAGAAGATTCCTTGCATTGATTGTCCAGTCCTCTCTCTCTAACTCGTTCATCGATTCTATTCGAAATACTATCCATCATATAGGTTTCCCTAATTTTGCTTCCACCAGTTCTTGGAAAACCTATTATTCGTTCACGAGAACCCTCGAATAGGAATTCATTGGTGGATTCAAATTCGTTTCATTAGGGCGTGTATGAAGCTATGGTTCGTGGAACAACAGAGCAGATAATGAATCGCATTGAAAGTCATATTATCAACCTTCGAATGGTTGCAATTGATGAGACTGATTTTGTCTATGAACAAGCACTAACCACTGTTTTCAAAGAAAACTATAATGCTAAACAAGACTTCAAACAACTTGAAACACGAATCAGTAAAGGAGCTGAAGAACTAAGAGAACGCCTCTTTCAACTTGATGACGAGCGATCATACCAGAGTCGTTCTGCCTGGTTACGAATCCGTCGAATGCGTCGGAAACAGATGTTAGCAGCTGGCGAATTGACTATTGAAAAAGCATCAACCATTGACATTCCTGCCAATATTAAGCACACAATAAAGAGCGGTTCCAAGTCTGGCATATTATCAATTCTTGAATCTCTGCCACTTGGCGAGTCATTACCAACAGTGAAATCAATTCATTCTGAAGATGCAAGACTTGGTGAGGTAGAAGATTCTACAGCCTTATCCAATGTCCCTACTACTGAGATACTCGAAACCTCAGTTTCAAAGGATGTATTTGTTTTTGCTAGTTTAGACATGGTTGGCAATCGATTCATCTATCGACTTACTATCAAGAGCTGTCTTGAATCGGTAGTCACGGATATCACATCAACAATTGTAGCATATCCCAAAGATTGCCTCCACATATCTTCAGACTATGTAAAAGTCCAACCCCGGCTCGAAGTGGGCGGTTTCGTTACAGAATCTTTTGTCTTTACACCAACGAAAGACTGTGTCGAAGGAAATATCGTTGCAGTTGTATCTTATATTGACCACGAAGATGAAGTCCACACAGTCCATGTGAGTCCATATGTCATACGGTCAGTATGCGATCTCCTACAACCCTACGAGTCTTCGCTTGATGAATATCAGGATGTATTTCGTGGTCTGGTGGGTGGTGGGGATAAGATCAATCTCCGTTGGAATGCATCCGTTGTTTTGGACAAGGCCAAGACTGTCTTACCTCTAATGAATTTCTACCTGCTTGATGTTCAGAGAGATATTACTGGTGAACAAATTTATGGACAGATTCGGGGATTTGCGCTTGGCAAATACACAGAGAAGAGGGTTGCTGTACTAATCAAGGTCACGGGCAAAGTTGATGCTGACGAATCAATCGCTGAAGTAGAAATCTCTGGTGATGATGATGCTATGTTTCCAACCACTATTGGAGAGATAGCTGACAAGATTGATGCGTGGATCTGTTTCCAATGCGGCGCACGACTCAATCCCGACCAAGTAATGGAAATAGAGGCTGGAGGTGTGTTGAAATGTCGCTATTGCTCACATACTCTTACTCTTGATCTCTATTGTCGAAGTGATGCGAAACCTCGTCCTCGTTCAATCTCAGGGTCTTCTGTAATGGGTTTTGAAGGCGCAACAACAGAAATTCCAGATACTGCTCCAACTTCTACAAGTACACACACAAGAATGACCTTTGAGAGTGCTACAGTGATACGTGGAATCTCAGTAATGCGAGGATGTGAACTTGTAGGTGGAAAGTTTGAGTATAAAGTGAAGGTCAAGAATGAGAGTCTTTCTGTCATTACTAACGTGGCTGTGACAATAGTTGCCTACCCACGCGATTGTCTTACACTTTTAGGTCCTGCTGCTAAAGTACTATCCCGAATTGAGATTAATGGATTCCGTTCACCGGGATTTACATTTATTCCGACTAAGGACTGTGTGAGAGGGTGTATTGTTGCTGCTGTAACATTCATTGATTACCAGGACAGGACCCATACAATTCATGCGAAACCCTACACTATCCGTTCAGTCTGTGACCTACTTAGACCTGTGAAATCAACTCCAGAGCAGTTTGACCTATCACTGCAAACGTTTGATGGTTCGAGTGAGGAATATGAATTGGACTGGAATCCTGCAGTTCTCTTCCGTCGTGCTGAGCATTACTTACCGTCACGCAATTTCTATACAATTGATACGCGTGTAGAAACAAATGATGGTATCTTCAAAGGAACAATTCGTGGATACGCTGAAGGCAAGTACACACAGAGCAAAGTCGCTGTTGAGATCTCTATTGAGGGAAATGAGAATGAGAATCACTCATTTGTTAGAGTGGCATCTTTTGGAACTGACAGAGCTATGTTACCAATTACGCTTGAGGATTTGAAGAAAGGAATAGGATCTTGGGTGTGTCTCAGTTGTGGTGCTGCATTAACCCCTGAACAAGTCGAACGAATTAAGAAGAATGAAGTTGTGCAGTGCAGATACTGTGGGAATTCACTCAGCCTAAAGTTATATCGTAAGTAACTAAGCAAAGACTCTACTTGCTATTTCCTAAATAGTTGCGAAACTGAACTGAATATCCTTCATCATCGATATTGATCTTTGCTTCTAATTTGAAAGCTTCACAGAAGCGCATCGCCTGAGTAACATCTTCATACTTGTCGGTCTTATCTAAAAGAGTGGCCCACTCGTTCTTCATATGACCTATTGCATTATCCACTGCTTGAATCTTTCTTCTACAATATCCATCAGGACAATCGAAAGTCACTTGTCTTCGCGCTCCAATGCAATTGAATCTCCCGGCAGATTCGTGCGCGCGATTTTCGATTCCAATATAGTGGTTTCGGTTTGTAACTTATTGCTTCCTCATTCGTCTATCTTCTAGAACCTTTGCAATGATCCATGCCGGTAGTAATGCAAGTGTTGCAATGAGTCCAATGTTGATTGAGCAGAAACCATTCAGACACAGATCAAGGGCGAAAATCCCCATCACAAGAGGTCCTAACAGGATATCAATCAAAATTAACGTGTCTATTTTTTGCAACTCACGAATAATGATTACCTTTCTTTTGTACACGATTTGAAGCAGAAGGTATCCAATTGGTAGCCAATAGAGAACTGCTAGGAGTATTATATTCGGAAGTAGATATACATTAGGAGCAATATTTGCCGAGCCTCCCATAGAATCCCAGAGCGTTGTTAGTATTGGTACGAAAATATTCCCATAGATTGTCGTTTCTGGATTTGCTCCTGTAAGGAAGGAGTAACTTATCCACGGAGTAAAAACACTGATCAAGATTACACTGAGTGGAAGGAGGCTTGGTTGAATGTATGGATCTCTCCATCCACGGTTCTCGTAGATTGCCAGAAGAACAATTCCGATGATTCCAATCAAAGCTACAATGGCAATCACGAAACCAAGATCAAAGATAAATCCCATCGCCGCAAATACAGGAAACACAACAGATGCATCAATGTTCGAGTCATTTGCCTTTGATACCACTGAAACAAACTGATTTTGTTGGGAATAGGTTAAATGTGCATCATCGATATTTCGATAGTCATACTGCAGTTGTTTTACTTTTAGATTGAAAGTTGCTAGTGGCGGTAAGTACAGAAACTCGCTCTCTGTAAATGGATAGTCGACATAGTAGAACTCTGTTGAATTGGCAGCATCAATCTCTATTCTGGTATATGCGAAATTCGGTGTGAGTATCATTGACAGACGAGTTACAAGTATCTTGATCTGAACAGATAGTGCTTGATTTGAGGTGACTGTGATAGTAATGTTAATTCCTGATGTGAGAGCATCCAATCCTGAGGATGAATCCATCTTCACCCAGCCAGCGAAGCCGCTATAAGTCCCCTCTCGCAGGTAAAATGTCTGATTAGTTTCACGAACCAACAGAAGAGATGCATCACTCTCATTTCCGGTGTCTGTTAGCCTCAGAGCTGGAAGATAGTAATAGCTACTCATTGTTGTTGCGCCTGTCCATCTCTCTCGAATGAGACCTCCCACCTTGTTTGTGTATTGATTTGAAAACAGACTTGCACCATCTTGCGCCTGGATATCAAATGAAACGGGATAGAGATCCTCTCTGGAATTAGCTATTACTGAGACCTCTCCAATGATGACCTCTGCAGGCACTTCTGAGAATATTGTGATGCCTATCGCACTCTCAGCAAAACTTCCTGTTGTTAAGGTGTTTATCACACTCCTGCTTGGTGACAACACCAATCTTTGGTCATCGCCTGCTTCCATCTGTCTACTTGTTTGAGTCATCTCTGACCATTCAAAGGAGGATGAGTCTTTGAATCTCACACGAAGAGTTACAGCAACATCGCCGCTGAGTACATTGATTGAAACTGAAAATTGAACATCAGAATAGTTCATCACAGGAAAACTAGGTCTTCCTCTGAAAAAAGCCTCAGAATCAAAATAGTTATCCTGGAACTTATGGTATCCAGCAAGGTTCAAACGTACACCTTTCTCCTCGCGCTGAACCGACTTCACGCCCCAGTGATCAAGATTGGTCTGATAATGAGCATTTTCTAACATCCAATCTGCACTACTATCAAGAACATATCCACTGTAAATCGTGACATTTCTCACAGGTGCTTGAGTTGAAGTGGTGATTGAGTATCCAGGTGTTCCAGAGATTGCTGCAGTTTCAGTGACCTGAAAATCTGGGGTCGTCTGACCTATAGCTGTTGATATCAATGGAGGTACAACAAAAAATACGAGAACTAGTATGCCAAGTATGTACATCCGAGTTCGATGGTCAATCCTCATGATTAGTTCGGTTGATGTGATTTCTTTAGGTAACAAAAGGATTGTGAATTGCGTACTTTACTGCTTCTATCTTTTTGATAATATTCTAGGTTCATAGCTCTGTTGATAGTTTCCATTCAAGTTTTCATAACAAGATATCTAGTTTGCAATTCTTGAAAATATCCCGGAGAAGAAGCATATAAAAAGATTCAGCTCAAATTTTGAGATACGATTCTTCGTAATTGTTGGGTCTGTAAAAATGAAGATTGAATCTGAAGTTGTTGATGATAATTCTTCAAACAACGAAAACGGTACTACTGAATCCTTACTTGATCTTTTTAATAATATATTTGAAAATGAGAATTTTGAGAGTGACTATGATAGAGATCGTATCCGTTACATAGTCGAATATGTGGATATGACTCTCGCATATATTGAGGGCAAAATATCTATAGCAACTGCAAACACTTTATACCAAAATCTTAGAAAATATAACAGTTCAAGAACTGGCTTAGGTAATCCGACGAGTATCGCCAACCCAGCCTGGTTGTATCAGTATCGAGAGAATGTGTTATATTTATTGAAGAATCAACATAAGAATTCTGATACGTATTATCTAGCCCTTCCTTTTTATAACACTGATTTTTATCCAAATATTGGACCATATTTTGAGGTAATACAGTATTTTGCAAAGAATCCACTGAGTTCATTTGTTTCAGCATCAAGAGATCTTTCTATCAGTCCTGAATCAATATCAAGGAAGTATAAAGAGATTGAGTCACTGTATTGTTTTCGTGTTGGAGGTTATTCAAATCGTAGGCTGTTTGGTTTGAGAACATTCATCCTTTTCTTTGAATTGAAATCAAAATCAGATATGATACTGATAAAAGAACTGATGCCATCAATTCCATACTACCACCTATTTAGTGAAGATATAATTAGTAACCATCATTACATCTCTTTTATACTACCAAATGATCAGGATGCCATTGATTCTTTTAGGGAGAGTATTTCCCAATTTGCTTTGTTTTTTTTCCAGTTCTGGAGATTGGATGAGATACTATCTGTAAATCTCATAGCGTGGACAGATAACTTTAGTAGATCTGGCTGGTCAATTCCAAAAATAATACTTGAAAATCGTTTTCCAGGTTCGCTCAGTGATGATAAAAAACCCAAAATCTGCCGACTAAATAATCCACGGTTGACATTAAGAGATTTCATAACACTGGACACTTTAGTATGTAATTTGCATCAATCTGCAAGAGTAATATCTGGGTCTGCGATAGCCAAGAGATACGAAATTACAGAGAGAGAAGCCTACTATCGAAAAAGGAAACTTTTTCGCGAAGATGTAATAATTCCCTTTCCAGTTTGGCAAGATAAGGAATTACATTCACTCCGTCTTGAGGTAATTTGTAATAAAGAGGTGAGTTACAGATTAATTTCTGCTGTTCAAGAATGCACGATAAGTACGTACGGTTTCACATCAAAAGGTGTAATCTTCTTCCTTAATGTTCCTTACTCACACCTCAATCCATACATCTCTTACTTTGAATCGCTTCTACATCAATTAGATGTTGTTGGTTATAGATTTGTAATAAGCACATTCTGGGTTACTGGTCAATCACTCATCGACATTGTGGAGAATTGGAAATATGGTGCTAAGGGTTTCACAACGGAGGGTTTGGACATTAGTGCTGACATCTTTGACTATATTGATATCGAATTGGCCAAGTGTTAAGTACAATCCCATAACTTCCTTGGATGATTCTTAATCTCCTTGTATTTCTAACCAGTTTATAATTTCACCCAGATTAGGAACAATTGACTCTAATGATGTCTTGAGCCCTTTCATGACAAGAATGGCTGTTCTCTGCTGATAGTTATATAGTATCAAAGAATTTACTACTCAAGCTAGTTGTAGATCCAAAAAGACTAGATTAGACTGTGAAAAGTGAGTATCTACCAAGCACAAATGGCAGAATCACTCAGAGCAGTAAATTGTGGTGAGAGAATTGGAACTTAGAAAGAAACTAATGATTCTATCTTTTGTAGTCACGAGTATTATACTCGTTCAAAATATCGCTCTTGCGAGTGCCATAGCACCACCTCCGGATTTACCTCCTCCCGGGGGTGGGACCTATACATATGATGCATTTGGATATGTCAAATGTGGTACTACAAAGATACCTTACGCAACTGTGAAATTATACACTGATACTGGAACGTATTTGGGGTCAACTACAACAAACACTAATGGGTACTTCTACAAGACAGTCACTGTATCTCCGAATCCTGTGGACTTCTTAAAGGCCGTAGTTTCAAAATCCGGGTATTCTACAACTTTCAAGTATGCAGCTCCAGATAGTAATAATGACTGTAATTTCGGTACAATCTACCTCTCTACTTACTATTCCTATACTGTTCACGGAAGCGTAACACTTTCTGACACAGAAGAACCATATATTGGAGGAACTGTGAATCTCTACAAGGATAGCTATGGAGTTTGGGAATTTGTAGATGATGCTACTACCAACTCTGTGGGGTATTATTCGTTCAGTTATTCTACAGGATCTCCTATCACCAGTTTCAAGGTCACCATAACTCCACCAACTGGGTACATTGAAGCTGTTATTATCAAAGATGGCACTGGGAGTGTCTTTGACATGGGCACACATGAGATGATATTGTGTCTTCCTAACGATAATGTGCTAATCTATAGAGATAGTTGCGACTGCATTTCAAGATGGATTCAGGTTCTAAATGGAGAGAATTGGGATCTCGGATATGGCTCACTAAAGGACGGCACAATGTACACAACAGATGGCTACCTTTCTACGGCTATTCCTTGGTCTGATTACAATGACTGGCATGGGGGCAGATTCTATCAACATTTATTATCTCCCGTTGCAATCCAAGATATTGCTGCATTAGAATTGGATGTAGAAACTATCAGTGATTACGCATCAATGATGGGAAAGCTCTTCGTTGACTTTTACGATAGCGATGGTCTACTTACTCTTAGATTGCAAATTGGAGATTATTCGAATGTTGAATATGCACTCTGGGTAGCAGGTTCCTACTACACAAAGAGCGGGACATCTTACATGTGTGCGCCTGAAATCAATACTGCCACTTGGGGTGGAGAGGTCTTCTTCAGGTATCGAGATGGAGTTGGATTTAATTTCTTTGGGCCTCAAGAAAATCTCGTATCGAAAGAGATTCGCCTCGTAGATGAGAGTATCTTAGCTGCCAATAACGGAGAAGAAAAGAGTCGTACCATTGAACATGTAGTTCTCAGTTTCATGCGATGGCACTATAATGATTTAACTGAGAATCGTCTGCATAGCATTGGTATATATCGATATGGAATAACCACGACAAACATCCAAGTGTGGAACCTAGATGCATCAACCAATAATCTCTATGAATCATTAAAATTTGATACAACGTGGCAAATAGAGGCAGATTCTGGATTAGATTACACAATGAAACCTGTTTGTACACGAAACATTGGAGATCTTGTTTATCATCAAGCTCCGCCTTCTTATTACCATTTATGGACTGATTCATTTACTACTCCGAATGGTTTTCAAGGCCCTTGTTATACTCACATATTTGCGGAAGCAATATTCTTGGAGGAATTTATAGAATTTTCTGCAGAAATTGGAGTTGAATTGGAACCAAATCATGTTGGGAGATCAATTCTTGTGCTATTCGACCAATGGAAAGTTCCTATTGCATCCATTATGTGGGAGGATACAGGCTCATCCGGCTGTATTGAATTGTCTTGGTTTGACGATCAAGGCGAGATAGTTTCAATAAATACAGGTGGTGGTGAATTTACTGATTCTTCGATTAATCGTGACGTTTGTTTTTATTACGATCAATCAAATAATAACATTAAATCAAATAACAATGGTATTTTACTAGATATCATAAATCGGAACTACATCAATAGTGATCGGAAAATTCAGTTTCTTACCCTACAAATGGGATCTAATCAGCTTGTTAAATCTGATCGAGTTAAGTTGTATTCTTCACAACTAGTAGTCAAGAATAATCCAGTACTAAAATGCTCGAATCCGATTATCGATAAACGAGTTGTTTATCGAGCTGATGAAGTTACATCAACAAGGGGCCTAGCAGTAGACATTGACTACCTATTTGACATGCCTGATCTGGAATTTGTCTTAGGACCTGCAAGACTCATTATTACCGGCACGAAACAGACCTTATCCGGCTCTTTCTCAGGTACTGCATTCATATTCTGTCCCCAGAACTATGAACCCACTGAACCTCCATATTATGAAAGTCTATCCCATTTTGACATTCCACTACAAAGCGATTCGTTCACAATAACAATACCTCTTGAAAACGACGATTTACTATGGTGGGACCTGTGTGGAACACTTTCTCTAAATTTCTTAGGAATTGAAGCTGATTTATCAACAATTGGGGAATGGTGCATTCTAGCTCAAATCGAAACACACTATGTTGCCAATAACTACTTTGAACATACAATAGTTGAGTCGTGCATGTCCAGAGACAATTTCTATAGGTATGCTACAAGTGACCCTGAAAAGAGATGGCAAGAAGTTATCACTCAGATACCTTCTGGGTATCAGGATGTAAATGGTTATTGCACATTAGTCGTAGAAATTGATTCTGCAGCCGCTATGGACCATTTAAAAGTCACTGTGGAAAATCAGGTTGTTCTGGACAATATTGAAGTCGAAAATGGGTATAACTATTTCTATATTGATATATCCACTATTGCGAGTTGCAAAGACTCGCTTACAATCAAATACGAACTTCTTGATGGTACACTTCATGACATTCTTATCTCTTTGAAAGCATACCTAAAGATTTGGTCTAGACTCTGGATTGCTCCTGATGATGAGAAAATAGGTGATACTTCATATCAATTCTGGCATGAAGAACATCCTATTTTTACAAGTGGTGGTCCTCAATATACTATCGCTCCAGGAGGCAATTGTCCAGATGAATGGTTTGGTAAGAATTTATTCACCTTAACCTGTTTTGCACGACAAATGGAAGGTGATGACGATTTGATTCTCCATGTAGGACTCGATATGGTCCATGATACATATTTTAGCTACCTCCATGGAGTCAAACTTGAGATAGCTGTAATGGAGTATGATGAATTACATACAGAAATCTACAATACACCTGTTGCAGGTGTGATAGAGTGCTTGATGCGAGATACTGATGGCTCTGATTTTCCATCTTGGCCAAAATTGACTATAGATATGGTCAGCATCTTTGCTGATTACGCAGATTGGAGCGGCCAAGGCAAAGCATTTCTGAAATTATTTGATTTACTAATTGGGATTGGATGGACTACTGAAACTACATGGGTTACTGGATTGAATCCTTATGCGTATTTTTCATACGAACGTCCAGTGCTCTGGTTTGAGGATTTTGGTGGAACCATGAGAATTCCATATGAAACAGACTCAAACAAGAATTATGTAATTCACATCAATCTAAAGATGAATTTCGGATGGGGTTTTGAACAAATTAGTTCTTACGAATTTGAGTATTTTTCATGCGCATGAATTTCAGTGATTTCTAACTAGTACAGAATTTTGCTTCTGTACTAGTTTTTTTTTCCGAATGAATTTGACTCGGCCCAACCGAGCTCTAGAGATTAATAGAGGACCTTCCCGGTTTCCCTTGTGGATGGTGTTGCCAGTGTTAGTTTCGACTATCTCTCCCAGTTCTTTGAGTACAATAGAGCATACTTGGGTACTCAATAAACTCCTAGTGGAAGTAGTGTCGTCGAAATTGTATCGAGGCTTTGTTGATACCGCAAAGGTTACTTACAGTCAGGCATGTGCCGTCTAGAAGGAATGAGGTTATGTCGAATGAGTGAGTTCAAACTAGAGGCTCCTTTCAAACCCACAGGTGATCAGCCGCAGGCAATCGAAAAGCTAGTGGAAGGACTCGGGAGTGGACTCCACCATCAGACACTTCTTGGTGTGACTGGCTCTGGTAAGACCTTTACCATGGCAAACGTTATCGAGGCAATCCAGAAACCCACTCTTGTCATCTCACATAATAAGACACTCGCGGCACAACTTGCGTCTGAGTATAAGCAGTTCTTCCCGAAGAATGCAGTAGAGTATTTTGTTTCATATTATGATTATTACCAACCTGAAGCCTATGTCCCTTCAAAGGACATGTACATCGAGAAGGAGACCGATATCAATGCAGAGATCGAGCGGCTTCGACATTCTACAACCAACTCGCTCAGGTCTCGAAAAGATGTTATTGTAGTTGCTTCTGTTTCATGCATCTATGGTGTTGGAGACCCTACTGAATATGATTATTTTAGGATGCTCCTCGAACGAGGTAAGAAGGTGGATAGACGAGAACTCCTAGAAAGGCTCGTAGCAATGCAATATGAACGGAATGATATGGATATCAAACCCGGAGTCTTCAGAGTACGAGGTGATGTGATAGATGTCTATCCCTCAGCCTCTGAGAATAGTATCCGAATTGAGCTTGATGGTGATAGAGTAGACAGGCTGACTATTCTCGAACGCCTAACCGCCAGAAAGCTTGGCACTCCTGATTGGTTCGAGCTGTATCCTGCTCGTCATCACATAGCTCGTCTGGAAAAAGTTGTAGAAGTTCTTCCTTTGATTGAGCAAGAGATGGAAGAGCGCGTAGAATGGTTCAAGAAAGAGGGCAAGCTAGTAGAGGCTGACCGTCTCAGGCGTCGAACCATGTATGACCTTGAGATGCTTAGGGAGACTGGTATGTGTCAAGGTATAGAGAATTACTCTAGATTCATTGATGAACGTGATTTGGGGCAGAAACCATACACATTGCTCGACTACTTTCCAGATGACTTCCTTATGATTATTGATGAGAGTCACATGACCATTCCACAGGTCCGTGGAATGTATAATGGAGACCTCGCTAGAAAGAAGAATCTAATCGACTATGGATTTCGTTTACCTTCAGCTCTGGATAATAGACCTCTGAAGTTCCCGGAGTTTGAGAAGTATATGAGAAAGACCATCTATACGAGTGCCACACCGGGATCGTATGAACAGAAGCATAGTCAACAAATTGTCGAGCAGCTTGTTCGTCCGACGGGACTTATAGACCCTGAGATCACCGTCAAACCTGTTATCGGACAGGTAGACCATCTACTAGGTGAGATTCGGAAGACAGTGGAACTTGGTGATCGAACCCTTGTCACGACCCTTACTAAAAAGACAGCTGAGATGCTGAGTGAGTATCTTGTTGAGGCAGGCATCAAAGCTCGTTATCTTCACTCAGATATTGGAACTGTGGAGCGAATCGAGATAGTACGACAGCTTCGTCAAGGGAAGTTCGATGTACTTGTGGGAATCAATCTTCTCCGCGAGGGTCTCGACATTCCTGAGGTCTCACTAGTGGCTATCCTTGACGCTGATAAGGAGGGTTTCCTAAGAACGGACTGGGCTCTCGTTCAGACAATGGGTCGAGCAGCAAGGAATGCAAACGGGCGAGTTGTCCTCTATGGTGACCATGTATCAGCTGCTATGCAATCAGCTATCGATGAGACCAATCGTAGACGACGCTATCAGTTAAAATATAATGAAGAACACGGAATCAAACCCGTGTCTATTGTCAAGAGTATTCAAGACATCGCACAGGGCATGGTGAAGTTTGAGAAAGAGGTCCAGACAAAGATTGAGGACTTCGATCCTTTTGAGGTTGACGAGCTTGCTGATTATATCATCGACCTTGAGGAACAGATGAAAGAGGCAGCACGAAATCTTGAGTTCGAGAAGGCTGCCAAGCTCCGCGACCAAATTGCTGGTCTGCGAAAGAGGATAGAGGGAGCACAAGAGTGACCACGACAGAGAGTAAGAAACGCACTGGTGATCTGGAGACTGAGATAGATGGTCCTAGATCAATTGTGGTCATCGGAGCTGCTGAACATAATTTGAAACACATCTCATGCACTATACCAAAGAACACCATGACTGTTGTTACGGGTCTGTCTGGGAGCGGCAAAAGCTCGCTCGTGTTCGATACCATCTACAGTGAGGGCCAGAGGCGATTCATAGAGTCACTCTCACCCTATGCCCGTCAGTTCTTAGGGATGCTAGAGAAACCAAAAGTCGATCTGATGACTGGTCTCTCACCATCCATATCTATAGATCAGAAGAGTGTCAGCAGGAACCCTAGGAGTTCGGTTGGCACAATTACAGAGATCTATGATTACCTTCGACTCCTATACGCTCGTGTGGGGGAACCTCATTGCCCAAAGTGCATGAAGAAGATTGAGCCACAGACATCACAACAGATAGTTGACCGTGTATTGAGCCTGAAGGAAGGATCACGCATCATGATTCTTGCTCCCATTGTCCGCGGGAGAAAAGGTGAGTATCGAAAAGAATTTCGCGATCTCATGAAGAAGGGCTTTGTCAGAGCCCGTGTAGATGGGGACTTGAAAGAGCTAGAAGAGGGAATGTCGCTTGACCGTTACTTCGAGCATACTATCGAGGTAGTTATTGATCGCCTCACTGTGAAGGAATCTGAACGAGCGCGCATCTCTGAGGCTGTTGAAACTGCTCTCAATATGGCAGAGCGCGTTGTTACGATTGACACACCTGAGGGTAATATCACTCTGTCTGAGCAGTTTGCATGTGTGGACTGTGGTATCAGTCTCCCTGAGATGGAACCCCGTATCTTTAGCTGGAATACTCCTCAAGGTGCCTGTCCTCATTGCACCGGGATCGGTGTCATCAGAGAGTTTGACCCTGACCTTTTTGTTTCTGACCCAAGCCGTTCACTCAGTACCGGTCTTTTCGAGACCGATCAGTGGAAGATCAAACGGAAATTCACAAAGAAGGTTGTAGAGAAGTATGGATTCACAATGGACACACCCTGGAAGGATATGACCAAGAAACAGCAAGATCTTCTCCTCTATGGATCTGGTAACAAGAAGTTCGAGGCAACCTGGGAGAGTGATAATCCTGAGTTCGAAGTCCAGTGGAAGGGAACCTTCCAGAGACCCTTCGAGGGTTGGGTTGAACGGGCAAAGCGTCTCTATAAGGCGACCAAGTCTGATTATGGAAGAGGAATTCTAGAGAAGTATATGTCTGAGCAGACTTGTCCAGTCTGTGAGGGCGGACGGCTCCGTCCCGAGTCTAAGGCTGTGACATTCAATGGTCGGTCAATCACTGATATCAACGGCTTATCAATCAAGGCACTCAGGGAGTTCTTCGAGACTGCTGATATCGATCCGCGATTCAGACCAGTAGCTGAACCCATTCTTCGTGAAATCATGGGACGTATCGGATATCTTGAGGATGTAGGATTGGAGTATCTCACTCTCGATCGTTCTGCCCCGAGTCTTGCAGGTGGTGAAGCTCAACGCATTCGACTCGCAAGTCAGATTGGATCTGACCTTGTTGGAGTTACCTATGTCTGCGATGAACCATCGATTGGTCTACACAGTAGAGACAATATTCGACTCCTTAAGTCTCTCCTGCGGCTTAGAGACCTGGGCAACAATGTTCTCGTTGTCGAACATGACGAAGAGACCATCCGTACGGCAGACTACATCATTGACTTGGGTCCTGGAGCTGGCTCTGAGGGTGGAGAAGTTGTCGTTGCAGGGACTCTTGATGATGTTCTGAAGTCAAAGAAATCCATCACGGGCAAATATCTCAGAGGTGAAGAGAAGATTCCTGTCCCCGAACGACGGAGAAAGCCCAATGGCCGTTTCATAGAACTCAAAGGATGCCAGCACAATAATCTGAAGAACATAAACATTCAGATTCCTCTCGGACTTTTCATTGCTACCACAGGAGTTTCAGGATCTGGGAAATCTTCCCTGGTCGTTGAAACACTTCAGAGAGAACTTGCTAGAAGATTCCATCACGCTGAGGCAAAGCCCGGTAAGTTCGATGAAATCTTGGGAGTTGAACAACTCGATAAGGTCATTGTCATTGATCAGTCGCCTATCGGAAGAACTCCAAGAAGCAACCCTGCTACCTATGTAGGTCTCTGGTCTCCCTTGAGAGACCTCTTCTCCGGACTACCTGAGTCGCAGATTCGAGGATACAAACCGGGTCGTTTCAGTTTCAATGTAAAGAGTGGTCGCTGCGAGACCTGTAAAGGCGCAGGAGTTGAGGTCATTGAGATGCAGTTTCTTCCTCCTGTTCAGGTGACCTGTAGTGAGTGTAAGGGTCGACGATACAACAGAGAAACCCTTCAGGTACGATTCAAGGGAAAGAACATCGCTGATATTCTTGAAATGCGCATCGACGAGGCTGTGAAGTTTTTTGAAGGTATTCCCTCAGTGCATCGACGACTCGAAACCCTATGTGAAGTAGGTATGGGGTATGTAAAGCTCGGACAACCTGCCACAACTCTCAGTGGTGGAGAAGCGCAACGTATCAAGCTGAGCAAATACCTCTCACGACCTGCCACTGGGCAGACGTTGATACTCTTAGATGAACCTACAACAGGATTGCACTTTGCCGATATCAAGAAACTACTGGAGGTCCTCCACCGTCTTGTGGACCTTGGGAATACTGTTCTGGTCATCGAGCACCAGCTAGACGTTGTCAAGACTGCTGATTGGGTCATTGATCTCGGTCCCGAAGGCGGCGACGATGGTGGTTATCTTGTGGCTGAAGGAACTCCAGAGGATATAGTTGCTTGTAAGGAGTCGTATACTGGTCAATATCTTAGTGAGTTGTTGGACAAATCTATACCAGCAAAATCATCTCCAAGTAAGAAATCAGCCGCCACGAAGAAACGGAGGTCCAATAAATGACGGGTTACATCAGTGTGCGTAAGGCTGAGGAACATAACCTCAAGTCAATTGATGTAGATATTCCCAGAGACCGTCTCGTTGTAGTTACAGGCCCAAGCGGTTCCGGGAAGTCAACCCTTGTTCTTGACACCATCTTCGCAGAAGGTCAGAGAAGATATGTTGAGAGCCTCAGTTCCTATGCTAGAAGATTTCTCGGTCGACTCGATAAACCAAAAGTGGAAAAAATTTCTGGACTCCCACCAGCTATCTCTATCGAGCAGAAGGGTCGGACAAAGAATCCACGGTCCACAGTTTCAACAAGTACAGAGATTCATGACTATCTCAGACTCCTCTACGCAAACATAGGCATCGCTCATTGTGTAGAGTGCGGTCTTCCCATGGAACAACTCACCGCGGAATCTGCCGCGCGACTGCTCCTCGATGAGAATGGAGGTCAGAAGATACACATTCTCGCACCTGTTGTCTGTGGTGAGGTTGGAAAACACGAGGAATGCCTTGATGGACTGCACAAGAATGGTTTCGTACGTGTCCGCGTTGATGGCGAGATAATGGATATCGACCAAGTTGATTTGGATGCTCGGAAGAAGCATGACATAGATGTGGTTATCGACAGACTGGAGTTGAATCAGAAGAATCGTGAACGATTAATTAGCTCTCTAGAAACTGCTCTGGAAACTGGTGATGGTAGAGCAATAGTATCACGAGAAGGAAATGATGAACTCACCTTTGCAGAACAGCTCATGTGTCCAAAGTGTGGGATACAATATGAGAAACTTGGCCCGAAGGCTTTCTCCTTCAATAGACCTGATGGTGCATGTCCTGTCTGTAATGGTCTTGGTGTGACAATGTCCATTGATTCTGAACTTGTCATCCCCGATAGAAGAATGACTGTACATGAGATAAGTCGACATATCAATGCAGGAGAACGAACCTGGTGGAACGAGCGTATTGTTGCTCTGGGAGAACTCCTCGGATTCACTATGGAGACCACATTCAATCAACTCAGTGAATCTCAGGCTGAGGCTCTTGTCTGGGGTCGCCCTGAGTACACACTCAGTTATGTTCACGAGGGGGTTGACTCAACTTGGGAGATCACACGAAAATGGTACGGTCTCATTCCATGGCTTGAACGCATGTTTGACAGAGGAAAAAGTAGTGATAAGGCGTCACAACGATGGTGGGCTCAACGCATCGCAAATGAGTTCTCCCGAAAGACCGCATGTGAAGCATGCAATGGCAGAAAACTCAAACCTGAGAACCTAGCAGTGACTGTGGCTGGAAAATCCATTGACCAGATCACTGCTATGACAATTGAAGGAGCAGCTGCATTCTTCGAGGGCATAACCCTTACAGAACGAGAACAAAAGATTGCAGAACTTGTGCTTAAGGAAATCCGTGCGCGGCTCAATTTTCTTCTAGCAGTTGGTCTAGACTATCTTAGTCTTGACAGGTCATCCATGACGCTTTCTGGTGGTGAGAGCCAACGAATTCGTCTAGCCACACAGATTGGTTCTGCCTTAACTGGTGTCCTCTATTGTCTGGACGAACCATCGATAGGTCTACATCCTCGAGATGTCGGAAAGCTCATTGACACCTTCTACCACCTGAGGTCTCTTGGCAACACTGTCATCGTCATTGAGCACGACCGTGATACAATAACCGCTGCAGATCATCTCATCGACCTTGGCCCACTCGCTGGAGTGAATGGCGGAAGACTTGTGGCTGAGGGTCCACCCTCTGAGGTCCTTGCTGACCCGAAGTCCCTGACCGCTCAGTATCTTGCTGGGAAGCGACAGATACCCATTCCCAAGCACAGGCGAGAGGGGACAGGTAAGAAGATTACAATCCATGGAGCACGGGTCAATAATCTGAAGAATATCGACGTAGACATTCCACTGGGGACACTCATCTGTGTATCCGGAGTTTCTGGCGCAGGAAAGAGCTCTCTTACACATGAGATTCTCTACAAAGCACTGGCACAGAAGATAAACAAGGCTAGTGTTGTAGCCGGAAACCACGATTCGATCGAGGGTGTTGAGAACCTCGACAGGATGGTCCTTGTGGATCAAAGCCCGATTGGTAGGACGCCTCGGAGCAACCCTGCCACGTATACACAGACATTCGGTGGAATTCGCGAGCTCTTTGCAATGATGCCTGAGGCTAAGGCACGAGGTTATGGTCCTGGCCGCTTCAGTTTTAACACACGCGAGGGTCGCTGTGAGAAGTGTAAAGGGAGTGGGGTCTTACAGGTTGAGATGCACTTCATGTCTGATGTGTTCATGACCTGTGATGTATGTAAAGGCAAACGCTTTGACAGAGAGACCCTTGAGGTCATGTACAAGAACAAGAATATCACTCAGGTCTTGGGTCTGACAATCGATGAGGCTCTGGACTTCTTCAGTGACATTCCCAAGATTGCTGATAGATTGATCACCTTGGTCGATGTAGGATTGGGTTATTTACAACTTGGACAACCAGCCACAACACTCTCTGGTGGAGAAGCCCAGCGCATGAAACTAGCTGCAGAGCTTGCTCGTACTGCTACAGGAAACACACTCTATATCATGGACGAACCATCGACCGGTCTCTCAGCTTCGGATGTTCATGTACTACTTAATGTAGTCAATCGATTGGTAGATGCTGGAAATACGGTTGTGATTGTCGAACACAATCTTGAAATCATCAAGACTGCCGACTGGGTGATTGATCTAGGTCCAGAGGGTGGCGATAATGGAGGCGAATTAGTTGTTGCTGGGACTCCAGAAAACATCATGAAGGCTAAGAAATCCTATACCGGAAAACATCTCAAAACGCTTCTCTTGGGCTCCTAAGGTCTTCATGACGAATCGTTTTTGTACTTGGTCATAGTGCAACTTGTAGAAGCGCGCGCTATGCTTGCGATTTTTCGTCACATTCTTCTAATAATACCAATTCGATAATACAATTCCATGATACATTAGCATCTTAAAGCATCTTGATTCGAATATAGATGGTTATATGACTCTATAAACAGAATTAAAGGTATCATAAATCTCTATCTATCTTTAAAGAATTTCATAATTCTTTTTTCAATTTGAAAATAAGGCGAATGATTTACCGAGAGTCATATATTAATGACTCCGGGGAAACCCTTACTGCTTGCTTTCGAGCAGAATCTCCGTGATTCGTCCGCCGGGAGGACCTACACGAAATGATACAGCGAGAGGAAACATCAAAGACTTCACTGGACATCTCCAACGACCAGCCCTCTGCAGTAAGGGAGTCCGATTTACGTACTCGTCTACGAACCTTTCCTCGAGACGCACAATCTTGGTATTCACTTGGAGCTTATTTACGATTAGTTGGACGATTTAATGAAGCTGAGGATGTACTGCGGAGGGCAATCTCTCTCAATCCTGGACCCTCTCATTTTTGGGAAGAACTTGCTCGTACTCTTATGGATCTAGGTAGGATTGATGAAGCCTACCAAATATACGATAGTTCAACACGAGGTAGATCATCCATCACAAAGGAGATTCAGGAGTTGAAACAGATGGAATCAAGTAGAACTCACGATATTGATGACACGTCTCCCTGTATCTCATGCAAAGATTATACCTACTATGGCTGCTCGAAAGGTGGGACTTGTGATGCTATTATTCGATGGCGGTCCCGAGCTCAGCACTTATCAATCCAGAATAGAACCTAAAATCTGCGGAGAACCTGCATGTCCCTTCCGAATCACTGATTTGGCGGAGAGTTCTTCAGCAGTCAGCATTACAGATATGGATGATAAGAGATGTTTGACCTTTCTAAACTCGTTAGCGATCTTCCCGATCAACCGGGAGTCTACCTTTGGAAGAACGAGAAAGGTGATATTCTTTATATTGGAAAAGCAAAGGCGCTTCGAAAGCGTGTCGGTTCCTACTTACGCACAAGGAGTCTTGTGCGTAGAACTTGGGAAATGATGCAACAAGCTCGAGACTTGGAGATAATAATCACAAACACAGATCGTGAAGCACTTGTTCTTGAGCAGACACTTATCAAGAAACATCAACCACGATACAATATAGCTCTCAAGGATGACCGCCGCCATGCTTGGATACGGGTGAATCTTCAGGATTCCATTCCAACCTTTGAGATTACACGTGATACCGAAAAAGATGGTTCTATCTATTTTGGCCCTTATGGGAGTACAAAACGATTAGAGAGGTTTCTTGATACAATTCGAAAGACCATACCTGTAGCAAACTGCAAAGAACCATGGAAGGTGAAACGTGCTTGTATGGACTATCACCTAGACCGATGTACTGGTCCGTGTGAAGGTCATATTGAATCTGAAGACTATTGCACTCTTGTTGAACAGATGTGTCTATACCTTGAAGGTCGATCGGAAGAGCTCACAAGCAATATTGAGGAACAGATGAAGAACGCCTCAGCTGAAATGCAGTTCGAAGCCGCTGCAGAGCTCCGTGACAGACTTACTGATATTGAGATAATAATGAGCCGACAGAAGGTAGTTGAGTTCGAAGGGATCAACCGAGATATCTTAGGTATTTCACGTACTGAACAAGCAGCACTGGTAGAAATGCTCATTGTTCGTAATGGTCGTCTCATCGGTCAGGACAATTTCTATTTCGAAGTAGACCTCGAGGTAAAAGATGCCGAAGTTTTGACTGCTTTCATAGAACAATTCTATTTTGAAGCTCCTCGATTGCCCGATGAGATTGTTGTGCCATGCAAAATTCCTGAAATGGCGCAACTAAGCGAGTGGTTGAGTGAAACAAATGGTCATGATGTTCGAGTGACAGAACCTCTTGATGCACGAAGTACCGACCTTGTTGATATGGCAAACAAGAATGCTCATCGTGCACTTAGAAAGTTGTTGATACTTGGTGAGAGTGAAGAAGAGATTGTGAACGATGGTGTAAAGGAGTTAAAGGAAATTCTCAATCTAAGTCAAGCTCCAATACACATTGAAGGATTTGACATTGCCAATATCCAGGGAACAGATCCAACTGGTTCGTGCGTGGTCTTTAGAAATGGTGAACCCGATAACAAGAGATACAGAATGTTCAGGGTAAGAGTGAAGGAGCGTCCTGATGATTATGCCATGATGCGAGAGGTTGTCTTCCGACGATACCGAGGTGTCTTAGAACGAGGTCATTCTCTCCCAGATTTAATACTGATTGATGGCGGGAAAGGACAACTCAATGTTGCCTTAGATGCACTCAAAGAATTAGGTCTGGAATATCTCCAAGTCGCTTCAGTTGCAAAAAAGGAGGAACGCGTTTTCACTCGAACTATTCCAGATGGTGTTGTCTTAGATTTAGGTTCTGATAGCCTTCATCTCATACAGAACATCAGAGATGAAGCCCATAGATTTGCTCAAAAATATCACCACAAACTTAGAGAGAAGCGATTCAGTGGTTCCATTTTGGAAGAAGCACCTAGTATTGGACCCAAACGTCGCAAGGTTCTCATCGATAAGTTCGGTAGCTATGATGGAGTGATGAAGGCTTCAGTTGAACAGCTAGCCAAGGTCGAGGGGATGTCTGATTTTGCCGCAAAGAAATTGCGAGCTTGGCTTGATGCTCAAGACCAAGATTAGAATAGCAATCTAGTATTCCGGTAAAAAGAAATAATGGCTTGTATATTTATGATATCTGTATTGAAGTAGTAAGTTGATTAGAATGACAATCAAAGTCTTCCTTACAATCAATGTTGTTTCTGGTCGTGCTCGAGACATCCGTGATAAGATAAAGTCATTTCAAGAAGTCCGTCTAGTCTGTACTATTGATCATGGAACCTTTGATGTTGTTGCCTTTGTCGAAATTGAATCACTTGAAGATTATAGGACTTTTTCAATCGATAAAGTTGGAAAGCTTCCTTATATCGAAGACTATACTTCTTTCATTACTCTGGATGGTTAGTGAATCTTCAAAGGGGTTTTTGTGGTCTTTCGAAACAGTTTATAAAAAACAATAGAACGTAGAATTTCGTTCTCAAAAAGTCAGACCCCGAAATTTAAATGGGAATGCGTGAGGGTTTGCGACGTGGGACTCATATAGATGTCCCGAAAAGATGTGGTCTAAATGATCTGGAAAGTAACTGACGCATGTACAGCATGTGGCACCTGCGCAGACGTTTGTCCCGTTGATCCCACCCTATATGTGGTCAACGACAAAGCTGTGTATCAAGTTGCTCGTGCTGACGAATGCACTGAATGTTATGCATGTGTTGATAGTTGCCCCGAAGGCGCTATCGAAGAAGCATAATACCAGTGATTGTGCTTACCCTTGCTATTGAGCGAGGGGTGGAGTGACAGGAGTACTCTCTTTAACAAGAGGGTGTTCCTGTCAGTGATTCCTCTTTTTCTTATTCTAACATTTTTAATCTTTCACCAGAAATGGCTCACCAAGGATTGAGTCAAAGAACTGCCTAAGGGATTTATCATGAATCGTCACGCGTACTTGAGCAACATCATCAGATTCCGGATCGTATGTTCCAATAACTCGCTCTATCTGAGAATCATCCTCACCTGAAAGAATAGTACGTGCTTCATCAACTTCTTGGTGAAGTGAGAACTTTTCACGTATCTGGTCCATACTTGCCTTGTAACTATCTGGTTTGATTTTGTAGAAGAGTCTCATAGGTCTATCTCCTGTATCTATGGTTAAATAATAATACGCGCAGGAAGGTATAAGTGATTTAGTCTTATAGACTAAGTGCATTGCAAGTCGGGAGGATTTTGACTTGATTAATTACCACCACAAAATGATTAGCATTCTGATGCTTACCTTACTGATTTCAGGTTTCATTCCTCTTGTGATGTCTCCAACGATTTCATTTGAGAGCCCGGGACAAGTCTATGCTCCTTCTGCTTTCACATGGGAGACATTCAACAAGAATATGAACGTGACAACATTTGTTTCTCCGGACGGTAGTCATGATGCCCTCTGGCACTTTCTTAACTCCGCTCAAGAGAGTATCTATGTGGAGATCTTTGGTATTAATAATCCATACTTATTAGATCTCATCCATGATCTTCATGCGACTAAACCCTCGCTTGAGATGAAGTTCTTGATTGGTTGGAACAGCCTTGGATACTATAGTCCTAACGATTACGTAGCGAACAATCTGACACTTCTTGGATATCCTGTGAAATGGACGAGTGACACTGAATTTACTTATGCTCATCAGAAGTTTGTGATCATTGATAATAAGACAACTATTGTTCATTCTGGCAACTGGGCAAAGACAAGCTTCCCAGAGGATGGCATGAAAGCGAACAGAGAATGGAGCATTGCAATGACTGATACTGAAGTTACAAGTTACTACCGTGATGTCTTTGATTATGATTGGAGTAATGGTATCGATTATGATGCAGGTACCCATGGAACTGGCGACCCACTCTCATACTCCGAATCTACGAGTACCTACACCCGCCCCTTTGCTACACCTGGCACATTTAGTGGTTCAATGAATGTGACTCCAATATTCAGCCCTGATACAAGTCTTCAGGGAATCCTGTATTGCATCAATATTGCACAGGCAACACTCGACATTCAAATCCCATACTTTACAAGCTATCTGGATGCTGGTGAAGTTGATCAAGTAGTAACTGCAATTATCGCTGCCAAAGAACGAGGAGTTACTGTCCGTGTGATCACCGAAGAGGAATATGATTTTCTCGAGATTGCTGAGCTCTTTGGAGAACACAACATTCCAATTGTCTGGCAGGATACACGGTGGTTCACTGCAAATCATAACAAAGGTATCATCGTTGACGGAAGGATAGTCCTCATTAGCAGCATAAACTACAGCGATGGAAGTATTTCTGAAAACCGTGAGGCTGGTGTGATCATTGAGCACGAAGGTATTGCCCAATGGTTTCAAGAAGTATACGACTTTGATTGGGGCATTGCAGACTGCGATGAGATGAATGAAGTCAATCTCTACTGGAATCCAAATATCCCAACGAGTACTACTCCAATCAATGTGACAGTTTACGCTCACATGCTCTTTTCTGAACCTGTTACTAATGTCAAACTTGGTGTCAAGATTGGTTCTGGAAGTTGGGCTAATTACACCATCTTCAGTAATGTCTTTGAGTCTTCTGAAGGTGACCTCGAGAACTACTTTTACGTTATCTCACCTCAAGCTGATGGGACAAACATCACTGTTCAGGCATCAGTAGAGGCTGGTGGAGTCTGGCATGTTGGTGAAGAGATGGTGATTAGGGTTCGAAACTCAATTGGTTCTGGAACAACAACCACGACTACAGTTGATTCCCTCACCCAATTACTAGTGGAACTTGCACCATACATTGCACTAGCAGTAGTAGCAGCGATTGGTGGAATTTGCGTCAAGAAAAAGCGATAGTTGTGTACTGAAAATTACATGATACTGTAAAGGGGTCTGTGCGACCCCTTCAACATTTTTTACGAGTTCTCTGCCATTTCTGCAAACTTGTAGCAACTATCAGCATCTTGCATCTCGCCACGTTTCTCATGAAGTCCTGCTGCTATTCGATAAGCTCTAGCAACAGCAGCCCAATTTTCTTGAGCGTCTAGACAGAGAGCAAGTGCTTTCCAAGTCTTAGGGTCTCCTGATTCATATTTGATAGCTTCATTATACGAATCGATTGCTTCTTGAATCCGTAATAGACTCTCGAGCGCTCTTGCCTTCTTTATCCAGAGTTCTGCACTCTTTGGTACCAATTTTATTCCCGCATCTGCAGTATCATTTGCTTCTTCAAAAGCACCTACGGTCAAATGAGCCTCTGCTTTATTGGAGTGACCTCTATAGTCTTTGGGATCAATATCAATTGCTAGATCAAAGGCGATAATTGCATCCATCTGCTCACCGATATGAATGTGAGTTAGACCCAGCTCATTCAATACGTCAAGATTATTCGGTTCTAACTCGAGAGCTTTCCGATAAACCTCGATGGCTTTCTTATTCATTCCTTGTTGCCGCAGAGTTCGAGCCTTACTAACTAGCTCTTTTAAGGTCAATCCTTCCAAAGACATAATTGATTTTGTCATTCATGTCGTTTTAATCATTCTTAGGTTAAATAGGTCAGAAATTCGTGGAATATACTCGTCGAGCAATAGAATCTATCAGACAATAAGGATTTTAACGGAGCCATTCCCCCTCCTGTTACCCTAAATCGTGAGGAAACACGGATGAAGAGAGACGACGACACATTCTTCGAAGATGACTATGATGAAGAGGATGAAGAAGAAGAGGAAGATACCTTCCCAGATGAGGATGAAGTAGAAGAAGTGGATGAAGACGATTACGAAGAATTCGAAGATGTATTCGAACAACCAAAAGAACGATTCATAGGATTTATGCAAGATCCATGGCCAAGGGTAGTGTTCGTCCTGACACTAATTGGATTAGGGATTGTTCTATTTACGCCTCATGATACTTGGCGAGCTTTTGGATACTTTATTCTTGGTATCTATTTCCTATGGGTCATGGTTGGAGTGGCATTTGTCTTCTCAATAATGACTTGGAACCGTGCTGGTACGCATAGATTGCGATGGGCGGCACCAACCAATATCCTTGTAGTATTGGCCTGTGGTGGACTAGGATCCGTAGACACAGCAAGTTGGATCATTCAAGGAAGTGGATTCCTTGACACACCAATAATCTCACTCTGCTTTGTGTTGGTCCTATTCTCACTGTATACACTATGGTTGGTCCAGAGAAGTTTTGGGCCTCAGAATCGCTAAGCAAAGGTGTCTTCAGTGGGCGATGATCCCTGCACTCTAAAAGAACTCACAGAGATGATACGCGACTTCGTTCGAGAACGTGATTGGGAACAATACAATCGACCTCTAAATCTTGCCATCTCCACCTCAATTGAAGTCGGAGAGCTCTTGGAACTTTTCCAGTGGAAGAATGAAGCTGACATCGAGGTAGCACTAAACGATGAAAGATTTCGTGAAGATCTTGCTTCAGAGATAGCTGATGTTCTTGTATATCTATTAAGAGTAGCAGATACAACAGGTATTGATCCAACACAGGCTGTTATCGACAAGATGAAGAAGAATCGAGAAAAATATCCGATTGACTATTGGAGTGGGCGTGCACCAAGCAAGTTTAATCGTCCTGAGTAAGGCGAGTATAGAGTCCTGGACGTCTATCTCTTAGCGAGTCATTGCGCGCAGTTATTGATTTGCTATCTGCAAGTTTCAATTCTACATCAGCCCATCCAATACCGCTATCTGAAAGACCCATCCGAACGAGTCTTTTCCCGTTTACATCAGTTATCTGCGACGATCCAGAGAACGTAACTCCTCTCTCCGTACCAGTTCTATTTGCAGTTGCAGTAAAGATATGGTTCTCAATTGATCGTGTGACCATTGCATCCTGACAATATGGTAGAACCAGATTTGAAGGGTGTAGGATAATCTGAGCTTGTTTTAGAGCAAGAATACGGGCAACCTCTGGAAAAGCCCAGTCAAAACATATCATGACTCCAAAACGATTCTCATTGTGCTCATACACTGGCGGTTCTTCGTTTCCTTGGAGAAACCAGTCGCGTTCATTTAAAAAGAGGTGTATCTTTCGGTAGGTCCCAAAATGCTTTCCATCTCCAAATGCTGCAGCTGAATTATGCAAGCCTTCTTTTGTACGCTCACAAATCCCTGCAACCACAAATCTCCCATCTCTCGACCAAGATATGAGTTCCCTTGATGTCTGTCCTTCAGGAATGGATTCTGCAGAGGCTTCTACCTCTTCCCTGCTCTCGAATACATATCCAGAATTGCAGAGCTCAGGAAGAACAAGGACATCTATCTCCACATCCTTTGCCTCACTAAGAACATCCCTGATTATTTGCAGATTTCTCTTGTATTCGGATACATGAGGCTCTATCTGTCCAACTGCTACTCTCATTGAAAGTCTCTCGATAATATCTTATGAAGACCAATGCTATGATTCCTTCGGTCTATCTAGAAGAGAGCATGTTTCATGGCAGTCTGACAGTCACAACTTGCTTCTTTTGGAATATGAGAAATCATTTCGAATGTTAGTTTTCTCACTCTATCCACATTTTGTGCCATTGTCTTCAAGACTAACTCGTGTGTAACTACCTCTTCTCCATGCACATCATAGTCGGTTGGCATACTAATGTTTACAAAACATATTCCTGCTTCTCGTGCTAATGCTGCTTCAGGATAGGCTGTCATACCAATAACATCGAATCCTTGGTTGTGATAGAACATTGATTCTGCTCTCGTTGAGAATCGAGGACCATTGATACAGACATATGTTCCTTTGTCATGCACCTTATACCCAATCTTATCCGCTGTTTGAGCCGCGACTTTTCGGAGTTCCGGGCAGAATGGTTCAGCAAAGGCTAGATGTGCGATTGGACCACCTTCAAAGAATGTATCTTTTCTTACGCCAAAAGTCCTATCGAACAATTGGTCAGCAATTACAAATTCGCCAAGCTTGATTTTCTCTGGCTGAAGGCTTCCTGCAGCTGCTGGACTGATTATCCGCTTCACACCCAGAGCCTTCATTCCCCAGATATTAGCACGATAGTTTATGGCATGTGGCGGTATTGAATGTCCACGATCGTGCCTAGCTAAGAACACAAAGCTCCGACCTTTAACTGTGCCAAGTATGAAATTATCCGATGCTGCTCCGTAAGGAGTGAATATTTTCGCTTCAATTGGATTCTCAATGACTGTAGCGTCGTAGTTGCCGCTCCCCCCAAACATACCAATCTCAACGGGTAGAAGATTATGCAATTCTTCTGTCTGATTTCGGTCAACTGGTACTATTGACAAATTTGCTTCAAATGCCAACTTTCATACACCTCATTTATTTAATTTCCATGCCTTATCCAGTGGGTATTCAATTTTTCCTAGAAATCCCATGTGTGCCTTTATCTTTGAGAGTTGATCGTCTGCGAGTACAATATTATTGTATTCACGGAGATGTTTCTTCAACTCCATTGTACTCAGCTCAGTTACTTTCTCACCCTCGAAGATCTTGACTATGAGTGATGACACATCTTCATAGAAGTTCCATGGGAAGATTTCCCATGCCCAAGTCACCTCGACCCCATAGTAATCAGGTGTAAATTTGGAACCAGCAATATGCATGAGCGTTGCACTCTTCACCTCAGACGGTCCGCACCCCTTAACATGATCCACAGCAGTGGTAAGGCTTTCTCCTGTGTCGGTAATGTCATCAATTACGAGAACACGTTTGCCAGTTACATCAACAGTTAGTGGACATGTGAGCTTTGCTTTTCCATCTCTTGTGGCTGTAACACCCCAATGGTCTACTTTTACAGAGTACAACTCCTTGACGCCTAAGAGGTCACATGCAATTCGTGCATGTACCCAACCTCCCCTTGCGATTCCGACGATCACTTCAGGTCGCCACTTGGACTCTTTTACTTTCTTAGCAGTCTGGTACGCATAATCATAGATATCATCAAAATCAAGTACATAACATAGAGGACCCTTAAGTTCCATAGCATTCAGCCACCATGCCAAATTCAGAATGACATCGATAAAAGTGTGACTCTTTCATCTTTTTATTATCAATAAGAGTAATAGGAGCCTCTGCTGAGATATTGAATGATATCAATGTCTAACGAGTGTAAGTGTATAGGAAAAGAGCCTCGGAAAATCATAGCTCGTGTGATCAGTCAGGAAGGACATTGTGCCATTGGTCACAAGGTTGGAGATACAATCGAATTTGATCATTATGGTGCAAGAGGTGACATATGCATCAATGCACTCTTTACTATGTTGCCTGTAGTCTATGCAATGATGCACAATGCTTTCTTTCCGTGGTCAAAGGACCATTGCAAAGAGCTTCATGCATGCCCAGACCCTGAGAATCCAGTAGTTTTCGAGCTGGATAGGTCTCAAAGCATGGAAAGAAAAGCAACTGGGTGAGTTCAGAGAATCTTGAGAAGCAGAGAATCATACTCACCTGGTCGAAACCTAAGATGTAGACGAATACTATCTCCAGCTTTGACCTCGTGGGATTCTTCTAGAGGCAAGAAGACTTCCCTCCATCCATCCTCCATCTGAAGAGTGATTTGTCTATTCAGGATGCAATCAAACATTCCACATAATCCATGTAATGTACCATTCTCGACTATTTCGAATTGAAGTATTCTATCGACAAAAGCGTCCGGATTTAGTTCTGTCAGATTGAAACTGACTAGCTCTATGAGGTTTGCAAGATCCCTGCTCTCGATTCGATCAGTGGTCTGAATGACGCGGGGAAAGGTTAGATCTTCGACATTGAATCTAATCCATTGAGTTTCATTTTCAACTGGTACCACAAAAAGATTGACACGCTCAGGAATGATATGACCTGTAGGTTTCAAGAGTCTAGATACAGCATACGTACTGGCAGGTATTTGCTGTTCGATTAGCATCAGCGATGATAACATTTCGCAAATAACTACATCCGCAAGTTCAGTTGGGATGAACACAGAATAATGCGAGTTGACGAAGTCTATTCTATCTTGGACACCATTTAACTGAGCAGCTTTTTGAGCGTAGACAAGTGATTCTTTATTGATATCGATAGCTGTGACTCTTGCGCCTGCTTTTGCTGCAATAATTGCAAGGACTCCTGTACCAGTTCCTATGTCAATTACATAATCATCAGGTCTAACAACTCCCTCAATGGCCTCTTTGAATTTCCTCAGTCTACCCCGATGACTAAGCAGACTCGCAGCATGAAGCACCGAGAATGGTGTTGCATATTCTCTATTCGTCATTATTTTTCCCCTATCAATGTCTCTTTATAATATGAATTATGCAATTTTGTAACGGAAAAAGGGATGTTTATCCCTGATGGAAGGCTGTATATTCAGTGACTGAAAAGGTTCTGGAGTCTGCAAGGAAAGCTCTTGAAGAATGTAGACCGCATGATGCAATCGTTGCACTTGAACCTCTTGTTGAATATGATGATGAAGATGTTGACGCACTTGTCTGCCTGGGAATAGCTTATGTTCAAGCCGAGATGCCCGAGAAAGCTGTCGATGTACTCAGTCGAGCAGATGAGCTTGTTGAAATGCACTATGTAGTAGAGCTCTTTCTAGGACGTGCTCTTTGGGCACTTGGTAAAATTGAAGCAGCTGAAGATCGTATTCGTGAAGCACTGAAACTCGATTCGACTGAACCAGAACCATGGATTGATCTCGGTCGAATCATGATGCAAAAAAAGGAATATCGTGATGCTATCGATCATCTTAGACTCGCACTCAGCCATTTTCCCGATGAGATAACTCTTGTTTTTCTCCACGCTCTTGTTTTATACAGACTTGGAGATTTCACAGCTGCAACTGAGGAATGGGGGCGTGTTCATAGACTTCAGCCCAATCTCATGACAGCAATCTCAAACTATGCATACATTCTACTCCTTCAAAATCGTGTCTTTGAAGCTGCTCCTTTTGTTGGACATGCTAATACCATGGATCCTGATGACTATAGGTCTCTTATTCTATTGGGTGAACTTCGATATCAATCTGGAGATCACGAAGGCGCGTTGGAATGTTTTGGTAAGGTTCTAGATTTAGATCCAATCAATATTGAAGCATTATCAAGAATGGCAGTCATTTCTCATAATGCTAAGAATGATGTTGCGGCGAAGGAGTACCTACGACGGGCAGAACTTGAATTGGGACGTGATCCAGAATCTTGGAGAGGGCTTTGTTCTTCATATCCTCTATTAGATATGCAGGAAGATTATGTTGACTGTCTTATTCGATGGACCAAAGCTGATAAAAATTCAGCTGCACCTTGGGTCATACTTGCTCATGAATATGACAAAGTGGGGAAGATCGAATATGCAAGAAATACTTGGCGTGTTGTGTTCGAACTTCGAGGGTATGTGAAGTGCAGATGTGCATCCTGTGAAAATGAGAAGAGAATACCTTACAACAGCACACTTGGTTTTGATGTGTACTCTGATTTGATCTGCGAGTCATGTGGTTCGGTGATGCGTATGCCTGCATCGATGCCAATCGATTAAACGATGTGAGATGAATGAGTGATAGACGATATCCTTCTCATCCAATTCCTGGTGTCGGTGCTATAATTGTTGGCAAGAAGGGGATTCTTTTAGCAAGGCGTGATAAAGATCCTGGAAAGAGTCTTTGGAGCATTCCTGGGGGCGGCGTGGAGATTGGAGAGACTCAAATCGAGGCTGTCCAGCGCGAAGTAAAAGAGGAAACCAATATCGATTGCGAGGTAATTGAACTTATCAGCACTTTTGATCTTATAACGCACGATACAGCTGGCAATATCGAATACCATTTCTTATTGAATCACTATCTTGGAAGGGCTCTCAGTGAGAAGACACAGGCTGAAACCTCAGATGGTGAAGTATCTTGGTTCCATCCGGATAAGTTGCCACATGATATGGCGAATGCTAGGATCACGAATCTCATATTATCACATCGAGAAAGGATACTCCTGTTAATGAGGGCATAATAGACCAAATTGAGCCATTCCTGAAAATTGCTAAGAAATATAAGAATCTCCGTGCTGAACATTTGTTAACAGCAATTTCCTTTGCAAAGGAAGAGTTGATTACAATGTTCAGAACTATAATCGCATTACTAATAACACTAGTTACAGCTGTTTTGATCGGAGCTTTCCAAATACTAGGTCTTGATCTTACTACAATTCAAGCTATCATTGGTAGCACAGACATTACCAGTGACCTTATGGTACTCGGTGGAACCTTATTTGCCTCACTTCTATTTCCATATACTGCTGCTCAAGCAAGCATCTTTGCACCGCTAGTTGCACTTGGTGTTGCTGGATTTATCGCTGGATTGATTTCTAAGAGTGGTGTTCGCATGCTCTTTGTTTCAATCTTTGCATTGGTTCTCTTCTTCTTAGGATTCTATATCCTGACCCTTGCCGGTGATCCAAGCAACTTCAATGGCATGTTCACTGTAGCTCGCAATATGGTAATTGACTTAGGTGTTGCATTCGGACTCCTCTTCATACCTGGAATCATTGGAGCATCACTAACAGCAGAAGACTACTAGTTAATTTACTTTAGTAGAACTGGGGGTTTTAACCCCCATCACTCCTTTTTTTCAGAGCTGTTCTTATTTGATGATTTTAGAACTTCCCACATTTCATTGGAAGAGCGTCTGAGAAATTCATCAAGATGATCCTTTTGTACAAAAGCGCCAGCGGCCATGGGATGACCACCTGCTTCAGCGACAAGCATTCCATGAGTTTCATTCATGAAATCGGCAACTGAAACGAAGGTTTCCTTTAGATTTATGCCTCTCTTGATCAAGTCCTTGTAGGCACGACCGGAGAGTTTTGCTAGGGGGCTGTCATTGGTTGTGTTAATACTCACACCAACCACTGGTTTATCGACGGGAATTATTCTCGAACCTTGGGCCATACCTATGACAACACCGATTATTGTGTCTGGTATCTCTGGGTCGTTTACGAGATAGAAACCCGGCATAGTAACAAAACCCCCATCCTCAAGACGTCGTAGAGCCATGGCAAGATTCTTCCGATGTTCTTGTAGTAAGTACCTACCTTCACTAATTGCATCTGGGTCTCCTAGACATACTTTGACGCCAACCTCTGGTTTTCGATTTCTTCCGCATGCATTTAATAGAGTGGAGAATTCTTTTGCACTTCTCATCTCCGTCTTCTTTGGTCTCTTTGTCAGAATCACAACATCGCCAATCAAGCCTTGAGCTATATTGGGATCATTATATACCTCAATGATGTTCTGAATTAGGTGTTGAATAATTAGCTGCTTCTCGTCAGATTCAAGACTGACCCATGTTCTCCATTCATCATTTTTATCTTTCAACTCAATATTGAGATTCTCAAAGAACTCAAAGCATGCTGGTTCTACTCCAGTAATTCCCGGCAAGTACGGGTCTGTTGCATATTGAAGCAGGTATGGCAGAGGACGTGTATGTATCCCAAAGAAGGTAAGGTCTCGGCTTACCTTGAGAGTTCCTGCAATCTCTCCCAATTCGAGTATCTTGCGATTAAGTCCAGTAAAGCCTTTTCCGTAATAATCCTGAAGGTCTCCAGTAGCTCCAACAATTGCGAGTTCCGTCAAGTCAAGATTGCTTGGTGATAGAAACAGCGCAAATAGGAAGGCAACACCAGCCCCGGAGAGTTCAAAGCTGCCATTCAATCCATGTTGGCATGGATTAATTTCTATCACCTTGTTACCCAAAGAGGATGATTCAACTTCAACGATCTCTTCGGAAGGTAAGTGATGATCTAGCACAATAATATGCTTTAGACTCTCTAATGTTGCAATATGATTCCTAATTAGAGTAATCTGCCCAGTTCCAAAATCACTGAATAGAACAGTATCTGGTTGATACTTTTCAATTTCATTTTTGATGTCAATAATTGTTTCCGAATTAATTTGGTGAATATTTCGCCACTCGATCTTCTTATCTTCGCGTTCAATAGCCTGGATCACGATGGCCAATGCAGAAATGCCATCTGCATCAATATGAGAGAACGCCATCACCTTGTGAGAATCTTTTACGATTCGTGCTGCATCTCTGAGGAGTTCTAACATAGATTCCGGTATTGACTCGAGAAGATTTTCCATGTCTACCACGAATACCTTTTACTCTCTAGAATATAAGTAGGCCTCTCTTATATCGTGAGTGTCCCAAGAGCTTGGTTAATCTGTTGCTCTAAAGACTCTGGATATTGCTAAGAAGAGTATGAGAAACACACTAGCAACTGCTGCAATTGCTTTGGCAGCCTTTTGCCAAAAATTAAGTGGTATCTCAATATCACGAAGATCATTCTTCACTCGTTTAAGATATACTCGTTTTTCGGTATAAAGCGCATCTTGATTGTCACTCTTTACTGAGAAACGTTCCCAACTCTCGAATAGAGGTGTTTCAGGATTAGTTCTCAACCACTCCTCCCAGAGCTGTAGGATTTCTTCACGATGTGGTTCTGGGAATCCTTCAATTATGCTACGAATATGGTCTTCCCAATTGTCAATTGTCATCTTTTATTGTGCACCTCTGATTTCCCGGTCAAGTACTATTAATTTCGACTTAATTTTTCTATTAAATGTTGACTTAATTCCATTCTAGCATTTGTCAATAGCGCGAAACATTGTTTCCAAATTTATTACTCCTCTTTGCCTTTAAGTAGTCCTAAAGAAGCATTATGTGAATGCTTTCAGGATATTGTCATTATCGCATCTTGGAGATTTCGCGGCTCCACTCTTTGATATCATCTCTAAGCTTTTGGAGATCTGAAGGACTTATTGTATCAACGCGACCATAAGTACGAAGAATACGTGTCCATCTCTGCATCTTTACTATGAGACCTCCTGATGCCCCCTTGCTCTCAAGCATATCTGCTGAATCGTTTATTTTCTGTGCAAGGTCACTAGCAATGACTCCCTCTCGAATTTGAGTTTCAAGAGTATCAAGTACAGCCTGATGGGATGATACTGCTCCTTTTTGACTAATTGATGGGCCACTACTAGCAGCACTAGGTCCTGCTTGTTTGATGTTCTTTACAGTCTCAAGTATCTCTTCAATTCTCTCAGCATTGGCGTTCACAGCTAATGCAATATCTGATTGAGCCTCCTGAACCTCAGTGATCTTCGCAATGACCTCAATCATTCTGTTCAGCATCTGAGTGAGTCTCTCAATGGCTCCATTTATTTCTGTGAGCTTAGCTCTTAGGTACGTGTCTTCTTCACTCATTATGATCCCCACTTTAGTGGTCTGCGCATCGTCTATATAATATCAGTGACATACTTACTCCGAAGATTAAGCTTTCTGTGGCGTTTACTCTTTATCTATATCAGATGTACATAACCGAATATCTATATTCAGCATCAGAAAACATCACTCCTGACCAGATATCATATCTGGCTGTTCTCAGGAGGTAATCTACCCTAATGTATGTGGTCAGTTACAAGGAGCGCGAATTGAAAGACGTTGAAATGGATGGGGTGCAAAAGGTAACGGTTCGCTGGTTGATTGGGAAACAAACAGGTGCGCGAACCTATGCCATGCGATTATTTGAGATAGCTCCAGGTGGTATCATTCCCTTGCACAACCATGAAGAAGAGCATGAGATTTTCGTTCTTAACGGCAAAGCGAAGCTTCTGGGTAATATCGAGGGTATTGCTAAGAAGGATGATATCGTATATGTTCCTTCAAATGAACTGCATGGTTATGATAATACAGAAGGGAAGGAAGTCTTCAAGTTCATTTGCGTTATTCCACTAATTGAGAAGGAAAATGCATAAGTTACAACTCACTAGGTATCTTTTTCACTGTACCACGTGAGGCAGGATGAGAGCTGGTAGTATGAATCTTAGTGGAAAGAAACTCTGGATCTTTGATGTCGATAACACCTTGATTCTAGATGTTGAACACCCGAATCCCTTTGATGATGCACTCAAACTATGGAATGCACTTGAGAAAAGAGATGTTACTCTTGCGATTCTAACTAACGTAGGAAGATTATCTGGAAGGCAGGTTCATGAAGCTCTAAAGAAAGCTGGATTTAATCTTCCTATTGAGAATGTATATACTGCTGGGGCGGCAGCAGCAGCTTATATACATAACAGGTCTTCAGGTGCTCGATGTTTCATAATTGGCGAGGGTGGAGCACAGGAGGATTTTGTTTCGCATGGTCTTGATGTGACGAATAATCCACCAATTGATTATGTTGCTGTTGGTGCAGACCGCGGCATGACTTTTCAAGAGTTGAACTTTGCAACAAAGATGGTAAATCAGGGTGCTCGACTCATTTGTATCAGTGGAAGTCGGGACTACCCTGGAGTATATCTTGGGCAGGAAGATATATACATTGGAGAACGTTCGATTGTTGCCGCTATTGAACATGCTACTGGAGTTGAGGCTATTGTCGTTGGGAAGCCATTGCCTGAGATTGTTATCGAAACAGTCAAGATCTTAGGTTTCGATACTTCTGAATCTATCATTATTGGGGATAATCCTCGATCTGATGTAGCTGGCGGAAAGGCGGCTGGAGTTACTACAGTACTTGTTCAACGAGACCCCGATAATATTGTAGACTTTGATTCTGGCGATTTGGATACTACTCCTGATATCGATGTGACTAGTTTGGAAGAGCTCATCGAGTATCTGTAGCCAGTCCTCTAAAAACACTCATAGGCTGAAGTTTTCTATGAACACCTATGAGCCCTTCAAGGTCAATTAGATTTGAAACAGGTCCTTCTGGAACAAGCATCACAGTGGTTGCGATCACAGAACTAAAACTTGGGAAATCATCCGCTGATTTTGAAAAGTATGAACAAGAGATGTTCGAGGAGATACGATTGCGGAACGATTTAGAAGATCTCAGTAGTGATTCGTTGCTTCTCTCATATCGCGCAATGCATTGGACGTATGGAATTGATCCGACAAAAAAACGGGGCTCGAGCGAAGCAGTCTTACGGAGAGTTCTTCAAGGCGAAAATCTTTGGCGTATCTCAGACCTTGTAGATATTGTGAATCTCTCATCAGCCTATCACAAGATTCCAATAGGATTGATTGATGAAGCAAAAATTAACGGTCAATTAACTCTTAGGCAAGCCAAGAAAGGAGAACTCTTTCATCGTATCGGTGGTGACACTATCAAATGTCGAGGACGAGAGATTGTTCTTGCTGACGATAGTGGAATCGTCTGTTATGGATATGCCATTCATGACTCTGATCGTACCAAGGTTACAAAAGAGAGTACGACTGTATTGATGCTTCACTATGGTGCTTCTGCTGCCACAAAGGAAATCATCTCAGATGCAACAGATTTCACATCCCATCTAATCAAACGATGGGTGGACTGTGAAGTGTCTGAACCAATAAGGTATGTATCTCCAAATTAGAATTCGAGGAATGGTTCACCCAACACGATACGTTCTAAGAAGTTGTTTCTATTCGCTTTCTTTACAAGCTGCTCGAATCTCATTCTTAGTCTCTCCTCATCAATATAATCTGGTTCTTTCACGCCCATACTATCAATGACTTTCTGCAACATATAATTGAAGTCATAAATCAGATAGTCTTCCTTCTTTGTTCCTCCTCTCTTCTTGATCTCCCGTTTTTCTTTTCTTGCGAGACCCTGTTTTAGTGCCACACGTGTTTCTGTAAGATAGAATGACATGGACTTCTCATAATGGAGGTCTCCTCGTTTTACCAGTTCCCTTAGGAATTCAAGACCAAAGGTTGTCTTTGCAATAGCTTCGATTCTAGCAATGAATGCGTTGATTAGATCATCATAGGAAACGCTTCCTGCTTGTCCGCGTGTATCAAAGACTTTGTCGGTATCTGATGCTGATTTGAACTTCTTTTTCTTTTCCTGTAATAGGCGTTCTTGTTCTAAACGCGCAGCTTCTTCAGCTTTGGCTTGTTCCTTCTCAGCCTTTAGCCGTTCTGCTTCTTTCCTTGCAGCCTCTTGAGTCTTGTATTTCTCTCGCTCTGCTGCTTCCATCTCAGCTAGCTTGCGTTGTTCTTGCGCAAGTCGTTCCTCTTCAAGCTTCTTTAAGATCTTAGCCTGTTCTGCTACAAGTTTTTGCATGTGCATCTGAACATCTTTTTCTGTAAGGGTCACATGATTGGTCAAGAGCCATCGAACCCCGATATGATTGACCTTTGGTTTGAGATCTGCAGATGAGAAGATGAAATTCGCTGTCTGTTGGCCTGGAAGTTGAGTGATAATCTCCTCGGATTCTTTCTCGCCAGCGATTGGTTCTAGGATTCGCTCAAGAACCTTCAGCGATTGCTCACTGCTAATCCGACCCGCTGATATTGTGTTGAATTGTTCGAAGGCCTTGTAGTCAATATCTTTCGGGCTCTGAGTGGCGATAAGACATTCAACACCATATTTCCTTGCTTGTCTAAATAATAATAGAAAAGTTTCCTTTGGCCCTGGTGATAACATACCCGCAGGAATGAACGGTGCTGCCTCATCCTGAAATATCATCATTCGAGGTCTCTCTGTGAAACCTTGCCTGAGCATCCATGAATAGAGTTGATTCAGGACTATTGAGATAAAGAAATGTTTCTCTTCCTCGCTACGAAGGGTCTTCAAAAAGATTACATTGATTGGTGTTTTGCCATTTACTGGTTTAGTGAGTTCATCAAAGTTGATTTCGCCCTCTTCTTTGAATAGGAGTTGGGATGACCCGACGGTTAGACTTCGAATGCGAGTTGCTAGAGTCTGTCGTTCTGAAAACTTCATGAATGGTTCTAGGTCAACGCCTATCTCTTCTGGATCAGCAATCAACATATCTGCAAGTTCTGCGAGTCCTTTGATCTCTGTTTTTTCATTCTCCCAGATTGTTCTTAACAGTTCGTAGATTGCAGCAAAAGCTTTGCCTTCCCAAGATCGTGATAATCCCGAGACCTTCATCAATACTTTGACAAGGGTTCGTGCGGAATTATCTAGTAGCCTTATGATATCATCTTGGTCAGCTTTCCTATCTGGCAATTTTAATGGGTTAATCGAAATGGCAAGACCTTTGCTACTAGCTGGCGTATAGACTCTAACAATCACTTTATCCATATATTCCTTCAACCGCTCAGGCGCTACTCCCTTTGATGATAGTTCCTTAGGGTCTCCTGGTAGCATGAGTGATGCAATGTCGCCCTGTGGATCAAATGCCAGAATGGGTATTCCTTCCATTGCGGCTTCTTCTAGAATGCATTTTGAAAGTACAGTCTTTCCTGATCCTGTGGATCCAAAGACTCCACCATGGCGTCTTAAGAGATCTATACTAATCTCAAATTTTTCATCTGTTCGATTACCTTGTTCATCAAGCCTGAAGCCAAGCCAGAGTTTACCGTCTCCCATGTCTAACACCAGATATTGGTCTATCTAACTCTGAGTTTTAAGAGCCTTTCCACTGTATATACAATTCGTAGAAAAATGAAAATGATGGATGGAGCTGACTCCATCCATTAATTTAGAGATTATTCACCCACCGGCTCGTAGCGATATCCCAGAAACACCACAATGAAAGATACGAGAGCTACAGCAAATACCATTAGAACACCAGCAGCCAAGCTGTACTCAAGACTGTCTTTGACAACACTCATCAAGAGATATGCTCCCGCCAAGACTACTCCCAATAATAGTGAGATCAGCATAAATCTGGATGTCATCTCTTTTACCTTTCCAGTTTCTGCATCTTGTGAGATTCTACTTCCGAAAAACATAAAGATAAACAAGAAGACATATGCTATCACAATCATGGTGCCCATATCAAATAGGTACCCCTGCATCACTACATCTACACCTGTCAAAAGTCCGTATACAAGAAGCGTTGCCAGAGCATGAATATACACGAGCATATTCGATATCATCTTGTCATCGGGATGAACAAACCCAGTTATCTCAGTGAACGTGTTTACTACGCTTATTGCCAACACCACTACTAGAAATCCTAAAGCTATAAGCCAGATGTATAGTGGATAAAGTACTTGATCTGGTTGAGTTGCAATTGCTTTTACCACTACAGTAAAAGCCAGTGATGCCAATCCCAGTCCTGAAAGGAAGTTACCGATTGTTGTTAACCTAACCATAAGTATCTCTCCCCTACGGTAGAGTTTCTTAAAGCATCCATGCCTTTGTTTCTATTAACTCTTTGCAATATTAGGCATATATTGCACTTTCTAGATTTTTGATGGAATGGTTTGACACAAACTGCATGGAATCATGAAATCTCTTCAGAAGTCTGTTTTGCCTTTGAGGGCGCCAATTCTTCTAGGAAATAAGTACCAATACATGCGATAGCAATTAACGCTGCAACAAGTAATGCTAATCCGGGAAATAGCCCTCCAACAGAATATGCATACTCAGCTGATAATGGTCCAATAATCATTCCTGAACCAAAGAAGATGGAATATACTCCCATTGTACTTCCCCGCGACTCTGCACTTGAGATGTCTGTTAGATACGCCATAGCTGCTGGTGGGAATGATCCAGCAATAAATCCAAGAATTGGAAGTAACGGCCATAGGCCTGATGTCCATAATGTATCGAAGGTCTCTGCATTTGCCACTAGCATGTAGGCAAGAGCACCAAATCCAATGAGACCAAAGACAATGAATGGCCTTCTTTTCATCGTGTGGTCTGAGAGATGCCCCATAACAATGATACCAAGAACTAGAGACACACCAAGCAGTCCAAAGAGGACAATCATGTCTGTGGCTGTGATATCGAAGTAGGACTCAATGATATATTTAGTCTTGGAAATGACCAATCCGTACAATGAGATTATTGGAATATAGACTGGAAGCATCATTTGTATGTGTTTGTCTCGAGCAACTTCTCGAAGTAGTCCAAGTACACTGACCTCCTCGTGATGCACGACCCGAGTTTCCTTAATCAATAAAATAGTCAGAACTCCTGATAGTGCACATGCTCCTGCAGCTGCAAAGAGTAGCAGTGATGGTGCTAATCCAAATTCCAATAGAATGATTCCTAAGCCAAAGCCTCCTGCAAGCCCCATCAACGTAGAAAGATCATAATAGCCCATCAGTCGAGCTCTATTTTCCTCAGAGGAACAATCAGCAATCATGGAGAGTGTTGTTGTGACTTTTGAAGCTGCACCAATTCCAAAAAGCCCGGCCAAGATGTAAGCAACTATTTCAATTGTGGCTATTCCAAAAAGAAATGCAGCTAAACCAGTAATAAAAAGGCTTGCAGCAAGAATTGGTTTTCTGCCAATCTTGTCGCTATAAGAGCCAAAGAAAGAAACAGTACTTAGTTCTGCTATTGGGTATATTGCAAGTACGATTGCAACTCCCCAACCAACGAGTGCTCCTCCCATGTATAAATTACTTGAAATTACCGCAATTGTAACATAGAATGATGCTCTCATTATGAGAGTAACAAGATATAGCATAATTAGAGTAAGTGCATGACCTGATTTTCTAAGTCCCATCAGTTTTCTCTCCAGACTCTTTACTTCGCCCGTGCATTAGCGTTTATAAGCTATGTAGGTACATTCTTTCAACTATGGTAACCGGTAAAATCCCTGGAGAAATTGGTGCAACAGAATATGTGTATCTCACACTCTATCGGTTAAAGACATTATCTGATGATGAAAAGCATCAGTGGTTCAAATCGTGGCAGAAAATTCGGCATAACCTTCCAAATGGAATTAAAATCATTACCGAAGCAACGAGTGCATTTGGAACTGAATTCACTGGATTTACAGTCTATGAAGGACCTTTAGATCGGTTTGAAGAGTTAGAGAAAATCCTTGAAGATGCTTCTTTTGGATTTGTGGAAAGGTCTCAAACTATTATTGGGACTCGGGGTTTCTCACTACCAGTAGCGGATTTCCAGAAAATCCTTGAAGGCCGTCCTGTGGACTGATAGAGATTTTGCCGCAGAGAACTGCTTTTTAGAGCGAATAGTCCGGCTTGAACTTAGGAATTATTGTGGATGGTTCGTAATGACATTCAAAGCTTCACGTAGAACAATTGTGATCATTATAGTAACCATCATAGTGGGTTTTGTCCTTTACAATCTAGCTCCTCCTGAAATCGATGCTGGTAAGTATAATGCATCTTTGACCATACGGTCGGAAGGAATTGACGTTGAGCAAGCATTCAATATAACTCTAGTAAAGACCGGAACAACGAGTCAGGTCACCTATATTCTCAATGGATCAGCTACCTTTGTTCGGTTTACCATTCCCACAGTGAAAGTGATTGGCACTGATAATCCTCTACGATTCATCATTAATGCAACTGGCGATCCGTTACTTGCAGATCAAATTCATCTGGTCTTGACTAATGATGAAGGATTCAATGTGTCACTTCGACCAACTCGTCAAGTTGGTCAAGTGTTTACTATCGACTATCAGCCACTTGTCAATTCACAAGCTTCTGTAATGATTCTTGGAGTTGTCGCAATTCTTTGGTTCACTGAAGGCATTAGCTTAGTTGCAACATCCCTCTTAATTCCTATACTCATTGTCCTTACAAATATTAGAACTCCTGGTGATGCTCTTGCACCATTCTTTGATCCATCTGTAGTTCTAATTTTAGGCGGATTTTTAATTGGACGAGCGCTCACAAAATATGAATTGGATAAACGATTAGCTCTTCTCATCTTATCAAGAAGTAATGGATCTGGTGGGGCACTAATCATTACAGTAATGGGAGTAACAGCTTTTCTCTCTATGTGGATAAGTAATACAGCATCAGCTGCGATAATGATTCCCATTGCCTTGGCTGTAATCAGTCGAATACAAAATTCGGAGATTCGTACAAAATATGGAAAAGCTCTTGTTCTTGGCGTTGCTTATGCTGCAACCCTTGGTGGTGTAGCAAGTCTTGTTGGTTCTCCTCCAAATCCGCTTGCTGCAAGTTACATCAATTCGTTCTTGGGAAAGGAATTCTCCTTTGCGAGTTGGATTCCATTTGGCCTTCCGATTGTCCTGATTATGTTACCTCTGATATGGCAATGGATTATGTTCAGATTTAAGATACCTAAGGATATAGATGAGATGGATGACCTGAAACAGATTTCAATCAAAGAGTATTTGCGTTTGGGCCCGATGTCCACAGAACAGAAATTTGTCATTCTGATTTTTGTTAGCGTGATCATTCTCTGGTTCACTGAAACACTCCCTGACTTTATTGCCAATGCAATCGGATGGAGTGGTCATGGAATCCATAGCGCGATAATCTCTTTGATTGGAGGGCTTGCACTAATGATTCTTCGACTACTGGATGAAAAGGATATTTCATCTCATATCAGTTGGTCATCACTTCTAATCCTTGGCAGTGGGATTGCTTTAGGTGGAGCGATGATTGATACTGGCTTGTCTGCCTTCATCGCTCAACAGATGGTTGGACTTGGAATCTTTCCATCCTTTTTGGTGATTATCATTATTGGTTCTGTCGGTGTTCTTGTTACCATGGTAGCATCAAATACTGGTGCAGCTGTCATTCTTATTCCAATAGCTATTCCCTTGGCAATAGGGTTGGGAATAGATCCATTATTGATTACAATGGTCATAGCAATTGCAGTTTCAATGGACTTTGCATTACCCACGGGTACACCTCCCTCTACAATCGCTTATAGCACTGGCAAGCTTGAGATACGTGAAATGATATCTACAGGTCTCGTCGTGGATTTCATTGCTATTATCGTTGTCACCGTGATTGCTGTTTGGTTATGGGCTTTCCTAGGGCTCATTGTTCTATAGTCTACTAGTACAGCTATGCATATCACGAAGGGTTTAAATCGAACAATCATAGGATGCACTCTGAGGTTACTAGGGTGAGCTGGATTGCCAAGATAGTATCGGGAACTCCGGATGAATTTGTTCATGCTAAGCTCATGAAATATGGTATTGGATCACATCCTGGTCCAAGAGCACGCATATCTCTGAGTAAGCCTACAATCAAATTCAAGGCAGACATAGACCAAGAAAAGATGTTCATCAAAGGTTACACCTTAAACGCCCCTGAAGGCACGCACAAGGTCAAGGGGATGATTATTACATATAGCGATAGAACAAATGAATTTGGTAAATTGACAATGCCTATCTCTTGGTCGAAATCCAAGGGAAAGGGTGCACCTGTCTTCAAGGCAAAGATTGACGAGTCTGCTCCACTGAAAGACATTAAAGCATTAATAGAAGTTGACGATCCAACCACATTCTACCTATTTTCCTTGAATCCAAAAGGCGGAGCAAAGCCTTGGAAAATAGCCACAAAGACCTCTTTCCCCAAAGGCGGACCTGCTGAGGAAGATGAAGAAACAGAAGGAAAAGATCCAGTGTTTTCGAAAGGCGCATTAGCCAATACGCCAGAAACCCTCGAATTCATACTTGATAACTATCTCCCTGATCTTAAGAACAAAATCAGTTCCAAGACTAAGGACATATGGATTCGTAATAATTTCGAAATTACAGATATTGTCATTCCAACTGATTCAAACCTTTCCTTTTCAGAGAAGCGACGGTTAGCAAAGAAACGAGGAAAACTAATCCGCAATGTGAGTATCGATGGTGAGGACTTCACTACGGAATTTGATTTCTTTGCTTGATTGCATGACCGTGACGTTTAAATTCGTAATAAAGACGGCCCCAATAGAAACAGAGTGGTGAACTAAATGCTCCAAAGTCTCGAAAGCAATTTCCTCTTGATATCAATACTTTTCTTATTCTTCGGTCTATTTGCCATGGCCTGGCTAGTTATTCATATTGAGCATGGGCGTCACTTCTCAAAATTAAAGGTAGTATCAGCCTTGGGTCTAGGTGCCATTCTCTTGGGCTTTGGTATACACTTTCTCTTACTCTCCGCTGGAATGTGAAACTATCTTTTTTCCTTATATTTGCAGAGACCTGCTATGCACGAATAACCATTATTTACTTACTGGGAGCTTTATGACTCGTTACTATCTAGAGGATATTATGCTTGATTTGGATGCGAGGCTCTCTTAGTGATACCTGAAACTGATATTCAGAAATTGGCTATCGAAAGTCGTCAGAGATTGATTCAGGAATTCGCTGAGACTTATGCCAATCTCAGAGAGAGAGTGCGTCGTGTTCCAGATAATGACGCTCTAAATGTTTCAAAGCAGTTATCTTGTCCATTGGAGGTGGCAATGGTTGCATACCTCATTAATATGGATGGCATAATGGGTCTGCGTCAAGCAGTTGATTTGTTCACAACAGAGCTTGAACGTAGAGCCAATATTGGTGAAGATGTGCCTAATCTCCCTGGTAATGTTATGGAGTTTGCACTCATTGAAGGTCGTTGGATCTCTCATATCTATGGTCGTTTTGCTAGGCAGCTTGAACTTCACTCAAGGAGTCTATCAAACCTAGAAGATGTTGTAGACTTCAATGATATCGAAGTGGAAAAAGCCCTATCAATAGTTGCTGAACGAACAAAATTGGCTGAAACCTACATCTTGCCCATTATTGAGGAGTGGCAAAAAGAACACATCAAATCTACAAGTGCTGACATTATATCCTCCTTTGGTCCTGCAATAACCAAATGGAATCAGAAGACAATCAACGGTAAATTCAAACAAGTGATACGTAGAACCCAAGCTCACTTCAGGCTCATTCGAGAGGTTTTAACCAAATCATCTGACTCCTTCACCATTGATGCTTCAATAACCCGATTGGATCGATTAATAGATGAACTAAATCAACCACTAGATTCCCTCACACTCCAAGCAGTGGCTCATTTTCTTGTTCATATAGTTCCTCGATCAAGTACGGGTCGGGGAGATCGATCGCCCTTTGTAGATGTAGGTGTCAGTTCCACTCGTGGAAATAAGGCAGAACCTGATCTCTCTTCTCCCTTTGATTTTCTTGAACGCGATGTAAAACTTGGAAAGAGAAGAACAGGGGAAGAACGCGAAACATACTTGAATGAACGAATAGGTCGGGTTATTCGAGTTTTAAAATATCAAGGCAATGATCTTGCTGATTGCATACAGAAATGTTTGAGTGAACTCAAGGATAGATTCGGGCTTGCGAACGTTTCAATAGAGGATTCATTTCAATCTGTGAGAACGCAATTAATAGAAGCGCCTGTTGCAGAGAGGGATCAATTGGCAAATCAACTTGTTCATGACTTTATTGACAAGCACATCTATTCGGAGGGTGCAACTTTTTGATAGATAGAACTCCGCTATATTGGCTTATAGATATAGAGACCTATGATTTCACTCTTGGCGGTTTTAAGAATGCTGATTTATCAGGGAAGGCTCTGATACTCTCAACTCAACTCTGGTCTATCATTCGAGATACTGAAGTGTATTCAATTCTCATCGGTCCTGGAATATTCAAGGGTATAGCAAAAAAAGGAAATATCCAGATCGATGTGCTTGAGTTTATCTCCTGTTTGATGTTTGATCCAACCCGGCTTAGATATGACGAACCTCTTCCACAAGTGGATATTGTCAGTCCCGAGGTCATCGATCCTCTTGGTTCTAAGAAACAAGAGGAGATTGTCACCCTGATACGCAACTTGGTAATTGAACGTGGAAACGTGCTTGCTGGCGATGCCCTTGCTAAGGTAAAAGCAGAAGCTGGTGTCCCACAGACTGCTCATTATGAAGAGATGTTCAAACGGATTAATGTCTCACACGTGTCTGGTGAACAACGGGCTAAATTTATTCTTGGAGGGACTTACGGATTTATCTTCAGACCATTTGTTGAGAACTATCCTAAACTAAAATTACAGAGGACTGAAAGAACAAAGGTCCTAGCCACTCCATTTTACAAATTCACTGGTTTCTCTGATATTGAAATTATGACTGATTGGATGATTGTAGAAAAAGCTGGCAGCGATTCCAAAACAGGTATGGAAGCAATATCTGCGGAATATGAGCAAACTCTTGAGATAATCGATAAGAACAAAGAGAAGATCATCTTCGAACTGTGAAGACCGCAACTGTCTTTTATGGATATGTTTCTGATTGGTTGAGGTTGCCAGTTGGAAATTGCTGATGCTGATGTTCAGAAAAGACTCTCGAAATCCTATATGATTGTCTTAAGATCATCAAAACAAGAAATGACCGCGAGAGTCGATATTTTCTCAGATGTATTGCGAGACCGTCAGCGTTCCACTTTGAACGGGATTATTGAATTTGGCTACCGTGAATCAAGAATCTTGGAAATCAAAAAGTTCTGGTTTGTAAAATACAACAAGCCAGTCTATATGTTTGTCCCAAAAGAGGCTCATGATATTCTTCGGAAAGCGAAGGGAATTATTATTCCTCGAGAACAAAAGCCTGAATTCTTGGACGACCTGAAAGATCTCTTAAAACGTTTGGAATCTCCAGAACCAAGAGTGGTTCCAACATGTCAGCACTGTTTGAGAGATGACCGACTGACTGTTCTTACAAAAAGGAATGCTGTGAAACTGACTGCAGATCAGGTCACATGTCTCTCCTGTGCTCAGACTGATCTGAAGACAGAACTCAAGACACTCGGAATTCATATGTCTCGAGCTATGATGAATCAATTAGAGCGTCAAGTGTCCCGAGTAAAATCTGTTCCTCGGCTGATTGAAATGCTCACTCCGGGATTTGACCCGACCCAAGAGCCTGATCTTACTCTCATCGATACAGTAGTAGCTCATGATGTTAGTAAGAAGAAGGACATCAAGGACTTACCAATACCCGATGAATTCAAGGAGGTTCTGAAAGAAACCGGTCTTGAGATACTTTTACCAATACAACGAAAGACTGTCGATTCAGGGCTCTTCAAAAACACTTCTCTGCTTATTGTTTCTTCAACGTCATCAGGAAAGACACTATTGGGTGAGCTAGCTGGTGTACCCAAAGCTATGAAGGGGAAGAAACTCATCTATATGTCCCCTCTTGTAGCACTTACGAACGAAAAATACGAGCAATTCAGAAAGCGGTATCGAAAACTTGGCCTTCGTACTGGTATCAAGGTTGGAATGTCGCGTTTGGACGTGGGAAAAGAAGGCAAACCTATCGTTGATACGGATATCTCAAAAGCTGATATCATCTGTGCAACCTATGAGGCTCTAGATCTTATATTTCGTTCAGGAAATACTGATGACTTGGGTGATATTGGAACCGTAATAATCGATGAGATTCAGAACCTTGCTGATCCCGAGCGAGGTCCTGAATTGGATGGAATTATTACACGAATGCGCCTTCACTATCCAAAGGCTCAGTATATTGCTCTCTCAGCTACAGTTGGGTCTCCAGAGGTTCTCGCGAAGGAACTAGGACTAAAACTTGTGAATTATGAAGGTCGTCCAGTACCTCTTGAACGTCATCTAGTCTTTGCAAGAACTGATGAAGAGAAACGCTCTATCATCCGAAGATTAGTAAATGAAGAATTCAAACACAAGAGCTCTTTCGGTAATAAGGGTCAATCTATTATCTTCACATACTCTCGACGACGTGCTCATGCATTGAGTGATTGGTTAAGAGAACATCATGTGTCTTGTGCTGTCTATCATGGCGGTCTGTCTTATAATCAGAGGCGAGGAATTGAACATTCCTTTGACAAACAGAGGTATGCATGTGTTGTCACTACAGCCGCACTTGGTGCGGGGGTCGATTTACCAGCATCACAGGTAATCTTTGAATCATTAGCAATGGGTGCAGATTGGTTATCTACTGCAGAATTCGAACAGATGCTCGGTCGAGCTGGACGCCTTGGAAAACACGATCGTGGCAAGGTGTATCTAATAGTCCAACCTGAACGGAAATATCATAGTGGTCAGGATGGAAATGAGGATGAGATTGCAGTACGACTCCTAAATGGCATCATTGAAGATGTTGAACCATTTGCGGACAAGGAAACAAGTGCTGAGCAGATTCTGGCTACGATTTGCTCTAGAGGGCTTGTTGACCTAAAAGTAATTGCAAGAGCATACCTACGGATGCTTTCAATGTCTGTGCCACCTTCCGAAGCTCTGAAGCATCTTGTAAAGACCCATATGATCCGGGTGAAGGAAGGTGGAGCTCATCCGACTGAATTAGGAAGAGCCACTTCACTCTCTTTCTTGACTCCCAGTACTGGTCTTGAAGTTATGAAACTCACAACATCATATGATGTTCTAGATATAGCAATCATGCTTGAACCATTTGAAAACGTATACCTTAGTAGTAAATTACAAGAGGAGATTAACTCAGCATTCCGGACTCATATGCCGACTAGACTCTTTTCTGGAGTTTTCAGTGAGATTAGCGATGTGAGTAAACCGGGAAGCGGCGCTGGAAGACTTCCACAATGGGTGTTTGAGGTTTTTGGAAGATGGGCAACTTCTTTCTTCAACTGTGGTTGTCGAGACTTTCCTGAATGTGACCATGGTAAGATAAAATTGGGTCGATGGCTCGTTGACCGGAGGGAGGAGGGATTGAATCCATCTGGACTTGCAGGACGCCTCCATGATGAATTTGAACTCTGGGCATACCCCGGCGACCTCTTTTCATGGCTTGACTCCCTCATTCACAGTCTTAAAGCAGTTCAACGTATTGCAAGTGTTGCTGGAAAAATAGATCTTAGTGAAGAGATTGATAGTCAGATAGCTCGTATTGAAAGACCACTTGAGAATTATAACGTAGAAGAGGCAGAAGACACTAAGAAGTGAGATCGTCCTTTTCAATCTCAAATAGAACTCTGATATTTCCTACAAGCTCAGGCGGCATCGAGTCCAGATTAAGATCAATCCAGCTATGCAGATCTCTTCGTATTGTTTCTTTATTCTCCAGCGCTGGAGGCAAATCAGACCTATCCTCCGAAACAATCTGGAAATGAGAACATCCGCAACTGCATTGTCCTTCCAGAACCATGTCAATATCAACTGAAGTCTTTCCACAATTTCTGCATAGGAAGATCAAATGTGATTGTCACCAAAGACTTGTGTGAGTTATGAGCCTATGAGACTTGGTATGGCTTGAGTAATACACGCGTATGTAGGACTAGACTTATTTGCCACATATTCTGGCTATATGGGGGGCAAAATAAATGGCTAAATTATGCACAACCTGTCGGGAAAAAGCAAAGGTTCGTTGTGATAGATGTCACAACGAATATTGTTTGGATCATGCTATCAAATGCCCTTCTTGTGGTACAATTACATGCATTCGAGATCTTGGGAAGAAACGGAAATGTCCGATCTGTAGTCATTCCTTAGATATTTGCCCTGAGTGTCTTATGAATGGCAAGATTGTTCGAACTCTAAAGAATACGAACTATTGCCCAGAGTGCGGCTGGAGTACTTAGAAGTACAATAACAACCATATCATCATTAATCCGACGCCAATAATTCCTGCAATCATCCATCCTTTCTTTCCATAACCCCAAACGATTGGTATCGGACCAAGAAATATGACGCCTTTACTCTCTGATTTTATTTGGGACGTTTCTTTAGATTGAGACATATTGAGTATTGAAAATAGTACAAGAAGAATACCACTAATCAACAGTAACCATCCGAGAGCATTAACAATTTCAATTAATTGCATTGAGGTCACCTAGTGTCCAGAATTTTACTTGGCAATTCAAACACCATCTTCTCATATCCTCCAACTTCATCCCCGTCCATTGCCCATAGGGTGATGATATCACTATAGACGTCATAATCGAGAGCTGTTTCTATTTCCATTATTTTTGTCCCAACTGGAAATCTCCATAGAATTTCAAAATCATATGGTGCTATCTCTTCCTCTAACCAAGTTTCTATTTTATTCGTTCTCTCTGTGAATCTACCTGCAAAATCTATCAGATAGGTCACTGCCACAACATCTGTGTCTCCCTTTAGAAAGATATCACAATAATCAATCCTTGACTTGACACGTTCTCCATTTATTTCGACTCTCTCCTTATCGAGAAAGAACTGCATATTTCCAGCTAACTTATCAATCTCTTCAGCAAGTAAAGCCTCGTCTCGTATGACTCTAGGATAATACTTACCAAGATCAAGATATTCAAAGGTAAGCTTCTCGTGTATCTCACCAGAGATTGATACTGAGAAAAAAGACTCTGCATGCACCGGTTCTACTAGTTCGGAATCTGGAATCTCCACTCTTTTCACCTACTCAAGTGGGACTGCATTGATTCCCACTTCTGATAGATGCTTGGCAAACAGATGTGCCTTTTCTGTAAAAACATATGTGACTCGTGGTTTTACAGCCTCTGCGAACTCAAGAAGCCCTTGAAAATCAGAGTGTGCACTTAATGGAAAGCCTCTCTCACTATATTTGCCCAGAGTCCATCCTGAGAGGCTGAAGCGTTCCGTATTCAATTCAAGTCTTCTAGATGTCTTCCTATCCAGTACATTTCTGGCAGTTTCAATTGTATGCTTAATCGAAGAACTGACTATTACTGCACCAGAATCCAGAATATCAGATACATTGATTGATTTGAGAGATTGATGTCTTAGATCAACTCCATGGTCTTTGTATACCTTACAAATTCTATCAATACTCATATTTCCACTGACTACTCGAAATCCTCCACTCTGCAGAAGGGCAATGGCTTCCTGTGATTTCCCTAGAGAATATGCATTGAATACAGGTATCTTTCCTTCATCTAAAGAGGTTGTTGCCGCATCAAGAATATTATCATAGACTCCTCTACGATCTGGAAATATCCACTCTGGAGTTCCGTAAGTTGCTTCAGTGATTAGAACGTCAGCTTCGACTGGTTTAGCCGCTTTGTGGACAAAGCTATCAACATTGTTGAAATCACCCGTATATAGCACGGTCAAACCATCATCAAACTCAAGATGGAACATTGTTGAACCAAGGACATGTCCTGCATTTAGTAGAGTTATATTCACACCTATTTGGCCGAACATATCTCCAACTCTCAAGATGATCTTGTTCTCAAATGCATTTGCATTTCTAGCAAACCATGTATCAAAGGTGGCTTGCGTGGCTATGATATGTGCTGCACGGGTCAGTCCTCCGATATGATCCGAATGCGAGTGCGAAAGAAGAGTTGTTTCTCCCTTAATACCTGCATCAAATGCCAGCCTAATATTGCCATATTCAAGAAGGAAGCCGGTTCCAACTTTCTTTACGCTAAGTGTGGACATGGGATGACCTTTCTAAAGAGAGCCCATTGACAACAAAAGGGTTTCTCACTATTGCATTCTATAGATGCTTTCTCATAAGTGTCATTGTTCTGCTCTTAAGAGTCCCTCCAAAATTGTGGGCAATCTCTTCCATAAGCATTCTCTGACCTTGTCCAATTAATGGTAGATGAATTGTTTTGACATCGCTCTCGGATAGAATATTAGAGATATGGTGCATTATCTCACCATAAGGAACATTGGGGTCTACAACTAAGAGACCTATGATGATGGATTTCCCTATCTTGTCATAACTAATGCATAATCGGACTTTTCCCTCTACTGAAACCGTTCTCAGTGTTTTTCTAAAAGAACTAAAATCAAGGCTCGCCCATACGAGAGATGTTGTAAGTCCTAATTCTTTCGCAACATCCCAGATAAGCTGCTTTGCTCCTTCTCTATCTGCAATCACATCCCATCCTTCACTTGCTCCTTTGAACTCTATCTCTTGTTCCAGATCAAATGAATAGTGGTGCAGTTTAGAGATCTCGTGAAAACCAATCTTCTCTAGAGTGTCTTTGGTCCAAGAATCTAGTTCGAAGCTAAGAGGAAAATCCAGTCTATTTACGTCAATATCATCAGAAACAAGTGCATCAACATCTCTGATTGCCACAGTCTTCATGAATGGGAGTGAAGTCTTAATGATATGGTAGGCAATCTTGTCCCTATCTATTTCTCTCACAGCCACTGAAGCCAGCATCATTCCAAGACGTGTTTTGTCACGATAGATTGATGTTCCACCAACAATATCGTCTTCAACTGATGATACAAATGCAATTGAATCAGGTAAGTTCAGGAATTGTGTTGCTAAATTTTTATTAACATGTCTGCCTTTGGTGTTGTTTTCTTGGAAGTCCAACCATTCTTCTAGTTCATCTGCTCGAAGTCTTCGATTGAACATCACCGGAGTACTCATGATATTCTCAATCCGTAAGATGGCTAGAATTCTGAGATGTTAGGGATGATTTCTCTACCTATTTGCTTTATTGCTTCGATTTTATCAGGACCGATTGGCGACCCGACAATCAATTGTGTGACTCCGGTCTTGACCAAGTCTTCGATTCTGTCAAGACATTGACGTGTATTTCCGACAACTGCAAAGGCATCAATCATCTCATCTGTTACGACCTTATCCAAGTCATTCATTCTACCTTGGGCAAGTGTATCAGTCACTTCTTGACACTTGTCAGAATCCAATCCATGTCGATCAAGTACTATCTTGGGAGAACCTGCAACGATAAATCCGACCACGAGTTTGAGATCTCCTCCCTTAGCCTCTTCAAGTGTGGGAGCAATACTAAATGCAGTATAGGCTCCGATATCGATTTCTCTGATATCTCTTTGAGATCTCTCTACTCCTATCTTTATTCGTTTCATAGCTTCATCAAAATCCCTTGGATGGCTTGCATTAATCAATAATCCATCAACGATTTCTGCAGTGCGTTCAAGCATCTCCGGACCCTGTACACCTGCATAAATAGGAATCTTGGGTGCTTGCTTCACTTCTTTACCATTCACCACCAATATGGAACCATCATCTTGTACGACGGGTTTCTTTTTTACATGAGTGAGTTTGGCTCCTTTAATTTGAAACACATTTCCATTAAATGATACTCTCTCACCTTGAGTGAGCTCTCGTATAATTCTGATTCCTTCTAACACTGTTGTGACAGGTTTCGTCCATTTAATTCCGAGATCATCCAAGGTTATCTTGTCTCCAGCTCCCAGCCCAATTGCTGCTCTTCCTCCAGAAATCTCATTCACCGTGACTATAGCAGCTGCAGATAAGGCTGGGCTAGTATGATACGGATTAGTGACTCCTGGACCAATTATCACCCTTTCAGTGTTCAATGCAATAGCAGTGACCGTGACCCAGAGATTTCTATTATTGTAGTGGTCTGTAATCCAAATATGGTCAAATCCCACTTCTTCCGCAAGCTTGGACATTTCGATTATTTGTTTTATTGAACGATCCGGTACAAACTCAATGCCCATCTGTAACATTGATCATTCCTCTCCTGAATAGTTTGAAAATGCCTTTCAATGGCTCATAAGTCATACTACTTAGTCCAATTCAATATCAATACTATCGAAGGGTTTATCCATCTAGGCACGTCGCAGATTCTACCGATGCAGTCATTAGTGTTAACCGCAGATGGATTGCAGATTGCAGACACTCCTATTCCACCACTCCTACCAGGTGATGTACGTATTGAGGTTCGCTCAGTAGGAATCTGTGGTACCGACTTAGCAATCTGGAGAGGCGACTATGAAGTAGACCTGCCTCTTGTCCTAGGTCACGAGATAGCTGGTTCAATACACGAGAGTTCTGTTCCAGGTATTGAAGTTGGAACCCTTGTGACCACTGAGATTGACCTGTCTTGTGGAAGATGTTGGTATTGTAGAAGCGGCGATAGGCAATATTGTGAAAAAAAGAAAATCTTGGGAATTACATGTGATGGGGGTCTATCGGAATATCTGAGTGTCCCCGCAGATATAATCCATCCATTGCCTCTAAGCGTTACTACTGTCCAAGCCACATTTGTAGAACCACTGGCTTCAGCAATCCAGACTCAAAAACGAGCTCCAGCCAAAGAAAATGAAGTTGTCGTCATCTTTGGAAGCGGTAAACTTGCTTTATTACTAGCTCAAATCTATGATGCTTCAGGTGCCAATGTACATATCGTTGGTCGAAATCGTCAACAGCTAGGTCTTGCAAGACAATTGGGTCTTAGAAACACCTATGATAGTATCGAATCTAATTGGAAATCAAAGATACTCAATGTGACCAATGGAATTGGACCAAGAATCGCAATTGAGGCAACAGGGAATATCGATGGATTTTCGCTAGCGCTGCAAACTGTGAGGAATGGAGGAATTGTTGCTCTAAAGAGCATGCATGGTTGTCAATTCTCTCTCAATCCAACTGATATTGTTAATAGAGAACTCACTTTATTTGGAATTAGTAGAGGTCCATTCAAGGAAGCTATTGATATGCTTGATAAAGGTCGAATTGAAGTCACTCGCTTGTTATCAAAAGAATTCAAACTTGAAGAAGGAACAAAAGCCTTTGAATTCGCCTCACAACCCTCTGTGACTAAGGTTGTAATCAATATCTAGGGTAATCTATCATGCTTCAATTCAATGTTGACTTGCATATTCATTCACTCCACTCAATCGGAGTGAGTAAGGTCATGACAGTCCCAAAATTGGTTGAGGGAGCAAAGGAAAAGGGGCTCGATCTTATTGGAACCGGTGATGCTACCCAGCCTCAGTGGTTGAAACATTTGCAGTCCCATCTCAAGCAAAACAAGGATGTCTATGTCTATGACTCAATCTCGTTCATTCCAACCGTTGAGATCGAGGACATTGAATCAATTCATCATGTGGTTCTTCTGCCTGATTTTGAATCTGTTGAGAAACTTCGAACATCTTTGAAATCATCATCTCCAAATTTGGATCATAAGTGGGGTGGCAGACCTCGTGTCAATCTACGAGGCGAAGAGATTGCTGGTCTAGTTAGAGATGCTGGGGGTATGATTGGCCCTGCTCACGCCTTCACACCTTTCAAATCAATATTTCGAGAGAACAAACATACATGCCTGAAGACATGCTATGGTAAAGAAACGGACTATATACATTTCATAGAACTTGGTCTATCTGCAGATTCAGAGATTGCAGATTTTATCCCTGAGCTTCGAAATCTGACATACATAACATCAAGTGATGCCCACTCTCCAAGTCCAAATAAACTTGGAAGAGAATTTGTTCGTTTTGAGATGCAAAATGCCACTTTTGAAGAGGTATCCCGAGTCTTGAAACGGGAGCGGGGCAGGAAGAGCCTACTAAATGTGGGGCTTGATCCGCGGCTTGGTAAGTACTTCTTATCGTTTTGTTCAAAGTGCCGTAGAACCCTCAATATTATTGAAGGGACACACTCACCTAGTTATGACGAATTGAATATTTACATGAGTTGCATAAATGATGATGAAACGGAGCGACTCCTGCGAGATATTCATCTCCGAAAAATAAAATGTCCTGCAGATGGGAAACCACTTCGACTCGGTGTCCGAGACCGTGCAGCAGCAATTGGTGATGGAGTTTCTAAAGCTCCTTCTCACCGACCACCATACCTTCGTATAGCTCCCTTGTTAGACATAATTGTTTCAGCACTCGGAGTCAAATCGGCTTCTTCAAAATCTGCAATCAAACTCTATAATGAGATGAGAGGGACTCTCGGTCCTGAATCCATAATTCTTACTACTGCTCCCATGACGAAACTGCATAAGTTACATGATAAAGTAGCTCAAATGATTCAAGCATATCGTGACGGAACTGCGTGTTATGTTGCTGGAGGTGGAGGTCGATATGGGAAATTAATTCCTCCCTGGGAGTGTGAGTCATCCTGACAGTTGTGCGTGGTGTGATACGCGAAATTGGTCAGAGTCGAACGACTAGAGTCAGCACACATCAATGGTATGGTTCGACCGATATTGTAATTCAGGATGAGTCCACAGGGAAGACCTATACTATACGTATCTCTGCTAAAGTGATGGACAAACATAGATTCCTTCCTCGAGTTGGAATGTCTGTCATTGTCCATGGTTATGTTGAAGAAGCTGAATTTGGGCTGTCTGATTATATGGTCACGAGAGTGACAGATATCAAACATGAAGGTGCTGGAATCAAGAAAATCTACAAGTTCGACGATTGAATTACTTCTTATCTCTGATCAAGAACGATGGCGCAAGAATCCACTCTGACTTGCATTTTGGACACTTTGTTGGCGCCTTTACAGATCCCTTTACTCTGAATGCATAATGACATTTTCCACAACTAGCTGGTTTTACTACTACTTCCTTCCCCTGATTTCTTACAGAGCGTGCAATGTGATCGATATCATCATAGACAATCGACCTCTTCTTAATCTCCAGTATTTCGCATATCTCTTGTGCAGTCAATGGGACTGTGGCTGAATCAAGTAACCTTGTGATTTCTTCTCTTCTCGTCAACATGATATTGTTCCAACCTATCATCTGTCTGATTACGTATGAATGCTTTGATTATGTAAAGAAGATTTACTAGCACCTTGTTTGACTCGGTAGTCTTGAGAGATAGATATAGGTCCAAATCCTTAGAAGGATACAGTACTTCTATTAGATGAAAAGACCACTTATGGTTGATGTTGGATGCCTCAGACGAAATTAGTTTCCACACCTTCCTCACCAAGACAACTATCCTATGATGAGAGAGTGTGTTCTAATTGTATGGGGCATAGAGCCCTATGCGGAGTTCGACCTTGTCCCTTACTTATGCGGGCAAAGGCTATGGCAAAGATTGATGATGCTTTTACTGGAACAGAACTTACTGGCGCTTCTCCTCCCTCCGTATTCATTGGAGAAACTGGTTATCCAAAGGTGCTAGCAGGTCCATTGATTCCTCCAGTTCGAGTTGATGAGGCACCACTCATGGAGCGGCCTGACCTCTGGTTGAACCACACAATTGATGAGATACTAGCTCTTCGATTCAGTCTTGTTAGAACAAAAAAGTATACTGCGGTAGATGCAGCAGTCAATCCTCCTCGAGACTTGGCTGAGACTCAGACTCTTGCATTATCAGACTCAGCACTATTTTCTGAAGCATCTCTCTTGAAGAAACCTTCTTTCACGTCTGTATTCTCTGATAGGACTCTTCCTATCGGTCCTTCTGCACCTCTTCGAGACTTCAGATTGGAGGACAATCCAAAGATTCCCAAGTCTGTTGATAGAATCACCTCAGACACTGATCTGAAGGCAGGCAGTGGAGTGATGGATCTTTTCGAGGATGGAATTCGTCAAGAGCACATCACCCGATTGCTCTCTGTAGGTGTCCTTGGGCAGAAGAAGAAAAGACGTCTAGTTCCAACAAAGTGGAGCATCACTGCGATTGATGATATTGTTGGAAGACGTCTTCACAAACAAGTCTTACGATTTCCTTCCATCAATGATTTTCTCGTTAGTATTGATCATGCATTAGGAAACACAGTAGCAATCTTGTTCTTTCCAAGTGGTTGGCAATTTGAGGCAATGGAGTCTTGGCTCGGAGGATTGAATCCTACGATAATCAACGACTATGAATTTGGCAAGGGTCGGAAAGACTATGCAAAATATGTCGTTGGTGCTTATTATGCCACTCGACTACCAGCTCTGGAATATCTGGTCAGTATTCGTAGACAATCTGGTGTCATTGTCTTTATGGAGATTGATCCTCAGATATGGATCCCTCTTGGTGTGTGGCGTTTCAGAGAAATTGCTAAGAGAGCCCTAGAAAAAGGTGTTAAGAAATTCCAGAGTATGGATGAGGCTACTGCAGAGATAGGAAAATATCTTCGGAATCCACTTCACCGTTGGCTCAATAAAAGCAAACTCTATGGAGAATACAGAACCCAGACCAAGCTCTCCGATTTTATTTAATCGTGAACTATGTATCTATCATACATTTTCTTTTAATACATAATTTGCAATGACATCTTGGAGAGTTTGATATATGCGCGCTACTAAAAGTAAGCTAATGACCCTGTGGGTCTTAGTTCTCTTAATCATACCCTTTGCTTTCCTCCCGACCACGACTGCCTGGGAAGCAGGTGATGAAGCTGGGCTTTTCGGACACACGTTTGAAGAAGAGTACTGGACAAACAGCTCGATACTAGTCGAAGGCGAGGATGGAACGAATTCAAGTGTGACTGCATCGTTTGTACATGTTGGAGAATTTTCAGCCTTCTTACTGGCCTTTAACAATGCAAACAAGACAGATGGAACCCAATTGATATTACCCTACTAACTATTTGGTATGCATTTCAAGACACCACAAGATAGAGAGGTATTCATTGGAGCAATCTTCGCGTTCTTATTGGTCCATAACGAAACGTTCGGAAGCAACAATCTGCCTGACATGGGTCATGATGACGCATGGTATATCGTTCCTCTGGCCTCAGATACTACATGGCCCGATGCCCGACCTTCTGTAGAACCAATTCCTGCTACAGAGGTCAGTGATGGACATTATAGATTTGGAATGAGATATTACAATCTAACCTGTAGAGTCGTTGATGCAAACAATCCAATTGGATTCTGGTTGTCATTAGCCATACCATTCCTGACAGTTCTATTCTCGGAATTCACTGTTCAATATGACATCATCATAGGCGAAGATGGATCGGTGAGTGCTGAAACGTTGTATACAATTGGGCAAGTAACACGTGCTAAGGACTTGTTCATCGAGCGACCTACATCAGATTTCCTCAACGAGACAATGGAGATCTCAGCTGTGCATTTTCTATCTGTATTCACATCTCAGTACACAGTTTCTCGCTCAACAGATGGCAATACTATAACCCCACCCACACAAACCACTCCCCTCGATTATAACATTACGATTGGAGTCGGCAGCAATAATGAACGTGCTTTCGATATTGGAATGGGTCAAGAATATGCTCTTGTGAATGAAACCAGCGATCCGTGGACAACTATATCCGATTCAGAAACTGCACTGAACACACTCTTAGGAGTTCACCTCAGCGATCTCATCCTGATTGCTTGGCAAGCTCCATTATCTGCTTTCCTCTTTGCTCACATGGCTTATGGGCTGTCTGCTCAGATGAGAAACACCTACTCATCAGTATCTGCAATGGTGACCAATGTCAATACTGCTTTCACCAATACTAATTGGTGGTATGCTGTGACCTTCCCCGAGTGGAATGGTTATCGTGTGCAACAGGACCCAGTATATACAGCATATACGAACTTGGCTATTGAGCCAGATAGTAGTGGTCTTGGTGTTGTCGTACTTCTTGTTGTAGGAGTTCTTGCAGTTATCTGGATTATCCGTCGTCGTCGTTGATACTTATCTGATTACCTTGGAGTCGCATCTGTGTACTCCAAGGCCTCTTTTTTTGACATAGGGTAATTTAAGAGAAGCAATTTGGATTCTATTAGTAGAGGACCTGAGCAGTGATTTACGAAAAACTATGTCGAGTGAGTTCAAGGACTCCGTTATTCTCACGCATCAGTAAGAGAAAGGATGACAAGGACCTTACTAGAGCTGTACGCTTTTTGGCTCCCATAATGAAGGTGACAGTCGAAGGCATAGTTGCTGCTGCGTATCTATCTGCATTATTGGTTCTTATTGGTGCCTCTCTTTCTCTCCTCTTCTTTGGAGTAGATTTTCTTATTATAGTCCCCCTCTCCGCAATGCTCTGTGTACTTGTCTACTATATTGTCATTAATTATCCCGTTTCAATGATGAATAGTTACAAATTAGGTCTCTCTGAAGAAGCAGACATTGTCTACGAACAGTTCATTCTCGTCTTTCAGACTGGTGGTACAATCTTCGATGCTATTGAGATGGTCGCTCAATCAGAACATCCCTACCTATCAAAAGCGTTTCAGATGATGTTAGAACGAATATCTGAAGGAGTTCCTCCAGAGGAATGTCTAATGGAGTTCGCCAAAGATCAACCTTCTGATGACATTAGACGCTATTTTACTACCATTGTTTCTTCACGGGAAAGACGGACTGAACTCCTTGATGAGATCTCAGGAGAATCGTATGAAGCAGACCTTGCACTCCGACAGAAGAACCTTGAACTTGAGAGTAGGATTTTGATAGTTTCAGCTCTTGTGACCTATGTCCCGATTATGCTTACTCTTGCAGTTTCCTTGTCTGGTTATGCAACACAACCTATCGTAATACTACTTGCTCCTCTTTTCATTTTCCTTAATGCTATACTTCGAAGCCGTTTTTCCAGACAGTTCTCAGCATATTTTGACCGACCTCGTGCATCATCAATCATTCCTCCTACACAGAATGATATCTTAATGGAGTATGACGAATTTCTGAATTTTCTTATTCTACTAGGACAACGTCTAAGCTTAGGGGATACACTTGAAGTAGCATTGGCTGAGATACGAGATGATTTGGAGCCTACTTTGCAAAGGCTGATTGATATAGCAATGACCTCAATCTATCAAGAACATACCAGTAGCCTAGAGGCCATGCAGAGAGCATCAGATGCAGCTATTGGTCAGAGAGTATCTCAAATGTTAAAGATGATAGCTCTCATGAGCGAGACCTCAACATATGACACTGGTGAACGTATCTCGAAGATTGCAGCACGTCTCATAAAGCGCTCAGCAGTAGCAAAGGAACGAGATTCGATCATTGCTGCTCAACGATTGAAAGTGTATCTTCTCACAATCACAAGTGCCGCAGTTTTAGGTATGCTTGCTTCTTTGGCTCCATTCCTATTCATTGGTTCTCTATTGAGCCACGGACCTACATGGACCCCTGGATCCCTCTCTGCACTAGATATTGCACCATTACTCATTACCTTGGGCATTACAACACTCTCAATGGGATACCAAAACACACGAATGGTTGGCGGGAGAAGACCACTTCTCATATCTCTGGTTTGCATGCTTCTGTTCTGGGTCGCATTTGCTTTTTCATCAACTTTGATGGGTCTGAATCTAGTGTAGTATAGTTTATTTGTAGCCGTGAGGAATGCGGAAGTAGTTAGCTTGAGGTGTTATCATGCTTCAAATTCCATTTCTAGACTGGACACTTCCTGAAATCATGGCATTCTTCCAAGATGATTGGATATTGGCATGGGTTCTAATACTATCAGGAGGTCTCTTAGCTATCTGGCTGCTTGAGAATATTACAGACCCAATTCCATTGCTGGGCTCAATATTCGATCTGCTTGTACATGTGGGAACCTTCATCGGGTTCTTCGTGGGAATACTGGATATTTTCGTTGGATACGTGGTCTGGACTTTACAGCCCGGAGCAGCCATTGTTGCTGCTGTATTGGTTCTTATGGGATTCTCCCTCGTGATGAGAGTTCTCTCCAAGTTTCCACTTGCTCTAGTATTCGCTCTTGGTGTTGCAGTCTTTGGAGCCGCGACAATCTATGGCTTGTTGACTCCCTATGTAACAACGCCTATCATTGGTGAATACATTGCTTGGTTCACATCTGGTAAGGGTCTGCTTGTTATCGGATTCATTATCTTCTGTGTTGCCTATGTGATAGGTGGTCTGATAATTAAACTCATACAGTTAATTGGCAAGATCTTTGCGTCTGTACCAGTGAGTGTTCTCGTTGGACTTGCAGCAATTGGTGTTGGTGTAATTGTGATTCTCAATCCTGCACTACTTGGCCTTATTGCTTGGCCATGAGTATAGAGAGGGTTTTCCCTCTCTCTTATTTTTATTAGCCTGATGATGGTTTTCTAATCTCTCGGAAGAAGAGGAACTTAAGGTCCCTGTCACTATAGAATTGGGCAGCATCCTCAATGGATTTCTTTGCTGCTTTAATCCCATCAATTGCCTTAGAAAAGTATAGTTTCTTGTCAGGGTCTGTTTGAACATCTGAGAGTGTGAATCCCTCAGGTAGTTCAAATTCCTCTGGTGCCAATAATGCCACTCGAAAACAAGACATACCCTCTATTGATTCCAACCAGAGTTCACAATATGTCATGATTCATCCTCATTTTCAGTTTCAATGTAGTCATTTATCGCGTTTCAAAAAGGTCCCTAAATATTTAAGTTGCGCTTCATACCTTTGAAATATCCGATGTTCCCAAGAGTTCATATAGTATGTTTGCATGTATTCTAACTGATTCAAGTAGTTACGAATACAGTCTATTTGAATTAGTTAGACATAGACTCGATTCCTGAAGGAGGCGATACATCTGAGTGACGACGCAGATAAGAAGAAGATAATCAGTGTTACAATGAGCCAGTCACTTGTAGGTAGAATTGACGAGTTGGTATCAGATAGAACTGGTCGTTCTCGTGCTCAATTGATAGAGGATGCAGTGCGCTGGTTTCTTGATTTCACTGTGCATAAATGGAATGAACGTGGACTCTATGTCAATAATTCAAGGTCCATTTTTGAATCCGAAACTATCTCTTCATTGTTCTTTTCGAAAATGACTCCCAATGAACAATATGAACTTGGATTGACTGCTGGTGGTCAGTCTCCAATTGCGGACGTCATAAACCTATTCCATGGTGTCGACCCGGGAGATAAAAAGAATCGAGAACTTGTGCTACGATTGTTGCAAGACAATGGTTGGGGATCAATTTCTATAAACGATCAAGGACTGATAGTTATTGGTAGTCCATTCTATCCAGCTTCATTCATTCGTGGCTATCTGGAGAAGCTCCTCAAAGTCAAGTTAGAAGCAATAGAAACTCACGATAAAGAGAATGTTGCACTTAAGATAATCAAATGAGATTTTCCTAGTCCGTAATGCAATGAATTGCAGCCCAGTCATTATCACAATCTTACCATTCCTGGCCAATCTCAAGAATCTCGAATTCACTCTCATAGAGACCTGGAATATTATTTATCGTTCTTCTGATATCGGGCTCTTTAGTTCTAATATTATCCGCAGAGAAGTACACCTCATAGATGCATCGATTTTCTTCAAAACAGAATCCTGTAGTGAAGAGCACTTTCAGATCATGATGTTTAAAGAGCTGTGTCATTGTTTGCATGAGTGCAGGATTGACCTTTTCAACCTCAAGTCTAACACGGGCTCCACCTTCTTTCATCATGGGAATAAGCCTAATCTCGCCTGATCTCTCGAAGAAGATCACCATGGCGGCTTTCATATCCTTGAGAGCTTCATTTTGGAAGAAATCCTCAGGAAGCTTGATCTCTCTCTTCCGGTGAACGTCTGCAATCATTCCCTTTGTCAGTCCGGCCACGCATATCGCCTCTTACCTTTCAGTATGCCATGCGTCATTGGAGTATTTGTATCTTCGTGCCATCTACTAATAGACATTTCTGGATAGCTTCTTCGCGTTTTTTTAGTCTTCTACTCGTCATAACACATAAAACTAGATGTAATTGTGGATGAAATTATAAATAATTATAGGAGAATCGAACAATGGCAAAAGAAGGAGCTATCTATGTATGTGATATCTGTCAACAAGTTATTGAAGTTAAGAAATCTGGTGTTGGTACGCTAGTGTGTTGTGGAAAGCCAATGCGTCTCTACGAAGATGACTAAATCAGCCACTGACTTCCACATCTGTGCAAGTGTACCTTCTCATTAAGAACACTTGATAATGTTTATATTCTTTCCAAGTTGGCGAAGCAAAGTTCCCAGGGGTGTTTTTCCATGATTGAACTGCCTAACACAGTCGTGAAAACCAGAGGTCTTCTCAATCTCCGTTCTTACAAGACTGATCAGCTACTAGAGTACGAAGATAAGTATGTCATGTACCCGATCAAAGAAGTTGGCGGAGTACGTTCAAAATATGTAGTCTGGATTCTCAAAGAACCTAAGGTCGTCGGAATTGCTTTTGTCAAAGATATAGCTCGTAAAATGGAAGAAGAGGAAGCCCAGAGGGGACTACTTGTTGGTGGGATTCGCTTTACTCCAGCAGCTAAGAAGGAGGCCGCTTCAGCTCGAGTGGAACTGATTGAGGGTGGGTATGCATCATTCGATCTCTTTCAACATGAACTAGTGCCCCCACACATGATTGCATCAGACGATGAAGTAAAACTAGTTCTTAACCATTTTAAGATTAGCAAGACTCAACTTCCACGAATAAGTACCGATGACCCGGCAGTTCGAGTTCTAGGTGCCGTTTCTGGTCAGGTACTTCGAATTGAACGCGAGAGTGAGACCTCCGGCAAGTCTTACTACTATAGACTGGTTGCTCGTGGTAGTTAGTGATTCACAAAAGTAGCATCTATTAGACAATGTTTATATCAAACCATCCAAAATGGTTCATTGTAATGGATGTTTTTTATATTGTCTGAGATTCCAAAAATTGTAGAGAAGACTCGTGCCCTTCTCGGACTTAGAGGTTTTAGCACGATTGAATTACTTGAATATGATGACAGATACGTAATGCATCCGACTAAGGATGTTGATGATCGAACACTCAAGTACGTTGTTTGGATCCTGAAACAAGAACGTGTAGTAGGCGTTGCAGTAGTACGTGAACTCGCCAAAGAAATGGAGGAACTCGAAGCACCTCGAGGAATGCTTGTTGGTGGAGATCGTTTTACTCCTGCATCCAAGAAGTTCGCAAAATCTGCAAGAGTCGAATTGGTCGAAGGCAACTATTCCTCGTTTGATCTATTCGGTCATGAACTTGTTCCCCCTCACATTATTGCTGAACCCACAGAGGTCGAACGCGTTTTAGACCATTATAAGATTAAGAAGACTCAGCTACCAAGAATTCGCACATCTGATGCTGCTGCGAGAGTTTTAGGTGCTCGAGCAGGTCAGGTTGTCCGAATTCTAAGAGATAGTGATACTGCGGGTGATTCCTATTATTATCGACTTGTAGTAGAACATAGTTGATGATTATACAACAATGATTCCCATTAGTATAGCAGCAATGAACATCACAACACATGAGATCATTGGAAGAGTAACATTGTCTGTTCCTTTAGGACTCACAAGTTCTACAAGAGTGGCTGTGGTAGCTCCAATGAGAGCAAGAACAACCATGTTGATATAATCAGCAGTAGTGATAAACACTCCATAATTAACAATCCCAAACCACCAGAATGCGATTATTGCACCCAAAAAACCAAAGATGAAGAGTGCTAAGCATCCGTGAGTGCTTCTCTTTGACCCAAAGATTGTGCGTGTGCAATTTGTTCCATATTTCATACCAATCGGGGCACTCATTCCATCGCCAAGCATCATGATATGAATTGCAGCTGCAGGTATGAAATATATCGCCTCATTTCCTGTGAAGGTGAAAATTGCAGTAAGGATAGTAATAGAAACTGCATACCAGAAAGGTCCTCTAACACTACCATGTTCCAGATCTTCCGGTCGTGCCATCGCTGCAAAGAATCGGCCGAAACGCTCTGAATTTGCCATACCTAGCATCAAGACGAATGTGAGTGCTACGAAAGTTGCAACCCAAGGATGTGGATAAAACGGGACTGTCCAAATTGCTGCTCCCGCGAATAGATGCACTATCTTTCTTGTAAAATCTGAACCAAAGTTCATCTTTCTCCTCGCGACATCTGCAATTGTAAGTATGATAATGGCATAAATTATTGCGATGAAGAAGACTATAATATCATCCAGAACAATGGTGAAATCAACCTGCAAGATAATCGTTCTCCAGAATTAATGCCATGAAAACTAGGGAATATAGTTATCGGCAGTTGTAAAATCACTCTTCGACAGGTGTTGATGTCAACCCTGTTACCTTCTCTAATTCTCGTATAGTATTTTTAACCAGTTCTTTAAGATCCTGATTGTCATTCCCTCGTGCAGACACCCATACTCTCAATGTCTTTGATGTTCCATATGTCTTAGGCATTGACTTTACGTAGACACCTGGATGTTTCTTCATAGCTATATCTATAGCTGGAGAAAATACCGACTCGTCATGTATACCAAACTCCACAACCTTTTCATAAAATCTCTGAGTCACATTCTCGATTATCCAAGGGACTATTGAATCTTCAAAGATGAATTTCAGCTCACTAGGAACTCCCGGCAGACAGAAAATCACAACTTCCTCAAGTTGAATCATCACACCTGGAGCACCCCCAACTCGATTATCTAGGGGAGTTGCACCTTCTGGTATGTGAGCCATTTTTCTTCTTGCTTCTGTTATGTCAGGTGAGCTGACTATTCCTCTCTCATATAGTGACTGATATTGCCGTTTAACGATGGAGAGTGCGTCTGAATTTTCAACGACTTTACGACCAATTGCTTTTCCTATCGCTTTCAAGGTCATATCATCATGAGTTGGTCCAAGACCTCCAGTGGTTATGATAATGTCGCAAGAATCTCTTAGAAAATTCAAAGCTTCTCTAATCTCATCCAACTCATCCCTTACAGATACTAGTCGTTTGATATGAGCTCCTTGAGCAACAAGTCTTAGTTCCATCCAATTCGAATTCGTATCAAGAACAACGCCATCAAGAACTTCATTCCCAATTGCCAAGATTCCAACCGTTTTTGATTCTCTTTTCATAGATATCAGACTCCTATGAATCCGAACTTAATTCTGAACCAAGAATTCTAGTCAAGTTCTGTAGTGTTTCAAGTCGTTCAATTGCAAGCTCTTTCCCTCTTTCAGTAACAACACTTCTCGCAATTTTTTCTGCAAGTGGGAGAAATTCAACAAGTTTAGTATGGAACTCAAGGAGACTATTTCCTGGATAGATTCTAATCCCATTCAAAATATATTGCAGTAATCCTACTAACCCAAGTTTATGTATCTTGTCCGCTTCCCAAAGGATTTGTGCCTCGATTGGACTTAGAGGTGCTTCCAAGGTAAGTCCTACATGTTTCTTAATTACATCACAGACCTTTCTAATAAGCAACTCTTCAAACCCATTCTTGAGGAGCCAATCTTTTGCTAGTTCCGCGCTCGCTACTCCATGGTCGCGAATTGCTACGCCGCCGAGACCTGGCTTTGCAAAATCATGGAACCAAGCGGCAAGGCTAACGACTTCTATGTCTGCATCTATCTTTGACGCAAGATGTTTTGCAAGGTTAACGACCTGTTCTACATGGTCTCCACGATAATTATAAAGCGGAACATTCTGATTCTCAGATGCATCCTTCCATTCTTCAATAGCTGCCACGCTGGTAGTAGCTATTACCATCTTCTTAATCTGAACCTCAATATCTGGTCTCATTTTGTGTCTAAAAGGTTTCAAGCTTTGTCGCTCTTATGAATTATCTTACTTTGGTCTAATTCTAGAATACAATCGACATATGTTTTCAAGAACTATTTTTCCAATTTCTTCTTCTTCCATGTGAAGTATTGATGCTATCTCTCGTAATGCAATTGGTAGGTTTGCTGGTTCATTCAACTGTCCAATTACTGGACTAAGGACAGGACTGTCGGTTTCAATCAATAGACGATCAATTGCTACAGCTTTGACTAATTTTCTCTTTTGTGGCGATCTCACAACTGAAGTAGGTATTGAAAAATAGTAACCTAGTTCAGTTGATGCAATTCTAGCCAAATTTGATTTTCCGTCAAATGCATGCAGATGAACCCTCTGTGCACCATTATTTCTTAATACAGCAAGTGCAGCTGCACCAGCTGACCTAGAGTGAATTTGTATTGGCAACTTCAATTCTAATGCTAAATCTATCATCTTGACAAATACAGATTCTTGTTTCTTTCTTTCATCATGATCTCTTTCTAAATAGTGATCAAGTCCGCACTCTCCTATCGCGATAATGCTATCTCTATGTTCTTTGATTAATGAAATCGCTTTTTCGCATTCATAATGATTGATTGGATTCAAACCCAAGGCTGTGTATATTGATGCAGATGAGCTGGCAAGCTCTAAATTTAGCGAGTATTGATCAATTCTTGTCGCTGATGTTATCATCACAATATCTCGCTCGATTGCCCTCTTTATAATTTCATTACGATTCTGATCATATTCTAATTCGCCAAGATGGCAATGTGTATCAATCATTTTCAATTGCATCGCGCTCATTTTACTGTTTAATAGATCTCATGAATTTTAGTACTCACTAGTTTTCTTGGACTTCGTGGGAAAAATAATTTAGGGCACAGTCAATTGTCAGATTGCTGTGACGAATTTGGATGTGAAATGGACAATTAGAAGATTCAATCCTTCAGATCGACCTCATTATCTAGCCTGGAGGAAGTTAGTAGCACACAGAGACAAAAATCCCGAGTTCATAGAGTGGGAATACTACTCATCACCATATGGACCTGTAGAAACATGGGTCGCGGATGTCGATGGTAAAATTGTTGGTCAGTACTCTCTTCAACGATACGATTGCTACTACTTTGGAAAGCTTATACGAGCATCACTATGTTTCGATGTAGCAACGCATCCTGATTACAGGAACCAAGGAATGTTCACCAAGTTGGGTTTCCATTCCTTGAAGAAGGAAGGAGAAAGTAATGTTTCTTTTACAATTGGATTTCCTTGGGTGGGGGGCATCGCAATCCCTGGACATATGAAAGTCGGATGGTCAAAGCTTGGTGAATTGGGCATTTATTCAAAGACTGACCTTATCACAAATGAACACCAAGATATCGACGCATTTCAGATAAAACAAATCACCACATTTGATGATCGATTCGATGAACTAGCAGAAACTCACAAAACCGACTTGCCTATAATGCTTAAGCGAAGTGCAGCGTATCTTAATTGGAGATACATTCAGAAACTGGGCTATGTTTATCACTGCTTTGAAATTCTGAAAGGTGAACAATTAGTTGGATATTTCATTTTGAAACTATATGTGAGTGAGAAGAGCAAGACCCTTCATATCATTGATTATATCATTCCAAAGAATCCATCTCTCTATCAAGAAGTACTTGATTTCGTCATTACTTATGCAAAGAATAATGATGTCCAGAAGGTCAACCTTGTTATCAATGAAAACCATCATTTCTTTCAATTCCTAGAAGAATCCAATTTCAATCGTGAAGAGCGATTCTTCATACCAATAGTACATAGAAACAACGATACGATTGACAATGACCTGTTGATTGATTTCAAGAATCATTACCTAACAATGGGTGACAATGATATCTTCTGAATTCGAATCTTCATACAATAAGATAACCCTTAATTGCACATCTCGTTACAAGAGAAAACCAATTCAATGAGGTTCCTCGCCTTGAAAATTCAATCGAAACATGCACTCTTCTTATCCGCTCATGCTGACGATGCAGAATTTGGCTGTGGTGGTATTATTCAGAAATTGATTGCTGCTGGGACCAAAGTCACTTCACTCGTATTCTCAATTGCAGAAGAAGCAGCAGACACAACAAAATACCCAAGAAACATTCGTAAATCTGAGTGTGAAGATGCTGCTAAAGTCTTAGGAATAGAAGACTTACGAATATTGACCTTTCCAGTAAGAACATTCCCTAGTCGAAGACAAGAGATTCTGCAGGCGATTGTTGATATCCGAAAAGAGAATGAATTCGACTTAGTTCTCACGCATTGGCCCAATGATATTCATCAAGATCATCAAATCGTTGCAATTGAATCACTGAGAGCATTCAAAGGAGGCGAAGCGACTGTTATGAGTTACGAGGTTCCCTTGGATTGCCTAAGTTTTTCACCCAACGTTTTTGTACCTCTTACTGAAAAAGAAGTGGATCGTAAAATTGAAGCTATATGGTGTTATCAATCCGAAGTTGCACGAAGAAGCTATTTTTCAAAAGATATGATTCGTTCCGCACTTGGATACAGAGGTCCTTTTGCACAGACAGTCTATGCGGAAGCATTTGAATTGAAGATTCTTGTTGCAAATGTTGAATCATACTGAGTATTTATTGTATGATTCTTATAATTCAAAAAATAGACATATACTTGAAGATGCATCACGAATCGACAACAGTTTTCAAGACTGATGCTAGGTCTGCAGTAAGAATCCTGCGACTGAATCGTTGACTATCCTCTGTTGAGGGACCTAGAATTTGTTCTCCCCTCTTGAACATATCAAGGAACTCTATGATTTTCGTTGCACCTTCTTCTGGTTTTAAGCCATTGACTGAAGTTCCAAGACCGTTTCTAGTAATGAAATCACCAAACACCTCAGGATTGTCAAAGCTTAGTGTGGGGTGACCAGATGCGGCATATTCGAATATCTTTGCTGGAAATGATCTACTTACCATACCCCCAAATTGCACTAAAACATGACATTGATGAATGAAGGATAGTGCTTCAAAATGAGGAACAAATCCCCGAATAGAAATCAAATCATCAACATTCATCCTCCTTGCTTCATTCTTCACAAATTTTGGTTGCATATTACCTACAAAAACAACATCAATCAGCTCACGCATTTCGGGTCTTTGCTTCAAGGCAAGGTTGAGAGATTCGAAAAATGGCCTTGGTGACACTTTTCCATATATGGAGCCAACATAACCAAATACAAATCTATCATTGGGTGGATTTCTCATTTCGACTGAGAAGTCGTCAGGATCATAACCATTTGTTATCATTGTGATACGTTCTTCCGATTGACCTAATTTTTCAGAAAGGTCTACGCTATGGCTTTCATTAGTTGTAATCAGATGGTCAAAACTTGCCAGTAGTTTTCTTTCATAAAGTGAATAGAACTTCTTATGACACTTTGTTGGCCACTTCATGAACTCATTTGTTGTATAAGGATCTCTCAAATCAGCAATAATAGGAATTTTGTATATTTTATTCAAAGCTCTAGCGACTCTGAGAGCGGAGTACGGTGGAGCAGTAGCAATAATCGCTTCATAATTGCCTTCCTTTATCAGTTTCTTTCCTGTTCTTATTGCATCTGGTACCCAATCATATTGCGCATCAAGGAATGAGTAAAGCAGTGATTGTCTTCTAAGAGGTCCTTTGGCAATTCTCCCGAGTGTACTAAAAATTGGTAGTCGATAGCTTCTCGCAATTTTCTGTCCTCTGGGTATTGACGCAAGCATTGATAGATCATTGGGATAATGTCCATCATTTTTCACAGATAATACACTTGATCTCCACCCGTATTCGGGTAGGTATTTAGAAAATTGGAGTGGTCTGACAGAGCCAACACTACCTAATGGTGGGTAGAAGTATGCAATGAATAATACTTCTCTCATTTCCTTTTCACACACTCGTCTTTTTTTACTAGAGGCTATGCTTATTCTTTCCTATTGCTTGTTCCAAAATTCCCAATCTTTTCAATATAACCAATTAGAGTTTTTTAGCCTGGCAAAATGCTGTATCTCTAGTTTATCCATTTTGACCCTATTGATAGCTTGGGGTCGTATTACTCCAATGGCTAAGATTCAATTCAGGAGAGCATGTAGTAGGAGATAATGAAGGAAAATCCAAAGAATGAGATAAAGGTTATTACTTCAAAACAGATGATAGACACAAATCTGTAGATATATGACTTCCAATAGTTCCCAAGCTACCGTAGAATAGATCCTTTTTCAATTGATGAGAATTGAAACGTATCGTCAGAAGGAGATATATGACCGAGAGGCTATCGAATAAATCATGACGAATAATCAGGGTGTAAGGATAATTAAAACGAAATTCAAAGAGGCTGTGCTAATTGAACCTGTTGTTCATGATGATTACAGAGGTTACTTCAAAGAAACATTCAGAAAGAATTTGTACCACGAATTAGGGATTGACACAGAATTTGTACAAGACAATGTTTCTTGGTCATATAGAAACGTCATAAGAGGAATGCATTTTGATTTTAATGTCGCGAAGCTTGTTCAAGTAGTACAGGGACGAACATACCATGTTATAGCGGATATGCGCGAAAGCTCGGAAACCTACAAAGAATGGCAATCCTTCATATTATCAGATTCAAATCATCGTCAATTGTTTGTACCTGCAGGCTTTGCAAATGGCTTTCTTGTTCTAAGCGATACAGCCTTGGTTCACTATAAACAAGGGACATATTGGAACTCAGAAACCGATCAAGGATTTCCATGGGATGATCCTTCAATAGGTATCAAATGGCCGATTGAGAATCCAATCCTCTCAGAAAAAGATGGTATGAAGTTCAGGTGAACTTCATCGAATAGGGTGCTATCAACACACAGAGATTCCGTTTGACCTGAATTTCAGATGTCTTCTCATCAATGGAACCTATGTTTTTAAAAGGTAATATATTCGAGAATCCACATTGTTCAGTATACTGGATACTTATGGTGTGAATCATCATATGACAACAATCGTATCAGGTGGATCAGGCAATCTAGCAAAAGTTCTCAAGGAATCTCATCCTGAGTATTTGTATCTTTCACGAAAAGAGATGGATGTTACAGATCGAGAAACTGTCATGAGTGTCTTCGATAGAGAACATCCCACAATGTGTATACATCTTGCCGCGAACACAGATGTCGCTGGATGCGAAACAAATCACGATTTAGCATATTCAACCAATTCAATTGGCTGTAGGAACATCGCTGATGCCTGTATCAAGTATGATACATATGTAATCTATACATCTACAGATTATGTATTCGATGGCGAAAAAGGACTGTATAAAGAGGAAGATCCTCCAAGTCCGATTAACTACTATGGTCTAACGAAGCTTCTAGGAGAATTTGAAATACGTCATGTTCCCCGGCATCTAATTATAAGAGGCACTATGAAACAGGATACAGGTTGGAGACATCCTCGTGTTCCAGACGATATTTTCCAAAGTCTTTTACATTATTCCCAATATAGTTGGATTTTATTTCAATTGATAAAACTGAATCAAACTGGTATTATCCATGTTGGTTATGACCGATACAATCTTTATGAATATGCAAAGTCAAGACGTCAGGATGTTGAAGCAATTAAAAGGAGTGACATCAAATCGGTGCGTCTACCTGGCGATTGCTCGTTGGACATAACGAAATTAAAATCAATCTTGAATTTGGAGTTAATGCCAAAACCACAATAAAACAATATCATAGTCAGGTGTATGAAAGAATGGTCATTCTAGTAACAGGTGCATGTGGATATCTCGGTTCAGAATTAATCCGGGAATTACCACGAGTCAAGGAGTTCGAAGGTGAAACTATTCGAATCATGGATAACATGTTTCGAGATCGTTTTGTTTCTTTGTTTGATTTGCCCTCTGGGCGTAGATACGAGATGGTTCATGGAGATGTTCGCGACGAGGAAAAAGTGCGAATCGCAATGAAGGATGTAACGCATGTCTTCTCGCTCTCTGATATAACCAATGCACCATTATCTTTTGAAAGAAAAGACTTGACATTTGAAACCAACTATGAAGGCGCACTGAAAGTGTACACGCAAGCTTCGAATTCAGGAGTTGAACGATTTATCTACACATCAACAGCCTCGGTATATGGCCTGACAAAAGATATTGTAGATGAAACCTTTGATTGTAACCCCAAGAGTCCATATGGAGAATATAAGCTCAAAGCTGAGAAAGAGATGCAAAAACGTTCACGCGAGAATGGTTTTAGTTGGACTGCTCTTAGATTAGGTACTGTCGTGGGACAAACAATTGGAATGAGATTTGATACGGTAATCGATAAGTTCACATTCTACGCATCAATCGGGCACAGCCTAACCGTATGGGAAACAGCTTTGCAGGAAGCTCGACCATATGTTGAAGTTCGCGATGTTACGCGATCTTACATCTTCTCGATGAATAATAACAAAATGGACTATGAAGTCTATAATGTTGTAGCTGAAAATCTCAATATGCATCAAGTCATTGAACGGATCAAGAAATATTTCCCCAATGTTGATGTGAAAATCTCACCAGCTCCTGATCTGAATCAAGCTAGCTATGTATTATCCTCTGATAAAATCAAGAAAGTCGGTTTTAAGTTTAATTACACGATTGATGATGGAATCAATAAACTTGCTTCAAAGTTCTCAGGTCTGAGTGAATTCAAGCAGTAGTTCTTTCACCTCAACCCTTTCGAGCGAGAAAATTTGCAGCTCTAAGTAAGGTAGGAAATGTTCCTGTATCTGACCAGAAACCTTTGAGTTTATGTGCTCTACACTGGTTTCTTTGAATATAGTAGTTATTAACATCTGTGATTTCTAGTTCATTGCGCCACGAATAACCTATGTTCTCTTCGACCCATCCAATTGCATCATAAATATTGCTAGGGTAGAAATAGAGCCCCGTTACGATATAATTGGATTTGGGTTTCTTGGGTTTTTCTTCAATTGAAATAACTGAGCCATTAGCATCAAGTTCTGCTACACCAAATCTCTCTGGTTGGTCATTTTCTGTTAGAAAGAGATTGCACATATCAGGATTTTTTTGGAAATCTTCCACATATTTCTTTATATTATCTTCAAAGATGTTGTCACCAAGAATTACCACAATAGGTTCTCCATTAGCAAATCTCTTGGTATATTTCAGTGCCTGAGCGATTCCACCCGGTTTATCTTGGTGAACATATGATAAAGTTAGACCAAAATCAGAACCACTCCCACAAATCTTTACTATATCTCCTACTCCATTTCCTCCAATTACCATCTGAATATCTTGAATTCCTGCTTCTGCTAATGTATTGATAGGATTGAAAATCATAGGTCTGTCATAAACTGGCAACAAATGCTTGTTGGTTACTCTCGTGAGTGGATCCAAACGAGAACCAGATCCCCCTGCAAGTATTATCCCTTTCATCGTAAAACTCTCCTTAAATAGCTGAACGAATTTAGTTCTCTTCTTAAAATTTGCCATCTTACTTCTTTGAATAATAAAGCTAAAAACAAATCATATACCAATTCATTATTGTAGATTGTTCATATCCTTCAGATCCTTGATGAGTTGCGCTGCAATCACATTCGGTATTGCAAACTTCCTTACCTTTTCTATTGGATTTAAACATCTTTTTAGATCCGCAAGATTTTCAATTGTGTACATAATTTTCTCTGCAAGATCTTTTGAGTCTGCAAACTTGCATCCAATATAATCCATTCCTTCTTCAAATAACTCATCCATTGCGATTGATTTTCCAGATATGAAAATCTTGTTCATTCCCGCATAATCATACACTTTGTTTGGTATCACGTTTCGAGCTTTTATTGACTCCCCAAAGATCCCAAGGCAGATGTCTGCTCGTTTCATTAGACTCACTAGTTCATTGTATGGGGAATAGGGATACAGGATTATCGACTCTCCTAAATCATAGGTTTCGATCATCTCTTTGCACTTTTTCTCCTCTTGCCCAGAACCAATCAGAATGAATTTGAAGGAGTACTTGTTCTCTCTTAAAATATCCAATGCTTCGATTATGTAAGGAATGCCTTGTAATGGAATATAAGTTCCATAGAAATATATCACAACTCCATCAAACTCAAGTGGATTCTCAATGATGCTTTCTTGTGCTTCTAAGTCAACTCCAACAAAGACTCGAATTATTTTTTCACTCTTCAAACCAAAGCGATGTATAAAATATTCACCATGAATATTTGTATCAATCATTACTACATCCGAAATTGCACAAGTAATTTTATCAAGTAGCCATTCATGAATTGCTCTAATTGATAATTCTGGTATGTTTTTCCTGTCTTCAACCCGTGTATTGTAATTAGAGATGTGTGCATCAAAAACTAGTGGTCTTCTTGACACCACACTTACTATTTTTGCGAAGAAAGTCATTCTCCAACCAGGATATGGTACTATAATAAAATCGCTTCTGAAGGCGTCCCGAAAAATTCTTGGAAACCACAAAGTAAAACGGATAATTTGAAGAGCAAGCTGGCATTTAATATTCCATTCAAATATCGTATATCCAATTTGACGGAGTCCTCTCAATAGGTTTCTGGTGCGAGGATAATCTGGATAATAAGCCCCAAACCAAAGCACACTTTTCATGACTTGTGCAAAAATCATGTGATTGTTATAACTGTAACTAAGAAATCTGTAACTAAATGTCCTATATGGAATGAAATGGACTCCGACTACATCTCTCTGGATGAATGTCGCTATTCCAGAGTTTCTTCTCTCAATTCTAAGTTGGGTTTATTTCGCATTAAAATTCTCTCTATAAGGCGAAGAAGCGGTCGCGATACCCACCATAAGGGGGGAACCTGTTTTAGGAATTTCTTCAGATTCTCTAGGTCTTGAAAATTCATCAATCCCAAAACTAAACAGAATCCCAAGAAAACATACCAAAGTGGAATTACGAATAATAGTTTGGCAAGAGATTTTATTGTCAGATAATTCAGAAAAGGAAGGAATGAAAGTCCATTCACTACAAATTCTGCTACGAAGTAAACGCCGATCATGAGAGCTCCGAATAATATACACATCAACAGAGCTCTAGCTAAGTATGAACTTCTAACGTTAATTTTCAATGTTTTCCGACAGTACAAATGATAAGTAATGAAAACCGGGAATATAGATACCCACCAGAGCGAAATTCCGAGAACACCCAACATTGGTTGCATAATAATTGTCCAGACACTCTGCAGTATCATTGAGAAAACGCCAATACCAAGTAGCACTTTCATCTTATCAGAGGCTAGAACAAGTTGACTATATAGATTTGTTATGGGTACAATTAGGAGTATTGGCGACATTACAATGAAGTACTGTGCTGCTGAAAACCCACCTGTGACATCTAGTGCTCTTACTCCATAAATCGCTCCTAGTAAGTTAGGACCAAAAATGAAAGCAGATAGAAACATGAATATCAATGTTGGAATGATGATTCGATATGCATCATCAAATCTATTTCGGAGACGTTGCAGCTCTCCTCGTGCTCGCATCCCCGCCATGTTAGGAAGAAGTATTGCAAATGGGGCATTGAGGAATGTCTTCAGAGTTTCAATACTCCTTTGTGCAATTGCATATCGTGCAAGTTCGGTATCTGAACCAACAAAATCCACAATAAGAGGTGCGATGATATTACCAAAAGTTGCGAGCAATGCGAGTGCAAAAATAACAGAACTCACTTTGAATAGTGGACCTGAAATCTCTCGCCACCCCTCCACTGATATTGAAATACCCTCACTTCGCATCTCTCGTCGAAGAATTATTGCCGCTACGATGAATCCAACAACTGCAGTTCCTAAATACATGTACAAGATTTCTCTTATCCCAATTAAATTAGTCAAAAAAAGGAGAACCAGTATGACTCCTCTTGAACCATTGTAAAGCAAGTTGATGTAGAGGATCCGATTCATCCTCTGTAAACCAATGAATACCGAACCAGCTATAGAGTAATACGCTGTCGGTAGCATTGCGAATAATACCAAAATCCAGAGAACTCGCAATTCGTTTGTTACTTCTGGAGTTTCACCTACTAGAAATCCGATTTGTTCCGCAAGAAAAACAGAAACGAACGAAACTGCAAGAAATGCAATTGTTACTGCTATCAGTGACACTCCAATCACTGAACCCATTTTCTCTCGTTTGTGAGCTGCCTCTGATACAGATTTGATAATCCCTGTTGTTAAACCTAACATGATAATGATTGATAGAAGACTACTCCAGTACATCAGAACTTTAATGTGCGCATAATCAGAAATTGTCCAACTAATATCTATGGATCGCACGAGCAACGATGAAGATAACAGACCTACTACCACAGCTACTACTTGAGAAACCGAGTTGACAAATACATTCTTCTGCATACTATCGCTTTTCACGATGGAATCCGAGTCATCTATCATTGCACTGTCACACCCATTGTAGCTGACATAAACCCTTCCTCAGTTCACTATACGTACTATGTCAAAATCCATAAGTTGCTTGAGGTTAGTGGAGAATTGTCTGGACCGTTATCTTACGTTTTTTAACTATATCCCCAGACTAATTAAAAATATCATCATGATAAGCGCTTAAGGTTCAAACTAAACAAAGTTCCTTGGAAACTCGATTCTTGGTTATTCTATTCTCAGAGATTTTTGGGGCTATGAAATTAAATGTTGAGAAATTTCATCACCAACTATAATAAGAATAGACAAGCAAATAAAAATGGAGTATAAAGATGAAGATTGTATTTGTTCAACCGCTAACAGGTTTCAAAGGGCACACTTGGGAGGCATTAAACATTGGTTATCTCTCATCGTATCTAGAGAAATATTATAGTAGCGATTTGGACATTGAATTCTATTCTGGTTTTTATGATTCTGATGAAACCATCTTACATGCGTGTGAAGATGCAGATATTATCGGTATGAGTTGTACGTCCCCCCAGTTTAGACATGGAGTAGAACTTGCAAATCAAATAAAAAATAAAGATAATCTAATCGTCTTTGGTGGAGTACATGCCTCTGCTCTTCCCGATCTAGTGGCCCAAGAACCCTCTATTGATGTTGTTGTAGTTGGCGAGGGTGAAAAGGCAATGCTTCAAATTGTTAATGATTTTAATGAAGGGAAAAAGACACCTAGTAAATTACTCCATTTCGATTTTGTTGAAGATTTAGACACAATCCCATTCCCTGATAGAACCGTAATTAAAAACGAAAGACATATTCAACAAGCATACAAAGATAATGGAGTTAGAATCACATCAGTTCTTACCAGCAGAGGATGTCCATTTCGATGTGCTTTTTGTTGCAGTGAAACAATCTGGCATAGAAAAACAAGAATTCGGTCAGTCGGGAATGTTTTGCAAGAGATTGAAGAACTGGTCAAAGATTGGAATATTCAATTTCTCAAATTTTCAGACGATACGTTCACACTCAATAAGAAATGGATAGCAGAGTTCTCGCGTCGCAAAATTGAGATTGGGCTCAATTTACCATATGGAAGCAATGCTCATGTAAATACTATTGATGAGAATATGTTGAAACATCTTGCTGATAGTAATTGTACAGAACTATGGTACGGTGTTGAAAGCGGTTCATCCAAAATATTGAAGGATATGCGTAAGAGTATTAATGTCGAGCGAATAAAGAAGGTCTTCAAACTGACTAAAGATTACGGTATTAAAACTCGCGCCTATTTCCTATTGGGAATGCCAAATGAAACAATTGAAGACATTAGGTTGACAGAGAAGTTATGCGACGAGATTGAACCCGACGTTGTCGGATTCTCTTTACTTGCTCCATTTCCAGATAATGAATTCTATGATTATGAAACCATGAAAGATTGGGACTGGTCAATGTTTGACGAGTACAGTAACGATTGGGTTCAAACGAAAACCTTGACAAATCAACAATTGAAAGATGAGCAAAAGCGACTGGTGGAAAAATACCAGAGAAAAATCACGTTTAGACAGAAGCAGGAGAAATAACAAAAGATGAAAATTCCTCTGTTCAAGATCTATTGGGATAACGAGGATATTGAAGCAGTCAGTAAAGTCATTAAAAAAGGAGCATATTGGACAACAGGTCCAATTGTTAATGAATTTGAAAGTAAGATCTCCGAATATATCGGTTCCAAATACTGCGTCACTTTCAACTCAGGAACGTCAGCGTTGCATTCCATTCTCTTAGCTTATGGCGTTACGGTGGGGGACGAAGTCATTGTTCCTTCCTTTACGTTTATCGCAACAGCAAACGCACCACTCTTTACAGGGGCAAAGCCGATATTTGCCGATATCGAGGAGAAAACTCTCGGATTAGATCCTTTAGATGTTAAAGAAAAAATCACAAAGAAAACAAAGGCTATTATTCCTGTCCACTATGGAGGTTCACCTTGTCGTATTAATGAATTGAAAGAGATTGCTGAGGATCATAATCTGATATTGATAGAAGATGCTGCGGAATCTTTTGGTGCGATGATCGATGACAGAAAAATCGGAACCTTTGGAGACTCTACCATGTTTAGTTTCTGTCAGAATAAAATAATCACCACTGGGGACGGTGGGTGCATTACAACTAATTCAAAAGATGTCTATGAGAAATTGAAATTAATTAGATCTCATGGTAGACAAGAGACATCGAATTATTTTTCCTCAACCGAGTTTATGGATTATGTTACATTAGGATACAATTTTAGAATATCTGATATCACTGCTGCCTTAGGTGTATCTCAAATCAATAAAATTGATAAAATCATTGAACTGCGACGGAAAAACGCAAATTATCTAAATGATAGACTTTCATCAATCGATGAGATAGATCTTCTAAATCCACCAGAGGAATACTTCCACGTATATCAAATGTACACAATTAGAGTCGCAGGAGGGGCACGAACAAGGGATGAGCTGATGAGATATTTATCTGAGAAAGGTATTGGCACAAAAGTGTACTTTTATCCTGTTCATTTAACGCACTTCTATAAAACCAAATTTGGCTACAATCGCGGCGAAGTACCTCGCACTGAAGAAATATCTGATTGTGTATTGTCTTTGCCAATGTTTCCAACAATGGTCAAGGAAGAGATGGATTATATTGCCGAGACTTTGAACAACTTTTTTGAAAAGCATCCCTACGAATGATAAGTTCATCATCAGCTTCTCAAAGACGAAGGTACTTGCACTTCACAAAAAAAGCAGTATTAGTAATTTCTTCTTTATTCCAAGTTATCTTAACACGAGTCATTTGCTGCTGGATTGTATTCAGGTATTATTTTTTTAAGCATAGTAATTATCGAGGTTCTATCAGAGCATTCAGCATATTTTGCTAGGGCTTGAATATCACTTTCCATATCAGTCCAATTACTCCGTCGTTTATTGGTGATTTTCAATATATACTCACTACTTGTTGATTCTATTACCTCTCCACTACCTATCAATTCTTCACTCAACTTTTCACCATTTTTGAGACCAGTAATGACAAATTGAATTTGATGATCAGGATCATAACCATATATTCGACACATCTCTTGGGCAATATCTAAAATCTTCACTTGATCTCCCATTTTCAGAACATAAATTGCGCCATTCTGGGATAATGCACCAGCTTGTATGACTAAGTGCGCTGCTTCTGAAACACTCATGAAGAATCGTTCGACTTCTGGATGTGTGATGGTAATTGGACCGCCGTTTTCAATTTGCTTGCGGAATAGTCGTACTACACTCCCTTCACTATCGAAGACATTTCCAAAACGAACAGCGCTTAATTTCGTATATTTACTACGTCGAGCATATTCTTCCATCAAAAGTTCGACGAATCGTTTGGATGCTCCCATTACGCAAGTAGGATTGACTGCCTTATCAGTTGAAATTGTGATAAGTCGTTTTGTTTTGTGTTCTAGTGCAATTCTAAACAGACAATCTGATGCTAGTATATTATTCTTCACTGACTCTTCAGGGTACATCTCCATGAAATTGACATGCTTGAATGCCGCCGCATGAAAAACGACATCCGGGGAATATTCAGAGAATAGATCATCAATTCTTTTTTCATCCTGTAAATCTGCTATCACCGGTACAACCAAATTCCTTAGTTCATCCATTTCAAGATTCCAGAGGAGTTCAGCCATTCCATTTTCAGATCGATCAATAAGAACAAGTGTGCGGGGTTTAAGATGTGCAACCTGATCAACAATCTCTGAACCAATAGATCCTGCAGCTCCAGTCACGAAGACTACAGCTCCCTGCAAATATGATACAACTTCATTTCTATTGGTCTTAATAGGATCGCGTTTTACAAGGTCCTCAAAACGTACTTCCCTAATTGATGATGTTACTCTACTTTCTCCAGTTAAAATATCGTATACTCCAGGAAGAATTCTACATTCTACTCCCGCTGTTTCACACATGTTCCGAATTCGCTTTACTACAGCTCCATGAGCGGATGGCATGGCAATTACGACATCATCAAACCCTAGCTCACTTGCCAATCGTTCAATATCAAAAGTAGTTCCAATAACTTTAACGTTCTCGATCTTATATCCTTGGAGTGCTGCGGAATCATCAACAAATCCAACGATTTCCACTTTTTCTGAGTGGCGGCTCTTTAACTCCTGAAGAGCGTATTTTCCTCCATCCCCAGCACCAGCAATCAGAACTCGTGTTTTTTTAGGCATGTGTAATCAACTCAGGCACACTCGTGTTCGTTCTTATATACCTTTAAACTGAGCGTATTCCTCAACCATGTTTGTGAACTAAATTCTATGCCTAAAAAACCAGTGTCAATGACTCGTTTTTATCATTGATACTGTTCCTTAAGTCTCTCAAAAATAGCGATATATTTATCCAAGAATAATTTACGATTATGTTTCCTTAATGCAATTTCCCTTGATTTTGTTCCCATTTTCTTTCTCAAATCATCATCAGTTAGAAGAAGTATTATTTTTTCTGCATAACTTTTAGGATTATCAGGTTCTTCCACAAAGAATCCACTGACCCCGTCCTGAACAAAAGCCCTGGTTTCACCTACATCATTTGCTACAATTGGTATTCCTACTGACATCGCCTGCATTCCAGAAATTGAGACTCCATCATTCGTTGGACACTGGATGTATACATCTGAAACAGCATATGCTTTCGCCATTTCTTCCTCGTATATGTAGCCTGTAAAGATGACGTTATCAGATATACCTAGATCTTTGCAGAGTTTGATTAACTGCTGTCTCTGAGATCCATCATTCCCGACGATGAGAATTGCATCTGGAATTTCCTTCAATACCAGCGCAAATGCACGGATGATAATTTCTGGTCTGTAGAATAATTCAAGTGGCCTGAATTGAATTATCACCGGTTGATTACCTATCCCATGTTTTTGGCGAAAATCCTCTGCATCAATCTCTCGGACAAAGAAATCCGTATCAACTCCCCATGATGAAATAAATAGGTGATCATCATCAATAGGATGGATTTCTCTTATTATATTGGCTGAAATCTCGCTTTCTGTATGAACCACATCTGCCCATTCGATTGCCCTCTTAACCAACGGGCGTAGGTATGGATACTTTTGAGGGCCTCTGATTAGATCAGATCCCCATGATGCGATTACTGCAGGTTTGAATTTTGCAGCGTGCGCGAGAAGAACTCCTTCTGTTAGATAATGTCCATGAACGACATCTATCTGATTGTCACTCAGAAATTTTCTAATGATAGGTCCATAAAACTCGAGTTGGCTGTGTAGCGAGGTCTTGTTCATCATTCCTCGTATCAAAGTTCTAAATCGCCCTTTTCGAATCATTGAAGTAATAAGTTTGGTTCGCTTGGGTTTATTGAGAAGGAATTGCTCACAATTGTACTCTGGAGTTCTGACGATTGATTTGCCTTCCCAATCTTTGACATAGATAACATAGGGTTCAACACCTCTCTCAATTAACTGCTTTGCCCATTGTTCGGTATGGAATGATACTGGATTAGATATCTCAGCAACTCGCATTACTTCGCCTTCTTGTTCTTTCTTGAAAATATCGCCTGTAAGTTTTCAAAAATATCTTGTTTGCTTTTTAAAATGTATTAGTTATCTTTGTGCACATACTTAGTTATTAATCATCAAGACAATTTCAAAGAGCTTTTTCATATGCTTCATGGACAATATGTTCGTAATGGTCCCATATGTAGTGTTCTCTGGCAAACTCCATTATCTTCATACCATCGACAGATGGAACCGAATCTACCACATCCCTGATGTCATCGTAACTCTTGAATTGATGGATATAGGGATTCCCTTCGAAGAGATGTGTGAAATTTTCATTCAAGACAACTTGTAATCCCGCATGAAGATATTCATAATTCTTATTCGGATTACTGATAAGATGAAATGGGTGCAGCTTGTATGGGGTCAGTCCAATCTTGTATGTTGAAAGTTTGGACATCATTTCTTTGTGGGGGAGTCCTGCAACAACATCAAATTCGAGAATATCACGCAATCCCGTCATATCTCTTGTTGGAATGAATCTTGGCCATGAGAAATCACCTCCCATATAGACCAAACCCGATCGTGTAGCTGGATTTTCAATCCATTCAACTTCTGAAAGAAATGGAACATTAATCACAACTCCAATATTTGTGGTAAACTTTCGATAGTAATTAGAGATACCTTCACTTACTGTCAAGACCGGATACTTTTCTGCCATTTGCTGTTCCCAGTCTGGAAATTTTCGTACCAAAAAACGCGCTGCTGTTTTTCTCAAAAATGGTCTTGCCATAAAAATGAACTTCTGAGCACTGAGATTCTCATGATCATCGAACACAACTGGATAATTTGTTTCTAACAAAAAATGACCGACAACCACATTGTGAGCGTGAACTATATCAGGATCTACATCTTTTATTGCTTTTATCCAGCGTTTCTTCACCCGCGGATCGTGAACGATACTAGGCCCAATTCCTAATGGTATAGTTACCGCTGAAGAAAATGCTGAGAGATGTTGTCCCCCTATACGGTGTCCTCCTATGAACACCATTTCATGACCTTGCTTTCTCATGGTCATTGCCATTCTCTCAACACGGGGATCTGGAAGTCCTCCATCACTGACATGCAGTATCTTCATTTGTATGCCCTCAATTGCGGTGTCATATAAATCCACTTCTCAATGAAGTTCTCCCCTCGTAAAAACGACACCTATATTATGTATTCTACTCTGTGAGCTGATAGTGAAGAAACTCGAACTACATTTGGAGCTCGAAAAAATGGGAAGTACTAGCTCAAAATTCCCTTTTCATCGTTACTGTGAATTCTGCAATAAAGAATGCGAATCACCAGGCATACCTGATGCGGAGTATGTTCATGTAACCAATGTATGGAATGGTCGTGATTACATAGAACAAGCCTTTAGAAATCTAGCAAAACAAACCAAACTTCCGAAAGTCTGGTTATGGATCGATGATGGATCAGTTGATGGTACTTCTGAAGAGATTCTCCGTGTTGCGAGCAAATTTCCGCAATTTGAAGTTTGGATAGAAAAAATGCCACCTAAATCCAAAGGGAATCTTAACACAATTGGTCGTGCGTATTCTGCAATAATGCCCCGAGTTATTGATAAATTGGATTCACTTAACATCAAATACTTCACAATTCAAGATGTTGATACAGAGCCATGTCCAAATTATTTTGCACGAGTAATATGGTTCATGGACAATGACCAAACCCTTGGAGCGTGCTCTGGAACAGTAATTGGTGAAGAAACTGCCAGAGAAGCGGGTATGCCTATGGGTGGTCTAAAAGTAGTTCGTTGGAATATTGTTAGAGAGATCCAGAAATATTGGGATCTCTCTCCTGACACATTTCTCAATATTCGTGCTTTGAAGAAAGGCTATCGACTTAAGATTTGGAGAATTCCCGTAAGGCAAGACACACCCGCCTATGGTACTACTGAGAAAGGGATGTTCTATCAAGGTCAATTGAATTACTTCATCGGTCGACCGTTTTTTGGTGTCCTAATTAGGGCTCTGCGGCGTGTCATCCTAAGAAGATATGGGACAGCAATGCTTCGGGGTTACCTATTCGAGAAGGCAAAAGGTACTTGGCGGTGCGATGATCCTGATGTCACAAGCTTCTATGGGCAGGGAAAACCTTGGCCATGGGTCATAATAAATTTGATACGAACCAGAGGTCGTTATTCTGCATAGCATTAGCTCGTCCATTGCTTTCCTTCATACTCTAAGACTTCTCTCCAGACTCGTTGAAGTTTCAAACCCCACTTTATCTTGGGTTCAAAATCACTATTGAATGTGCCAAGAGCCATGTCAACCATAATCTCAGGTATATTTACACCGCCTTCTACACTGATTATTGTAGTGCCTTGCAATCTTGGATTCATCTCAAGAAGCTTCAGATTTCCCTCTCTATCTTCGCGAAGTTGTATACCAATATTGTAGGATAAATTAAACCCATTGACAATTTTTTCAGAAAATTGCCGAATAAAATCAAAATGGTCATCTTTGGCCAATATCGCTCCTGTGGTTATCCCTCCTGTCATGACGCTGCGCAGTCTTGGTAATACTGCGTAGACATTTCCCTTTTGGCAGAGGATGTCAATGGTATATTCTCGACCAGGAAGAAATTCCATAATGAGCATTTTACGAAAACTCTCTCCGAGTGTTTCCTTAATAGTTTCCAAGTCAGAATAGGTGGAATCTGGTTTCTCAGAAAAGAACATCTTCTCTCGATCTTTGGTCTCATCTAGAATACGAAATCCTCGGCTTCCGTCAGCCACAGCAGGTTTGATGCAAATCGGTACATCTGGATATCCCAGTCTTTCACAAGCTTTCTCCAATTCATCTATATTCGTTACCACGTAATGATTTGGAGTTTCAAGATTAAGTCTTTCAACAGCAGTGTACAACTCAACTTTGTTATAGAGCGTTTCAATTAGGTTCGCATCTTCGCTGGGCAGAGTAGGTTCTATTCCTAACTCTCTGAGTCTTTTAATATTTCGTGCTAAAGGCGCTAAGTCATCTGTTCGAATCGGTATTAGGACTTCTGCTTTCTCTCTCTCTGCAGCAGCTATTATTCTACTTGGCCACTCAGGAACCAAATTATCTCCAATGACATCCGATTTATCTGCAAAGTGAGCCGCCAAGTGGGATTTCCAATCTGTGGAATAGATATAGAACTCGAATCTCTTGCTTTTCCTAAGAGCATACACAATACTTGTGAATCCGGGTGCACAAAATCCTGTGAGTAGGATTCTGACATTACGTACCAATTGTCCAAGTCCCCTTTAACTGGACAAACGCTTCTGCATATTCAGAATTTGTGTTAACACCATCGACTCGTAGTTGGGACCGGAAGTTATCAAGATTGAACCACCCATTACGAAGTTCGAATTGTGTCTTGTATAGGGAGATTGCTTCGATTTTCTTATCTGCCTCTTCAGAGGTCAAAGGAATGAACAGATTTGGGTTGAAGTCTTTACATGTGCCCATTATCGGGTACTGAATTAGAGTGGCATGATTTCTACCAAATGCACGGACTGCTTCTTCTGCAACAGTTCGATGATCTTGGTGGATGTCTCCAGTATAGGGTGCTATTACAAGTTCAATTTCAGGATCCTTTCGATAGTGATAGATTGAATCGAGAATCTCTTGCCTCTGTTTGTGTAAATGTTTGTTCTCAAAATTATGATGGATTATTTCTGTAGCACCCAGAAGTTTTGCAGCTCGTCTATCTTCATCCGCAATCTGACCCTTTGGGTATTTTGTACCAACTAGTGTATCATCGCAGATTGAAAACACTATATGTACAATATGGCATCCACTCTTTGCAAGTTTCTGAATCAGGCCTCCAGCACCTATGATAGCATCATCTGTATGGGGCGAGAGAACTAAGGCTTTCTTGACGACGACTTGCATGAAATTTCACTCCAGAGGCGTCTAAACTGACCTTTCTATCTAGTTAATAGCATTTTCCTCATTATACATCTACTATATATTGTGATTTTTCTCTCGCGGGAAGATTGAAGAGATTCACTATATTCATGTAAACCGATGAATACGGGGTTTGAAATGTGAAATCAGTAAGAGTGCTTGTCATTTGTTCAAACGCCTCGACATTTCTTCATATCCTTAGGACTCTAGAATCTAGCCAAAAATACGATTTCACAATATTTGGATACGGAGTTACGGATGAATTCATTCCTCTATTTCATAGAGTAACGCTATTCGATAAAGTATCACATCAGACAGATCTAGTATCGTACTTACTCAAAATCTGTAATGATAACGGGATTGATGTCATTATTCCTGCAAGTACTGAATACCTAAGACCACTTTGTGACAGTCTTGAGCAATTTCGGGAAATTAATACTGAGCCAATCATTCCTGTTTCAAATCCCTTACTTCTTGAAATTCTCTCTCAGAAATCAAAACTACTCGAATATTCAAAGAACGTTCTATTAATCACAGTTCCAGAATACAAGACTATAGAAAATCATATGAAGATAGTTGAAGCCGCATCTGATCTAGGTTACCCCCAGAAGTCAATTCTCTTCTCTCCGAGTCTGTCTTCTCAGACTGGAAGTTTACGATTAGTCGATAGTTCGAGAGATATTCGAAAGATATTCTTTGATGAGAAACCTGATGCAGTATTCACTACCCTTGAGAGATTTAGCAGTGACATTGGACATAGTTCTTCTGAAATCACTGCAATGCAATTTGATTGTAGTACAGAATATACTGCTGAGGTTTTATGCCGGAAAGGGCAGACCTTTGCAATCATAGTGTATCCAAGTAATCCACTATCTCAGGAAATGAGTACATTCTCGGTCCTTACGAAAGATCAACACTATCCCACTATTGAGAAAATCGTGAAAAAAGTCGTTGAGGGCTTCGGATTATCATATTCTATAGGGATGAGAATTTGGATCGATAGCGAAGGGAATGCGCGATTGGTGGATGTCATCCCTCACCTTCGAAATGACATTATCCTCTCCCTGCATGGAGGTATCAATTTTCCTGAATTGATGGTGGATATGGCATTTCATGAGTTTGATTACAGTTACAAACCTGAGATTAAATGGGGGCTCAAAATGCAGCAGGTATGGCTTGAGCTACTAAACTATGAAGGAGCGGTGTGGAAGACTGAAATGTGATGTTCTAATTGCTTTGGATTTTGATGACACGCTTGTTCATACTGACCGTTCAGAAGATTTCTCAGTCTTAAGCAGACTCAGAGAACTTGGAGTGGAACTCTGTATCGCTTCACGGAATGATAATTACTACTTAGAACGTCAGCTAAGAGATCTAGAAATTCGTGAACACTTCAGATTTATCATGGCTGATTTTCGTCCTAAATCTATTCAATTGCGACATATACTCTGGCTTTATGGGAAACTGGATTGCTTATTCACCAAGATTCTCTTTGTAGATGATCATCTTCCTAATATTGAGCGAGTCCGCGAGGAACTTCCCAATGTATCCTGCTACCAGTTTGGGCAGGATATCGTTCAATTATCTCAGATGATTGATCTGGTATAGTCGTTGCCAGATATCAACTAGATTAGACCTGCTTTCTGCGCGAACTTTCGATATCCCTTCATCAACAGCTTTACAATGTTCAATCTCAAGTTGAACCTAATCCATTCGAGATCTGTTGGTTCTTTGAAAAATTTGCCAAACTGCTCTGCATACTTGTCTTCGGAGTCAAACGTGACAAGTGTATTCACTGCTGCTGGTGAAAACATCAATTCAACATCCGGATTATCAGCTCGTTGAGGCATTGCCACAACTTCTCTCTTTCCAGTTACTTCAATATGGAACCGACTGTCTTCTATCTCATAGTCTATTACTGCACCTTTCTTCAATCCATCAAAGATCATCGGATGGTTTGTAAGATATTCCATGAATTGCAGCTTTAATGGTTCATCCTTCACTCTTTTCATACTTTTACTGATTTTCGTATCAAGAAGGAATGTAGGCATATCAAGCACCTTCATGTCACTACCAATAGATCTTGCTCCATCTCTAAGTCCACGATAGCAAAAAGGACATGCAGTGATTAATAATTCAGCTCCAGTCTCTTCTGCTTCTCTTATTCTATTTCCAGCTACTTCATTTGCTAGGTCTCCATATGTCCCTTTCAGACCTCCGCCAGAACCACAACAGTGCGCATATCTCTTGTTTGTAGTCATCTCAACTAGTTCTACATTACCTACAGATTCTATTACACGTCGTGGTGCCTCATAGACCTCGGAATGCCTACCAAGATGACATGGGTCGTGGTATGTGACACGCAATTTGTCTTTAAATTCGAATGAGGTCACACCTTTTGAAATCAGTTCGTCAAGGAATTCTGTGATGTGTAATACCCGAAAATCGTACTTGTACCCAGCGTCGACGACATCAACCTTCCATGTTCTATAACAACCAGCACAAGCTGTGACCACAGTCTTTGCCCCAGTACGTTTGATAGATTCAATGTTGTGCTTAGTGAGGTTTCCAAAGGCTTTCTCACGACCCAGTCTCAATAGTACTGATCCACAACATCGTTCATCAGGTAGAACTGTGTAATTGATTCCTATTTTACTAAGAAGTTCGACTGTTGTAACAGCAATCTCTTTCTCGCGGTAAGAGCTAGTACAACCAACGAAATAGACGACATCTGCTTGTGATGGGAATTCACGGTCTCCGAAAAGCTTCAGTCTTAGGGCATTTGTTTCTTTGTATGGATTGAACTCGTTGATAATCGAGTTCTCTATTTCTTCATGCTTTTTGATTGAGAAACCATTGGTAACAAGGTCCTTCCTGAGAGCTTCCACCATTTCAGGGATTCTAATACCGTCAGCTGTCGCCATACAGGTTTCTTGACAACTCTTACATGTATTGCATGCATAAGCCCAATCAACGACATTTTGATCCACCTCAATCTTTCCATCAAGTATGTCATTGATTATCATGACACGACCCTTTGCTGAGTACGCCTCAAATCCAAGAACATTCTTTACAGCACAGGGATGATCTACTCCACGGTCCGATGCTACGATTTTATCTGCAAGCGAACAATCGCCACATCTCCCACAGAGCCAAAGCTCATCTTTGAAAGATTCAAGATTGGGAAAATTCACCTTAGCCATCTTAGTATCCTCCCTGAAACACATTAGGTGCCATGATATTATCTGGGTCAATTGCTCTCTTTATAGTTCGATAGAGTTCAATGAAATTCTCATCAACTTTCTTCAAAGCTCGATTTTCCCAGAGAAGTCCTGTCCAGTAAGGACAACCACCAGTCTCAATGGCTGCATCCAACATCTCATTCCAAGCTCTCTCTGCAAATTCCATCTTGTCTCGCGTTGGAGCAAAGATCGTCACCCATGCGGCAGAATAAGCTCTATCCACAGCAAGAGCGTCTGCTATCCATTTTATGCCATTCTTTTCGAGATTGTATTTTTTGAAGATATCTCTCATCCTGTTCATTAATTCAGGAAGGCGGACAATGGGTCGTAGGTGACACGTGTTTAACCAGAAACCATTGTTATACATGGGTTGTACTTCATTGAACTTTTCTGCCCAGTGTATCTGTGCCGCAAAATTCCCAATGTCCTTTCCTTTCATCTCCAGTCCAATCTCTCTGATGATCTGGACCTTTCTCTCTGCTAGCTGTTGATCCGTTTCCATAACCACACTGTGTATTGTAGCATTTATTCCCGGGTGACTATCTAATAGTCCGGGAAAATATGTATCCGCAGACTCCCTTGCCAGCAAGCAATTGAGTTCCTCAGTTAGTCCTCGTTTTTGAATCTCTAGTAAGACTGCTGTAGCATCCTCAAGGGTCTTGAATCCAAGATCGATATAGGTCGAGAACGGCGCTTTGGGATATATCTTGAGAGTAACCTTTGTCTTCACACCGAGCGTTCCATGGTCTCCGAGAAACACTCCTGTTAGGTCTGCAAAGGAAGAATATCTTGTGAAAGTCTGAGCCTCTTTGTTCCACGCTGATCCTGTTCGAACGATCTCACCATCTGGAAGTACAACTTCAAGTGATACTACTCCTTCAGGAGCGGGTCCAAATTTGGAAGCAGCATACCCCATACTATTGATGCTCACAGAACCTGCAACGGTTGCTGCATTTCCTCCATAGGGACCACGGAAACCAAGTTTGTATCCCCTGTCTTCTAGGATATGTATAAGCTCAGCCCACCGCATTCCTGCTTCAACTGTGACAGTCATTACTTCTTCATCGAGTTTGACAAGTCGTTTCATGTTGATCATATCAAGCAAAACAGTGTTAGGGACTCTTGGAAGGCAGGCTCCACAGATACCATTTCTTCCTCCTGCTGGCATAATTGGAGTCTTGGTCTTTGCACAGAGCCTTACGATCTTCTGTACTTCTTCAACGTTATTTGGCATTACGACAATTCCTGGTCTATCAGCTACAAGATGGCACGCATCCTTGCTATATGCTGAGATGATAACCTGGTTGTCATTTACTCGATCTTGTCCAACAATAGCCAAGAGCTCATTATAGAGCGGATGACTTGCAGAAGCCTTGACAACAGTCATGATTGAGCCTCGTGTTTTTCTGGAACATGCCCCTATAAGTAATCAACGTTAGCAGCTACTTCAATCTAAAAAAAACAACAATGAAGCAATTGACGAATAACCCTTTATGGGACTTCAATTCTGGAAGGTTTAGGGATATCGATTGACAAGAATTGCCGTAGTTCTAGGAAGAGGCGGGCATACTGCACAAACATTTGCTTTGGTTGATTATCTTGGCTCTGAATTTCAATATCTCTACCTTATCGGAATACTCGACTCGCTCACACCCAAGAAGATAAAAATTCCTGGTAAAATTCTACCTGTCATTCCTCCACGTCTTCTTCCTCAAGACTCGAGAATCATGTCAGTCATCCGAACCCTCATGACATTGATATTATCCTTTGTATATCTTCTTCTATATCGCCCAAGGATAGTGATTAGTTGTGGTACTGGCTTAACTGTGCCAATCTTTCTTGTTGCACGGGTTCTTAGCATAAATACAGTATTCATCGAGAGTATGTCCCGGGTAGAATCTCTCTCTATGACAGGTCGTTTGCTTCTAGGGAAAACAAATCTGTTTGTTGTTCAATGGCCCAATCTTGCCGCCAAAACACCCGGCGCAACATACGGAGGGCAGTTACTGTGATTTTCGTCACTGTTGGGACAGCTCACTTTGATCCTCTGATTATTGAACTGGACAGACTTTTTGAGTCTGGTGAGATTCACGAAGTAGTTATTGCTCAAATTGGAAGAGGGTCGTACATACCAAGGAACTTCCGATATTTCAGGTTCATGAAAAATCTCAAATCTGCCTATGATAGAGCTGATGTTATCGTCAGCACGGGTGGTGCTGGAACCATAATGGAATGTGTAAAACGTGGTTTACGATTGGTTGTCGTAGAAAATACAACACTGTTGGAAGGTCATCAAGCACAATTGATTGGTGAGATGGCACGGAGAGGACATCTGATTTGGTGCAAGCGAATTGAAGAACTGGCTTCCTGTATAACTAAAGCCAAGTCCAAAATTTTCACGCCGTTCGTTTCCGATACCCCTCTTATTCCAGATATGATTAGAAAGATGATATGCTGATTCTACGAATTGGCGCCAATTATACTGGTTGATAAATTGTGTATTTTCCAATTCGCTTCTCTTTCATACCCTGATATGCATCCAGGTATTATCACTGTTAGACACTCAGATTGTCTACATTTGATATAGAGTTTATATGAGAAGTTGTCCTAATTCCAGTGGAAGCAGAGGTCCGTTATATTACGACCTCGACATCCTGTGAGATGAGGCAATGTGAGTGAAAAGAAAAAGGCCGCAACAAGAATAGAACCTCTTGGTCTGTGGCAATCCGTTAGGCTCTTCACCTTGAATGATGAGGCAGCCAAAAAATTAACTGGGGCTCAATTGGCGAGTATCTTCACTGGTCAACCTGCTTTTGATCCTGAAAAAGACCCTAAAGCTGGTTTTGGCAATATCGAAGCCCGTGGAAAAACTGTCATGGCTGATTTCACAGCAGCCTTCAATGTTGTTGCCCATGGATTCGACAAGAGTGGCGAACGTACAACAGTGAAATACACCACAATTGAGAGAGGCGATGTACTAGTAAGACTTGATCAGAAGATTGCAGAGGTGCGAGGATCTAGTCGCTTTGCTACGAGATTTCGTCGGATTTTAATGAATCTAACAGATATTGTAGCTGAGCCTCTCTTTATAGATAAGGACACTCGACGAGCTATCTATGATCGTCTAATCAAGCCTACTGAAGCTCCACCCAAGCCATTGGAAATCAATGTTGAACATATCGTTTACAGCGATATTGAGAAGAAGGAATTAAGACAGGCGGAATTTCGAGGAGATAAACTCCAACACAAAGCTGAAGTCGGTCATTATGGTAGAATGTATGGCGGAACGATTTCCAAGTTTACTGGAATATTCATCTATCCAAGTAATACTCCATACAAAACAGCAATCAATTACGACACAAGTTCTGTGATGGTGTACAAGACATCTGATGGAATCCTCACGAAAGATCTGCGCTGGATAACTAGTATGTTGATTGAAGGCGCCTCACAATAGGATCGAATTGGGCGGGCTTAAATGCCCCCCATTTGCCTCTTTGTGATGGTTACATCCAATCCTTAGCATCTCTCTTTATCGCAATAATCGTACGTGTATTTTCAATGTACCATCTAGTCTTATCTCTGAAAATTGGCCAGAACTCAAAGAAGCTCTGCGGGTCTTCTGTTTCTAATAGCAGGAATCCACTCCAGTCTGAACCCCATGCATACTTATAGTCCCCAATAATTTTGAGATGATCCGGCCAGTTCCCCTTTCCAAACTCATCCCAGAATTCTTTTGCTTTGCCTGCTTGTTCCGGAGTCATCAGCTGAAAGCGATAGAAGACAATGAATCCATAGGTCAAACAACTTTCACCAAATGACTTTGGGAGTTCATGGATTAAAAACGTTGGGACTCGAGAACTCTCTAGATTCTCTCTCAATAAGACCTTCCACACTAGCCTAATTTCACAATAATTCTCTCGATGGATTAAAAAGACAACCATTCGATTTTATGAACGAGGGATATGCCTGCAGAATCCAGTGACATAGTGCGACGTGATTATCAACATGGTAAGGTCGCTTATGCTTTTCAATGGAACAAATCTAATCACCTTGAGTTTGGTAATCAAAAGGGTGATCTCGCATCTCTATGGGCACATCTTGAAACAATACAATCCGGAAAAATACCTGAGGTGTTATTCCAAGATCCTTTCTACACACGGGCTTCTCGTCTTCGTTTTGTGAATATGTCTCCAGCCAAGAAAGTAGGTTTCAGAAAGCAGTTAAAACGTGCAGGTTCAATTCGTGCCCAAGTTGACGATGACCTTGTTGAAAAATTGCGAACCTTTCATAGAATTCGCAACGATTTGAGTTACTCTGCAGATCATAATATTCTCAAAGAATTTCTTTATCATGACCCACAGACTATTGCTATCGAAGTGCCTGTATGGTCTGAAGGCTACAAAATAACTGGTCACATTGATCTGATTCGATACGTGGATGATTATATTCAGGTAAGTGACTACAAACCCGGTTCATTAGAATCAACCAATAGACGTTTTCTTGACTCGCTTCCACAAGTATCTGCATATGGAGAGATGATAGCCCACCATCTTGCAGGTACACTTCGCTCAGCTCTCGAAGCACCTCTTCTACCAAAAATAAGATGCGCGATTTTTGATACGCATTCCTGTTGGCATTTTGGAGCTGAGCTATTCGTACAGCTTCATCAAACAGGAGTCTTGCAGGATTTCTAGTCCTTTCCATTTGTAGCGATGGACATCTTGACTTCTTCTTCTACAGTTGGAGGTTGCGTTGAAATTCCACTCCACTTTAGATGTATCGTCGGTCGTTCGGAGACCTGTCCTTCCTTAATTCTTGAGAAGTAATTCTCAGTCATTAGTCCGAAATTTCCAAGTGCTGGATCAACAGGTATCCACCCTTTTTGCTCAAGGTATATTTCACACCATGCATGAGCTTCAGGTTCTTTATTTCGACGAAATACGTGCCCGACTATTCTTCTTGCAGGTATCCGAACAGCTCTTAGAAGTGCAATATAGAGATCTGCATGCTCATCGCAATCGCCTTCTCTCTCACGTGCAGCTCTTGCCGCTCCCCTTCTATGGTCAAGATGGGTTTTCAGTTTGACACTATCACGAACTATATCGAAGGCTAATCTTGCATAGGATTCATCATCGCCTGTTCGCTCTGCAACCTTTTGGGACATCTCCTGGATGATATCATCCTGAGTTTCCCAATATTTCTGCATACTACAATAGATACCACGATTTCTTGCCAGCATTAATTCTGGTGTCGATCGTGGCTCCATCAACCAGTCTCTGGTTATCGTATCAATGCGTAAGATGACTGTTGGTGAAAAACTCTCTCCTGGGTTTAAATCAGGTACCTTGACTATTGCTACCATGTTCTTTTCTGCACGTTCAGTAACTCTCGCAGGGGGGAAGACGTCAATCATTTCCACGAATTGATTATCCATATCAGTGAAGAGATGCCATGTCATTAACCCACGCCTCAGTTTTTGTGTTCCTCGATTGTGAACGTTCGCTTGCATCTCTATCTTTAGCCGCATTCTGGTCCCTTCTAGGGCATACTGAATAGTCGAAGCTTTCCTCGAATAGATTTATGTATTGTCTGCACCTCCATTCCAATGGCTCTTGTGTATAGCACTAGAGGTGTGTTAGCATGGCGGAAGACCCTGACAAAGAATCATTTGAGCGTAAAGATACTAAGGGAGTTGTAGAAGGACTCCTGTCAGAGCTTGGCGTGGATGACGAGATGCGTCAAGAGCTGATAGAATCAGGTCGTATGTCAAGTGATGTTGTCCGTGTTGAGTCATCAACGCAAGTTCGACGTCGGATGGAATTGGACGAAAGCACAGAACGTCTTCATGATAGTCTATCAATGCTCGAACGAAATATTATGACAGTCGATGGAATCATTGATCGAATTGAGAGAGACCTCGTTCCAGTTGTACTTTCTTTCTTAGTCAGCTTGAAAGGAAAGCTAGTCAGCATGAGAGGTGATATCATCACCAAGAGCAAACGTAGATCTAAGACAAATCTCCAGAGTATCTTTATCGATTCAGAAGTGCAACCAATTGTCGAGGATGAATTTGTTAAAGTGGAGGAATCATTGACATCAGGAATGTCTACTCCTATCCTTGAGAAGATGCGTGATATTACTGAAGGCATGAAAGAGTCAATGAAGCTTACGATGCAGGAGTTATCTTCACTAAAGGGTGGAGTTGACGATTTTACACAGAGAGCTATGACTGAATTGGAATTTCTTTCAACTGAATTGGGAATGAAGCCCCGTGTAGAAATTCCCAAAGAAACTGAGGATCAATTGAGGCGTCTTAATCTTCAGATTGAAGAGATCAACACCGATCTTGACCTAGAGCGGAAGAAGCTTCAGAACCGTGATGCTGAAAATCTTGAACTTAAGAAATCACTCGCGGAGCTGAAGGTCCGTAATGATGACTTGGAGGATACCTTAATGGGACTCCAATCAGCTCCGAAGGTAGATCTCGAAACATTATCAGAGCTGAGACAGACAGTCAAATCTCTCGAAACTTCGAATGAAGTCTTAGAAACCAAAATTAAGGAACTTGAGGCGGAGAACGAAGCATCTGAACTTAAAGGTTCACAATATCTTAATCAAATCTCTCAAAAAGATATAGAGATTTCAGATTTGCACGCCAAAGTTCGGCACCTTGAAAGCGATGCAGGGATGTCTGGTACGCGCTTAGCTGAGATGGAAGAGTTGAGATCTCGCCTTCGATCTTTTGAGTCCGGAGATAAAGCCCGTGAGTTGGATCGTGTAAAGATAGAATTGGAACGGGTTTCAGGCAACTACGAGCGGATGACCAAAGACTTCGATGAAATGAAAAAGCAACTCGAGCACACTCAGGAAACCCTTGAAGGATATCTTAGTCTAATGGATAGCACAGAGAAGACCAAGGCATTTCTTATGGTTGAAGAGCATGGAGAGATGTCCATAAAGGAAATCGCTCGCTCTCTAGGTGTTTCATTTCCAATTGTCATGAAATGGGCTGAGGAGTTTCAGACTCTTGGTATTGCTTGGGTAATTGATGGTTCAACCTTGGTACATAGAGATCACATGGCAAAGAAAGAATAGAAACCTATCTTAAACGACGGACTCTATTCAAGAACTGAATGACCTCGATTAGTCCATCAATCTTTAGAGCATTCATGTAGACTTTCTCAATATCCGTTTTAGTAAGGCTATCCTCATGCAAATACGTCTTGAATGCTGGTTTTACCATTGATTCAAGATATGTTGCACGTAAATCTTCTAACGCCTGTAGAAGACCCTTATCTAGTCTTTTTGATTCAAGTGCACTTTGTACATTGGAGAGAGAGCTTTGACAATCACTTTTCTTCGATAACCCAAGACCATCTTCACTCAATGCTTTTGTTACTAGTTTCATATATTCACTAGTAGCGCTGCTGTAATCGCTTACAGCAAGGAATTTGGTCTTTGAGCACTCATCAAGGAATGGTTTGCTACGCTCGGAAATTGAGTCAAATAGACCCCCGAGTCTCTCGAGTTCCCTTGGAGCTGGCATATATCGGACCGTTTCTCATATTGTATACTTTCCTTTTAATAATGTCTGAAATCTAGTTAGTCTCTCATTGTGATACCACAAAAACGATAAGCTTCAAGGAGAATCTTTCTCATGATGAGAGAGGCTACATTATACTCAAACCTAAAGCAAGGGATTAGATGCGATCTTTGTGCTAGACGATGTGTACTCCATGATGGTGAGACAGGTTTCTGTCGCGTGAGGGTAGTAAAAGATGGTAAGCTCTACACAAAGGTCTATGGCTTAATTGATGGGATGGCTGCTGATCCTATTGAAAAGAAACCATTATTCCACTTTGCCCCTGGTAGTCATGCCTTTTCAATTAGTACATCTTCTTGCAATTTTCGCTGTCAGTTTTGTCTGAACTATCACTCTGCTCATAGAGAAGTTCCCGCAGGCGAGATGATAATGCCTGAAGAGATTGTTCACCTTGCTGAACGACACAACTGCGCAGGGATCACATACACATACACAGAACCAACGGTCTTCATGGAATTAGCTCATGATACAGCAGAAATTGCTCATAATAAGGGTATGTTCAATACTTTCGTTACAAATGGTTATCTCACAAAAGAAGCAATTGATTATATTGCACCCTATCTAGATGCAGCCTCTGTGAATTTCAAGGGCAGTGGGAATAAGAAATTCTACAACGACCTTATGTCAGTCCCAAAGGTGGAACCAATATTTACTGCGATGGATTATATGAACAAGAAAGGCATATTGATCGAAATTACGAATCTTATTATTCCAGAGGTGGGGGATCATCCCGAAGATACCGAGTATTTAGCTAAATGGACCGTTGAACATCTTGGTCCCCGTACTGCTTTCCATGTCACTGCTTTCTCACCAACCTACAAACTTACTCATATACCTCGGACTTCTGCCAAAATGCTTGAGAAACATATAGCCATCGCCAAAGAAGCTGGCTTAGAGTTCGTGTATTCAGGAAATATTCCCGGACATGATTATGAAAACACGTACTGTCCAGAGTGTGGCTATAAGGTAATAGAACGTCACTCTGTCTACCTAAAGAGCAACAATCTTAATGAGCAAGGTCTCTGCCCCCAATGTAATGCGAACTTGAATATCTCTGGTATTCAATGGATGGTCCGTGGCAAAGGTCAATTAGGTCGTTTCTGAGGTCAATAATGTGCATATTGCTGATGTCACTTGGAGAGAGAAAGAGAATGGTACATTTGAATCTGGATTGACCGTATGGATTCAGTCCGATGAAGAACCTGCTTTTCTCCCATTACTTCCCGGTAGGAAAATCTCTTGGGAAATACGTGGTCCAAAGAGATGCATAGGAAATATCAACACTACGGGACATTTGATTCGATGCCCTGAGAATTCAATCATTTTAGATTCTGGACAGAAGTGCGGACCTTGTCAGGCTGTGGATTTTGCAGATCCGTGTATCAGATGCGATGGTCGAAGATGTGATGCTATCGAGGCACGAAGACTACAATGCGATGTCACAGACTATGTTGTCTATGGGGTTATATTTAATGATAGAACTCTGAAAGTCGGTGTTTCATCCAAAAGAAGAGCTCTCACCAGATGGGTTGAACAAGGTGCTGACTTTGCAAGTATATTACGAGAGATCTCTGGGGGACGAACTGCTCGGAGAGTGGAGGATCGAATAGGAAGACAGCAGGGCGTTACAAAACAAGTGCGCAGTGAAAGAAAGATACGAGCCCTGCGAGATAAACTCAAAATTGAGGACGTTAATTCAATTCTAACAGAATTTGCAAATCATACAAGCCATTTAGATATATCATCTGATCCTCAAATCTTCGATTTATCTGATTACTATAGCCTAAAAGATCTGGACACACAACCTAAACCTTGGAGAAAAAGATCTGAACCCATTGATGGAAAAACAATCATTGGCGAGATTGTAGGTATGAAGGGTTCTCTATTAGTGACAAGGATTGACTCCTCGTTTTTAGTTGTTGATCTTAGACAGATCATAGGTTTCACGATTGATATGGAGTCTGATATTACCATGGTAACACAAACGGGGATCATGGACTTCTTCTGAGAGCTTATTTAAGGAGTCAATGCTTCACAAAGTACAATGACTAACAACGAAGAAACAAAAGCACTGGTCAGATATCTCTCTCTTGTTAGAAAAGAAGGTGGCGAACCCGTAATTGGTATCCCCTATCGTGAGATGTCTGTTGATCCAGATCTTGTGGCAAGTTTCGTTTTGGCAGTCATAATCTTCGAGAATCGTCAATTGAAGACATTCACGAAGGAAGGTTATGTTGTGGTAATTGAAGAGGGAGAACATGTTGTAGGCCTATTAATTATTGATCGAGTCGCTGATGATACTCCATATCGAAATTCTTTGATATCAATAATTAAGAAATTCGAGGAAACTTATGAGAATCAACTACTCAGCTGGAAAGGAGACATACGCCCTTTCCGTGAATATGCTTTAGACATCCTGCAAGTATTTCCTTATCGAACATTTAGCTTAGAGATGATTCCAAAAATTGTGTCAAAGTCCGATGCTACACCAGACCTTCAGGCAAATATCCCCTGGAGTGTCGGTGAAACTGATAGGAAGATTCAGAATATTGTTGGATATATCAATGGAAAACGAACTATTGAAGAGATCATGAACCAATCCGATCTTGAGGATTCTGAGATACTAGCTATATTATCAATGCTTGATAAATACAAATGGATTTCACTCACTAGGAAACTTGATGATAAATCAATATTGTTTAAATTGATGGAACCTCCAAGACTTCTTGTTGGAGCGTATGGGGAACAACTGACAAGTATAGTAGAACTGTGTGATGGGACAAAAAGTCTAGCAGAAATATGCGAATCTCTCCCCTATAATATGGAAGCTGTAAAGTTGGTGGCAAAGAATCTGATAGACGCAGGGGTTCTTGGTTATCGGGAAATAGATTCTGAATCTGATGAAGGCGAGGTGGGCTAGTAATGACACTTGATTTCTCAAAGGTCCGTTACATCTCACTGATTCGAATGGAAGGTGGTGAGTCTGTTCTCAATATACCCTATGCAGAACTCACTGTGGACCCAGATCTTATCGCAGGTTTCGTGACAGCTGTAATTATCTTTGCTAAAACACCGATACGGACCATTCGCAAGGCTGCTTATGATATTCTCATTGAGGTTGGTAGAAGTGTTCTGGTACTTCTCGTTGTTGACCCGGTTCCTGATGAAACTCCCTATAGAGAGAAGCTACAGAGGATTTTAGATGAAGTCGAATCACAACATGGAGAGAAACTTAGGCATTTTGAGGGCGATGTGAGACGATTTCGAGAATTCGCACTTACAGTTGTACGAGAATTTCCGTTTCAATCTGCTGACCTTAATATGGTTCCCGTCAAAAGAATGGATGGTATTCGTATTCCATTTCGGGTCGGTGCAGTGGATCGTGAGTTAGAACAAGTTGAGTCCTTCATTAATGGAAAACGAACAATTGCTGAGATTATGGATTTAATGGGTCTTTCTGATGATGATGTATTGGCACTTATTTCAATATTAGCAAGGTATCGTTGGATTGAATTCAAACGTCGTCTGACGGAGAATGACATTTTGCGACGTATTGGTTGCCAGAATATCATTCTTGATCGTCTCAGGTCACAATATGGCAAAGCCTTAGAAGACCTGATGGCCAAATTTGATGGAAATGCAAAAATCGTTGATGTAACACACTCATTGCCTTATGATAAGGATGCACTATGGTTTCTAATCAACAAACTTGTTGAAGTAGGATGTCTCTCAGTTGTTCATCCGACTTAGAGAATCCGATCATTTCCTGGAATACCAACGACATCACTCCTGCATTGTTTGCAATGTGTGAATTGTTGGACATATTTAGCGGCAGTCTGACGAGCCAGCATTATTTCTTCTGTAGAAGGTGGTTTCAGATGTTTTGCATTACTAAAGGGCACGAGGGGAACTATGTTTTGTAGTTGTACTCCCTCCCCAGCAATTCTTCTAGCAAGCAATATTATATCCTGATTATTTATCTCTGGGATGAGGATGCTATTCACTTTCACTGTTATGGATGAATCAATTGCGGCCCGTATCCCTTGTAGCTGCCTCTCAACTATCTCTCTACCCATGGATAGACCTTTTTGAATTACGTTATCGATTCTTGCCCATTCATATAATTTCATTGCTATATTGGGACTGATTGCACTCATAGTCACAGAGATGGTTGAAATTCCAAGCTCCACAAGTGCTTCTATTGATTCACTCAACAACACGCCATTAGTACTTAGACAGAACCTGAAGTCATATCCAAGTTCAACTATCCCTTGCAGAGTTTCAAAGGTTTCTCTATTAGCCAAGGGTTCTCCTGGTCCTGATATGGCAGCGATTTTCAAACAAGGATTTTTCTCCTTCTCTAAACGAATTCTTCTAATCGCTTGAGATGGTTCCATTACATACGAGGAATATCCTGGTTTTGATGTATGACATGACGAACCATGACGGTGATCACAGAAGATGCACTTGACATTGCAATCCCTAGCGACTGGGAGGTGTATCCGAGACCATAGATTATCTCGTGTCATCGAAAAACAGGGATGATGTGTAAATGGATATTGCTCTTGCGCTGTCATCGTAGATCAAACATTCTGATGCAGTATCTTCCTGGCATCTCTTGCTGTACGTTTTGCGTCTGAGAAAATCAGTCCCAATGCAGCGTTTTCAGGAGCGGTTACTGTCAATATGTAATCTGGTGATATTGAAATAACAAGGGTTGTTCCAAAATCCCCCTGAATTATGATTGATTTCAGATCTCCCTGTCTTAGCTCCTTTACAGTTTGTTCTCCTGCTGCATGTATTCCTGCCACCATAGCAGCAACTGTGACCTCCTCAGTCCCTGCATGGAAGTGACTGACAAGAGGAAGTCCTTCTACTGAGAAGATGGCGGCGCCTAAGATTGGCGATTTATTTGATAGCTCTTTGAGCACTGCTCCCAGACTATCTCGAATTTTCATTGCATTTGGATCTGCCAATTATAACGCCTCGAATATTATCTCTCAATTATTTCCTGATAAGTCCTCACATTGCTAAGCTACAAATAAAGCTAATGAGGATAGGTAATTGTAGCAATTTAACCAATCAAACGGACTGAAGTCACAGTATCACTGTGTAGGGTCGAGGTTGGCAGTTTCATTACCTTGAGAACATTCTCTGCTTTGTCACCCAAATCAGCTTCTTTCAACATGTCGACAAACTCAAAACCTGTCGTTATAATCAGTCCTTTTACAGGTCGCCCATTTCTCATTGATTCAAGCAATTCATCAACTGTGTATAACCTGCATTTGAGGTCAAGGTCTTTCTGTTTTTCCAAATGGCTGATTCCTTTCTTAGCAATCCCTCTATTCTCGCGTTGTTCACTAGTATACGCTCTTCTTCTATACATTGACTTTAGTCTTGTGAGTCCCCTCTCAATAAGCTCTTGTGCATTAAGATTCCTTCCATATATTGATTCAACGCTTTTCATAGTGGTAGTCACTAGCCAAGCTGTTCCATATGCAGATTGATAACGCATTGCTTTGAGAAGTTCTGATTCACTTAATAGAGTGAGTGACCGATATCCTTTGTACTCTATTGAAATTGTCCAATCCGGAGATTCATGATGGACCATGAGATCTGGAGTGAGTCCTTCTCCAGTCGAAGGGACAGACGTTGTCACATCTGGGAAGAGATGCATAATCAGTGCAAGGAATGCTTCGTGAAACATATTATGTCTGAGATTTCTTGCTTCCTGAGGATGCCTCATTCCAGCATCTCTGTAGAGCACAGGCATCTCGACTTTTTGTCCTGTTTTGCTTCTAACATCTGATTTGGTTGTAAGGCGGCCTCTGGAATGATTCAGCTTGACTAATCTTATTGCTGCTTCATAACCCATGAGATCGAACGCAACAGCTCCGATGTTCGTTTTCTTTGTACCTGAATCCTCGGAGGCTCTGCGTTTTGCTTCGTCTTGAGCCCAATCCGCAACATCTTGAGCATCATCGCCAAGAAGATTAAAGATTGATCGAAGTTTTTCGTTCAGGTTGTATCTCTTCACATGATTCCTTATTTCAATATTTAATTTCACTTGCTTTGCCAATACTTCTCTCTCACGTATTATTGTGGACAATTACCCTCTTCTAAGTATGTCCTTTGTAAGTGTTACTTCATCACTATCCTCGTCCACTTTTACGAGTTCTGCATTTGCAAGGTCGTATACTGCCTTCCTTACAACTGCTGGCATGATTCCACTACCTGAAGCAATATTCTTACGAGTTATGGCTGTCTTGACATCGTGCAGAGTATAGAGGATTCTTGCATGAGGTTTGCCGTAGAAGACTGTTTCAATCAAAGTAATATAGATTGCAAGCAAATCGCTTAGGTCTACCTTCTCCTGCAATGCTTCTTTTTCAGCGGATGCTTCTCTATAGAGTTCAGATACTCTCTGTAGCTGTTCATTAATCTCATCTAGCTCTCGTTTGAAATCATCACGTTCCTTTCGAATAGCATCAATCTCTTCACTCTTTGAAGCACTAGCATCTTCGAGTTGCTTCTTTAGGGTCTTATTCTCATTAGATAATGTATCTAACTTACTCTCTGCTTTTTCCTTGTCACTTGCTACCTTCTCAAGTTCGCTTTCAAGTCTCTTTAGTTTCTCTTCAGCGGCCCATGCCTTTTCTTCAGATTCTCGTTTTCCTGCTCTGAGTTCCTCACCTTCACTCTGGAATTTATCACTTTCATCAAGTAGAGTTACAATGGTGCTCTTGAACTCGTCAAGTAATTCTAACAGTTTCTCCCTATCGGTCATGATAGTGACACTCCTCACTTTTTGTCAGCACTCCGAGCTTTATATCAGTTTCACATCGAAGGACGAAGTCTTCTCTTTGAGGTATTTGATGTAGAGTTCCTTCAGATCTGCCAGTGGGAATCCAAAAGCTTTGAATGCTTCAAGCTCTCCCTTTCGTTTTTTCTTGAGCATGATATCATTCTCTCTATTGAGCACTGAATCTTGGCTGATTGCAGGTATGTTCTTGTTTTGCTGGGCACATTTCAAATCAGCTTTTGTCATAGATTCTAAGGAGTGCTCGATATCTCTTAACATTCCTTTTCTACCCCAGAAATCATCTGTGGTCAATCCAAGAAGTTGAGCCTCTGGGGTTGCTAGTCCTTGGATGTTGGCTAATTCAATTGAATTGCTCTTTATTGTTGAGAAGATACGGAGCGACCATGGTGACATGTCAACTAACACGAATATTGGCACTTCTCGATCTGCCAGACGCCTAATCCATGCTCTCATGTTTCTACCTGGTTGGCCAAATAATGAACCAACTCCTATCTTGAGACCCTCTGCAAGTCCCAATTCGATGAGATTCCTTGACATTGCTTCTTTTTCAACAAAAACAGCAGCATCAATATTGATGTCATGAATCTTCACATCAAATGGTCTGCTTGAGATAAACCAGCCATATTCACCTGCTGATGCACAATTGAGTCTTTTTCCAGACATGTCTGAGAGTGTCACATCACCATAGAAGGTGCCTTTTGGAGAACTCACGACACCAAATTCCTCACGTGGTACAGATGACCCACCTAGTCGGATGATCCGTTCACATAAGTTGATGAGGCGATTGGTTTCTGTCTGGTCTGTTATCTTCAAGACATCCTGCACATGTTTTACTTTGTGCATGTAATAGAAGTCTCTCAGGCTCATTGACATATTTTGTTCGAGATGTTCCTTGAATCTGGAGAGTCCATAGATAAGGCCTGCAATCGTCTTTGCACTCTCGACTTTTCTTCCATCAATGAATGATGGCGATTCATCGATGTGCACGTATCCCTTCTCCTCCAAAAAATCCACATTCTTCTTTGACGATCCGTAATAACCAATCTCTGGAAATACTCCATCATTGATAGTGTCTACTAGAGTTACGAGGACTCCATCAATAAATTCCAAGACATCAGCAGTTGACATCTCTGATATCGACCGATTCATTCCTCATTCCCTCCTTCTATTCCAAGAAGTCTATTCAGAGATACTTCTTTCCCTGTTGCATTACTGAGTGTATGTGTCATGAATTGGTAGTAAGTAACCAGTTTGGACTCACGTCGATGTTCTCTCTGAACTCTGTTACGTTTTCGAAGTTTATCATTGAGTTCTCTCAGACAATCCTTGAATCCAAGATCTATCTCTCTCCGTACGACATCAACATCAGCAATGTACTCTTTTCCTATTGTTTTGTAAGGAATTTTCGTCGAGCAGATATGGATTGTAAATGTCAATGGATCCTCCAACCTAAGTCCATAATTCTTTAGATTGAGGTCTCTCACCACTCTATATGCTACATCAGATCTTTCATCATATAAGAGTGGAATCCGGTTTGCAAATCGAATGATATTCATGCCAGGGCTTAGTTGACCCCCGTAAGCCACACCAGTCTCAATGATAAATGGATGTCCTTCATAGACGTTTGCTTGTCTCTGTCTAAATACAACGAACTCTGGTGCTAGTCTCTCAATCCCTGCCATAAGCACATCAGTTCCTACTGGTGAGAGTGATTTTGATGATGGCGGGAGAAATCGGTCAAAACTCTCCATGCAATTCATCATTCGTACTAATTCCTCTTGTGTCAGAGTTCTTGGATTGATATCTTGATCTAGTTGTGCATATTCCAGGAACTCATTAGCTTTCATCTCACCAACCCGTTGAAATGAACTCATGAGAAATGTTTTCAGAGTCTTCTTCTTTGTAACCGCAATCATTCGTTTAAGCATCTCAACATCAATACCACGAGGATGTGGCTTTGTCTTAGCGGGAGGTCTTGGTATCTTCTCAATCACTCGTTTGAATTTGAGTAATTCACCATCAGGAGTTTCAAAGAGTATTGAGGCATAGGGAACAATAATTGCAGTTTGCGTGAAATAATCAATGATTCTTCGCTTACTTCTAAGCCAGTCTCCTTGAAGCCAAAAAGAGACCATGGTTCCACTCTCATCTCTTGCCTTGAGTACTTTCTCTTCTTCGATAATGATTGGTTGATTCTTCTCAATGTCAAGCTGCATTTCCAATCGATAACCAAACTCACTACCTTTCTGTCCCGTGACAATCTCGATTGGTCTCTGTGTAGTGACTTGTCCGTAGAGAAGCGCTAGACTTCCGCCAAGACCAAATGTACCTCTGCTCTGCCGATGCATGAATTTGGTACCAGTCAGCATTTTACCTAATAATCGTGGGATTGCCTCTCGCTTCATTCCAGTTCCATTATCTTTTACTATCAACTCGAAAATCTCAGGTCCTTGACCTATGAGATCTATCACCGAGCTATCTTCTTCTCGTCTAAGAAGGGCCGTAATTTCAGGTAGGACTCTTGCATCTTCACAAGCATCAAGGCTATTCTCAACAATCTCTCTCACTGCAACATAGAGTGATCTTGCTGGATTGTCAAAACCCGCAATGGCCCGGTTCCGGTAGAACCAAGCTGATACAGAGAGTTCAACGATATCTTGACTGGTACTTTTCGGTGTAAGCAATAGGAGTCCTCCCGAGACACTCCTGACTCCTCTGTATTATCCTGCTATGAAGCATGGTATTATTCAGGCAACATCAAAGGGTTGGTATCACAAGATAACCAACAAGAAGCATTGAAACAAGAGCAATTGTAAGAATAATCCATACTGGTTTACTCCAATCCTTCACCGTAGCTCCATCAAAAGGTTGGAAAGGAATCATATTGAATAGACCCAATACTGAATTGATAATGATTCCATATTTGATAAGGAGGAGTACATAGAGTCTGGTTAGATTAGCAAGGAATAATACACTGATTATCGCTCCAATGACCAATCCTGAGGCGATGATGAAATTGCTCAGCGGTCCAGCAAGATTCGCTTTTGCATTATGGTCTCTATTTGATGTACCACTTGTGTATACCGTTCCTGTTCCAAAAATGGGAATTGAAAATAGTATTGCAATGGCAGAGAGGTAGTATCCCATTGTTGTCATCCTAAACTCTGACCACATTCCGTAATGTTGCGCTGTGAATTTGTGTGCCAGCTCATGCCCTATGAATGAGAGTATGAATATGGAGATCATACCTACAGGGAACCACCAATCTGGTCCTGTTATGAATGAATAGAATAGAATAAGAGCATTTACAATTCCAAATGGCGACCCAAGAATAGAGATACCCACCAATGCCACTAAGATGACTGAAATTAGTAGGTCTCGTATTTCCATACGAGAGAATCGTGATCTTGATGAGGTTCGATGTTTCTTTTTCTTTTTTGGCATGATTGGAGACCATGTTCGATTTTCCTCAACATCATAGTCGTCATCCATCCCTAGTGAGCTAGATACTTTTCTCTTTGCATCTTCTCTCACTTTTTGAATACCTGGGCAACCATGACTCTCCGGTAGTCTATGTTCTCCACAGTACACACCATTGCAGTATGGGCAAGTGAAAGTAAGGTCTTCCTTCCCGCATAAAGAGCATGTTGCCATTGAAACACCCATTAATTTGCTTTGTAATCGCAGTTTTTTGAAAATATATCCGTATTCCTAGCGGATTAATTTCACATTTTCTCATCATGTGATAACTTTGACGCAAAGGCTTAAGTGATTGTTATTTCGAGCCCGATTTGGTTCCAGTGAATTGGAGAGATTTTCCTTGGACTATGATGTAGCAATAGTAGGTAGCGGCCCTGCTGGAATTTTTTGTGCTCTAGAACTTATCAAGAATAAACCGGATATAAAGATAGTAATCATTGAACGAGGAAAAAGTATAGAGCGACGTAATTGCCCCAACTCCAATGCTGCACCTGGGTGCAAGAAATGCAATCCTTGTGATATCTTAGCGGGATGGGGCGGCGCAGGCTCTTTTTCAGATGGCAAATTGACGCGCTCAACCCAAGTTGGTGGTTGGTTGGACGAATTCATTGGAAATAAGCGTCTGATGGAGCTAATGAAATATGTCGATCAGAAGTATCTAGCATACGGAGCTCCGACAAAGGTCTATGGTACAAATGATGATACAATTGAGATGTACGCACAGAAGGCAGCATTGGTTGGAATGGAGTTGATACCTCAAACAGTTCGTCATATGGGTCGTGAGGGCTGTATTGATGTCATGACTCGAATGTATCAAGATGTACTGAAGCATGCTACTGTCAAATTTAACACTGAAGCAAAAGATATCCTTGTCAATGGTAATTCGGTGCAGGGATTGGTCACTAATGGTGGTGAAGAAATCCATTCTAGATACGTCATTGCTGCTCCTGGTCGTATTGGGAATGAATGGTTATCAAGACAAGCTCAACGACTGAAACTTCATACCGAGAATAACTATGTCGATATCGGTCTACGTGTCGAGATACCCGAACCTGTAATGCGAGATATTGCATCTGCGCTATATGAACCGAAATTGGTGTACTATTCAAAGGAGTTCGATGACAAGGTCCGGTTATTCTGCTTCAATCCTGGTGGAGTTGTAACCACTGAATACTATGATGAGATTCTTACTGTGAACGGTCAGTCCTTTGCTAACTCAAAGACTTCAAATTCAAACTTCGCATTACTTGTTTCTACACGATTTACTGCTCCTTTCAAAGAGCCAATTGCTTATGGCCAATCGATTGCTGGATTAGCTAACATGCTTGGCGATGGCGTTATCGTTCAACGACTTGCAGACCTGAGACGTGGAAAGAGAAGTACAAAGGAGCGAATCGCTAGAAGTCCTGTGAAACCGAGCCTACTTGGTGCATCGCCTGGAGACTTGAGTTTTGTCCTTCCCTATCGTCATCTTAGTTCGATTCTAGAGATGTTAGATGCATTAGATCAGCTCTGTCCTGGTGTTGCGTCAGCAGGAACTCTTCTCTATGGTGTAGAAGTCAAGTTCTATTCATCGAGGCTGAAACTTAGCCAAACTCTCGAGACTGAAGTTCAGAATCTCTATGCTGCAGGAGATGGCGCTGGAATCACTAGAGGTCTTATGCAGGCTTCGGTGTCTGGAGTGATGATTGCACGAGCTATCCTTCAGAAAGAGAATAATGTTATTGAGACCCCATAAAGAACAGATGTCACTTCCTAAGATTTATAAACTAATATACCAAATGGTATCTTAGGTGCTTAACTAGCACTTGTACAGAAAGGAGCCCCGAACAAGTGACTCAATGGGCGATAACAATCGTCCAGGGGCTTCCTCACTGGAGGCATTTCTATAGATGATCGATGATGACTTTGAGTCAGTGTTTCGAAGGATATTCGAATCCTTCATGAACTCATTTGGTAACTTCCCTGAAGGAAGTACATCCATTAGTTCATGGTCTGGCTCGATGTCCACAGAGCCTGAAGTTGTTCAACCAGAAGATAGGATTAGAGAGGTTCAGGCAGAACGTATTGACTTGGATGATAATGTACTCCTCCTCCTTGAAGTAACAGGTGAGGATGGTGAAGCTATTGCAAGAGTTGAAGGTAGAAATCTCATAGTGGTTGAAGGAATTGGCGGAAAAGAGACTACTTTCGAACTTGATTTTGATATTGATATTAAAAACTCAAACATATCTCACAGAAATGGTATCGTTGAAATTTCACTTAAGAAAGTCAAGGATGGCAAGAAAGTAGAGACCGAAGGATATCTACACAGTGAGTAGAGGAGTGATAAGAAATGAGTGAAGATATTATTCGTTTGAAAGTTGCAGCAGCCATGCCCAAAGATCAAGGTCGTGGCATAGTCCGATTAAACTCGGACGTACGAAATCATCTTGGATTACGATCCGGAGATTATGTGCAACTAAAAGGAACAAAGGATACAGTGGCAATTTGTTGGCCTAGTCTCAAGGAAGATGAAATTCTCGATATGGTCAGAATGGATGGTCTGATTCGTACAAATGCTGGCGTACGACTTGGTGAGATGGTGGAAGTACGAAAGGCTACTGTTCCTGAGGCAAATAGAGTTGTTCTAGCGCCAAGTCAACCTGTTAGATTCAACCCAGGATTTGACAGTTACCTGAAGCAGCAGATACTCAATAGACCTGTTAGTAGAGGTGATATTATTCTCATCTCGACTATTGGTCAGGGTTTACAGTTTACAGTGACACAGATCACACCTGGCAAGTTTGGTCGAGTAACCTCGGAAACAAACGTGGAGGTCTTGACTAAACCAGTCAAACCTGAAGAAATCACAGTACCGCAGGTCACCTACGAAGACATCGGTGGACTTGGTAAAGAACTTGTGAAGATTCGTGAGATGATAGAACTTCCAATGAAATCGCCTGAACTCTTCAAGCGATTGGGGATATCTCCTCCGAAGGGAGTGCTATTGATGGGACCACCTGGCACTGGAAAGACATTGATTGCTCAAGCTGTAGCGAATGAATCTGGTGCGAACTTCAAGGTCATTAATGGTCCTGAGATCATGTCCAAGTTCTATGGTGAATCAGAAGGAAAGTTGCGAGAGACCTTTGAAGATGCAGAGAAGAATGCTCCTTCAATCATCTTCATTGATGAACTTGATAGTATCGCTCCAAAACGAGCTGAGGTCACCGGTGAAGTCGAAAGAAGAGTCGTAGCGCAATTACTAGCTCTCATGGATGGTCTTGCCGGTCGAGGCCAAGTTATTGTGATAGGTGCTACAAATCGGCCCGATGACATCGACGAGGCTCTTAGACGACCTGGAAGATTCGATAGAGAGATTTTCATTGGCGTTCCAGATAAGAAAGGACGACTTGAGATTCTCCAGATTCATACAAGATCAATGCCCTTAGAGGACGGTATCGATTTGGAAAAGCTCGCTGCAGTGACCCACGGTTTTGTTGGAGCTGACCTCTCTGCACTTGCTAGAGAGGCGGCAATGCAAGCATTGAGAAGAGTTCTGCCTCATGTGGATCCAGAAACTGGGGACATTCCTGCTGATATCCTCAGCAATCTCTATGTCACACAATCTGATTTCGATATGGCTCTTGGTGAGGTATCTCCATCTGCATTACGTGAAGTACTTGTCGAAAAACCAAATATCAAATGGGATGATGTTGGTGGTCTTCAGAAAGTGAAGATGCAATTACGAGAAGCAGTTGAGGCACCAATAAAGTATCCAGAAGTCTTCGAGGAGATGGGAATCCGCACACCAAAGGGTGTACTTCTCTTTGGTCCACCAGGTACTGGTAAGACATTGTTGGCAAAGGCAGTAGCTACTGAGAGCGAGGCTAATTTCATCTCTGTCAGAGGTCCTGAAATATTCAACAAGTATGTTGGTGAATCCGAAAAGGCAGTACGAGAGATCTTCAAGAAAGCCCGACAGACGGCTCCTTGTGTCCTGTTCTTTGATGAGATAGATGCGATACTAGGAACACGAAGTCGAAGCGATGATACCGGCGTGAGCCAACGGATTGTCAACCAATTTCTTGCAGAGCTTGATGGTATGCAATCGCTTCAAAACGTTCTTGTTATAGGTGCAACTAATAGGGCTGATATACTAGACCCTGCAGTATTGCGTCCCGGTAGATTTGATAACGTTGTTTTCGTTCCGCCTCCGGATCGCGAAGCTCGTCTGCAGATCTTTCAAGTACACACCAGAAAAATGCCTCTTGCTAAAGACGTGAAACTGGAAAAGTTAGCTGACTTAACTGATGGCTTCTCAGGTGCTGATATTGAAGGACTTGTCAGAGAGGCTGCAATGGCAGCAGTCCGTGGCGAATGGAAAGCTAAGCCTGTCGAAATGAAACATTTCGAAGAAGCTCTACAAGAAACAAGACCAAGTATCTCTCCTGATGATGCCAAGAGATTCCAAGAGTTAGCAGAACTCGTAAAGAAGCGACAACCACAGAAGTCAGGTGATGTACCACCTAGTTACATATAAGATATCTAAGATACGCAGGAGTAATTAATACTCCTGCTCGAATTCTTTTTGTTGCTTTTGAATATACCAAACACTGGATAGGCCTTTAAGTACAAATTTTTCAGTCGAAGGCAATTCGAATCAAGAAAATCCTTCGATGTGAAATGTCATGACTCAGCGTTGGATGGTCAATATATGTCCCTTCTTGCATTTTGATAATTCAAGGATTCAGACTTATGAACATAACATCAGTATAGCATCTTGGAATGTTAAGAGTGTTCTAGATTATTTGGAAGTCCATGCTGAGCACAAATTCATACTTGATCAGAGTACACTTCTAGAAGGTTTCAAAAAGTTATTTCCAAATTATTGGGATGCCTTACATCAACGAGTCCTTGAAGGAAGGATTGAGATTGTTGGTGGCACTTATGTAATGCCTGATTTCATCATTCCAGACGGTGAATCCATTGCCCGACAGTTTGTATTTGGTAAGAAATTCAATCATGGCGAATTAGGTATCAACGTACGAGTTGGTTGGGCTATTGATTCAGCTGGTCATTGCGCACAGATGCCGCAGATCTTACGTCTCTGTGGTATTGATTCCTATGTATTCTGGAGAGGTATGCCTTACGATGGCCCCTCAGAGTTTGTGTGGAAAGGGCCTGATGGAAGCCGTGTAAACGCGATTTGGTTATCCAGAGGTTTTGACAGTGCCGCTTGGTTATCAGAGAATACACGTGAAGCATTCTCACGTTTACTTCGTCTTGTCGAAGAAACTGGGGAGATATCAGTTTCGAAGAATGTGTTTCTACCTGTTGGAGGGGAACTTGTTCCTCCGCTCCCTCACCTGAATGATATTGTCGACCAATGGAATAAGACCTTTCCAGATATGCGAATTACGATTGCAACAGCTGGAGAATATGCAGACAAGCTGAAGAGTGTTCAAGCAACAATGCCCACCATAACTGGCCCCCTTTTATCTGGTAGATTCACCGGGATGCGTTCTGGTGGATTGTCAACTCGTCCTCAATTAAAACTCATGAATCGAAAATTAGAGACTCTTCTCTATCTCTGTGAACTCTACTTGTCTCTTTCTGGAGCTAGTCTAAAATCTTTTGAGATAGACAACATCTGGCGCATTCTCCTCTTTAATCAAGATCATAACATCATCCGGGGAACTATCACAAATGAACCTTACAAACTTGCGAAATTGCGTTTTGAACAAGCTATCGAGCAAGCGGAGCAGATTCTTGAAGGTGCTATAGGAAATTGCTCTGCTTCAGTAAAACACGATTCTGATGTGGTGTCATTTGTAATCTATAATCCCGTTTCGTGGATCCGGACAGACATTGTGAAGGTTGTCGTAGATTCTACAAAACTATCTCAGAAATTCTTTGAAATCAACGATCCTGACGGTAATTCCATTCCCTACCAAATAGTATCTGAGTCAAACAGTGAACCAATTGAGATTGTATTCATTGCCAAAGATATGCCTAGTCTAGGTCATAGAGTATATTCTATCATCTCTGTAGAGAAGCAACCTAAATTTGATACATCTCTTAAGCATGGACGCAACTGGGTTGAGTCTTCCGATTTCATCTTGGAATTTGATGAATTCAATGGGTCATTCCTTAGGCTTTATGATAAGAAGAACCAGGCAGAGTACATTAACAAGGCTGCTCATTATCTCCTTCTAGAAACCGATGTTGGTGACCTCTATCGGTATTCTAAGCCTGAATTTGCAGGAGATAAAACAGGTCTCTCAACATTGCGTTACCCTGCTGAACTAAAGAATATCGAATCTGGTCCTATACGTTGTGTCTTCAAAGTACAATGTGATTTTGAAGGTTCAAGTAGAACTGAAATAGTCACAGTATATAATAAGATTCATAGACTCGATATTGAAATGACCCTCAATTATCGTTCTCGTGACAAGAGAATACGTCTGAACATTCCATTGACGATTCTTGCAGATGAGGTCCAAGTAGGAGCCCAATTTGGGTGTGAAACTCGGGCGACTTCATCTCTTTGCAATGAAAGCTGGAACGAAAAAAGTGGTGCGATATTTCCTGCCCTTGATTGGATAGATTGTTCAGGATCTGAGTTTGGTATCTGTTTTTCAGCTCCAGGTCTTCATGAGTTTGAATTTCAAGATGGTATTCTGAAAGCCACATTACTGAGAAGTGTTGATTATCTCTCGCGAGGCCAAGATGATGACATTATAGAAACTAGAAGTGCAAGAGAAAAGGGAGAACATACTTTTCGATACATGCTGTACCCACATGATCACGAGTGTCAGATGGCTGATGCATGGCAAGTTTCAGCTGAGCATCGCTTACCATTAATTGCTTATCCTCTCGATAACGCACCCGGAGGCGTTGAGAGTGAAGTTTCTTACCTTAAAATTGAAGGACTAGATTTGATGCTCTCATGCTATAGGCCTATTGATGATGATGAATTCGTAATCCGTCTATACGAACCTAAAGGCACCTCAGGTTCTACGAAGATCACATTTCATCGGGATCTCGCAAAAGTAACAATGGTTGACATTCTAGAACGGGATATTGGTGAACTCGGGTTTGAAGGTCGTTCTGTCGAGTTTCCCATTGATGCTTATTCGATAATTACGCTAAATGTCGTCTTCAAACAACACTAGATATGCTCTGATTACAATCACGATATCCTTTTTTGTAGCATCTCACTGTGGAGCTAAGGGCTCTACCTCTGGAGGTCAAGTGATGAGTGATTTTTATCCAATTTCCCCGATCGTTGCCATTACCAATACAAGTTACGGAGCTCAAGCTGGCGTTATGAATGAGATGTGGGCTGTACGAGTTGTTCGTGGAAAGAAGATAATCGCTGAGAAGACCATCCCTGATCTAATGCTTGATAATATTGTTGGAGTAGCATATGGACATATTCGTGTGGAAGGATTGAGTCGGCATGCTGTAGCAACAATGGCAGGTAGATTGATGCAATTCTCTAGACAATATCAGCAGTCTGGCATCTGTCCAAACTATGAGATACCTGATCTTACATATGAGGATGGTACAACAATAGGTGAACAAGCAGCTGCTGCATCAGGGAGTCCTATTCCATCAAAGATTGAAAAATCAGTGACTGCTGAACTACCTGACATCCGGGTTGGTTCTATTCCTGAGATCCCTAGAACTATTGGAGAGCATGCTTGGAGAAGCTTGATTGAAGCACAGGCTACTCTGATATGTGAACTCTCTGCATATGCAGCAACACTTCCAGCCGGTCACATCGATGTGATGTTCAATAAGGTTGGTGACCAGCTAATACACTATTGGGCAACCTCCAATCCAGATGATCCTGCAGCAGCAGTGAAAAAGTTCGGTGCAATGATTCAGAGCTGTTCAAACGAAAGTCAAATGCCCAAGACGGGTTCTGGAACAGCAACAATCGAGACTGGCACTTGCGAAATTCTACGAATTTGTCAATCTCTTGACCCAGATGTTTCCAAGATACCTGCGGGATATCCTTGTGCATTTCATGAAATGATTGCTGCAAAACTTAGTGAACTGACAGGTCTGAAAATTAGTGTGAACACTTCATCGACTGGATGTATAGTCAGCATGAGTTTTGAGTAATTCCTTCTCTTAATCTTGGATGAGTCTATTTCTTAGCTACCCAATAATCTTAAATCGCTTGGGCTGTTTCACCTACAATTAGACGAGACTGCGTGGAGTCTCGATTAGGAGCTTAAAAAATTGAGCTACTTGACTTGGCGTGAATACACGCGTTCAGGACCTGTCTGTCTTGGTGCGCTAATGGTGATTGCTGGTGCTGTATTGGCATTACTTCCTGGTTATGATCCAGCATATGACTTCGTACCAGGCTATACTGTCTATATTGGTGCAATCGTAGCAGTCGTCGGATTGTTATTTATCATCATGGGTTTCCTCTTTACAAAGAAGAAGCGCGATTCTGTATTACGACCAGTTGATACAAAACTGGATGATACACCTCCGCCGCCCCCACCACCAGACTGATTCTATACGAATCTAACCTATTTTCGAAGCTCTAGGGTCTCTGTGACCCTGAGCTTTTCTCTCTTTCTTTTCTATTCATCAAATTCGAAGAGAATTAAGAAATTGCTTCGTCTAGCAAATGCTAATATGTGACCAAGCTTGATTTCTTTGTAGAACTGACTACTGGATGGTGTATAGTCTAGATGAAGATAATGCTAGAATATCGTAATAGCCAATTCCACGAGTGTTCTGGTCAACCTAGCACTCCAATCTCCCTTACGGTGGATGATTCTCAGAAGAAACTGATTCTTATCATTCCCACAGGTGCAAGTATGATTGAACGAAGAGCAGCTGAAAGAAACGCTCGTGGTATTGAGAAAGTGGGTTTTCAGACAACCAAGCAGGGCCGTGTTGGTCGTGGCTATGAACTAGTCGTAGAAGGACATGGCGGCGGGCTTCCAGATCGTCTGAGACATTCCCCACGTGAAGTTTACTAGTACATTTTTTTTCATGTACTTACTCATGGACAAATCTGGCTCCGAAATGACTAAATGAACGGAGCCTTAGGAATCCATAATTTAAGCAAGAAGGTAGGAAACGATGTCGGACGAGAGAGCTAGGCAATGGATTGAAGAATCGCAGAAGGATACTACTCGTCAATCTGCGGGTAAGATGCATATTCAAGCTGCAATACGTGCAGAACAAGCTGGTGATATTGCTGGAATGGAACGTGAGTATAATGCTGCAGCTCATGCATTTCTACAATCCGCCAATGAGTATCGTGCAGCTAAGAGTTACAAGAAAGCAGCATTAAACATGTGCGACGCTGGTGAAGTATTTTCTGAGCTTGGCGATTCTACAAGAGCTATCCAAGCATTTCAAGGAGGTGCTGATGATCTCTTTGCAGCATCATCTGAACATCTCATGTGGGGTGAAGACGCTGAAACAAGTAAAGGCACTGCTCTTGCAATGACTGCTTGTATGATATACATTATGATTGGAAAAGAGGCAGAAGCATTCTACAAGGCTCGTGGATTTTCCGCTGAGAATGGGTCAAAGATACGACTTCCTGCCATTGTTCGACTAAGTCAAATACCTCAGATGTTAGAATCTGCTGTGCAATCAGTGAATCTTGAGTCATTTGCTAGTGCTGAGAATGCAGCAGTTACTGAGTTGAAGTCCGCGCTTGCGAGTTCTGGAAGTCCTGAGTTTTCAAAATATGTTGACCGCGGTCTCGATATGGTACGTGAGATATTACGAGGGAAACTAAAGGTTCCCAAGATATCATCTCATCTTTCAATACCGAAGGATCTGACCTTTACCGAAGACTTCTCAGTGCGCCTATCAATAAAGAACTCTGGAGATGGAGCTGCTATCAATCTGAAGATTGAATGGCATCTTGATGAAGGTCTAAATCTGGTGTCTGGAGAAAAGACGAAGGTAGTTCATTCTCTACCCGCTGGTGAAACACTTGAGATCGCTGTACTAATACGTGCTGCAGAAGCTCTTGGCGGAAGTAGAGACTATTCTATTTTGGCTCGGGGGTCATATGAAGACAAGCTAAAGACTGAATATAGCCTCCAAGCTGGGCCTACAGTGATAACACTCAAAGACTACAAGGAGAGTGACAAACTCTTGCAAGATTCGGATGTCACTGATAGTCGTGTCAGCTTCCTTCGTGCTTCAGTTCAAGAGTCTGAATTTGAACCTGAACCTCTCCTCAGAGTAATCGATGGTCTAACCGATTCTTTGAAAGAAAGCCGATCTGAAGTTGAGAGTGGAAAACTCGAGATTGCCAAAGCCCGCATCACAGTGATTAATGATATCGTCGACCAAATCGATGCGTTACTGGGTGATGATGCTCTGGTACAAACAGTTGCAGAATCTAAATTACAGGCGAAAAAGGACTATGCCCTAGCAATACTTGGTCCTGCCTTTGAAGAGGCAATCTCATCGATTACAAATCAGGAGAAGAAACTTCATTCTGAAGTTCCTCTTGCTTTGACAGAGTGGGATTCCATGTCTGAGAAGAAGAAGCGAATTCTTGCTACAGCTAATCAGATTAAAAATACTGCAAATGAAGTGAAAGGAAGACTGACTGAGCCTGAGCACCAAATTATCCAAGCAAAGATATCTGATATTCAGATGGATGCTGAGAAGATTCTAAATGATTCATTGCTGATAACTGGCTCTCGCCCTGAAACTCCCGAAAAAATTGAGATGGCTTTTGTTGTAGCTAGATCAATCCGAAACGAAATCACCCAATTGATGGAGTCCAAAAAGGCGAACCTTCGATAGTAGATTCCTTACTCTGCTCATCATTACTGACTCCGTACTAGGACTACTTCTCGTTTTCTTGGAATGGATTTCATAATTTCAGAATACTGAAATACTTAAATTCATTAGCGATATGATAGAGCCGAGGAGTTGTTGTTGTCTTACACTCGTCTTCGTAGAGATTTTTTAAGAATCATTGGAGAGAGCTATGAGCAATATGGCTATCCAGAGTATTGTGGTTGGATTGAAGGCCTTCTACTGCTAGAACCTGTCGAATGGTCACAACGAGGAATATCAAAGAGGTTAGGTGAGATATTTCCTGCTTCTAAATATCCTACATCTGTTTCTTCAGTAAATCGCGCTCTCAAACTCTTGGAAACCTATGGTGTGATTGAACGTGCAGGATCGAGAAAGACTGGCTTCAGATATCGTTTAGTCTCATCATCAAATCTTGTCGCCTCTATGCTCTATCATCTGATGAATATGAATCAAGAGTTTATCAAAAAGATGGAGTCCCTCTCTGACAAAAACATCAAGGCTGACTCTGATTTAGAAAGGGCGACGACCTATCAGATAAGTATGGCCCAAACTTGGAATCTTGCCATATCGCAACTTCTTGAATCATTACAGGATGAATTGGAGGAATAATCTATATTGAATAAACGAACAATCATCATTATTGGTGCTGGACTTGCTGGGCTTGCTACTGGCTGTTATGCTCAGATGAATGGGTATGAGAGCAAAATCTTCGAACATCATTCAAAACCCGGTGGTGTAGCCGCTGTCTGGAAGCGAGGCGAATACTTGATTGATGGTGGCATTCATTTTCTAATATGTCACAGACCTGGAACAACCATCTACGATACTTATAGTGAGATTGGTGCCACAGGTTCCTTCGATATTGCTGATATGACGACATATCTCCGATTCACTGATGAAACCGGCACAAAGTCCATTGATTTCTCCAATGACCTCGAACGCCTTGAACACGATTTAATTGATATTGCGACAGAGGATGTGCAAGAGATTCATAGTCTTATCAAAGAAATAGCTTGGATGAAAGATTCTCCATTGCTAACAGATCTTGGAATGAGTGCTTCTCCTCCTGAACTGAAAGGGCGTCTTGACTCGATCAAAGAGATGTGGCAGATGAGAAGCTTCATGAAATACTTCACTGGGAAATACTCGAAGTCTGCTGCAAGTTATGCTGAGGATCACTTACAAAATCCCTTTTTGAAAACCGTGGTCAGAAATCTATTTTCATCTGATGGCCCTATATGGTTCGTAATCATGATTCTTGCATGCGTAGCAGCAGGTCAACTTGGACTATTCAAGGGTGGATGTTATGAGTTCGTAAATTCAATAGTAGATAACTATGAATCACTTGGTGGTCAGATTCAATACAGGGCAACTGTTTCGAA